>CACIRC010000001.1 GCA_902588895.1 uncultured Pelagibacteraceae bacterium
TGATTGTTAATAATGAACCTTATCTGATTGAGTATAATGTAAGAATGGGAGATCCAGAATGTCAAACTATATTGCCTAGACTAAAAACAGATTTTTTAGAAATATTAAATGCTTGTTGTGAAGAAAAATTAAACGAAATTAATTTAGAATGGTTGAATAAAAAAAGCCTTTGTATTGTTCTTTGTTCAAAAGGGTATCCTGAAGAAATAAAAAAAAATATTAAAATTCGAAATTTAGAAAAAATTATATTAAGTGAAAATGAATTTATTTTTCACGCTGGTACTTTAAAAAAAGATAATACAATCTACGCGATTGGTGGTAGAGTTTTAAACTTTGTTGCTATTTCGAAAGATTTTAATTTAGCAAAAAAAAATATACTTTATAATCTAAAAAAATTAAATTGGAGTGATGGTTTCTATAGAAGAGATATTGGATACAAAGTCACAAAGTAATGAGAATAATTTCAGGTCTTTTTAAAGGTAAAAAAATTTTAGAACCCAGAGATAATAAAACAAGGCCATTAAAAGATTTAACTAAAGAATCTATTTTTAATATTATCAAACATTCAAATAAATTTGAGATTGATTTAATAAACGCATATATATTGGATTTATTTAGTGGAGTTGGATCATTTGGATTGGAGTGTTTATCAAGGGGGGTTAAAAAAGTAGTTTTTATTGAGAACTACGATGAAGTGTTATCTGTATTGAAAAAAAATCTATCCAATTTAAAATCAACACAAAATTATGAAATCTTTACAAGTAATGTTTACAGCGAAGTTACTTTTAATAATTTAAAAGACAAATTTGACGTTATTTTTTTAGATCCTCCATATAAAGATAAAAAGATAAATACTTTATTTGAAAATATTAAAAATTATAAAATACTTAATAAAGACGGGATTATTATAATTCATAGACATAAAAAAGAAAAAGATATTTTTCCTACTGGATTCAGTGTTGTTGAAGAAAAAATTTATGGAATATCAAAAATAATAATTTTATCTTTAAATTAAAATTTTTTTTGTCTCTTTTTTAATTAATTCAACAGCCGGTTGATCATAAGGATTTAAATTTAATGCTTGACCCAACAAAATTGTTTCCAATATAAAAAAACAAAATAATTCTCCTAAAGTTTTTTCATTTCTTTTTTTTATTTCAAAACTTCTAAATGGAATATTTTTTTTATTAAAAACGTTCTCAGTTGCTTTTTTTTGAGCAAACAAAATATTGGATATATTTTTATTCTCTATAAGTTCTAGTGGCAATAATAAATTAGATTTATTTAGTTTTTTTGATTTATTTTTATGTGTATAAAAAAAAGTAAAAAAATTATTCTTAAATCCATCAAGATATAACTGCATCACACTATGATTATCCTTTGGCATGTTAGAAACAATTGGCAATATACCTTTTTTATGTTTACCCAAACTTTCAGCAACTAATTGTTGGTACCATTTAAATATATCTTCTGCAGTTTCATCATAATTAATTATAATTGAATTGTATTTTTTATTTTTAATATAAAAAAGAATTGAACCGACATTGTAGACTAAAGAATTTAAAAATTTTTTATTTTTAATTAAAAAATTAAACTGTCTAAAGTTTTTTGAACTTAAACCCATCAATTCAGCGGGCAACATTCCTACCTCAGATAATACCGAATATCTTCCTCCAATAAAATTATTGTGATGCACAATTTCTGATTTTAGCTTTTGTGCTAAAAGATAAAGATAATTTTTTTTATTTTCTGTAATGAAAATATTTTTATCTCTTTTTTTTAATAAAATATTAGAGTTCACTATTGTTTCTATAGTTGTTCCTGACTTTGAAACAACTAAGTTTGTAAAGCCTTTTTTTTTAAATTTTTTTTCTACAGTTTGTAAATTGTTTATAAAAAAAAATTTTTTTTTAATTTTGTCATTAAGGTAGTTATAAATTGCTTGAGTTCCAAGTATAGAACCGCCCATACCTATAATTCTAAAATATTTTGAATTTTTGAATTTTTTTAATAAATTTTTGTTGTAACTATCTTTATAATTTACTGAAAGTGAATTAATTAAATCACTTTTTTTCTTTATTAGATTTTTAAGTCTTATCTCAATACTTTTTTTTTTATATTTTTTTTTAAAATTAACGAAGTTAATTCTTTTAGTTAACATTAATTTTTCTTAATCTTATTTAAAATATTATTTTCAAATTCATTGGTGGTAGAATTTTGTTTTTCCTCGCTTGTATCATTATTGCTCTGGTTAATAATCAAAGATTTAACCATCTCCTCACCACTACTATTATTTCCTTGTTCATTTTCTATCTTTGGCAATGGCAATTCTTTATAATCAGGCGGCATTATTAATGGAGATTTTTTTTCAACTAAAAACTCATCAGAATTGTTTTTTTTTTGATTTTTAAATCCATCTTTAACGGTCGAGCATGAGACAAATAATATGAAGATTAATTTCATTAAAATGTAAATTTTTAAATTTTTCATTTTCTGAATTCCTTATTATTTGAAGTTAGTTCAATTAATATCATAAAAATTACACCTATTGTAATGAATATGTCTGCAATATTAAAAATAAACCAATGAAAATTTCCAACATGAAAATCTATAAAGTCAGGCACAGCTTTAAAAACGACTCGATCATAAAAATTACCAATAGCCCCACTTACAATCATTAACAAAGAAAATTTTTTAAAGCCAGAACTCTTAAAAATCAAAAAAAAAATAAATATAATTATCAAAAATATTATTATTGTTAAAATATCATAAAGATTTTTTTCATTAAACGCTAAGAGTCCAAAAGCAATTCCTTCATTCCAGATCAAATTAATATTTAAATATTTTGAGGAAAACATTTCATTTCCAAATACTTTTTTATCAAGATTAATTACATAAATTTTTGATAATCTATCTGCAAAAAAAATTAATAAAATAATGAATAAGTTTATAAAAACGTTTTTATTTAAATTTTTTGAGATCATTAAGAATGTCTTGGACAAGAAACCTCATTTATTTTCCAACATACTGGACACTTAAAACCTTTGGCCCTACTTGTAATTGCGCTTGTATCTATACCATCTTGATAATCAACTTTTGCTTTTGATGTAATACAAAGCTCAGAAAAATCTATATTTTCAGTAATTGCTTTTAATTTTTTATCAATTTGTATTTTTAAATCTGCCTCTAAACTTGATCCAATTTCTTTATTGGCTCTTTTTTCCTCGATACTAATATTACAAATATTCCTAATTTTAATTAATTCAATCCATTTTTCATTAATTTTTTGATTTTTAAATTTATTAGGAATTTCAATAAATTTTTCCAAATGAATACTTTTTTGGTCATTCATTAATAATTTATAAATTTCTTCTGTTGTGAAAGATAATATTGGAGCAAACCATTTTAAAAGTGTATTTAAGATAATATTAAGTACTTTAATTGTAGATTTTCTTTTTTTTGATTCTTTGTTATCGCAATACAAATTATCTTTTCTGATATCAAAATAAAAAGCAGATAGATCAACAGTACAGAAATTTAGCAATTCTTTATATAAATTATGAAAATCATAATTTTTAAAATATTTTTTAAATTTTTCATTTAATTCAAAAATTTTATGCAGCATAAACTGCTCTAGTTCAGGTAATTCACTCAAATCAAATTTATCTAAATTTATAGTTTCAAAATTATCATTTATATTTCCAAGTAAGTACCTAAATGTATTTCTAATTTTTCTGTATGAGTCAGCATGTTGATCCAATATGGAGTAATCTATTCTTAAATCCTCTGCATAATTTGATGAGGCTACCCAGATTCTTAAAATATCAGCACCATATTTTTTTAATATATCTTCAGGAGCAATTACATTTCCTAAAGATTTCGACATTTTTAATCCTTTACCGTCCACAACAAAACCATGAGATAAAATTGATTCAAATGGAGCTTTGCCTCTAGTTCCACAGGATTCTAATAATGATGAATGAAACCAACCCCTATGTTGATCTGATCCCTCTAAATACATTGATGCTGGCCATTTTAAATCATCTCTTTTTTCTAAAACAAATGAATGAGTGGACCCACTATCAAACCAAACTTCAACAATATCACTTAATTTTTCATAATCTTCAGCTTTATATTTATCACCTAAAAATCTTTGAGGATCATCTGAAAACCAACAATCTGAACCCTCTTTTTCGTAAATAGAAGCAATATTTTCAATAACCTCATCATCAATTAAAATTTCTTTTGTTTTTTTATTAACAAAAATTGGAAGAGGCACACCCCAAACTCTTTGTCTTGAAACACACCAATCAGGTCTTGTTTCAATCATAGATTTTAATCTTTCTTTACCTTTGCTTGGATAAAAAGTTGTTTCATCAATAGCTTTTAATGCTTTATCTCTTAGTTGATGACTCTCCATAGAAATAAACCACTGTGGTGTAGCTCTATGAACAAGTGGAGCCTTAGACCTCCATGAATGTGGGTATGAATGAACCAACTCACCATTCAATAATAAATTTTTTTGCTCTTTGAGTTTTTCAATTACAATTGGATTTGCTTTAAAAATATGAATTCCTTCAAACAATTTCACATTGTTCGTATATTTTCCATCTCCATCTACTGTTTCTATAGCTTTTATACCGTTATTCAAACAAAGATTAAAGTCATCAGGTCCGTGACTCGGTGCGCAATGAACTATTCCAGTTCCTTGCTCAGTAGTTACAAATCTAGCCTCAAGCATTGGAATATCATTATTATAACCAAGATTTAAAAAAGGGTGAGAACAAATAGCGTTATTAAATTCTTTTCCTTTAAAGGTATGAATTTTTTTAAAATTATTTAATTTACAATCTTTAACGACTGACTCTAGCAAAGCGTCTGCAATAACAATTTTTCTATTTTTAAAATCACCATCGTCATTTATTTCTAATATTATGTAATCAAGAGACTCGTTATATGCTAAAGCTTTATTGGCTGGTATTGTCCATGGAGTTGTTGTCCAAATAACTACTTCACTTCCAACTAAATCTTTTAAATTAGATGATTTAACTTTAAATGAAGTGTAAATCGTATCTGACTTATGATCTTGATATTCTACCTCAGCATCTGCAAGTGCAGTCTTCTCAACCGTTGACCATAACACAGGTTTAAAACCTTTATATAAACTTCCTTCTTTTAAAAATTTACCAAGTTCTCTAACAATTTGAGCTTCAGCATCAAAACTCATTGTGGAGTAATAATTTTCCCAATCTCCTACAACACCTAATCTTTTAAATTGACTTTTATGAACTTCAATCCACTTCTCAGCAAATATTCTACATTCTTTTCTAAACTCAACTATTGGAACTTCATTTTTATTTTTTTTATTTTTTTTATACTGCTCCTCGATTTTCCATTCAATTGGTAAGCCATGGCAATCCCAGCCCGGAACATAAATAGAGTCTTTACCGTCCATTTGATGAAATTTTACAATTATATCTTTAAGGATTTTGTTAAGAGCTGTTCCCATGTGTATATTTCCGTTTGCGTAAGGGGGCCCATCATGTAAAACAAATTTTTCTCTTCCATTACTTTCGTTTCTTAACTGATCGTAAAGATTTATTTTTTTCCAATATTCAAGAATTTCTGGTTCTCTAGTAGGTAGGTTAGCTTTCATGGAAAAAGCTGTTTTTGGCAGATTTATTTGTGATTTAGTCATTTTGTATTTTGTGCAATATTTAAATCTTTTTTTATTTGAACTCTTAATTGGTTAACATTTCTAAATTTTTTCTCTTTCCTAATAAACTTTATAAACTCTACTGATAAAAGCTTATTATAAAGATTTCCAGAAAAATTAAATATATGAACTTCTAATAATATTTTTTTCTGATTAAATGTTGGTCTATATCCAAGATTGGCAATTCCTTTAAGATATTTGTCACTATTTTTTCTCAAAACCTTGACTGCATAAACTCCTGGTTTTGCTAAAACATAATCCTGAATATCTATATTACATGTTGGAAAACCAATTTTTTTTCCTACTTGTCTTCCCTTTTTAACTACTCCTTGTATCGTCCAGTTTCTTTTTAAAAGATTATTAGCTTTAGTCAAAAGACCCTTTTCTAAAAGATTTCTTATTAAAGATGATGATACGATCTTTTTGCTTTTAATTAATGGCTCAGGTTTAACAACTTTATAATTAAACAATTGTTCGTATTTTTTTAGTAAATTAACATTTCCTTCTCTTTTGTTTCCAAATCTAAAATTATTACTAACAAAAATAAATTTGGAACTTAATTTTTTATTTAAAATCTGGGAAATAAAGTTTAACGCTTTAGTTTTTGAAAATTTTTTATCAAATTTTTTTGTAATAACAAAATCTATCTTCAAGTTACTAAGTAGCTTAATTTTTTGATCAATATTAGAAAGCCGAAAATTTTTTAATTTTTTGTTAAAAAACATTTTTGGCATTGGATCAAAGTTAACAACACCAATTTTTAAATTATACTTTTTCTTATATGACTGTGCTAATTGGAACAATTTTTGGTGTCCCAGATGTAAACCATCAAAATTACCTATTAAAATAATTGATCCTCTGTGTAATTTTTTAATATTAAAATTTGTATAGTGTTTTACCATTTTAAATCTGATTGAATAAAATTGACTATCGCTTCATACTCTTTTGAAACATCTTGGATACCTTTGTTTTTTATTTCATTTTTATGTATTCCGTTACTAATTAATAAAGAATCATAATTCAAAAGATTTGCACCTCTGATATCAGTATTTAAATTATCACCAATTGCTAATATTTTTTTATTTTTATTGTCAACTGACTGATTATATACCTCTTCATGTGGTTTTCCAAAATATACAACTTCTCCACCCATTTTTTCAAAAACCATTGCGACAGAACCTGCGCACAACTCTCTAGCTTCGCCACGATCAACGATTAAATCGGGATTTGTACAAATCATTTTTTTGGCAATATGTTTTTCAAGTAAATCTTTATAAAATTTTAAATCCTTATCATGGTCATCAAATAACCCTGTACACAATAAATATTCACTATCACTAATATCTTTACACTTATTTTTCTCAAATAAATAAAATAAATCAAAATCTCTGGGTGGACCTATATGATAAAACTTTTTCGATAAGTAAGATTTTTTCAAATAATTCAATGCTGCCTCTCCTGATGTAAATACATGATCTCTGAGTACTTTATCCATGCCCATCTTTTCTAAAAAATTTTGAACAGTTTTATTTGGTCTTGGGGCGTTTGTTAAAAGTACTAGCATTTTCTTTTTTTTTAAAAGTTCATTTAAAACAACTATTGCTTTTTCATTAAGGACAACCCCATTATGAACAACACCCCATAAGTCTATATAAAAAAGATCATAATTATCAGCAATTGATTGTAAGCCGTTTAAATCTAAATTTTTGGTCATATTTTAAGGTATAAACCATAAATTCTAGATTTTACTAGCACTTTTCAAATTCTAAATGGTTTCTAATCTTGAAATAGTTGATGAAATATCTATATGAAGCACATATTTATAAAGTTTTTTAAAGGAGAATTTATGAAGTTTAAGCCGTTACACGATAGAGTGTTAATCGAAGTATTAGACAGCAGTGAAAAAACTGCTGGTGGAATAATCATACCAGACTCAGCTCAAGAAAAACCTCAAGAAGGTAAAGTAGTTGCTGTAGGTGGTGGAGCAAAAACTGAAGATGGAAAAATAATTCCAATGGATGTTAAAGTTGGTGATAAAGTTTTATTTGGCAAATGGTCAGGAACTGAAGTCAAAATTGATGGTAAAGAATACAGCATAATGAAAGAGTCAGACATTATGGGTATTTCAAGTAAGTAATTTAATTTAAAGGAGAAATATAATGGCAAAAGTTGTTAAATTTGATGCTGAAGCAAGATCAGCAATGATTAGAGGTGTAAACATCTTGGCTGATACTGTTAAAGTAACTTTAGGACCTAAAGGAAGAAACGTTGTAATGGATAAATCTTATGGAGCGCCTAGAATTACAAAAGATGGTGTATCAGTTGCTAAAGAAATAGACCTTGAAGATAAATTTGAAAACATGGGTGCACAAATGGTTAAAGAAGTTGCTAGCAAAACTAATGATGAAGCTGGTGACGGAACAACTACTGCAACTATACTTGCACAAGCTATTGTTAAAGAAGGTGTGAAGTATGTT
Source organism: uncultured Pelagibacteraceae bacterium (assembly GCA_902588895.1). Taxonomy (GTDB): domain Bacteria; phylum Pseudomonadota; class Alphaproteobacteria; order Pelagibacterales; family Pelagibacteraceae; genus Pelagibacter. Next base: position 8,194 of record CACIRC010000001.1, read on the forward strand.
ACAGCTGGCATGAATCCAATGGATGTAAAAAGAGGAATTGATGCTGCTGTAGAAACAGTAAAAGATAGCCTTGTTGCATCTGCAAAAAAAGTAAAAGACAGTGATGAAATTGCTCAAGTTGGTACAATATCAGCAAATGGTGATAAAGAAATTGGAACTATGATTGCAAAAGCTATGCAAAAAGTTGGAAACGAGGGAGTTATTACTGTTGAGGAAAATAAAGGTATTGAAACCGAACTTGATGTTGTTGAAGGTATGCAGTTTGATAGAGGATATTTATCACCATACTTTATTACTAATAGCGATAAGATGACAACAGAATTAGATAACCCTTTCATATTATTGCATGAAAAGAAATTAACTAATTTACAGCCAATGGTTCCGCTTTTAGAAGCCGTTGTACAAGCTGGTAGACCACTGATGATTATTTCTGAAGATGTTGAGGGAGAAGCTTTAGCAACTTTGGTAGTAAACAAACTGAGAGGTGGTTTAAAAGTTGTAGCCGTTAAAGCTCCAGGTTTTGGTGATAGAAGAAAAGCTATGCTTGAGGACATCGCCATTTTAACAGGTGGTCAGGTAATATCTGAAGATCTAGGTATCAAACTTGAAAACGTTAAAATTGATGATCTTGGATCATGTAAAAAAATAAAAGTGGATAAAGACAATAGTACTATTGTAAATGGTAGTGGTAAAAAGTCTGACATTGAAGCTAGATGTGCTTCTATAAAACAACAAGTTGATGAAACTACTTCTGATTACGATAGAGAAAAACTTCAAGAAAGACTTGCTAAGTTAGCTGGTGGAGTTGCGGTTATAAAAGTTGGTGGCGCTACAGAAGTTGAAGTTAAGGAAAGAAAAGACAGAGTTGAGGATGCTTTAAATGCAACTAGAGCTGCTGTTGAAGAAGGTATTGTAACAGGTGGTGGCTGTGCTCTTCTTTATGCTGCTCAAGAACTTGATAAAGTTAAAGCAAAAGGTGATGACCAAAAAGCTGGTGTGGACCTTGTGAGAAAAGCATTGGAATCTCCGATTAGACAAATTACTAAAAATGCCGGTGTAGATGGTTCAGTAGTAGTTGGTAAATTATTAGAGCAAAAGAAAAAAACTCACGGGTACGATGCTCAAAGTGAAGAATATTGTGATATGTTCGCAAAAGGTATTATAGACCCAGTCAAAGTTGTAAGAACTGCTCTACAAGATGCTGCTTCAATTGCTGGATTATTAGTGACTACAGAAGCAATGATCGCTGACAAACCAGAGGAAAAAGATTCCGCTGGCGGAATGCCTGGTGGAATGCCTGGTGGTATGGGCGGCATGGGAGGAATGGGTGGAATGGGTATGTAATCACCTTTTTTTTAAATAAATTCTAAAAGGCCATCTCAAGATGGCCTTTTTTTTATGTAAAGTAGAATTATGTCAAAAAGATATAGCGGTAAATCATTTAAAGACTCTAGTGTTAAAAAAAAACCTAAATTGAGCTTTAAAGAAAAAAGAAAACTTAAAAAAGATAAGCAAAAAAAGACAAATTAATCCTGAATTTTGAAAATTATTCAAGCCAGTTATGAGTTTTTTTGAGTTTTAATATCCTTTTAAATATGTATAAGAGCCAGAATTTATGAGCAATAATATCAGAAACATCACTATCATAGCCCATGTTGATCATGGCAAAACTACTCTAATTGATAATTTAATGAAACAAAGTGGTTCATTTAGAGACAATGAAGTAGTTGATGAAAGATTAATGGACTCGGGCGAGCTCGAAAAAGAAAGAGGAATTACAATTTTAGCTAAACCTGCTTCAATTAATTGGAATAATTCAAGAATAAATATAATTGATACTCCAGGCCACAGAGATTTTGCTGCAGAAGTAGAAAGAGTTTTAAGTATGGCTGATGGTGCTCTTTTATTGATAGACTCTGCAGAAGGTGTAATGCCTCAAACAAAGTTTGTATTATCAAAAGCTTTAAAACAAGGATTAAAACCAATTGTTGTAATAAATAAACTAGACAAAGCAGATCAAAGAGCTAATGAAGTTTTAGATGAAACATTTGATTTATTTGTTAGCTTAGATGCAAATGAAGAACAATTAGATTTTCCAGTTATATATGCAAGCGGAAGATCTGGTTGGGCAGATCAAGACGTTGATGGACCAAGAGAAAATTTAAATCCTTTATTAGATTTAATTATTGATCATGTAAAACCTGCTCAACTAGACAAAACTAAACCTTTTGCAATGTTATCAACACTACTTTATGCAGACAGTTTTTTAGGTAGAAGTTTAGTTGGAAGAATTACACAGGGGACTGCGAAAGCTAATCAATCTATAAAAGCAATTAATTTAAATGGTGAAAAAGTTGATGAAGGAAAATTAACTAAAATTTTTAGATATGAAGGAACTAAAAAAGTTCCGATAGATGTTGGTGAAGCTGGGGATATTGTTGTTGTTGCTGGATTAGAAAAAGCAAATGTTGCTGATACCATATGTGACCTAGAAGTTAACAAGCCTATCCCTGCCACTCCGATAGATCCACCTACAATGTCAATTACAATTACAGTAAATACTTCACCTTTAGCTGGAACTGAAGGTAAAAAACTAACAAGTACGCAAATAAGAGATAGATTGGTTCAAGAAGCTCAAAATAACGTTGGAATTACATTTTCTGAAAATGAAGAAAAAGACTCTTTTGTTGTGAGTGGTAGAGGTGAGTTGATGTTGGAAATTCTTTTAACACAAATGAGAAGAGAAGGTTTTGAAATGACAGTTAGTCCTCCAAAAGTATTATATAAAACTGACGGAAGTGGAAATAAACTTGAGCCAATTGAAGAAATTACTATGGACCTTGATGAAGAGCATTCTTCAAAAGTAATTGACTCAATGAATAGAAGAAAAGGTAAACTAATAGAATTAAAAGATACTGGAACCAATAAAAAAAGATTAATTTTTCATGCGCCTACTAGAGGTTTAATGGGCTACACAAGTAGATTTCTTACACTTACAAAAGGAAATGGAGTGATCAACAGAATATTCCATAGCTATGGTTCTTTTGAAGGAGAGATGGAAGGTAGAAGAAATGGAGCTTTAATCTCTATGGAAAAAGGAAAAGCAGTTGCATTCGCAATATTTAACCTACAAGCAAGAGGAGAAATGTTTGTAACTCATAATGATGCTGTTTATCCTGGAATGATAGTTGGTCTTTCACCTAAGCCTGGTGATATGATAATCAATGTTATGAAAGGTAAAAAGTTAACAAATATGAGAACTCAAGGTACAGATGAAAATGTTGTGCTTACACCCGTTAGAACAATGTCTATTGCTGAACAATTAAGTATGCTTAATACTGATGAAGCTTTAGAGATAACACCAGACTCTTGTAGATTAAGAAAAGCAATTCTTGATCCACACGAAAGAAAAAAAAGCGAAAAAGCTATAGCTGCAGCCTAATCAAAAGTTTTATCAACTAAATAAAGTCCTAAAGCAACGCAAGGACCTATGCCAAATGCAAATAATAAAGTTCCAACCCCAACTGTTCCTCCTAAATACCACCCAATACTAACAACTGAAATTTCTAATGTTCCTCTTACAACAGCTATAGGAAAATTAGTTAATTTTTGTAATCCTATCATTAATCCATCTCTAGGACCGGCTCCTAAATTAGATACCAAGTAAATACCTCCACCTATTCCAACCATGATTACAGAAATTACAGCTAATAATAATTGATAAATATAATTTGATGGTGTCGGAACATATTTAATGCAAAGATCAATCATAATTGCAATTATCAATGCATTAAATATTGTACCCATCCCTGGTTTTTGCCCAAGAGGCATCCATAAAATTAAAACAGCAATACTTATTAATAATGTGATAGTTCCAATACTTAAATTAACATTTAAGGAAATACCTTGGGCCAAAACACTCCAAGGAGAGGCTCCTGTAAATGAAACAATTAACAATCCTTCACCCAATCCAAATAAAGACAAACCAAAACATAAGAAAAAAAATGTAGAAAACTTTGGTTTAAAATTAAATGGTTTTTCTGAGCTCCATTTTACTTTTGGAATTTTTTTTATTTTTAAAAACATAATTGTAATAAGTTATATCTATTAATGAAGAAATCTAATATTGTAACCAGCAAATGAAAAAGTGTGCAGTTATTTTACTTGTTATATTTTTCTCATCAATTTCTCTAGCTCATATAGGTCATTATAACAAATTTGACAAAATAGAAATGGAGATCTTAAGAAATGATGAAGTAATTGGATATAACAATTATTATTTTAAAAGAGATGATGAAAAAACAATAGTAAAAAATCAATATAAATTTGAAGTAAAATTACTATCTGCAACAATATTTAAAGTAGAGGGATATGGAGAAGAAATTTATTTAAAAGATAAATTAATATCTTTTCAATCAAAGACACTTCAAAATAAAAAAGAAAAATTTGTAAACTTAAAACTAGATAAAAATAATGAAAAGTTTGATATTAAAGGATCTTCATATTCAGGTGAAGCTTCAGTTAAAAATATTATTGGAAATTGGTGGAGTCATAAAATTTTACAAGCAGAAAGCCAAATAAGTCCTATTTCTGGAAGTATAAAAGAACAAATAGTTACTTTTATTAGTAAGGAAAATATTTCAATTAATGGCAAACAATACGAAACAGATCATTTCAAACTCACATCTAAAGATATGTCTCTTCCAGAAGATAAAAGATTAAATTTTGACATTTGGCTTGATAAAAAAACTTCAGTTATTGTCAAAGTCACATATGAAAGAATGGGAAATTGGGAGTATCGCTTAAAAAATCTTGAATAAAATTATTTATTTATTTTTTTATAAAGGTCGTTTGCACTTATCCATCCAGCCTCTACTCTAGGACCCACAAACCAATCTGCACACACTCCTAAATTTAATTTATTACTCCAATAACTTTTAATTTTTAAAGATCTAGAATTTGAAGAATATTTCCAACCATGATTTAATGAAGTTAATATTTTTGTTTTTTTAATTCCAGTAAGTTTAAAAAATCGATCAATTAAAATCTTTGAATTTTTTTCTTTATTTTCTCTATTTTTATTTATTTTTTTATTTGCCCATAGGTTTGTACTTTGTAAAGTCCATAAATCATTTTTACTTTTAAATCTTTTTTTACTATTTTCTTTAGCGGCCCACCCTAAAATTTTGTCGTCAAATAAGTAACTTGATATGTTTTTATTTGTTTTTTTAATTTCAATCATTACTGTAATATTTGCATCCATTTTGATTTTTTTCTTAATGAATGGATCCTTAATAAATTTTTTTGATAATTTTTTTAATTGTGGAAATGGGCAAGTTAATACTAATTTATCATAATATTTTGTTTTATTGTTCTTAAAGACTAGCTTCCATTTTTTGTTTTCAAATTTAATCTTCTCTAACTCACTTTGAAAATTACAATTTATATTCTTTACTAAATGTTTGCTAATATCATTGTTGCCTTTGCAGCCAATTATTTTAATATGATTTTTATTTTCTTTTTTTAACTTATGTAAAAAAACATGTTTGCCGCCCCATTTTTTTAGAATTTTTTTTTTACGTAAATTTGTAATAAATTTTTTAAATTTAATTGTTTTTGGAGAAATATATTGTGCCCCGTGGTCAAATCCTTTTGACTTACTTAATCTTTTAAAAGAAGATCTACCACCTGGACCTCGAGCTTTGTCATAAATGTGTACAGAATTTTTTTTACTTAACAAATTGGCTATTGTTGCTCCAGAAATTCCAGAGCCAATTACACAACAACTACTCATTTTCCCGCAACAGTCATACCTTCTATCATCATAGTTGGTGAATTGACTGAATATTCGAATTCTAAATCATTAGCTAAAATAATATTTTTGAACATATCCTTAAAATTACCAGCAATTGTTATTTCATTTACAGGATATTTAAATTCTCCGTCTTCAACTAAAAAACCAGTTGCACCTACTGAATAATCTCCAGTTACAATATTAGACCCATGACCAATAGTTTCGGTAATATAAAGACTTCTTGAATTTTTTTTCATAAGATCCTCATAGCTTATATTTCCTTTTTCAAAATATAAATTGGTAGTTCCACCACTTCTTCCATTTGATTTTAGATTTAATTTTTTTCCATTATATGTGTCGACAAGATAATTTTTAAGTATTCCATCCTCTATAAGTTGTAATGTATTTGAGTTTACACCCTCTGAATCAAAGTTTTGGGAACCCATACCTTTAATTATATCGGGTTTATCAATTACATTTATCGAATTAGCAAAAACCTGTTCATCAATTTTATCCTTTAAAAATGAAGTACCTCTTGCAATTGCGGAAGCGGATATTGCACTTGCAAAAGCACTTAACATTCCCTTTGAAATTCTTTTATCAAAAATTATGCTGATCTTCTCACTTCCAATTTTTTTAGGACTCAATTTTTTAATAGCTTGCTTGGCGGCTTTATTTCCAAGATATGTTGCTTGCTTAATATCAGACAAATGACGTTTGCTAGAAAACTCGTAATCTCTTTCCATGCTATTTTCATCTTTTGCAACTGTTACACAAGAGGCTGCAAAAGAAGAAGTTTTATAACCGTGACAAAAACCGTCACTATTAGCTAATATAAAATTTGATTTATTTTCAGTGAAACTAGACTCTGTATTTATGATTTGATTATCTGATGAAGCAGATTCCTCTAAATCCTTTAAATATTTTATTTTTTTATCGTTTTCGAATCTTGTTTCATCATACAAATTAAGACTACTAATTTGTTTGGCTAATAAATTTTTATCAGGCAAAGAATTAAATTCATCCTCTGGTGTAATTTTTGTAGTTTCAAAGCACTTTTCAATTAAAGTTTTTATATTTTCATCTAGTAAATTTGATGATGAAATTGATGATCTTCTTTTACCTAAATAAGTTTCTATACTTAATGCCAATCCATCTGATCTATCTGAGGCTTCTAGGGATTTATTTCTAAAATTAACTGTTTCTGAAATTGAGTGACCAACTGTAACACTTGCATCAGTTGCTCCCATTTTTTTTGCCAAATCTATACAATATGAAGCTTTAGATTTTAGAAATTCTTGATCCTTAACCATAATACTTTAAAGTTTTGTTCCACCAACTGTCATTTTATCGATCAAAATTGAAGGTTGAGCAACTCCAACAGGAACTCCTTGTCCTGCTTTTCCACAAGTTCCTATGCCTGGATCTAACATCATATCATTTCCTACCATCGATACCTCTTTAAGTATTGATGGTCCATCACCAATAAGTGTTGCACCTTTAATTGGAGATCCAATTTTACCATTATTTATTTCGTAAGCCTCAGTGCAATTAAATACAAATTTTCCAGATGTAATATCCACCTGGCCACCTCCAAAACTTACTGCAAAAATTCCTTTATCAACAGATTTGATCATTTCATCTTGAGTTTGATTGCCACTTAACATCATTGTATTTCTCATTCTTGGCAAAACAATATGTCTATAATTTTCTCTTCTTCCAGATCCAGTTGATCTTGTATTCATTAATCTTGCATTGTGCCTGTCTTGCATAAAATTTTTAAGAATACCATTTTCAATTAAAACTGTTCGCTCAGTTGGCGTTCCCTCATCATCAATAGTTAAACTACCTCTTCTATTATCTATCGTACCATCATCAACAATTGTTACTCCCTCACTTGCAACTTTTTCTCCCATAAGATCGTGAAATGCTGATGTTTTTTTTCTATTAAAATCTCCTTCTAGACCATGACCAATCGCTTCATGAATTAATATAGCAGGCCAACCAGGTCCTAAGACTACTTTCATCTCACCAGCAGGTGCTGGTTTGCTTTCTAAATTTACTGATGCAATTCTAAAAGCCTCTTCACAAACATTTTTCCAATTATCATTTTTTAAATAATCATCATAAGATTGTCTGCCACCAATTCCATATACTCCCGTCTCTTTTCTTCCATTTTTTTCCAACATTACAGAGACATTAAATCTAATTAATGGACGTACATCGGTGAGCGCTTCTCCACCTGATCGAATAATTTCAATTGATTTTTGCTCACCAGCAAAACTAGCAGTCACTTGTTTTACTGATCCATCTTTTTTTCTTAAAAAATCATTTACTCTATTTAAAACTTCTAATTTCGAGTCTAAAGTTTTTTGTTCAATTGGATTAATATCTTTATAAAATTTTTTATTAGATTTTGGAATTTCATGATTATATGTGCCTTTAATTGATTTAAGAGTTGATTTAAGATTTTCTGAGGAATTTTTTAGTGAATCTTTTGATATTTCGTTTGAATATGAATAAGCAACAACCTCGTTTGAAATAGCTCTGAAGCCAAATCCTAAATCAGAACTATAGTTTGAGCTTTTTATTTTATTGTCATCTAACAAGATTGACTCTGATTTAGACTCCTCTAAATAAAGTTCACCATCATCACAATTATTTAGTGTTTCAGATACTATTTTATCTGTATCTTGTCTTGTTAGATCAGATTTGTTAAAGAAATTACTCATTCATCTTAAATAGTGGTTTGTTTATAATTTTCAACTGATCATTTTACGCATGTACAATTTATTACTAAAAGTTAATTATTGTTAAATGAAAGTATTTTTTAATAACTCTTGTAAAATCTGTAGATCAGAGATTAACTTATATAAAAAAGAAAATATCAAAGATATTGACTGGATAGATATAACAAATAACCCAGATGCTGAAAAAGAAACATCTAGAAATGATAAAGAATTATTAAGAAGATTGCATGTCAAGGAGAATGGTAAAATTATTCAAGGTGCAGAGGCATTTCTTTATGTTTGGAAAAAAATTCCAAAATATAAATTTTTATATAAATTTTTCAAACTACCAATAATTTTCACAATCTTTAAATATGGGTATGAAATAATTGCCTTTTTTTTATATTTAAAAAATAAGAAACAACTTAAAAAACTAAGTTAAAAAAAATATTAAAAATTCACTAAGTAAAGACATAGATAATAAAAACATAATTAATAAAATTGAATACATAAGAGTTATAACTCTATTTCTTTTTCTCCTCAGCCTGACAAAAGTTTTATCATCTAGATCTGAAATATCCCTCTCACCTTCTACGGGATAATCATAACTCCATCGCCATGTAGATTGGCCTAATCTAGAGTCGAGATTGTTAAAATACCTTATCCATTCAAGAACATATTTTAATACTAGATATAAAATAATCATTAGTATTGAAGAAAATAACATTCTTAATGATACTTAATTATTTATGATAACTTAATTGATATTTTTGGCTCTTTTTCTTGCGATTAACTGCGTAAGAGCATCAACCATAGTATCTGAGGCCTTAAATATTTCATTATTTTTAAACTCATGAGAAATATTTTTTTCCGGATTGGTTTTGTCTTCAATTACTATTCCTTCATCTGGTGAATTATTTTTTATATAAATTAATAAAAGCCATTCATCATCTGAGGCTTCGTCCCATTTAACAAATATTTCTCCTGTTTCAAATCTTCTGTCTATACATCTAAAGATAGACATATGTCTTGTTATGTGTCTTTTGTTTAATTGAAATACTAAACTACTTGCACTTCTGTAAAAACTTTCGAGAGCAAACTCAATTTTTTGTCTAGCTAAAGTATATTCTTTTTCTTTTTGTAAAAGTGTTTCTCTATCTTCATCTCCTTGAATTTTAACTCCTAAAGCCTCTACTCTTTCTCTAATTTTTTGATCTCTGATAATTCGATATTTTTCTTTTAATTTTTCTATTCTTTGTTGTAAGCCAGCATAATCCTCTCTCTTTTCTCTTAAAGAAATTTTTTCTAACTTCTCTAATTCTTTAACTTCTCTAACTCTAAACTTTTCAATTTGCTTATCTAATTTTAATTGTTGTAAAAATTGCTTTTGTTTTTCTGCTTGTTCAATTCTTAAAAGAGCTTGTTCTTTTCTTAAGAATAGTTTTATTTCTTTTGTTCTTTGTTTTTCCAATCTAATTTCATCTTTTAAAGCTTGTTCTTTTAATTTAACTTTTAATTCAGCCTCTTTTTGCTTTTCTTTTGCAGCTTCAATCTTTTCTGATCTTTCTTTTTCTTGTTTTTCTATTTTTAATTTTCTTGATTCATCTTTTTTTAGAATTTTATATTCTGAAATTGTGTCTGCTATTTTATCAAAAAATGCTTGGATATATTTTTCAATACCAAAATTAAATCTAAACTTAAATTCAGGCTTTAGAGAATTTTGAAAGTTAATTACCTTTAAAAGAAAATCTGGTTTCTGTGATTTAGTAGATTTAGATTGTTTTGAAATTTTTTTTGATTGTTTTGAATTTTTTAATTTTTTTTGTTTTTTATTTTTTTGTTTTGTTCGATTATTAATTTTTTTTACAGATTTACTTTTAAACTTAAATTTATTTGACTTTTTAGATATTTTTTTAACTTTTTTTTTGGTTTTTCTTTGATTTTTAGAAATACTTTTTTTTAATTTTTTTTTCTTTTTTTTCATTTTAAGGGAGTTTGTTTTTACCAATTATTTATTGATAAATATAGTCTCTTGTAACAGGTGTAGAAGAATAATTCTTTGTTAATTGAAATTGGTACACAACTTGATCACCCCATTTAAATGCCATCTCACAACCAGCAAGATAAAATTCCCACATCCTGAAAAATCTTTCATCAAACATTTCAATTATTTTGTCTTTATTTGTAATACAATTTTCTTTCCAATGTCTTAGTGTATGTGAGTAATGAAGTCTTAAAACCTCAATATCTGCAACAATTAAGCCTGCTTTTTCAATTGGTGTTGTTACTTCACTTAAACTTGGAGTATAGCCTCCTGGAAAAATATACTTAGTGATCCATGGATGTGGATCTCTTGGAGGATTCACTGATCCTATAGTATGAATTAATGATACCCCATCATCTTTTAAAAGTTTTTCAACTTGTGAAAAAAATTTTTTATAAAATTTTCTTCCTACATGTTCAAACATTCCAACACTGACTATTCTATCAAATTTTTCATTGAGTTCTCTATAATCCATTAACTTAAAGTTTAATTGATTTTCTAAATTAAGTTCTTTTGCTCTTTTCTTGCAGTAATTAAATTGATTTTCTGAAAGTGTAATGCCTGTTACTTCACAGTTTGCACTTTTTGCAATATCTATTGCTAGAGAACCCCATCCACATCCAATATCTAAAACTTTTTGATTTGGTTTTATATTAAGTTTTTTTATTATATGTTGAATTTTATTATTTTGAGCAGTTTCCAATGTGTCTGTTTCATTTTTAAAATATGCACATGAATATTGTCTTTTAGGATCCAAAAATAAGTCATAAAGATCATCCGAAATATCATAATGATGCGAAACATTCATCTTAGATTTTTTTATAAAATTGAAATTAGTTAAATATCTATATGAACCTCTTAATCTATTAATCAAATAACTAAAAAAATTTAAGTCTCCTCTTCCAAAATTCATTAGAGAAAGATCCAAAAAATCAGTTAGCGTTCCATTCTCAATAGTTATTTCACCGTCTGTATATGCTTCACCAAAATATAAATCAGGATGAAATAGTAACTTATAATGAAGATTTTTATTTAAAATTTTTAATTTTATAGGGTTTTCACTTTTTGGATTTCCAATGATATAACTTTTTGAATTAGCGTCAACTAATATAAATCCATCTTTTTTAAAAACATTATTTAAAAATCTAGCTAATTGCATTTAAGCCGCCTTAGTATTTTTTATTGAAAAATTTAATTTTTCTAAATTATTGATTAAATCTGATTCATCTTTAGCATTTAAAATGCTTAGTGGTGGTAAAAGATTTTTATAATATGTTTCTTTTTTACTAAAGTAAGTGTGTAAACCTGAAATTAAATTATATTTTTCGAATTCAGCTCTTACTTCACAAAGATTTTGGTTTACTGTCTGTTCATTTCCATCATTAAAATCATCGTATACCTTTCTTGCCAGTGAAGAAGTAGCATTGCATGTAGCTGTGATAATTCCTGAACATCCTAATTGAAGTCCTTTAAATAATTTAGATTCTGATCCAGGTAAAACTGAAAAATCGTCAATTTTTAGATTTTCAAAAAGATTGTAAGAACTATCTTTTACTCCAATAATATTTTTTGGATATTTTTTTACTAACTCTTCAATACATTCAATACTAAACTTATAACCACAGAGTTTTTCAAAATTATATAGTACTATTTCACAATCAGAAATTACTTCTACTATTTTGCTATAAAATTCTATTACTTCTTTATCTTCATATTTATAGTAAGCAGGCGGCATAATTAAGAATCTATTAAAACCTAAAGATTTAGAAACTCTCATTAAATTAATTGTTTCACCTAAAGAATTTAAACCAGTGCCTATGATATATTTTTCTTTGTGTTTGCTTGAAGTCAGATGATTTAACAAATTAATTTTTTCAGAAACAGGTATAAGTTGAGCCTGCCCTGTACTTCCAAATATAGCTGCTCCGTGACAACCATTGTCTATAACCATTTCTGCGTGCAGAATGGTTTTTTTAATATCAAGCGTCAAATCATCATTTAAGATCGACATTGAGGCCGCATAAATGCCTTTAATTTTACTCATAGTAAAAATTTATATAAAAATATTAATTAGTAAAGTTTATAAATTAACTATGAAAATATTAGCTATTCAAAACAGGATGGGCATAGGTGATACGGTAATTTTTCTACCTTTTATTAAAGCTATTTCAAAAAAATTTGGAGTATCAGTTAGTCTGATGGTGAAAGAAAATTCAAAAGCTAACGAATTTTTAAATCAAACAAATTACATTGATGAAATAATTCACTTAGAAAGAGACAATAAAATAAATCAAAAACATGATGGTTTTAAAGGATTTTTCAAATTAGCAAGTGATCTAAAAAAATATAATTTCGATAAAGTTTTTATATTCAATTCTTCTTTGAGATATAATTTAATTTCTAGATTAGCAGGTATCAAAGAAATATTTCAATACCCTTTATTTGAAAAACAAAATCAACACATTACAGAACCAGCTAAAGCTATAATAAAAAAATATTTAGATATCGAAACTATTGATAATCCAGAAATTCAAATTGATAATAGTTTAGTTCAAAAAACAGCAGTAAACTTTAATATTAATAATGATGAACTTAATGTTTTGTTGGGTGTTGGTGGTTCGGGTCCAACAAAAAGAATACCATCAAAAACTTTTCTAGACGTAATGGAAAAATTAGAAGATTTAAAAAAATGTAGATTTTTTTTAGCTACGGGTAAAAATGAAGATGAACAAAAAATTTTAAGAGAATTATATAATACAAAATTTAAAGAAAAATGTGTTGCCCTAGACAATCTTAATATAAGAGAAATTTTACCTGTTATTAAAAATTGTAATGTTGCAATATGCAATGATACAAGTTTCTCACATTTATCATCAGCATTAGGAATTAAAACAATTACACTTATGGCAGATACTCCATTAATTTATGGTTCTTACAACACAAATATGTATCCAATAATTCCTGATGGAGAAATAACAGTTTCTCACAATACGCGTGGTAAAGACAAAATTAATCCAGATAAGATCTTCAAAAGACTATTATCAATAATTAATTAAGAAATATCTTTAAGAACTATCTCTTTGGCTTCATTAACAATAGCTGATAATCTTGAAGTTTCTGGAGAAATATCAGGGTGAATTTTTTTTTGAATTTTTTGGTAAGCTTTATTTAGAGCTTCTTTAGTTGGTTTTTTATTAATGTCTAAATTTAAAATCTTATATGCCTCTGATATTGATAGTGATGAAGAATTATTATTTTGATATTGATTAAAAGAAAATCTTCCAGAATTTCTTAAAGTTTGAATAAGCCTATAAAGGGAAAGCAATTGAATCAATGATAAACCTTTAAGTTTAACTAAGGCAAGACTTGCAAGAGTTAATGGCAACGTAAGTAAAAATTTTCCACCAATAGCAAATAAAACTGCTAATAAAGCCAATAACAAAATTGTTATCAGCCTTACTCCTTTGGACATTTTTTTTGGAGAAATATTTGACCACCACCTTAATAAAAAATATAAGATGACTAAAATTACAAGTAGATAAATAATAATATTCATATATTTCCTTATTAGATGAAAGTACCACAACTTAAAAAAAAACTAGAGATAAAAACTTGTCACAATATTGATTGGGAAGACAATTACAGCTGGATTCATCAAGATAATATTTTGGAAGTTCTCAGAGATAAAAGCAAGTTAGATCCTGAAGTGAAAAAATATTTAGAAGATGAAAATGCTTACTCAGAGCATCATTTAAAAGATACAAAAGATAGCCAAAAAAAATTATTTGATGAGATTAAAGCAAGAATTAAATTAGATGATGAATCTTTGCCCTATAAAGATCACACCTATGAGTATTGGACAAAAACTACAAAAAAAGGAAATTATTCCATAAAACTTAGAAAAAAAATTGGTTCAGAAAATATTGAGGAAATATGGAATGGAGATAAAGAAAAAGAAAAACTTAAAACTGAATATTTTGGGGTTGGAGATTTAGAAGTAAGTAACAATGATAAATATCTAGGATACTCTTTAGATATTAAAGGATCTGAATATTATACAATTTATTTAAGAGATATAAAAACAAACAAAATTATTTCAAAAGAAATTGCAGAAACATCAGGGGGGATAACATTTAGTTTGGATGATAAATATATTTTTTATTCTAAACTTGATGAAAATCATAGAGCAAGAACAATATACAGGCACAGAATAGGTGATTTTGAGGGCAAAGATGAATTAATATTTGAGGAGAAAAGCGAGGCTTTTACAGTAGGAATTGGAAAAAGCTCAGATGAAAAATATTTTTTTATAAATACTTCTGACCATAATACTTCAGAGCAATATTATTTTAAATCAGATGAATTAAATCCATCTCCAAAACTTATTATTAAAAGAGAAAGAGGTGTTCTGTATTCTGTAAATTCATGGGATGGTAAATTTTATAATCATACAAATAAAAATGCTGAAGACTTTAGAATTGATATTTGTGACAATTTAGAAAATCAAAATTGGAAAACATATATTCCAGCAAAAGACGAAGTTTTAATTGGTGGATTAACATTCCTTAAAAATTGGATTATTCGTGGTGAAACATCAGATGCACTAGATAAATTATTTGTCAAAAATATTTCTACAAATATTGAAGAAGAATTAATTTTTTCTGATGAATCTGTTTATGTTCCAGGAGTAAGCTTAACTCAAAAAGATAGAAATACGGATGAAGTTCATTTGGGATACTCCTCACCTAAAACTCCTTCTAGAGTGTTTAAATATAATTTAGCAACAAAATCTAAAGAACTTGTTAAAGAACAAGAGATCCCATCTGGTCATAATAAAGATGACTATATTGTTGAGAGAGTTGAGTTTAAATCTCATGACGGAAGAATGGTTCCATTAACAATTACTAGACACAAAAAAACAAAAATTGATGGGTCTGCAAATGTTTTATTGTATGGATATGGGTCTTATGGAAATTCTATGTCCCCAAGTTTTTCTTCTACAAGATTAAGTCTTATCAATAGAGATATAATTTGGGCCACAGCCCATATCAGAGGTGGTATGGAAAAAGGTATGAAGTGGTGGAAAGAGGGAAAATTAACAAACAAAAAAAATACTTTTGAAGATTATATTTATGCAGCAAAATATTTGATCGAAAAGAATTATACGTCAAAAGGAAATATTATTGGAATGGGTGGATCAGCTGGAGGATTATTAATGGGAGCTGTAGTCAATCAATCTCCTGAATTATTTTTAGGAATTATAATGGCTGTTCCTTTTGTGGATTCTTTAACAACAAATCTTGATCATTCTTTGCCTTTAACCGTGGGAGAATTTGACGAATTTGGAAATGCAAAAGATAATAAAGAACACTTTGATTATATTTTTTCATATGCGCCCTACAACAATATTAAAAAAATGGATTATCCACATATTTTTATTACAACAAGTTTAAGTGATAATAGAGTTTTATTTGATGAACCTGCAAAGTTCACAGCAAAACTTAGAGACTACAAAACAGATAATAATTTACTTCTTTTAAAAACCGAAATGAATGCTGGTCATGGTGGAAAATCTGGAAGGGATGGAGCAATAGAAGAAATTGCTATTGACTATGCATTTGCATTAAAAATTTCAAAAAAAATTTAGTACACTTTAAATCTTGAAAAAAACAAATTAATTCCCATATAAACTGAGTAAGTCGCCTAATGGGGCTTACATAAATAAACTTGCTTAACAAAGGAGGATATTATGACAAGTAAGGATCTATCTATATTTAACTCACTTAGACCTTTTTCAATTGGTTTTGATGACATGTTCGACCAATTTGAAAATATGTTGGGAAATGGGAATTTGACGATGCAGTCAAATTATCCACCATACAACATCCGAAAGACAGGTAAAGACAACTATGCAATTGAAGTAGCATTGGCTGGCTTTAGCAAAAAAGACGTTGAGGTTGAGTTCGAGGACAATTTATTAACAGTAAGAACAAAACAAGTTAATAAATCTGAGGACAGTGATGTTAATGGAGAAATTATTCATAAAGGTATTTCTCAAAGACAATTTGCAAGATCATTCACTATTGCTGATGATGTAAAAGTTAATGGTGCTGAACTTAAAGATGGTCTTTTAACAATATCTTGTGAAAGAATAATTCCAGAACATAAAAAAAAGAAGCTTATTGAAATTAAATAAGTCTTAAACCTTGCTTGTGGGGATTTCTCCCCACAAGTTTAAATTAGTTATTTCTTTGCCATTATAGCATTCAAAGCAAATGCTAATAATCCAGCAGGTATAAGTCCAGTTGTTAACAGTAGTTTTAAACTTATTCCAAAATCTGGAATATTTTTCACAAAGTCTGGTAACAATGACATCCCAATTCCAAAAGACAAAGAAAGAGCTAAGATTAATAAATTTCTTTGATCCATTTCTGCCCTTGAAATCAATTTAATACCAGCAGCTACAATCATACCAAACATAATGATTGCTGCTCCACCAATCACAGACTCTGGCATTGCAGCGATTATTCCACCTAATTTTGGAAATAATCCCATTAGAACCAAAACTATTCCCGCAATAGTTCCAACGTGCCTACTTACAACACCTGTAAACGCAACTAGTCCAGCATTTTGTGAATAGGATGTATTTGGCATCGCATTAAATATTGCACCAAATGCAGTACCAACACCATCTGCCATAATTCCACCTGATATTTCTTTATCCGTTGCTTCTCGTTTAGCACCACCCATTGTCGTAGCACTTATGTCTCCAATTGTTTCAATTGTTGTAACAACTGACATAAATAACATTAGAATTATTGCACCAGGTACAAAATCAATTCCATATTGAAGTGGCATTGGAAACGCAAACCATGCTGCAGATGCAATTTTGCCGTAGTTAACCATTCCTAATGCTGCTGCAACTATGAAACCAGCTACTATTCCAATCAAAATTGAGGCTGCAGAAGCCATTCCTTTACCTCTAAGATTAAAAAAGATAGCAACTATGAACACTGAAGCGGCAACCGTTAAATGATTTACATTTGCAAAGATTTCAGGTTTATTGTTCATTAACCATCCACCTCCACCAGCATACATAAAACCAACTTTAAGCAAACTAAATCCAATCATTAATACAACTATACCAGTAACTAATGGTGGGAATAGATGTCTTATTGGTTTTAAAACTTTTCCAATAAAAATTTGAAAAATTCCTCCAATGAACGCTGCTGTAAATACCGCACCTAATCCTGCTGCTTTAAATGGTAGCATGATTGGTATAAACGCAAAACTTGTTCCTTGAACAATAGGAAGTCTTGCACCAATTTCTTTGTATCCAACTGTTTGGATAATTGTTGCAACTCCCGCAACAAACAAAGCCATTTGTATCAAAAATATTTTTTGTTCAGGCGTTTGACCAAAAACTCCAGCCACAATTATAGGAACAGTTATATTACCAGCAAACATTGCTAGTACGTGCTGAATTCCTAAAGGTATGGATTTATTTAATGGAAGTTTTTTATCCGGACTGTTTGTAGAGCCCGCTTTTGTTTTTCTTGAAGCCATATAACCTCCGTCGTTAACTAAATAGACGTTACATTATTGGCTATGAATTAATATAAAAAAACTGATTAGTTTAGAACAACTCCGCTTTAGATAGTAAAAAAAACCTATAATGAGCAGATTTATTTTAATTAATAAATTTAAAAGCAACCGTTTGAAACAAAACCCACAACTATATTTTCTGAATTTATTTCAAACCTACGTTCACATGGAACAAGGTATTTTTTACTATTATAAACTAGCTCAAAATTCCCTTTAGCATTTTTAAAGTCTTCGTCTGGTTTTCCAAGCTCCATCTGAAGTTCGCTAGCTGATTTCCCAAGAAATTTACTTAATTTTTCATTTTCCTTTTCAACAATAGCATCTGTTTTATCTTTAACGGTTTGGCACCCTGAAAAAAAAATTAATATAATTACAAGACTTATTAAAGATTTTAATTTTGACATAAGTTTAAATTAACATTTTTTGTTTCATAAATTATTAACTTTTAAGTTGTATAAATAATTTATTTCTTATTACTTTTAAGTTTAATTATAGTAACAATTGTGTTCTTTATTTGATGGTTCAAGCGTATGAATGAAAAAGCCCTAGAAAAGATACTAAATATATTTTTAAAAGAAGTTTTACCTTTAACTGAACAAGGTGTTGCTAAAGGTAGTAAAATATTTGGTGCCGCAATAATTAAAAAAGAAGATTTATCTCTTGTAGTTGCAGAAACAAACAATGAAATAGAAAATCCATTGTGGCATGGTGAGATGCATACTCTTAAAAAATTTTATGAATTAGATGCAAATACAAGACCAAAAGAAAAAGACTGCATGTTCTTAAGTTCACATGAGCCTTGTAGTATGTGTTTGAGTGCAATCACATTTTCTGGATTTGATAATTTTTATTATTTGTTTCCGTATACTGCCACAAATAATGAATTTAATATTCCACACGATTTAAATATACTCAAAGAAGTATTTAAAATTAATGATGGAGAATATAATAAAGAAAATTCCTATTGGAAAAGTCAAAATATAAACTTACTTATTGAAAATTTACCCACTTCAAAAAAAGAAAATATTTTAAAACAATTAGACGAAATTAAAAAAAAATATCAAATTTTATCAAATCAATATCAGGAAAATAAGGATGGAAATTCTATACCATTAAATTAAGAAATGAATACAAAACTTAAAATTTCAAATGTAACTAAAATATATCCTGGGTGTGTTGCAAACGACAATGTTTCACTCGAATTTAATAGTGGTAAAATTTATGCTCTTCTTGGAGAAAATGGTGCTGGAAAATCTACACTAGTTAAAATTCTATCAGGTGTCATCATTCCTGATGAAGGTGAAATTTATTTAAATGAAAATAATCTAAAGCTCAATTCACCATCAGATGCAAAAAAAAATGATATTGGAATGGTATTCCAGCATTTTAATCTTTTTGAAACTTTATCCGTATTTGAAAACTTAATAATAGACTCAGATGAACAAAGGGAAGGTTTAAGAGAAAAAATTGATACAATTATGAAAAAATATAATTTTTCAATTGATCTTGATATTCCTGTTCTAAATTTATCAGCAGGTCAAAAACAGAAAGTGGAAATAATAAGATGCCTAATAAGGAGTCCAAAAGTTTTAATTATGGACGAACCAACATCTGTATTAACTGAACAAGAAACGAGTGAATTATTCTTATCTTTAAAAAAATTTTCAGAAGAAGGAATTTTAATTATTTATATTACACATAAACTAAAGGAAGTTATGCAGCTTTGTGATGAAGTTGCTGTAATGAGAAGAGGAAAGTTAGTTTCTGTAAGTCAAATAAAGAACGAAAATATTGAGTCACTTGCTAACAAAATGGTTGGTCAGAACTTAAAAACAATTAAGAAAAAAAAAGCAAAAACTTCATCAGATCAATTAATTAAAATAACGAATCTTAATTTTACAAGTGAAGATCCTTTTGAAACAAATTTAATGGATATTAATTTTTCTGTTAATCGAGGGGAGTGTTTAGGAATTGCTGGTATATCAGGAAACGGACAAAGTGAATTATTTCAAGTATTAAGTGGTGAAATTATTTCAGAAAAAAACTCTATAGAATTTAATAAAAATTATATAGGAGATTTAAATCCTCAAGAAAGAAGAGAATATTTGATGGCTTTTTCTCCAGAGGATAGGCTTGAGCAAGCTGCAATCCCGCAAATGAAAATTTTTGAAAATGTGGCTTTAAATAATTTTAAATCATCAAATTTTTTTAATAATGGATTAATAAACGAAAACAAAATTAAAGAGCATTCCAAAAAAATAATTTCAGATTTTAATGTTAATACGGAAAACATTGAATTAAAAAGCCAATTTTTATCAGGAGGTAATCTTCAAAAATTAATTATTGGAAGAGAATTAATAACTTCTCCAGATTTATTAATTTGTTTTAATCCAACTTGGGGTCTAGATGTTGGAGCAATAAATTATATCCACGAAACTTTGATTAAAATCAATGAACAAAATAAATCAATTATATTGATATCTACAGACACTGATGAGTTATTAAAATTAAGTGATAAAATTTCAGTAATTCATAAAGGAAAATTGTCAAAAATTATGAATGCTGAAGAAGTTACCTCTGAAAAACTTGGGATACTAATGGGAGGAGCAAATTGATTAAAATCGTAAAAAGAGACCAACCATCAAGAGCTATTTTTTTCTTTACACCTGTGTTAGCAATTTTTCTAACATTAGTAGCGGGAGGTTTGATTTTTTTTATTTTAGGTTTTAAACCATTTGAAGCTCTTAAATTTTTTTTCATAGTTCCAATTGCAGATAAATATGGTTTCAGTGAATTACTATTAAAAGCTACACCTCTTTGTTTAATAGCAATCGGTTTATCTTTTTGTTTTAAAAGTAATAACTGGAATATTGGAGCCGAAGGACAATTAACTTTTGGGGCGATAGTTTCTGGAGGAGTTGCATTATTATTTTATGAGCAAGAAGGTTTTTATATTCTTCCAATAGTAATTTTAGCTGGTGCAATCGGTGGCATGCTGTATGCGTCAATACCCGCTATCTTAAAAACTTACTTTAATACAAATGAAATATTAGTAAGTCTTATGTTGGTATATGTTTCAAAATTAATTTTGGACTATCTTGTTGTTGGCCCTTGGAGCAATCCAGAGGGATTTAATTTTCCTGAAACCAGACAGTTCAGTGACTCTGCTAAACTTCCGTTATTATTTGAAGGCCTAAGAATTCACGCAGGAATATTTTTAGCTTTAGCTGCAGTGGTTATCAGTTGGTTTGTTTTTTATAAAACGTATTTAGGGTTCCAAATGAAAGTTTCAGGTTTTAGTTTAAAGACAGCAAAATATGCCGGATACAAAGGTAAAAAAATGATCATACTCGTTTTTTTAATAAGTGGTGCTTGCGCAGGTTTAGCTGGAGTTGGAGAAATAACTGGACCTATTGGACAGCTTCATAGAGAAATTTCTCCAGATTATGGTTTTACTGCTATAATTGTAGCGTTTTTAGGTCGTTTACATCCTGTTGGTATCATCTTTGCGTCTCTAGTTGTTGCAATAACTTATCTGGGTGCTGAAACAGCTCAAATATTTATGCAAATACCTAAATATACTGGTCAGGTTTTTCAAGGAATGATTTTATTTTTTCTTCTTGCATCAGATTATTTACTTTTTTTCAAATTTAAATTTATAGGTTCAAAAAAATGATCATTGATATAAATTTTATTGGACTGATAATTGCATCAATCATGGCCTCTGCTGTTCCTTTGATCTTAGCGTCTTGTGGTGAACTTATTACAGAAAGGTCTGGAGTGTTAAACCTTGGTGTTGAGGGAATGATGATCATTGGTGCTATTTCAGGTTTCGCATTAATGACTGTTACAGGAAGTTTAATTATTGCAATTTTTGGGGCAATGTTAGCTGGAGTTTTAATTTCAACTATTTTTGCATTCCTTACTCAAACATTGATCACAAATCATGTTGCTACTGGTTTGGCGCTTACCATATTTGGAATTGGTATTTCTGCGATGATAGGAAAAAATTTTGTAGGTATTCCTGGAAAAGAGTTTCCTGTTTTCTTTGAAGGTTTTAAAGACACAATACCACTTTTGGGTCCAATATTATTTGGACATTCAATTGTTTTTTATTTTGCTTTTGCCCTTCCCTTCATAACTAGCTATTTTTTAAAAAAAACGAAAATTGGATTAATTGTAAGAGCTGTAGGTGACTCACCTGAGTCTGCATCTAATCAAGGAATAAATGTTAGGTTGGTTCGTTACGCTTGTATACTTTATGGAGGCGCAATGAGTGGACTTGCTGGTGCATATTTATCCATGATTTATACTCCTCAGTGGATTGAAAATATGACAGGTGGAAGAGGTTGGATCGCATTGGCTCTGGTGGTTTTCTCAACGTGGAACCCAATTAAAATTTTAATTGGTGCTATGATTTTTGGTGGGTTAACAATAATTCAATTTCATATGCAGGCTATTGGAGTAAGAATACCTGTACAATTTTTAACAGCGCTACCCTACATTGTTACAATAATAGTTTTGGTTGTAATTTCTCGTAATAGTAGAAAAATAAGGCTAAGTACTCCTAGTTCTCTGGGGAAATCTTTTTATAAAGACAATTAATTGTAAAATAATTATTTTTTTTTAGGTAATTTAATCTAAATTTAATCTTATTAAAAAATCAAAAGGGGAAATAAATTTATGCATAAATTTTTTATTCGTTCTTTCGTCTCTTCTTTAGTTTTATTATTTACGTTTACTGTGGCTGCAATTGCAAAAGATGTTAAAGCAGCATTTGTTTATATTGGCCCAACTGGTGACCATGGATGGACATATCAGCATGATGTAGGTAGAAAAGCTGTTGAAGCTGCCGGATTTAAAACAACTTACGTAGAAGGTGTTCCAGAAAGTGCTGATGCTGAGAGAGTTCTTAGACAATTAGCTAATTCTGGTCATGATGTTATCTTTACAACTAGTTTTGGATATATGAATCCAACTAACAAAGTTGCAAAAGAGTTTCCAAATGTAAAATTTGAACATGCTACTGGATATAAAAGAGAACATCCAAATGTTTCTACATACGCAGCTAGATTCTACGAAGGTAGAACAATCTTAGGAACAATCGCTGGAACTATGACAAAATCAAATGTTATTGGTTATGTGGCATCTTTTCCAATTCCTGAGGTTATCAGGGGTATCAATTCATTTACTTTAGCGGCTCAAAAAGTTAATCCAAATATTAAGACTAAAATTGTTTGGGCTTTCACTTGGTACGATCCAGGTAAAGAAGCAGAGGCAGCAAAAGCTTTAATTGATCAAGGTGCCGATGTAATTGCTCAGCATACAGATAGTACTGCCATTGTTCAAATGGCTGAAAAAGCTGGAGTATATGCTTTTGGACAAGCAAGTGATATGGATAAGTTTGCTCCTAAAGCTGTATTGACCTCAGTTGAAAACAATTGGGGACCATATTACGTGGACAGAGTTAAAGCTGTTGCGAACGGTACATGGAATCAAAAAGATACTTGGCATGGTATTGGAGACGGTATGGTGGTGATATCAGATTTAGATTCACAAATGCCAGCTGACCTAAGATCAAAAGTTAAAAAACTTCAAGCAGATTTAGCATCTGGTAAAGTTCATTCTTTCACAGGACCAATTTATGACCAGAAAGGTAATTTAATGGTAGCAGAAGGAAAAACTGCAGATGATGGAATGCTTGCAGGAATGATGACTTACGTTAAAGGTGTTGAAGGAGATATACCTAAGTAATCAGTTTTCATTTAAAAATTTTAAAAGGCCGGTTTTTTAACTGGCCTTTTTTATGTATGATGTTTTTTTTTGATTTCTTCAATCCTTAATTCTTCATAAATTTCGAAGGGCTGTACTATCCAAGGATTATCAGGAAGTCTATTTGCACAGAAGTCTGGCTCAAATGTTGATTTCTTTTTTTTAAATAATGTTGCGGTTTTAATGTCTTCTATTTTATCTTTAATGGGTTCGTATTTTTTTAACCAATCTATACTTTTGTTAAAAGTGATTCCTGTGTCAGATAAATCATCACATAGAAGTATTTTTCCACCCATATTGGGTGCTATCGAACTCATTTCTCTTGAAAATACAATATCACCTTGCTCATCCTCTACTCCCTTACCACTGTAAGACTCAACTGCAAGATACGCACATTTTAATTTAAAAATTCTACTTAAAACATCTATCATCGGCGCTGCTCCACGCATGATGCCAATTAGTATGGTTGGTTTATATCCGCTCTCATCAATTTGGATTGCAAGCTTCTCAACAGTTTTGTTGTACTCATCCCAGCTGACAATCATTTTTTCAGACATAATTTTTTATATCTATTTATTTAAATAATAAAACTAAAACTGCAAGAACGATAAGTGCAATTATTGAGGATATTAAAATATACAACCTATGAATGTTTCTTCCTCTTAAATTAAAATAATGTCTTGCTACACCAGAAATAACAGCAATCGCACACAATATTAACCAATTATATTGATGATAAACTAAAAAGCTCGAATGCCCAGAAAGCATAATAAATAAAACTAAAAAAGTGGAATAATTATTATGAATTGATCTCTGTTTAGCTGCTAGAGACAGACTCATATCAAATTTTTCACCTCTTTCACTACTACTAATTATGTTCATTTGATTGGGTATAATTACTGTAAAAACATTACCAAACATATTAGTACCAATGATTAATCCAACACTTAAAATTGCAAATTTTGGTCCAAATAATTTTGTAAGTCCAAATGAAACAACTGCTAACAAAATTATTCCTAAGGATATAAATAAAATGTTATTCTCAATTAATTTTGATTTACATAAAAGATCATAAATAAACCAAGCTACAATCAATGATAAAAGTGAGATAATAATTGCATAACTAGGAGGCATTAGAAGAACACGCTTATCAACCATTAATACTCCAGCGTTATAATAGTAAATTACAACTAAGAGCAACATTCCTGTTACAAAAGTTAAATAACTTTGCCACTTAAAGATTACTAATCTATTTAAGTAATCTTGAGGTGGAGATGTTTTTAACCTTGAAAGTTTATAAAAAAAACCAGAATGCATCAGATATCCTTCACCATCGATATCATCACTTGTTATATTTTTATTTAAATTATTATCTAAGTAATTAAATAAAAAACTATTACCTACCCATAATATTGCAAATAATACATGGCCCCATCTAAGAATAACTTCTAACCATTTTATTGTATAAGGTAAAAATTCCATTAATATTTTATTTTATCTACTTTTTTATCCCAAATTTCAAATGCTTTTAAAGCTTCATCTCTGAGCATTTGAACCATTTTAATTTTCCTATCATCAATTTTTTTTGGGATTTCTGTATAAATAAAGGAGTCATCGAAATCTATATTTTTTGCATCTTCTCTAGTATTTGCATAATATATTTTATCTAATCTTGACCAATAAATTGCTGAGAGACACATCGGACAAGGTTCACAAGATGTATAAATCTCACATCCAGAAAGATCAAAAGTATTTAAATTTTTACAGGCTTCTCTAATTGCAACTATTTCTCCATGAGCAGTTGGATCATTTGAAGAAGTAACTTTATTTGAACCCTCTGCAATAATCTTATCATCCTTAACTATAACACTTCCAAAGGGACCGCCAATTGTATTTGCACTATCTATTGAAAGTTCAATAGCTTTCGCCATAAATTTTTTTTTATCTTCCATTTTAATTTTTTATTTTATTTTTAATTTTGTTAATGCTCATTAAAATTCTTTCAGGGGTTGCTGGTGCATTTAGTTCTGGTGCAAACTGATAATTTCCAATTGAAGCAACTGCATCTTTTATTGCATAAAAAACACTCATGGCTAGCATCAAAGGGGGTTCACCAGTTGTTTTTGCTTTATTAACAACTTTTTCTTTGTTTAATCCCTCCTTAAAAATTTCTACATTAAATTTTTTTGGAATATCACTTACCGCAGGTATTTTGTAAGTCGATGGAGAAAAAGTTGTAATCTGACCATCTGATTTCCATTTCAATTCCTCTATTGTTAGCCAGCCTTGCCCTTGAATAAAACCACCCTCTATCTGACCTAGTTCTAGGGCTGGATTTATTGGTTTACCGGCATCATGCAAGATATCCACTCTTTCCAGTATATTTTCACCAGTCAATGTATCTACAGTTACTTCCGAAACAGCTGCTCCGTAACAAAAGTAATAAAAAGGTCTTCCTCTAAATTTTTTTTTATCAAAATTAATTTTTGGTGTTGAGTAGAAGCCTGATGAAGAAAGAGAAATTCTATTTAAATATGCCTCTTGAATTATGCTTTTAAATTCAAATTGTCTGTTTCCAAATATTATATATTGATCTTTATAAATTGCCTCTTGGTTGTAGATCTTATATTTTTTCTTAATAAATTTTTCTAAATTTAATTTAATTTTTGCTACTGCATTTAATGCTGCAGCACCATTAAGATCAGTTGTTGAAGAAGCGGCACTAGCTGAAGTATTTGGAACCTTGGCTGTATTTGTTGATGAAATATGAACTAAACTATACGGTAGTCCTAAAGAATTAGCCACTATTTGAGCTATCTTTGTGTGGGTCCCCTGACCCATTTCAATACCCCCATGATTTAAATAAACACTACCGTCTGTATAAATGTGAACTAAAGCTCCAGCTTGATTTAAATGAATTGTTGTAAAAGAAATGCCAAATTTTAATGGTGTAATAGCTATACCCTTCTTTTTAAATCTATTTTTTTCATTAAATTTTCTTATATCAGAATATCTTTTCTTATAATTAGATTTATTTTCTAGATTTTTAAATATTTCGTTAATAACATTATCTTCAATTTTCATCCCATAATGAGTTACATTTCGTTTATCTTTTTGATAAAAATTTTTCTTTCTGACTTCTATAGGATCTTTTTTTAAATACCTTGATATATTATCTATAATATTTTCTATAGCCATCATCCCTTGATTTCCACCGAAGCCTCTGAATGCAGTCGAAGTTGGAATATTTGTCTTGCATAGATTATTTATTACCTCAATATCTGGAATATAATATGCATTATCTATATGAAGCAAAGCTCTCTCATTTATTGCAGCTGATAAATCAGGTGACATTCCACAATTTGAGGATAAGTTTATTTTTAATCCTTCAATAATACCTTCATCATTAAAACCAACTTCATATTCAGATAAAAATTCATGTCTTTTACCAGTCAATATTATATCATCATCTCTATCTAATCTTAGTTTGACTGGCTGCCCTGATTTTTTTGCCAACAACGCACAAATACACGCTGTCATAAAATTTGTTTCCTTTCCTCCAAACCCACCTCCAATTCTTCTGACTTCAACATTTATTGAATTACTTTTTTGATTAAACATTTTTGCAATTAATTGTTGCGTTTCCGATGGATGTTGCGTTGAACTATAGACTAAAAAATTATCATCTTCTTTTGGAATAACAAAAGCTGCTTGACCCTCTAAATAAAAGTGCTCTTGACTTCCGGTTGTAAAATTTCCTTTTAAATTATTTTTTGAATTTTTTATTTTTTTAGAAGGGTTACCTTTTTTAACTTTTCTAGGTTTAAATAAAAATTGCTTCTTATTTAAAGCTTCTTTAATTGTAATAACAGGTTTTAAATCTTTATAGGTAACTTTAGCTTTTAATACTGCCTTTCTAGCAAGTTCTGTAGTTATAGCAGCTACAGCGAATAATGGCTGACCAAAAAACTCTACTTTTTTTTCTGGAAAGATTGGATCACCTTCAAAAACAGGACCTACGTCATTCCTACCAGGGATATCTGTTTGAGTAACTACCGATATAACTCCTTCACTTTTTTTTACTTCAGTTAGGTCTATATTTTTGATTATTGCATGGGCTTTTTTACTTAAACCAATAGCGCCATAAATTGTATTTTTTGGCTCATTAATATCATCGGTATACTCTGCATATCCACTGACATGCTTATAGGCACTATCATGTGGTCTTATTTCTTCAATATAGTTCTCTTTGCTCATTTAATTTACTCTTGATAACTTATTAGAATTTATTTCTACGAAACATTTCATCAATAAATTTTTTGCTATCTCTAGTCTATATTCTTTACTAGCTCTCATGTCTCCAATAGGACTTAAATCTTTTTCTAAATATTTTTTTGCTTGATCAAAAGTACTGATGCTAAGAGGCTTATTTTTAAGAATTTCCTCACATGCTTTAGCTCTTTTTGGTACAGCAGCCATACCTCCATATGCAATATAAACCTCTTTAATTTTATTATTATTAATCTCAAAATTAAAAGATCCACAAACAGATGAAATATCATCATCAAATCTTTTTGAGATCTTAAATGCCTTAAAAATATTTTTCTTAAATAATGGTATTTTAATTGAGTGTATAAATTCATTGTTTTTTAATTTAGTTTTTCTGTAATCAAGAAAAAAATTATTTAAAGGTAATACTTTTCTTTTATTAAAACTTTCAATTAAAACCTCTGCATTTAATGATAGTAGAATTGGTAATGAATCTCCTATTGGAGATGCGGTTGCAATATTGCCACCTATAGTTCCCACATTCCGAATTTGAACAGAGCCATATCTCTTAAGAACCGAATAAAAATCTGGATAATGCTTTTTAATTTCTTTTTCAAATTTTATTAAAGGTGTAGCGGAACCAACTTCTAAATAATTTTTACTTACTTTGATAAAATCTAATTCATTAATTTCTTTTAAATCAATTATAAATGGAATTTCTTTTCTCTCTTTTGTAACTTTTAAAGATAAGTCAGTACCACCAGCAAGAAAACTAAAATTAGAATGTTTTTTAATTATACCTTTTAAATCTTTAATATTTTTTGGTGAAAAATAAATTTTATTATCTTTTTTAATATAAATATTTTTTGGTTTAATTTTTTTTAATTGCTGAATAATTTTATTTTTATTTTTAGAAAATTGATCATTTTTATTTATTTTATTTAAACTTTTTGCAGCATCAATTATGGGTCTGTAACCAGTACAACGACATAAATTACCGGATATAGAATCTGATATTAATTCATTATTAAGATTTTTATTATTTTTAAACATTGAAAATAACGACATAACAAATCCTGGTGTGCAGAAACCACATTGAGAGCCATGAAATTTCACCATTGCATCTTGCACAGGATGAAGTTGTCCATTTTTAGAAACTAAATCTTCCACAATTATAAGTTGTTTACCATTCAGTGTTGGGACAAACGAAATACAAGAATTAATTGCTTTATATTCAATTTTATTATCGACTAATTCACCTAAAACAATTGTACATGCGCCACAACCACCTTCTGAACATCCCTCTTTAGTTCCGGTCTTTTTTAATTCAGTTCTAATATAATTAAGTAAGGTTTGATTTGGATCAGGATTTTTGATTACTATAAGCTTGTCATTTAATAGAAATTTAACAGAACTTGATATCACTTAACTACCTCTATAAGTAGAATAACTCCAAGGTGAAACAAGTAAAGGAACATGATAATGCTGTGAGGGATCTGAAATACCAAATCTAATAACAACATCATCCAAGAATGGTACATCGCTAGCTGAAGATATATTTTTAAAATAGTCACCAATATGAAAAATTAATTCATATTTACCCTTAATGAAAACATCTCCCTCTGCTAATGGTGAATTAGCTCTACCATCATCATTGAGTTTTGTTGACGTTAATTTTTTTCGTTCTGAATTATTAATATAAAACAACTCAACCAGGATACCTTTGCCAGGTTTGCCAGAATACACATCTAAAACATGAGTTGTGAGCTTTGTCATAAAATTATAGTATCATTTAATTTCAAACTTAAATTTTTAAAAGTAATATGAGAACAATAGATAACATTAACGATCTTAACAAGTCTGATTTTTTGTCTATATTTGGTAATGTTTTTGAAAAAACTCAGTCAGTTGCTATGGAAGCTTTTGAGTTAAAACCATTTAAAAACTTTGAAGATATTGTGTTTAAAATGCTTGATATTTATGAAAATTACGAAAAAAATAAAATTTTAGAGATTTTAAATGCTCATCCTGAGCTTGCTGTAGCAAAAAAAATGACCTCTGAATCTATATCAGAACAAGCCTCTGCAAAATTAAACCAATGTTCTAATGATGAATATGAAGAATTTAAAAAATTAAATTCAGAATATAAAAAAAAGTTTAATTTTCCTTTTATAATTGCTGTAAAAGGCAAAGATAAAAATGAAATTTTGAATAATTTTAGACAAAGAATACAAAGTGATGTAGAAAGTGAATTCCTTGAAGCGAAAAAACAAGTAAAAAAAATCGCAACCTTTCGTTTGAACGAAATAAATAAAAAATGAAAAAATTTATAAATGCAAAAATGATTAACTTAGCGGATCCAAGAATTGGATCTAAAGTAATATTTAAGACTGACGATTTTTTTGCGGCTGCTCACAGAATATTAAACATCGAAACTCCAGTTTTTAAAGATGGACTATTTGACAAACATGGTAAATGGATGGATGGATGGGAAACAAGGAGAAGAAGATCAAAAGGTTTTGATTATTTAATTTTAAAACTTGGTAAACCTGGAAAGATATTTGATATAGACATTGACACAACACATTTCAATGGAAATCAGCCCACACATGCTTCGTTAGAGGGTTGCTTAAGTAAAACGAAGCCTAATAAGAAAACAAAATGGATTTCTTTACTGAGCAAAAAAAAACTTGGGCCAAGCCGAAATCATAGCTTCAAATCAAAAAACAAATCTGTTTTTAATTATATAAGACTAAACATTTTTCCAGATGGTGGAGTTGCAAGACTAAGGCTTTATGGAAAAATTGAAATGGAGAAAAACTTTTTAAGAAACAAAACCATCAACCTTACATCTGTTTTAAATGGCGCTTCAATTGTTGGTTGTAATAATGAACATTTTGGCAGAGCTGAAAATATCATAGCACCTGGTAAAGGAAAAAATATGGGAGATGGTTGGGAAACAAGAAGAAGTAGAGGAAAAAACTTTGATTGGCTTATAATAAAATTTGGAAAACCAGGATTAATAAAAAAACTAGAGATAGATACCCATCATTTTAAAGGAAACTATCCCAATAGTTGTTCAATTCAAACTGCAAGCATTTCAAAAGATCTGTCCAATAAATCAATTGTCAATAATTCAAAAAATTGGAAGTTTATTTTAAATAAGTCAAAACTGTCAGCTCACAAGAAACATATTTTTAAAAAATTCTTAATTAAGAGAAGTAAGGAAAATTATCTTAGAATAAATATCTATCCAGACGGTGGAATTTCAAGAATAAGGGCATTCGGAAATTTTGTGAGATGAAAATAATAAAAGCAAAAAAAATTACTAAAAAAAATTTTTCTAAATTCGGTCAATTAATAGATACGTCAAAAAAAAATCCTATAAATATTAATGATGGGTATGCAAAAAGATTTGACAATTTGATTAACCTAGATGCATCTAAAAACAAAGGGAAAGCAATTGTTAGTATTTTTAAAGCAAAAAAAAGAAGGTTTCCTATGAAAATTAATATGATGGAAAAACATCCTTTAGGAAGCCAAGCCTTTATACCAATGGAAGATACAAAATTTTTAGTATTTGTAGCACCAAAAGGAGATAAACCAGATGTAAATAAAATCCAATCCTTTTTAGTCCCTAAACAAACTGGGGTTAATTACAAAGCTGGTATTTGGCACTTTCCGTTGATTTCTATGAAAAATATGAATTTTCTAATTGTTGATAGAAAAGGAAAAGGAAACAATCTTGTTATTTATAAATTTAAAAAAGACAAAATTATTTTGAAAAAATGAAAAAAAAATACCCAAGAGATTTGGTGGGATATGGTTCCAAAAAAGTTAAGGTAAAATGGCCTGGTAATGCTAAGTTGGCTTTGCAATTTGTGCTTAATTACGAGGAGGGAGCAGAGAATTGTACTCTTCATGGTGATAAAACTTCAGAAGTATTTTTATCAGAAATTATAGGAGCAAAACCAATTAAAGGTCGACACTTAAATATGGAATCAATTTATGAATATGGATCAAGAAGAGGGTTTTGGAGAATTCATGATCTATTTAATAAAAAGAAAATTCCACTTACTATTTTTGGAGTTGGTATGGCACTAGAAAGAAATAAAGAAGTTTGTTCGGCTATAAAAAAAGCAAATTATGAAGTTGCTAGTCATGGGTGGAGGTGGATTGACTACCAAAATGTATCAAAGAAAAAAGAAAAGAATGACATGAAACTTGCAGTCAAATCTATAAAAAAGATTTTTGGCAATCAACCTGCTGGTTGGTACACCGGTAGGTGTAGCGAAAATACTTTAGATTTAGTAATTGATAATGGTAGTTTTTTATACTGTAGTGACACATACAGTGATGATCTTCCTTACTGGATAAAAAAAGGTAATAAAAAACAACTAATGGTTCCTTACACACTTGATAACAATGATATGAGATTTGCAACCAATCAAGGATTTAATTCGGGTGAACAATTTTATAATTATTTAAAAGATAGTTTCGATGCCCTTTATGAGGAAGGAAAAACTTCACCAAAGATGATGTCGGTTGGTTTGCATTGTAGATTAATTGGAAGACCTGGTAGAATACAGTCTCTTAAAAAATTTTTAAATTACATCACAAAATTTAAGGATATTTGGATCTGCAGAAGAGTAGATATAGCTAAACATTGGATAAAAAATTATAGTTAAAATTTTTATTATTGTTCCGCAGCTACAGAAGTATAGTGAGCAACCGCTTCTATTTCCTCATTAGTTAGTATACCCTCCATTGCGGGCATTACTCCTATACCGTTTCTAACTGCCATTATAATTCTTTGAATATCAGGTCTAATTTCATTTAAATTTGGACCAACCATTGCGTTCGATCCAGCATCTGAGAGCATATGGCATGCTGCACAATTTCCAGCCCCAAGAAAAACTTCTTTTCCCTTATCAAACAGTTCATCAGCATTAACGTGGGTTAATGATAAAAATATCAAAAATAATAATGTATTAAAGAAATTTAAAAATAATTTTTTCACACAAATTTGGTATCATAATTAAAAAAATTTAAAAAGGAGAATTATGAAAGCTTATTGGGTTGCAAATTATACTGAAATAAAAGACGACGAAAGACTTAAAAAATATGCCATTAAAGCAAAAGAAGCGGTTGAAAAGTATTCTGGAAAAATAATAGCAAGAAGTGCAAATAATGTAACTTTAGAAGGTAGGGAAATGGTTAGAGTAGCGCTTGCAGAATTTCCAGATATTGAAACAGCAAAAAATTGTTACAATTCCGAAGAGTATGTTGAAGCTAGAAAACATTTGGAAAATAACGCTACTAGAGAACATATAATTTTTGAGGGAATGTAAGCTGAAAAAAAACTTAATATTGAATAGGTTCGGGATCTATACTTCTCCATAAATACCAAGTTGCAACAGAACAGTAAGGGGAAAACTTTTTGTTTAGATATTTCACGTAACTTTCTGGTGGTAGATATTTTTTATTAAAATTTTTTGAAATAGCTCTTAACAAACCAATATCCTGGATAGGCCAAATATTAGGACGATTATAAGTAAATAACAAAATCATTTCTGCTGACCATCTTCCAATTTGTCTTAATTGAGAAAGATAAATTATGGCATCTTCATCAGACATATTTGAAATAAGTCTTGGATTAAACTCTTTACTTAATATTTTTTGGGCTAAACTTTTTATTCCTTTTACTTTCTGTCTACTTAGACCACAGCTTTTAAGCTGAATAGTAGATAACTTATTAACTGTTTTTGCATTAATTTTATTTTTACATTTTTTCTTAAATTTTAAAAAAACTGAATTAGCAGCAGCAACGCTAATTTGTTGACCAATTATACTTTTACATAGAGAGAAGAAAACATCTTTTCTTGATGTCAGAACAGTTTCTGAAGGAGATTTATATTTTTTAATCAAAAAAGACATGGTTTTATCTTTTCGAGATAAATATTTTTTTGCTTTATTCCAATATAATGGAGTTTTACTCATGACGTGAAACAGATAGCTTTTTTTTCAAATACATCTCTCTTCTAAATATAATAATAGATGAAACAATAACCAATAAAGCACCTAATAAAGTTTTAGAAGTTGGTATTTCATTCCAAATAAAATATCCAAAAATTATTGCAAATACTAATCCAAGATATTTTAAAGGGGAAACTAAACTTACCTCTGAATATTTGTAAGATTGTGATAACCATAAATTAGCAAGACCACCTAATATACCGACCATAGATAGCAAAAATAAATCAATTAAACTTGGCAAAATCCATCCCTGATAGAAGGATAGAAAACTTAAAAGCATTATTGAGAATGAAAAGAAAAAACTAATCAACCAGGCAGGTTCAGTTGATGATAATTTTCTTATAGCAATAGCAACGTAAGATAGACCTAAGCAAAAAATTATTGGATAAATATAGTATAAATTTAAAGAGCTAAAACCTGGTTCAGTTATGAAAATTATACCGACAAATCCAACTAAGACCGCTAACCATCGATAAATACCAACTTTTTCTTTTAATAAAAAAATTGAAAATATTGTTATAAATATTGGTGCTGCAAAAGATATACTAACAACTGTTGCCAAAGGTAAATTTCTTAATGCTACAAATATAGAAACCAAAGCAATTAATCCTGCTAAACATCTTTTAAAATGAAGAAATGGTCTCGTTGTTTTGTAAAAATCTAAATATCTATCTTGAGGAATAAGAAATAAAATAGGAATTATTCCACAAAATCCTCTGAAAAATAATACTTGTCCAACGGGATAATCCTCAGACCATTTAACAATCACATCCATAAGTGAAAATGCACATACCGATATGAACATGTAAAAAAAGCCTAATTGATTTTTTGATAGCATATGATTAACTTTAGATTAATTAAGTTAATTATCAATGGAAATAGCAATTTTAGGATTAGGATGTTTTTGGGGACCAGAAATTAAGTTTAGTAAACTTGATGGAGTTATAAAAACAGAAGTAGGTTATTGTGGAGGTCATAATGCTGAAACCAATTACAAAGAAGTATGCACAGGCACAACAAATCATGCAGAAGTGGTAAAATTAGATTTTGATCCTAAAGTAATATCTTACGAGAAAATTCTTGAATATTTTTTTGAAATTCATGATCCAACAACTTTAAATTCTCAAGGACCAGATTTTGGAACCCAATATAGAAGTGAAATATTTTATTTAAATGATCAGCAAAAAATTACTGCTGAAAAAATAATAAAAAAAGAAAACGTCAAATTATCAGGAAAAGTAGTAACAAAATCTTCTTTAGTTAAAAATTATTGCCCAGCTGAAGAGTATCATCAAAGATATTTGGAAAAAAGATAAAATGTCTTTAGTCGATACAATTTGGTTAGAAAATAATACTGATAAAGTAAAAATTATTGATTGCTCATGGCATATGCCTCAAACTCAAAGAAACGGTTTTGAGGAATATACAGAGGAACATATTCCAAATGCTATTTTTTTTGATTTAGATAAAAATTCCAAATTAGATACTGATTTACCACATATGCTTACTGATACTAAATCTTGGGAAAAAATAATGAGCAATATGGGTATAGAAAATAATGATCGAATAGTAGTTTACGATAACTCTGATGTTATTAGTTCTTGTAGATGTTGGTACAATTTAATTTATTATGGACATGACCCTAAACTAGTTCATGTTCTAGATGGTGGATTAAAAAAATGGAAAAAAGAAAATAAATCTACAGATAACAAAAAAGTGATCACTCAAACTTCTAAGTATACATGTAAAGAAAATAAAGAACTTGTTAAAAATAAAAAACAAATAGATGAAAATATTGATACAGGAAAATTTAATGTTGTTGATGCAAGAAGTAGAGAAAGATTTGAAGGCAAAGTTGCTGAACCAAGGAAAGGTCTTAGAAGTGGTTCAATAAAAAATTCTTTTTGCCTACCCTTTTCTGAATTAGTAAACGAAGACCATACTTTCGTTAGTAAAGAAAAAATAATGGAAAAATTTAAGTCCTTTAAATTTGACCATGATAAAAATCTAGTATTTTCATGTGGTTCTGGAGTGACTGCAAGTGTATTGGCACTAGCTTATTCTTTAATAAATGCTAAATATATGCCGACAATTTACGATGGCTCTTGGGCTGAATACGGAAAAAATTAACTTATGAAAACATCTACAAAAATAACAAGTATAGTAATAATATTTTTCTTAATCATTGCAACAGTGATCATTGGAAGAACAATGATAGGAAATCATTTCAAAAAAAAATTTAGTAAAAGACCGCCTCCTGGAATAATAATAACTACTACTCAAGAAAGAGTTTTTGAAAATATTGTTAGTACCTATGGGACTGCAACTCCAATTCAAACACAATCATTTAAAATTGAAAAATATGAAATATTAAAACCTATAAAATTTAATCAAAAAGTTAAAAAGGGTGATGTAATTGCTGAGCTTAAAAATCGAAAAGTAATTGCACAATTTGATGGTGTTATTGGAAAAAGAGAATTTTCGGAAGATATAGAGGTTTCAAAATCTTCAATATTAATTAATCTTGAGGATACTAGCTCAATATATTGTGATGTAGATATACCTGAAATTTTTGTACCATTTATTAAGGTTGGTCTGCCAGTTGATATTAAATTTTCTGGATATAAAAATAAAATTTATAAAGGTGAAGTAGACTCTTTTGCTAGCAGGATAAGTGAAGATACAAGAGCATTAGCAACAAGAATTAAGATGGACAATTCATCAGGTGAAATATTACCTGGCTCATTTTTAGAAATATCAATTAAATATGATGTAAGAAATGGCTTAAGTGCTCCTGACACTAGTACAATTGTCGAGGGTGAAAATGTTTTTATTTATAAAGTAGATGAAAAAAATAAAGTAATGAAAACAAAAGTAACCATTGGTGATAGATACTTAGGCTTTGTAGAAATATTAGATGGATTAAATAATGGAGATAAAATTGTTGCAGAGGGAACAAAAAAAGTAAGACCAAATTTAACAATCAGACCTATAGAGAAAGGTGCTAAAAAAAAACAGGGAAATTCTAGCTGGGGTAAAAAAGATAAATCAAAAAAAGCTGAAGAAAAAAAAGGCAAATTTGATTGGTTGAAAAATATTTTTAAAAAATCAGACAAAGAGAAAAAATAATTAAATGTATATAACTGAAGTTAGCATTAAACGACCAGTGGTAGCTTGGGTCATGTCTTTAATATTAATTATTTTTGGTATTTTTGTCTTTTTAGAATTACCAGTAAGAGAACTTCCTGATGGTATACAGCCTCCGGTAGTTCAAGTTCAAACCGATTATAAATCTGCTTCAGCTGAAATTGTTGATGAAGAAATAACTCAAAAATTAGAGGATGTAATTGGAGGAGCTGAGGGTATCAAAAATATTGACTCAAGTTCTCTCAATGGAAGAAGTAGGATTAATATTCAATTCAACACAGACATTAATTTAGATGATGCTGCTAATGATATTAGGGAAAGAGTTGCAAGGGTTGTAGATAATTTACCAAGTGAGTCAAACCCTCCACAAATTTTAAAACAGGCAGCAGGTTTTACAACTACAATGTGGGTAGCTTTATCATCTCCAACTTGGAATGATTTAGATCTTGGAGATTATGCTGAAAGATATCTAATAGATGCATTCTCAAGTGTACCAAACGTAGGTCGAATTTTAGTAGGTGGATTAAGAGAGCTTAGTGTTAGAGTTTGGATAGATCCAATAAAATTAGCTGCAAACAATCTTACAATTCAAGAAGTTGAAAGAGCTCTTAGAAATGAGAATATAAATCTTCCAGCTGGAACCTTAGAAGCTAATAACAAAGACTTAACTTTAAACATTGATAAATCTTATTCTAATATTGATACAATTAAACAATTGCCACTTAAGAAAAATAAAGAAAAAGTTATCATTTTATCTGATGTGGCTAATGTAGAGTTTGGACCTGTTTCAGAAAAAACTTTATTTAAAGCACAAAGAAAAAATGCAGTAAATTTAAAAACTGTTGGTATTGGTATTTATGCTAAAAGTGGTGCATCAACGGTAGAGCTTTCTAAACAAATAAAAACTAAAATCAAAGAACTTAACAAATCCTTACCTGATGGATTAAAGTTAGAAATAGCATTTAACAGAGCAACCTACATTGGTGCTGCAATAGAAGAAGTATATAAAAGTTTAGTAATTGCATTTGTATTAGTTGTTTTAATTATTTATCTTTTTTTAGGTAACCTTAAAGCAGTAATAGTGCCTGCGGTTGCTTTACCAGTTAGTCTTATTGGATCATTTCTAGGGTTATATATATTTGATCTATCAATAAATATTTTTGTATTACTAAGTTTTATTCTAGCAATTGGTATAATCACTGATGACTCTGTGATCATGACTGATGCGATCTATACAAGAATTGAAAATGGTGAAACACCTTTAGTGGCTGCTTACAAGGGTTCTAAACAAATTACATTTGCAATTATTGCAACTACTTTAATTCTTATAGCCGTATTTTTACCTTTAATTTTTATTAAAGGAATATCAGGAACCTTGTTTAAAGAAACAGCAATAGCCTTATCTTTTTCAATTGTTGTATCTTCTTTTGTGGCATTAACATTATCTCCAATGCTAGGAAGTAAATTTTTAAACAAAAAAGAAAAAATTAATTTTTTTGTAAAAAAATTCAATAATGGATTCAAATCTTTCACAGGATTTTATGTAAACTCACTTAAATATTGGGTGAATAAACAAAAAACTATTTCAATATTTATAATTTTAATTATTGCTGCCTCAGCTTATTTGTTTAGTTTTTCGAAAAAAGAATTAATACCAATTGAAGATAGGGGTGCTTATTTAATTATTGGGTCAACTGATGAAGGAAGTTCATTTGAATATACCCAAGAAAAAGCCCAGATAATTGAAGGAAGAATATTAAGATTATTGCAGGCAGAAGACAGTCCATATGCAAGATTAATAATGAGAGTTCCTGGTTTTGGAAGATCTGCAACGTCTTATAACAGTTTTATAATTATTGCATTACTTGATGAGTGGAAAAATAGAGAAAAAGGTAGTCAACAAATACTAAGAGAAGCTATCGGACAAGTGGTTTCTGTACCTGAAACTTTTGCTTTTCCAATTTCTCCACAATCAATAAGAGTATCTAGTTATAATAAGCCTGTTCAAATGGTCATATATGGATCTAGCTATGAAGAATTAGAAGAAATTCAAAATAGTATCTTAAGAGAATTAAGAAAAAATAGAAATATGTCTAGAATTGAAAGTGATTATACAAAAAATAAACCTGAGGTTAAATTAATCACAAATAAAAACAGAGCAAATGATTTGGGGGTTTCTACTGAAAATATAGGTAGAACTTTAGAAACTCTTTATGGGGGAAAAAGAGTAACAACTTTCAGTAAAGAAGGAAGAGAATACCCAATTATTTTACAACAATATTTGGCTGACAGAAGAGATAAAGATGGGTTATCAAAAATTTTTGTTAGATCTGAAACCACTGGTAAACTTGTATCTGTTGCAAGTTTAGTTGAATTTAAAGAAAAAGGCACTGCTGAAGCACTTCCAAGATATAATCGTCAAAGAGCTGTTACAATTTCTGCTGCGCTTGCTGAGGATTATACTCTAACAGAAGCAATAAAATATTTAGAGGATGTAATGATTAGAGTTGCACCTCAAAACCAAATAACTTGGAAAGGGAAATCTGAAGAGTTAAAAGAAACAACAAATGAAATATACTTAATCTTTGCTCTAGCTTTATTAACTGCTTATTTAGTTATGGCAGCAACATTTAACTCCTTTGTTCATCCATTTATTATTATTTTAACAGTTCCATTAGCTGTATTTGGTGGCTTGGTATTTATTTTATTTTTAAATAGTTCGGTAAATATTTTCTCTCAAATCGCTTTAATAATACTTATTGGTATATCCACAAAGAATAGTATTTTGATTGTAGACTACACAAACCAGATAAGAACTACCGGTGTGAAAATCCAGGACGCTATAATTAAAGCTTGCCAACTGAGAATTAGACCAATCATCATGACTTCTCTTAGTACAATGATAGCAATGCTTCCTTTGGTTATTGGTAATATTGGCCCAGGTGCAGGTGAAGGCTCTAGATTAGCTGTAGGTTCCACAATTTTGGGAGGTATGATTATTTCAACCTTCTTTACTTTATATGTAACTCCAACAATGTATTTAGCTCTAGCAAAAAATACTAAGCGTATTGATGCTGTTGATATTGAATTAAAAAAACAGCTAAATTAAAAAATAATATATTTTGAGGTTGATAAAGAATTTTTACATTCTGATAATTGTTGCTTATAAATATTTGATTGTTTCTCCACTCTTTTGGCTAGATTAATTACTTTTTTATTATTTTTATAATTTTTATAATTGCCCCACCCCTCATGATAAGCAATATACTGCTTGAAAGCATCTTTTTTTGAAACTTTTAAAATTTTTTCAGTTTTATTAGTATACCAACCAATAAAATCTACACTGTCTTTAAATCTTGTCCTAGCAGCAAGCTTATTCCCAGTTTCTTCTTTATATTGTTTCCACGTTCCTTTTACAGCCTGTGAATACCCGAAAGAACTTGATGGTCTCTTATAAGGCACTACTTTAAATAATTTCTGTCTAGGAGGTTTTGCTAACCAATCAAAACTGGATTCCATTTTTATAATTGCAAGCTGTAAATAAACTGGGGTTCCCCATTTTTTCTCAGCTTTTTTTGCATGTTTATACCACATGTATCTTTCATTAAATATAGAACAACTATCTGCTGTATTTTTTGGAACAGAAGAGCAACCTGAAATAAAAATTATTAAAATAAATAAATAATTAATTTTTAAAATTTTCATTTTTTTTAAAAAAGTAAAATATAATTATGGCTATAATTACACCTGCTAGATTTCCAAACAAATCCGAAAATTCAAAACTTCTATTAGGCACAAAGTATTGTAACACCTCAAGTACAATAGATAAAAATATTAAATAAATACTTAAAATATTAAATTTATTATTTTTTCTGAAAGTTAAAAAACCAATAACCGAAAGAACTATATATGCATATAAATGATTTGTTGAAATAATAAAATCTGGAGTTATTTGAGGCTGTAAACTTAAATCATTATATAAAAACCACCCTAGTAAGCTACCAGGAAATAAATATAAAATAATTAAAATCAAATTGCATAAATAAAAAATAAATTTATATTTTGAAAAGTAATTAATCATTAATAATATAGTTTTATTTATCAAATTGATTTAAAAGATAAACAAATGAGTTATTTAATTTTAGTAAGACACGGTCAAAGTGTGTGGAATCTTGAAAAGAAATTTACTGGATGGGTTGATGTAGATCTGACAGAAAATGGAAAATCAGAGGCCAAAAAAGCTGGTGAATTAATAAAACAAGAAAAAATTGAAATTAATGTGTATTACTCCTCTTTTCAATTAAGGGCTAAAAATACTTTAAAAATTATACAGGAAGAATTAGAAGATTTTAAAGAAGTAAAGAGTGCATGGGAATTAAACGAAAGACATTATGGAGCTCTGACAGGGTTAAATAAAGATGAAATGAAAAAAAAACTTGGAGAAGAAAAAGTTCATCAATTTAGACGTTCTTGGGACCTTAGACCCGATCCTTTAGATAAAAAAAATCCATATCACCCACTAAATATTGAAACATATAAAAAAATTCCTTTAGAAAAAATTCCTGATACCGAGTCACTAAAAGATACATATGAAAGAGTAATAAAATTTTATAGTAGCGAGATAGAACAGAAATCAAGTGAAAATATTCTTATTTCTGCTCATGGAAATTCCATTAGAGCTCTTTGCAAATATTTGTTTAATTTAAATAACAATGAGATCTCTAAACTTGAAATTCCAACAGGAAACCCACTTTTAATTGAATTAGAAAACAGCAAAATTTCTAATTGCAAATATCTTGATCAAGAAAGAGCTAAAGATCTTTTAGTTTTTTAAAAATATCAAGATCAGTTAAATGATAAAAATTTTTTTGGCTTTCATAACCAAATAACTTTTTTTGATCTAATAAATTATTCCAAATTTCCAAAATTGAGTAATTTTCTATTTTCTCTTTAATAAATAATTTTTTATTAATTATTTGACATCCAATGTAAATAAACTCCTTTTCAGCCTCTTTGTTAATTAAATTATTTTTTAAATTAAAATCACCTTTTAACTTTTTATCAAAACTTAATTTTTTATTTACTAAAAGAAGAATGTTTTCTAATTTTTCAGAAAAATAAATTTTTTCCATTTTTAATATCTCATCTTTATAGTCATTGCTCCAGATTGTATCTGGATTAAAAATTATAAAATCCTTTTCATTAGAGTCTTTAATCATATTTTGAATACCTCCCCCTGTATCT
The DNA here is from genome assembly GCA_902588895.1 of uncultured Pelagibacteraceae bacterium. Taxonomy (GTDB): domain Bacteria; phylum Pseudomonadota; class Alphaproteobacteria; order Pelagibacterales; family Pelagibacteraceae; genus Pelagibacter. The sequence continues at coordinate 50,834 of CACIRC010000001.1, forward strand.
AAAATATGCTCACCATCCTCAATTATTTTGATATCAATATTGAAATTTTTATTTTTTAAAAAAGCTGAAAATTGATCCTTTAAATAAAAAGTATTTATTAAGACTTTTTGAATACCTAGTTTTTCGATTAAATTAATACATCTCTCCAGCATACTTACATCTTTAATCTCTAATAAGGGCTTAGGGGTATTTAAAGTAATTGGATTTAATCTTTTACCAAAACCTGCACATAAAATTAAAGCTGTATTTATTCTCACTACTCTACCTTATAAATTTTGGAAAATTATTTTTTAATAGCAAAATCAAATTATTGAATTCATTTTGCTCTTTAATTCTATGATTAATCAATTCCCAAGCGTAGGGAATTAATTTAAGATATTTTTTTTTATTATCTCTTTCAGCTAAACGCATAAATATACCAATTATTTTTAAATTCCTTAAAACGGATAATATTTCAAAATCTTTTTTAAATTTTTCCAAATCAATTTTTTTATTTGTTTTAATGTAAAACTTAAATACTTTCTCTTTCAGTTCATTAGATGTTTTTAATCTTACGTCGTCAATTAAAGATGCTAAATCGTAAGCTCTATTGCCAATTAGTGCATCTTGACTATCTATTACTGCAATTTTTTTATTGTGATACATCAAATTTGAAACATGAAAATCTCTATGAACAAATGTAACATTTTTATAATTTAATTTTGATAATAATTTTTTTATCTCTAATCTAAATTTTTTTCTAAATTGAATACTTTTAGATTTAGACAATATCTTTGGTGCATACCAGTCACAAAAAAGTTTAGTTTCATCAAACAAAATATTGTTTTTATATTCTTGAACTTTATATAATTTGTTTTTAAAATTTTTTACTTTTTTATCTTTTATTAATTGTATTTTATTTAAAATTTTTATTATCTTTTTAAAAACAACATATTTATTATTCTTTTTGTTTTTTAAAATTTGAAACAAAGTTTGATCTCCAAAGTCATTTATTTCTATATAATTATTAATGTAATTTTCACTTATTAAATTTGGTGCTAAAATTTTATTTTTAATTAAAATTTTATTTATCGCATCGTAAATTAAAAGATTTTTAAACTTTTCTTTCTTAGATATTACAATAATAGATTTATTATCTCTGTTTCTGTAAAATTCTCTAAAAGAAGCGTCACCTTTTATTTTTTTCAATTTTGCTAAGCTTTTCATCAAAATAGGTTTTAATTTAAACTTTTATATCTACAGTTCTATCATTTAATTGATTTAAATAATTAAATGTTAAAGTTATAAATTTTATATCTTGTTTATCAGCTATTAATTGTGGCCATTCTATAAGTGTTATTAATTTATTATCTTTTTCAAAAATATCTAAATTATTAATGTCTTCTTTCCTATTAATTCTAAATAAATCATAATGTTTTATTCTTATATCTTTCACCTGATACTCATTTAATAAACTAAAAGTAGGGCTTGTAATTTCTGTTTGTGTTAAATTATTTATTTTTTGATACTCATTTATAAAATATTTAACAAAGGTTGTTTTACCAACGCCCAACTCTCCATATAAAAAAATAAACTCGCCACCTTTAAGATATTTTGTAAATTCTTTAGCTAATTCTTTAGTTAACTTCTCTGAAGTGATATCGATTGTGCTATCTTTAATAGCGATAGGCATCTGGTTTGAAAGGACCTTCTGTTCCAACGCTTATATAATCTGCTTGCTCTTTTGATAATTTTGTTAGTTTTGCCCCAACTTTTTTTAAATGCAAAGTTGCTACTTTTTCATCTAAGTGTTTTGGAAGTACATAAACTTTATTTTCATAATTTTTATGATTATGCCAAAGTTCTATTTGAGCAATAACTTGATTAGTAAATGATGCACTCATTACAAAACTTGGATGTCCAGTTGCACAACCAAGATTAACTAATCTTCCTTCAGCTAAAAGAATAATTCTTTTACCACTAGGCAACTCTATTTCATGCACTTGAGGTTTTACTTCAGTCCACTTATAATTTCTAAGAGCTTCAACTTGTATTTCATTATCAAAGTGACCAATATTACATAAGATGGCTCTATCCTTCATATCTCTCATATGGTCTGCGGTAACAATATCTTTGTTACCTGTGGCTGTAACAACTATATCCGCTCTACCTATAGCCTCCTCCATTAATACCACTTCATAACCTTCCATTGCAGCTTGGAGAGCACAAATTGGATCTGCCTCAGTAACTAAAACTCTAGCGCCACTTTGTCTTAAGGATGCAGCACTCCCTTTTCCAACGTCTCCAAAACCAGCAACAATTGCAATTTTTCCAGACATCATTACATCAGTAGCTCTTCGTATCCCGTCTACTAAACTTTCTCTACATCCATATAAATTATCAAATTTTGATTTTGTGACAGAATCATTCACGTTTATTGCCGGAACCAAAAGGGAATTATCTTTTTCCATTTTATTTAGTGCTTTAATTCCAGTAGTAGTCTCTTCTGAAACACCCTTAATATCTTTCATTAAATCCTGATACTCGTTATGCATGATAGCTGTTAAATCTCCACCGTCATCTAATAACATGTTAGGCTTCCAGTCAGGTTTTCCAACTATAGTTTGTTTAATGCACCATAAATATTCCTCTTCTGTTTCACCTTTCCAGGCATAAACAGGGATCCCAGCCTTTGCAATTGCAGCAGCTGCATGATCTTGAGTTGAAAAAATATTACAAGAAGACCAACGAACTTCAGCACCTAATGCAACTAAGGTTTCGATTAGTACAGCTGTTTGAATTGTCATATGAAGACATCCTATAATCCTTGCACCCTTTAATGGTTTATCTTTAGAATACTCTTCTCTTAAAGCCATTAAACCAGGCATTTCACTTTCGGCTATTGATATTTCTTTTCTACCAAATTCAGCTTGAGCAATGTCTTTTACTTTATAATCTTCCATGGCAAGCTTTATACAGCTAAGTATTTATTTATCAAGAAATGATTAAACATTGGGAAATCTTATCTCTATCATTGCTCCTTCTTTATCAATACGATTAGATGCTACAATTTCACCATCGTGGAGTTCAACCAAGTTTTTTACTATATTTAAACCTAGGCCTGAGTGTTCTCCAAATTTTTCAGGTCTATTACTATAAAATCTTTTAAATATTCTTGATGTATCTTTTTCTTTAAATCCTTGTCCCTCATCAATAATTTTTATTGATATTTGATTTTTTCCATTAACAGAAACATCAACAAAAACATTAGCACCATCTTTACTAAATGATATTGAATTATCTAATAAATTTGCAATGATTTGTTCAATTCTGTTTTCTATACCATTTATTAAATATTTATCCCTTCCGTCATTTTTATATTCAATTTTAACTCCTTTTTTCACTTGATGAATATTGTTATAATCATCAACAACAGATTGAATAATAGGTTCAATATCAATTTTTTTCATTTTTTCTTTACTTAAAGCAACTTCATCCTTTAACATTTGAGAATAATCAGTAATTAATCTTTCTATTCTTTGAACATCATGACTAAGTATATTCAATAATCTATTTCTTTGTTCGCTATCATTTGTGTCTTGTAAAATTTCTGATGCACTTTTTAAAGATGCTAATGGATTTCTAATTTCATGAACTAAATCTGTCGAAAAGTTTTCTGCATGTGTAACTCTATTTTGAAGCTCATTTGTCATATCCTCTAAAGAATTAGATAAAAGTCCTAATTCATCATTTCTTTTTTTTAAATTTTCAATACCTGGTTTAATTTGGCTTTTTTCTTTGATACGAATTGTATATCCAACGAGATTTTGTATTGGTTTGATAAAATATCTGCTTAAAACAAAAGAAAAAATTAATATTACAAATCCTACAGATATAGCTGTTCTTATTACAAATGCTTTTCTCTCATCTATCGCTGTCTTTATTTCATTAGCATTTTCTGAAATAGCTACATAACCAAGATTAATTTCATTCTTTGTAACATTCTTAATTGTTGTTACACTGAATTGATTAAAATCTTCTTGCGTAAATGTGTAAGGAGCTCCTAAATTTTCAGAACTAGAATAATTTTTTAATATATCTTTGAATGAAACAGGTTTTTTTTCATCAATTTTTATATTTTTTTCCTCAATAGTTTTTTTTGTTTCTTCTTTATCTAAACTTTCAAATTCAATTTTATCAAGTCTTGTAGAGAATGATCTTGGATCAAGATCTAAAGTATCGGTGTCACCAATAAGGTTAAGTTGATCATCAAAAAATATTACTCTATCTAAATTTTGAAAAATAAACCTTGTAGAAAATAAAAATCTTCTAATATCGTCAGATTGGAATTTTACATCAAGCCTTAAAATATTATCAATAGTGTTATTAATTATGTTTGTGTGATTTTGAGATTTTTTTTTTATTAAACTTGGCTGAATATTATTTAGATATATGAATGTAAATAGTCCAATAATTGTAAAAATTACTAAATTTATAAATAAAAATTTCTTTAATATAGAAAGAGTTTTTAAGTATTTACTAAACATTAGCTAACATTCCATCTATATCCACTACCATACCTAGTTTCAATAGCTGAAAAATCAGGATCTACTTTTTTAAATTTTTTTCTAATTCTTTTTACGTGACTATCAATAGTTCTATCCTCAATATCTGTATCCTCTCGGTAGGCTATATCCATTAGCTGGGCTCTTTCTTTAATTATACCAGGCCTCTTTGCTAATTCTTTAACTATTAAAAACTCAGTTGTTGTCAATTTATCAGGTAGCTGTTTTCCGTTCCATTCACACTCGAGTTGTGATGGATCTAATTTTAATCTTCCATGAGATATCAGGCTTTTATTTTCCTCTAGAATATTATTTGAATCTTTTTTTCTTAACTGGACTCTAATTCTTTCAATCAAAACTTTTATAGAAAAACCTCCTGATTTTTTTACAAAATCGTCTGCGCCTAGCTTTAGACCTAACAACTCATCAATTTCATCATCTTTAGATGTTAAAAAAATTACTGGTAAGGAAGTTTTTTTTCGAAGTTTTTTTAGTAATTCTTCTCCATCCATCTTTGGCATTTTTATATCAATGACTGCTAAATCAGGGGGCATTCTGGTCAAACCAATTAGTGCACTTTCACCATCAATGTATGTTTGAACTTTGAAACCCTCTTTTTCTAATGCGATACTCAAACTTGTTAAAATATTTCTATCGTCATCTATCAAAGCTATTGTTTGTTTTTGCATAAAGTAATTTAAAAATACTAAATTGTCCTAATTTGGGCAATGTTATAAATTTAATGTAACATACCCCAATTATCTCCAACATTAATATCAACTGTTAAAGGAGTGGAAAAAGAATGATAATCGCTCTGAGCCACACTGGTCATTTCTTTCTCAATTAATTTAATCATTACTTTTTCATCTTTTTTAGGAATTTCAAAAATTAATTCATCATGAATTTGCAAGAGCATTTTTGAGTTAGAATTTTTTTCCTCTGATAATTTCTTATCTAATCTTATCATAGCTAATCTCATTACTTCAGAAGCAGAACCTTGAATGGGAGCATTAATTGCAGCACGTTCTTGAAAATTTCTGACATTAAAGTTTTTGTCATTTATTCCATTAAAATGAGATCTTCTTCCAAAAATATTGTTAACATATCCACTTTTCCTACAAAATTTAATTGTATTATCCATATAAACTTTAATTTCTGGAAATTTAGCAAAATATGAATTCAAAAATTCCTCTGCTTCATAATTAGAAACGTTTATTTGCTTAGCTAATCCATATTGCGAAATTCCATAAATAATTCCAAAATTAATAGCCTTAGCCTTTCGTCTGTGATCTTGATTAACTTTTTTAATGTCAATATTAAATATTTGGCTAGCTGTTAAAGAGTGAATATCTTCTTTATTTTTAAAAGCTTTTTTCAGTTCTTTTACATCTGCCAGGTCTGCTAAAATTCTCATCTCAATTTGATTGTAATCTGCTGAAATTAATAGGCTCCCTTTTTTTGCAGTGAAAGCTTTTCTTATATCTTTTCCATCTTCTGATTTAATTGGTATGTTTTGTAAGTTGGGATCGCTAGATGCTAATCTACCAGTTGTAGTAGCTGCGAGCAAAAAGGAAGTATGAACTCTTTTTGTATTTGGGTTTAAATGTTCAGGTAAAGCGTCTGAATAAGTATTTTTTAATTTTGAAACTTGTCTCCAGTCTAAAATTAATTTTGGAAACTCATGACCTTTGAAAGCTAAATCCTCTAAAACACTTGCACTTGTTGCAAAACTTCCTTTTTTAGTTTTCTTTAATCCAGCTATTTTCAAATCATTATAAATTATTTCACCTAATTGCTTTGGAGATGCGATATTGAACTCTTTTTTAGAAATTTTAAATACTTCTTTTTCAAGTTTTTGGATTTTTTTTTCGAATTTAGATGAAAGAGATTTTAAAAACTTACTATCAATTTCTACGCCCTCTATTTCCATAAAAGCAAGAATTTTAATTAATGGCTTTTCAAAAATTTCATAGATATTTATCATTTTTTCCGTTTTTAAATTTTTGATAAATTTCTTGTATAATCTAAAAGTAACATCAGCATCTTCTGCAGCGTAATCTTTTGCTTTATCTAATTCTACTTCGCTAAAATTAATTTCTTTCCTACCTGTTCCTACCATCTCTTTAAAAGAAATAGTTTTATGTCCTAAATGAATTTCTGATAAAGTATCCATATTATGTCTATTTTTTCCTGCATCTAAAACATAAGACATCAGCATTGTATCTTCCATTGATGAAAGCGTTATTCCACACTTATAAAATACGATAAAATCAAATTTTATATTTTGACCTATTTTTTTTATGCTAGGGTCTTCTAATATTTTTTTTAATTTTTTAATTACTGCATTTTTTTTTAGACACTTGGGTGAATTGTGACCAACTGGTATGTAACATGCTTTTCCAATTTTAGAACATAAAGAAATACCCACTAAATCTGCTTGGTGAGGATCTAATGAATTAGTTTCCGTATCTACAGCAACTTCACCAACTTCTTCTGCCTCCTCTATCCATTTATCAATTTCATCTAAGCTATTAATTAAGTAATAATTTTTATTATTAATGGTTTGTTGTTTTTCTAATTTTTGAGTTTCAATCTTATTACTTTCTAGTTCAGGTTCTCCATAAGCAGAAATTGCAGAACTTAACAACCTGTTAAATTCCATTTCTCTTAAAAATTTATATAGTTTATCTTTATCTATATTTTGCAGTTTAAATTCATTTAACTCTCTATTAACAGGAGAGTTATGATCTAGTGTTACAAGTTTTTTACTTATTAATGCTTTATCCTTGTTCTCTATTAATGTTTCTCTTCTTTTATTTTGCTTAATCTCATGAGCAGATTTTAGTAAATTTTCTAAAGTGCCATATTTATTAATTAGCTCTGCAGCTGTCTTAACACCTATACCTGGAACACCAGGAACATTATCACTACTATCTCCTGCTAATGATTGCACATCAATAACTTTTGAAGCATCTACTCCAAATTTTTTTACAACATCATCGTCAGTTATGAATTTGTTTTTCATGGGGTCAAAAATTCGAACCCCTTTTTTGTAAAGCTGCATTAAATCTTTATCTGATGAGACAATTGTAACCTTTGCACCTTTTTTAAGAATTTGATCGACATATGTAGCTATTAAATCATCTGCTTCATAATTTGGAAGATCTACAGATGGCAAATTAAATGCTAAGACTGATTTTCTTATATATTCAAATTGAGGAGCTAAATCATCAGGCGCCTCTGACCTGTTAGCTTTGTAATCACTATAAATTTCATTTCTAAAAGTTTTTCTTGCTGAGTCGAATATTACAGCAAAATGTGTTGGTTTTTGCAAGTTTTGATCAGATTTTGAGTCCTCTAATAATTTAAATAACATGCTACAAAAACCACTTACAGCACCTGTTGGAAGTCCATCACTTTTTCTAGTCAATGGTGGTAAAGCATAATAAGCTCTAAAAATATAACCAGAGCCATCAATCAAATAAAAATGATCTGTTTTTTGAATTTTATTCATGAAGTATAATTAAATATTATAATGATAACATATTCTGTATATAAAAAAATTTACTTTCAATTATTATAACAATTATAAGTAGATTATTTTTTATATTTTGAGTATTATTTAACAATGGAATTAACAAAAAATCTCACGCAAGCTAAACTATTTAAATCTCTGGTTGTTATTTTTCTTGGTTCAATAGCACTAACTATATCAGCAAAAATCAAAATTCCTTTCTATCCAGTTCCAATGACTATGCAAACATTTGTTGTATTGTTTTTAGGAATAAGCTTAGGGCATAAAGTTGCAATAGCTACAATTTGTCTATACTTAATTGAAGGAATTGCAGGACTTCCTGTATTTTCAAATTCACCTGAAAAAGGTGTTGGATTAGTTTACTTTACAGGACCAACCATGGGTTACTTGATTGGTTTTTTAACGGCTTGTTATTTGGCTTCTAAAATAAAGATTGATGATAATTTTTTCGTTGTCTTATTTAAATTAATTATCGCAACTTCAACAATCTATATTTTGGGTCTAATTTGGCTTGGAACATTAATTGGATGGGATAAGCCAATTTTTGCTTTAGGTGCAAAACCATTTCTATTAGCTGAGATTTTTAAAATTATGCTTTTAGCTCTTTTGACTAAACAAATAATTAAAATTAAAAAATTTATCTAGGTGATCTTTTGGAAAGAATTCTTTGAAGGGTTCTTCTATGCATTTTAAGTCTTCTGGCTGTTTCTGAAACATTCCTATTACATAGCTCAAATACTCTATGTATATGTTCCCACTTAACTCTATCAGCCGACATCGGGTTTTCTGGTGGGGCTGCTTTTTTTGAAGGATCTGCCAATAATGCTTTCTCTACATCTTCTGCATCAGCAGGTTTAGCTAAATAATCTATGGCACCTTCTTTGATTGCAGCTACTGCCGTTGGAATATTTCCATAACCAGTTAACATGATAATCCTACTAGCACTATTTGAAGACTGAATTTCTTTTACAACCTCAAGTCCATTACCATCTGCAAGCCTTAAGTCTACAACAGCAAAACCAGGTTTTTTAGTTTTTACAGATTCAACTCCCTTTTGTACACTCTCAGCTTGAAAAACCTCAAATCCTTTTTTTTCCATCGCTCTTGCTAAACGCTCACGGAAAGGATTATCGTCATCCACGATTAATAATGACTTATTTTCAAAATCACTAAGATTCTGTAGTTTTGCCTCTTCTTTCATGACCCTTATATGGGGTCTATGCAAGATATTACAATATATGAATTTTACGCATTTCTGGCTTGAATTATTTGCTTTACTTTAGTGCTGTTTACTTTATATGCCAAAAAATATTAAAGTTTTTTTTAAAAAGACTTTTTTTTATTAAATTTTTTTTGGAGGCATTTAAAATGCAAAAATTTAAATCAGTTGAGGAATTAGTTAATCAGCTGAAACCTGAAAAACCAGTTTACTGTATTAGAAAGAATTCCATTAAATCTGCTGTTAAATTTTTCCTAAACAAATTTCCAGGTAAAATTTTATATGCAGTTAAAACTAATCCACACCCAGAGGTAATCAAAACAATCATAGAAAGTGGAGTTGAGCAATTTGATGTTGCTTCAATTGAGGAAATTAAAAATATTAGAACTTTTAGCAATACAGCAAAATGCTCTTTTATGCATACTGTCAAAAGCAGAGAAAGTATAAAAGAAGCATATTTTAATTATGGTGTAAAAACTTTTTCATTAGATACTAAAGATGAACTGATTAAAATAATTGAAAGTACAAATAACGCTAAAGATTTAGAGTTATTTGTAAGAGTTGCTGTTTCAAATGAACATGCAGAAATTGATTTATCAAAAAAATTTGGTGCTTTAACATCAGAAGCAATAGGTTTATTAAGACTTGTAAAGCAACATGCTAAAAAGATTGGTTTAAGTTTTCACGTTGGTTCACAATGTATGCATCCAATTTCTTACTCGAAAGGAATTAGTGAAATTGGAAATATAATTAAAAAGACAAAAATTATCCCAGATTACATTAATGTAGGTGGAGGTTTCCCTACAATCTATCCTGACTTAATTCCACAATCTTTAGATAGTTATTTTAATGAAATAAATAAGAGTTTAGAAAATTTAAAGCTTGAAAAACTTCCAGAAATTATTTGTGAACCTGGTAGAGCTTTAGTTGCTGAAAGTGGTTCAACAGTTGTAAGGGTTAATTTAAGAAAAAAACAAAAGCTTTATATAAATGATGGTACCTATGGAACCCTTTTTGATGCAGGTACACCAAATATTGTATTTCCATCTAAAATGATTAAAGAAAATTCTAATAAAATAATTTCAAAAAAATTAACTGCTTTTGATTTTTTTGGACCAACGTGTGATAGCATGGATTATATGAAAGGTCCTTTTTTGCTTCCAAATAATATTAAAGAAAACGATTATATTGAACTTGGTCAACTTGGGGCATACGGATTGACATTTAGAACTCAGTTTAATGGCTATTACTCAAATGAAATTTACGAAGTTGAAGATAATCCAATAATGACAATGTATAATAAAGACATTAATAAAGCTAACATGGTAGCTTAATGTCGAGTCAAAAAAATCCAGGTCATAACAGTAAAAGAGATTTCTTAAAAAATCCTGTTGAGCACATCGATATAACTTCTTTCGACTCTAGAAAAATTATATCCTCAATGGAAAAAATGTCATTTGTTTCTAGAGAAACAGCAAATGCTGCTAATATTTATAACGAGATGCTTAAAGATAAAGATTGTACAATTTTCCTTACCTTAGCAGGCTCTACTTCGGCAGCTGGATGTATGAATATTTATAAAGATTTAGTTAAATATAATATGGTGGATGCAATTGTTGCAACAGGTGCTTCTATAGTAGATATGGATTTTTTTGAAGCTCTTGGTTTTAAACATTATCAAGGTTCACAATTTCAAGATGATACTGAGCTGAGAGACAACTATATAGATAGAATTTATGATACCTACATAGATGAAGAAGAGCTTCAAATGTGTGATAAAATCATATGTGAAATCGCTAATAACCTAGAGGCGAGAAGCTATACTTCAAGAGAGTTCATTTATGAAATGGGAAAATATTTAAAAAATAACTCAAAGAAAAAAGACTCTTTAATTGAAACCGCTTTTGACAACAATGTTCCTATTTTCTGCCCTGCTTTTACCGACTCGAGCGCAGGATTTGGGTTAGTTATGCATCAAGAACAAAATCCAAAAAAACATATGACCATAGACTCAGTTAGAGAGTTTAGAGAACTAACAGAAATTAAAATCAAATCTAAAGGTTCTGGATTATTTATGATTGGTGGTGGTGTGCCTAAAAACTTTATTCAAGATACTGTTATTTGTGCTGAACTATTAGGAAAAGATGTAGACATGCATAAATATGCTGTTCAAATTACTGTTGCTGATAGTAGAGACGGTGCATGTAGCAGCTCCACATTAAAAGAAGCAAGCTCATGGGGCAAAGTAGATATTACGAAAGAACAGATGGTGTTTGCAGAAGCAACTAGTGTTTTGCCATTAATTGCTAGTGATGCTTATCATAAAGGTGAGTGGAAAAATAGAACAAAAAAAAACTTTACAAAAATTTTTAAATAAAATTGAAATATCTCTTAAATAAAAACGGATTTTTAGGAATTGATAATAAGTTTAGCTTTAAAGAAAAAGCTGTAATTGTTCCATTTGGATTAGAAAAAACTGTCAGTTATGGAGGAGGAACAAGAAATGGACCTATAGAAATTATAAAAGCATCTCATCAAGTTGAACTATATGATGAAGAACTTAACTGCGAACCTTATAAGAAAATAGGTATTAAAACTTTAAAACCATTTAAAATAGACAAAAATATTAAAAAAGCCCTAAATAAAATCTCAAAAATTAATAAAGAGATTTTAGATAAAAAACTTTTCCCAATGACTTTAGGTGGGGAGCATTCAATAACTCCTGGATGTATTGTTCCATTTACTAAAAAATATAAAAACATTTGTCTGTTACATTTTGATGCCCATGCAGATTTACGTCAAAGCTATAATGGAGAAAAATTTTCACATGCCTCAGCAATTAGAAGATGTCTGGATTATAAAAATGTTTCTTTAATTTCATTTGGGATAAGAAATATCTCAGAAAGTGAAATTCCATTTTTAAAAAAGAATTCTTCAAGAATAAATATATTTTGGGCAAAAGATAAAAAAAAATGGGATTTATCAAAATTTAAAAAACTTATTAAAAACAAAACTGTTTATCTTACATTTGACGTAGATGGACTAGATTCAAGTATTATGCCTGCAACTGGTACACCTGAACCAGGGGGACTTTTATGGGACGAAACATTAGATATAATTAGAATTGCAGCTAAAAACTCGGAAATTGTTGGTGCGGATATTAATGAGCTATCTCCAATTAAAGGATTTAATTCTTATAATTTTCTTGTTGCAAAATTAGCTTATAAAATTTTATCTTATAAATTTTTATATTAAACTTTAATTGGTTTAATAATTTTCAATAACATTCTAAATGGTATCAGCATTATTAGAGCAATTAAAACTTTTACCGCTAAATCTCCTAGAGATAAAGTTACCCAAGGAACTCCTGTTGCATAAAATGATATTGAGAAAAATAAAAATGTGTCAACTGTTGATCCAATCAAAGATGAAGTAAGTGGAGCTACAAACCACTCTTTTTTTCTTAATCGATCAAAAATTTGAATGTCCAACAATTGAGCAGTAATAAATGCAACCCCTGATCCAATTGCAATTCTAACCGAGATTAAATCTGCAAAATCAGTTGAGAATAATAATGTAAATATAATTCCTATTAAAAAGCCCAAATATACAATTTGCCTTGCTAATAATTTTCCATACGACCTATTTGCTAAATCTGTTATTAAAAAAGCTATTGGGTAACTAAAAGCTCCATAAGTTAAAATCTCATTTAATCCAAAATAGTTGATTGGAAACTGAACTAAATAATTAGAAGATAGTACAACAACACCCATCATTATTGACAGGGTGATAAATAATTTGTTCATTAAGCTGATTTAGCTACAGGTTTCTTTTTAAAAGGGGATTTAATTAAAACTACTTTTTTTAACTTTTTTAATCTAGGAGATAAATTTTTATTTTTTACAGTTTTTAAAAATTCATCAAAACTACCTTTTTTGTCAACTGACCTTACACCTGAGTTACTTACAGTAAGTTTTAAACTTCTTCCAGTAAGCTCACTTGTAAATTTTACTTTTTTTAGGTTAGGTAAAAATCTTCTTTTAGTCTTGTTGTTAGCATGACTAACATTATGACCTTTCATTGGAATTTTACCGGTAAGTTCGCATTTTTTTGACATAATAACAGTGCCTATATAAGGGGAGATATTGAAGGCGTCAAGTTTAATACATTTAAGAAACAGTTTTATTTCCAACAATTTCTGTGAAATTTTTGACACCATCTCTTATTAGTAATTCTTTTAGGTCTTTTTTAATCATGCCAGCAATATTGGGTCCTTGAAATACCATGCCGGTATACAACTGAACATAATCTGCTCCTAATAAAAACTTATCATAAGCTGCTTTACCTGAGTCAACGCCACCCACTCCAATTATTTTAATTTTACCTTTAATTAAATTGTAGAACTTACTTATTAAAAGATTTGATTTTCTTTCAATAGGTTTTCCAGATAAACCACCTTTTTGATGTCTCTGTATATTTTGAAGTGTTTCCCGAGAAGCTTCGGAAGTATTTGAAATTATTATTGCGCTTATTTCATTTTCCAAAAGTATTTCTGAAATTAAGTCAATTTGATTTTCACTTATATCTGGTGAAATCTTTACAGCTACAGGAATTTCAGATTTTAATTGTTTTTTTTTCTCTGAGACAGATTTTAATAACTCTTTCAATTTATTTTCTTCATGAAAATTTCTAAGATTTTCAGTATTTGGTGAAGAAATATTAATTGTAATATAATCTGCAACTTCAGAAAATTTTTCTAATCCAATTAGATAATCATTCAATCTATCATTAGAATTTTTGTTTGGACCTACGTTTACACCTAGTACACCTAGTTTTTTATTAGATTTTATTCTGTTTAATATTGTATCTGATCCATGGTTGTTAAAACCTAACCTATTAATTAATGCTTGATCTTCTACCAATCTAAACACTCTTGGTTTTTCATTCCCATATTGTTTTAATGGTGTAACCGTACCTACTTCAACAAATCCAAAACCCAACTTAAATAAAGGGTTGTATACCTCGGCATTCTTATCGAAACCTGCTGCAATACCTATGGGATTATCAAGATTTTGATTAAATAGTTTTGTTTTTAAAATAGGATCATTTTTGTTTTCATCAAATATATTTGAAACTAAATTAAGTTTGAGTGATTGAATTGCTAAAAAATGTGCTCTTTCAGGATCTATTTTAAATATTAATGATCTTAAATTTGAGTACATTATTTCAATTTACTAATTATTAACTCTTTTGTTTCGTTAACACCGAAAAAACTTATAAAAAAACCCATTCTAGGTCCATTTTCATCTCCAAACACCACTTCATAAATTAATTTAAACCAATCTCTTAAGTTTTCTGCATACCCATTCTCTTTACCTGTTGAATATATTAATGTTTGTATATCCTCAGGAGACATCTGATCATTACATTGTTCTAAAGTTTTAACTAAAGCTTGTAGAGCTAATTTTTCATTTTCAGATGGATTTTTATATTTTTTTTGAGCCTTAATAACATCATTAAAATACTTGATTGCATAACCAACTAATCCATCAAAAATTGGAAAGTTTTTTTCATGAATATTGGATTTATATTTTTTCACAAACTTCCATAATAAATCTTTATTATCAGCATTACTTGTTTCAACTAAATTCAACAACATAGAAAAGGTCATAATCATTTCTTCTTTTGGAATATTGCCATTATGAACATGCCAAACAGGATTCATTACTAATTGTTGTTCTGTTTGTTTTTTTGATTTTTCAATATTATCAAGGTACTCATCTACAGCTTTTGGCACTATTTCCTTATAAAGTTTTTTAGCTCTTTTTGGATTTTGATACATGTATAAAGATAAGCTTTCAGGTGAGGCATATTTTAACCACTGGTCGATAGTAATACCGTTTCCTTTCGATTTTGAAATTTTTTCACCCTTTTCATCAAGAAATAATTCGTAAGCAAATCCAGATGGATGTTTTTTACCGATTAAATTTATAATTTTGGTCGATAAAATTGCACTCTCAATAAGGTCTTTTCCATACATTTCAAAATCTATATCTAGAGCATACCATCTCATAGCCCAATCAACTTTCCATTGTAATTTACAATTTCCATCCAAAATACTAGATTCTAATTTTTTACCCTTGTTATCAAAAATTATTTTAGAATTTTTTTTATCGATTTCTATAACTGGTATTTCGAGAACATGTCCTGTGTCTGGACAAATAGGTAAAAAAGGACAATAAGTTTGTTGACGTTCTTTGCCTAAAGTTGGAAGTATAATATTCATTATACCATCATAATTTTCTAAAATAATTTTCAAAGTTGGATTGAAAAAACCACCTTTATATAAAGATGTTGAACTTTTAAAACTGTATTTAAAATTAAAACTGTTTAAAAAATCTTTTAACATTTCATTATTATGCTCTCCAAAACTTGCAAATTTTTCAAATGGATCTGGAACTTGTGTTAATGGTTTATGTAAGTTTTTGTTTAGCAATTCCTGATTAGGAACGTTATCAGGAACTTTTCTTAAACCATCCATATCATCAGAAAAAGTAATTATCTCTGTCGGTAAATCTGTAAGTTGCTCTAAGGCATTAACCATCATTGAAGTCCTTGCAACTTCACCAAATGTTCCGATATGAGGAAGGCCACTTGGACCATATCCTGTTTGAAGGGTAATTTTCCCTTTTTTATCAATAAATGATTTTCTCTCACGCAGCATTTTTTTTGCTTCAACGAAAGGCCAAGCACTTGTTTTTTCTAAAATTTCTTTTTTAATCACGAATATATCTTTTATAAAAATCTTAAATTGGCGATTTTATTAATTCTTATAGAGTTGAAATTTATTTACCATAAAATAATGTTCTTTCAAAATGTCTAATTATAAAACTGTTTTTTTTACACTAGGAATTTTGCAAATAATTTTAGGGGTCTCAATGTTCATCCCTATTATTGCTCAATTTATTTATTCTGAAATAGACTCATCATTTTTTGGTGCATCTATTGTTACTATAATTTTTGGATCATTATTTTTTCTTTCAAATCTAGACCACGACAAGAAATTAAATTTACAACAAGCATTTTTATTAACTGCTTTGTCTTGGTTAAGTATTGCTATTTTTGGATCTTTACCATTTATATTTTCGACTATGGAGCTTTCAATCACTGATGCTTTTTTTGAGAGTATGTCTGGAATTACAACGACCGGATCTACAATTATTTCTAACTTAGAGAATACACCAAAAGGCATTCTATTATGGAGAGCAATACTTCAGTGGTTAGGTGGTATTGGTATAATTGTAATGGCAATTACCCTAATGCCTATAATGAATGTTGGTGGTATGCAATTATTTAAAATTTCTAGCAACGACTCATCTGAAAAAATTCTTCCTAAATCCAAAGAAATAGCTTTAAGACTTATTTATATTTATTCAGGTCTAACCGCTCTTTGTGCATTATCTTATTGGATATTTGGAATGGGAAAATTTGATAGTTTAACTCATTCTATGACTACTATAGCTACAGGTGGATTTTCGAATTATAATCAATCTATCGGATATTTTAACAGTGTTCCTATAGAAATATCATCGATGATTTTTATAATTTTAGGAAGTATTCCATTTATTGCATACATTAAATTTATTAGTGGTAATAAAAGAATATTTTTAAACGATATTCAAATCAGAACATTTATTAAAATAATAATTATAAGTATTATTATATTATCAATATATTTATTATTTAATAATAACGGAAACTTTAATTTAAGATCTATTTTTTTTAATACGATTTCAATATTGACTGGAACAGGTTATGTTAATGCAGAATTTGATAGTTGGGGAAGCTTTCCTATAACAATATTTCTTGCACTAATGTTTATTGGAGGATGCGCTGGATCTACTACTTGTGGTATTAAAATCTTTAGAATTCAAATTTTATATTTATTTATATTAAATCAATTAAAAAAATTTATATATCCCAAGGGAATATTTGTAATTAAATACGATCAAGGATCTGTTGATGATAAATTTATTGCATCAATAATTTCATTTATTTATTTTTACTTTGTTATTTTTTTTATTTTAGCTGCATTATTATCATTAACAGGTCTCGATTTTATAACTGCTATCTCTGGAGCAGCAACATCAATATCAAATGTTGGTCCAGGTTTAGGTCCTATAATTGGGCCTAATGGAGATTTTTCAGCTCTGCCCGATATTTCTAAATGGATCTTAACCGTAGGTATGATTTTAGGTAGACTTGAGTTGTTTGCAATATTAGTATTGTTCTTACCATCTTTTTGGAGAAATTAATTATGTCTGAAACAAAGGAACAAACATGGCTTGATTCTCTTGCAGTTTATAAAGATATTCGAATGATAAGAATTCTTTTATTAGGTGCAATAAGTGGTTTCCCATGGGTATTAATTGCAAGTAGCTTGAGTCTTTGGCTTAAAGAAGAAGGTCTTAGTAGATCAACAATTGGATGGGCAGGGTTAATTTTTGGAGTATACGCTTTCAATTATTTGTGGGCTCCCATTGTAGATAGAATTCAAATTCCCATACTAACAAAAAAATTGGGCCACAGAAGAGGCTGGATAGTTTTGATGCAATTAATTATTTTGTTAAGTCTTGTTGTTTGGAGTGTGATTAATCCAACTGAAAATTTGGCTTTATTAATTACTGTGGGTTTAATTATTGCTATTGCGTCAGCAACCCAAGATATAACTGTAGATGCATTAAGAATTGAACAGATAAATGAAAATGAAGGAAAATCAATGGCTGCTGGTGCAGCCATGGCTGTTGTTGGTTGGTGGACAGGTTATAAATTAGGTGGAGTTGTTGCTTTATTTACGGCAGAATTTTTTGAAAACCTAGGAGTAGCTGACTACTGGCAAGCTACTTTTTTAATTTTAGGTATTTTAATAATTTTAATGAATATTGGATTAATGTTTGTTCATGAACCCATAGAGACAAACAGACAAGCAAAACAGAGAGAAACAGACAAATTAATTGAGGGAAAACTTGGATCTAGCAATATTATTACAAACTTTATCGCTTATATTACAGGAACTATAGGCGGACCTATTATTAGTTTTTTTAAAAAAAATGGTTTTGCCATTGCAGCTGGAATTTTAGGATTTGTTTTCTTATTTAAGATAGGTGAGGCATTTATGGGAAGAATGTCTATTGTATTTTATAAAGAAATTGGTTTCTCTAAAGGTCAAATTGCAATTTATTCAAAAGGTCTTGGCTGGATAACAACAGTTGTATTTACTTTGTTGGGTGGAATAATGGCCATGAGAGCTGGAACAATTAAAACTATGTTCTTTGCTGGTGGGTTAATGGCTATAACCAATCTTTTATTTGCAGTTTTAGCATGGACTGGAAAATCAGAAATTTTATTTGCAATTGCGGTTATAGCTGATGATATCACAGCAGCTTTTGCAACTGTAGCATTTGTTGCATTTATATCATTACTAGTTGATAGAACTTATACAGCCACACAATATGCATTGCTTGCTTCAATTGGTACTGCTGGTCGTACTACTTTAGCTTCATCCTCAGGAGCTCTAGTTGACTGGTTAAACGGAGATTGGGGAACATTTTTTGTTTTAACGACTATAATGGTGATACCATCATTAATTTGTTTGTGGTTAATTAAAAACAAAATTAAAATTAGTGCAAAATAATTTTTATTTCATAGGTAATTTTTCGAATATTTACAAAAATTCTTCGAAAAGATCTGAGGTAACTTCACAAATTATACATGGTGAAAAATTCAAAATATTAGCAAAAAATAAAAATTGGATAAAAATTAAAACTTTATTTGATAATTATAAGGGGTTTATAAAAAATTCAAAATATATAGAAAAATTTAGCCCCAATTATAAAGTCAGTTCACTAAAAGCAAAGATTTATAAAAAACCTGGAATTGGAACTAGCAGTTGGCTTCCACTTGCATCCAAATTATCTGTATTTGAACAAAATAAGAATTACGTAAAAATTGAAAAAAATAAATGGATTAAAAAAGCAGATATTAAAAAAATAAACCATAAAGAAAATAATTTTACAAAAATATTTAAAAAATTTCTCGATGTAAAATATGTTTGGGGTGGAAAAACATTTAAAGGTATTGATTGTTCGGCCTTATTGCAAATATTTTATTGTTATAATAATTCGTTTTATCCAAGAGATACAAAAGATCAGATCAAATATACAAAAAAGAATTCAAAGAAAAGACTATTTAAAAAAGGAGATATTATTTTTTGGAAAGGTCATGTTGCTATGTGTTTAAATTCTAAACAACTAATTCATGCTTATGGTCCAGAAAGAAAAGTAATTATTATGCCAATTATAGAAACAATTAATAAAATTGAAAAAACTGCCAAGCTAAAGGTAAAAAAAGTATCTAGAATAAAATATTAATTTCTTCCAAAGTCAGGCTTGTCTATATCTTGTTTCAATTTGATGATTTTTGACCTTACTTTTTTAGTCTGAATAAGTTTCTTTACAATAGACTTATTATTTTTTGAATTAATATCTTTTTTAAATTGATTTAAATTTTTAATAAATAAATCAATCGCTTTTGAAATATTATTTTTATTGTTAAAAAAAATATCTCTCCACATAATTTCATTTGATGCTGCAATCCTAGAAAAATCTCGTAATCCACCAGCGCTATATTTGATTAGCTCATAATTTTGTTTTTTCTCAAAATCTTGTGCAGATTTCACCAGATTATATGCAATTAAGTGTGGTAAATGACTAGTAATAGAAAAAATTTTGTCATGTTTTTCAGCGCTCATAACAACTACTTTTGCTCCAATTTTTTTCCAAAACCTAGTTAGAATATTTATATTATTTTTTTTAATATTTTTTTCTTTAATTATTATGCACCATCTATCATTAAACATATTTTCTTTACCATGCTCTGGTCCACTGACCTCTGATCCAGCTATCGGGTGACTTTGAATCCAATGAATACCTTTCTTTAAAAATTTATTTATAATTTTAGAAGTTTCAATTTTTGAAGAACCAATATCTGTAATCAATGTTTTCGATGGTATAAATTTATTAATTTTTAAAATAATATTTTTGTATTCACTCATTGGTGTACAAAAGATGATTAAATCAGAATTACTTGTACCTTCTTTTAATGATTTAACAATTGTTCCAGGTAATTTTAATCTTTTTATCTTAGCAATATTTGATTTTGATTTTTCATAAATAAATATTTTTTTTGCTATTTTTTTTTTGCTAATACGCCTTAATAAAGATGAACCTAGTAATCCACAGCCAATAATTAAAATATTTTTCATTTTTTCAATACTTGCTTAATAACACTCATAAATTTTAAGTTTTCTTTTTTAGATCCTATAGTTAACCTTAATTTATTCTTTATATGATAACCATCTTCTGTTGATCTTAAAATAATTCCCTTATTTTTAAGTTTTTCATAGAGAAATTTTGCTGAATATCTGCATTTTTCAAAATTAAGTAACAAAAAATTTGCTGAAACTGAATTTGAAAAAATATTATATGTCTCAAGAAATTTCTTAATTTTTTCAGAATATAATAAATTATGTCTAATCGATTTATTTATGAAAGCTTTATCCTTCAGTGACTCGGTGGCTGCTAATTGAGCAATACCATTTACATTAAATGGTGGTTTTGTAATATTTAGCGCATCAACTATTTTTTTTGATCCATATCCCCAACCTACTCTCAGAGAAGCTAATCCAAATATTTTTGAAAAAGTTCTAAGGATGAAAACATTGTCTTTATTTTTAAACAAATCAAGCCCAGATGAATAATCTTTGTTTTTCATATATTCTGCATAGGCATCATCTATAACTAGTAAAATTTTTTTATTTAATCTTTTTCTTAATTCTAAAACTTCTTTTTTCGTTAAGTAAGTTCCTGTAGGATTGTTTGGGTTAGCTATAAACACAATTTTAGTTTTTTTTGTTATTCTTTTTAAAATTTCATTTACTGAAACTTTAAAATTAATTTCTTTTGCAAATACAACTTTTGCGCCTAAAATTTTTGAGTAAATTCTGTACATTAAAAAACTGTACTCTGGTACCACAACCTCATCTTTTGGGTTTAAAAACAACTGACAGAGCATTTGAATAACTTCATCTGAACCAGCTCCACAAATAATTTTCTCAGAATTACATTTATAAGCTTTAGATATTGCTTTTCTTAAATTTTGAGATTTTCCATCTGGATATTTATCTAAATTCAGATTTTTATTTGATATTATTTTCTTTGCTTTAGGGCTCATACCTAAAGCAGACTCATTTGCAGAAAGCTTAATTACGTTCTTAAGTTTCTTAACTTTTGATTTGCCAGGCTTATAAGCCTCAATATCAAATTTTTTGAAATTTGGAGTTGTCATTTTTTTTAATTTATGTGCTCTTTATAGATAAAATTACAAAATTTTATAGAGAATAAGAGGATTTTTTAAAAAATTGACATAATAAATAAGTTCTAGTAAAAAAATTATGCGCTGATTTAACTGAATTGCGAGCGCTTAAAAAAAACCGCTAAAATAGTTTTTTTTCTCACAATTCGAAACAGTCAAAAACTATGAATACTGAAAAAAACATAAAAACTTTAATTGTAAAGGAACCACTAAAATTAGACTGTGGAAAGACCATAAAAGATTTTCCAATAGCCTATGAAACTTACGGTTCACTTAATTCAAAAAAAGATAATGCAATATTAGTTTTTCATGCTCTAACAGGAGATCAATTTGTAACAGGAATAAACCCTGCAACTAACAAAGAGGGTTGGTGGAGTTATGCAGTAGGTCCTGATAAGGCTATCGATACAAATAAATATTTTGTTATTTGCTCTAACGTAATTGGTGGATGTATGGGATCATACGGACCAAGTCATAAAGATCCTAATCAAAAAATTTTTGGAACAAATTTTCCAGTAATTACAATTAATGACATGGTGAATGCTCAATATAATTTACTTGATCATTTTGGTATTGATAAACTATTTTCTATAACTGGTGGTTCAATGGGAGGTATGCAAGTCCTTCAGTTTATTAGTAACTTTCCTGATAAATCTAAAACAGTGATACCGATAGCAACCACATCTAGTCATTCAGCACAAAATATCGCTTTTAACGAGCTAGGTAGACAAGCTATTACAGCTGATAGTAACTGGAAAGATGGGAATTATACATCAAACGAAACTAATCCCGGAAAAGGATTGGCAGTAGCTAGAATGGCAGCTCATATTACATATTTATCTAAAAAAGGTTTGCAGGAAAAATTTGGAAGAAAGTTACAAGAAAGAGAAGATCTTAAATTTGGATTTGATGCTGATTTTCAAATAGAAAGTTATTTGAGATATCAGGGTTCAGTTTTTGTAGATAGATTTGATGCAAATAGTTATCTTTATATTACTAGAGCTATGGATTATTTTGATTTAGCAAAACAATTCAATGGTAATCTTTCAGAAGCATTTAAAAATACAAACGCGAAATTTTTTATAATTTCATTTACTTCAGATTGGCTTTATCCAACCCAAGAAAACAAAGATATTGTGATTGCTTTAAACTCAATAGGAGCTGATGTTGGATTTGTAGAAATTGAGTCGGATAAAGGTCACGACTCCTTTTTACTAGACGTTCCTGATTTCTTAAATGCACTTAAAAACTTTTTAGATAAATCTTACGAAGAAAATTAATTATGAAAAATGAATTTCAGGTAATAGCAGATTTAATTGAAAAAGATAAGAAAGTCTTAGATGTAGGTTGTGCTGATGGAACTTTGATGAAATTTTTAAAGGATAATAAAAACATAAATATAAGAGGATTAGAAATTTCAAAAGAAAGAGTGCAAGAATGTATTGCAAAAGGTTTAACTGTAATTGAAGGAAATGCTGAAAAAGATTTAAAACAATTTCCAGACAAATCATTTGATTATGTTATTTTAAGTCAAACCCTTCAAGCTTTTCTTAATCCTGAATTGGTTTTAGATGAACTTTTAAGAGTTGGAAAAAAAGCAATAGTTACAATTCCTAATTTTGGATATTGGAAAGTAAGATTTCATTTATTATTTAAAGGTACAATGCCGATTACAAAAACATTACCAGATGAATGGCATAACACTCCAAATTTACACATGTGCACAATCAAAGATTTTTTTCATTTTGTAAAATCAAAAGATATAAAGATTGTTAAATCACTCGCTTTAAACAATCTTAATAAATCAACAATAAATCAGAGTAATTTAGGCGTTAAAAATTTGTTTGCAGATCTTGGTATATTTTTGATAGAAAAATAAAATGCGTATTGAAATTATACCCTGTCTTCAAGACAACTATAGCTATTTAATAATAGACGAAAGTAACAATTCTGCGTGTATTGTAGATCCCAGTGAGGCTGAGCCAATAATAAATTTCCTAAAGAATAAAAATATAAAATTAAAATACATTCTTAATACTCATCATCACTATGATCATATTGGAGGAAATCAAGAATTAAAAAAAAAATATGGATCAGTTGTAGTAGGTTTTAAAGGAGACTCGAAAAGAATACCAGAGATAGACATATTGTTAGATGATAATCAAATATGGAAAGCCGAAAACTTTGAAGCTAAAATTATGCATATACCTGGACATACTTCAGGTCATATTTGTTTTAATTTTTTTAAAGAAAAAATAGTTTTTACCGGAGATACACTTTTCTCACTTGGTTGTGGAAGAATATTTGAAGGTTCTTATGAGGAAATGTTTGAATCTTTAAACAAAATTAAATTATTACCAGAAGACACAAAAATTTATTGTGGTCATGAATACACTCTTAACAATGCAAAATTTTGCAAAAAATATGATTCCGAAAACAAAGATTTACAAAAAAAAATAGAAAAAATAGAAAAATTAAGAGAAAATGGAATTCCTACGATACCCTCAACTTTAAAAGAGGAATTGAATTGTAATATATTTTTAAGAGCAAAAGATGTTAAAACCTTTTCAAAATTAAGAGATTTTAAGGATAATTTCTAATTAATTCGGCTTGACTAAAGGCTGGCTACAACTATATTGCGGTAACTTTAAATTAAATCATACTATGTCATACGCAGTAATAAAAACAGGTGGAAAACAGTATAAAGTAAAATCTGGAGAAATTCTAAAGATTGAAAAACTACCAGACTCTAAACCTGAGACTAAAATAGAGTTTAATGAAATCTTGGCATACGGTGATGATAAATCAATTGAAATTGGAACTCCAAATGTTGAGGGCGCAAAAGTAGAGGCTGATTTAATTAAAAATAGCAAAAATAGAACTATTTTAATTTTTAAAAAAAGAAGAAGACAAAATTCAAGAAGAAAAAATGGGCATAGACAACAATATTCTATGATAAGAATTAACAAAATTTTTTCAAAAGATGGTAAAGTGTTATCAGAAGCTGAAAAAATTTCTAAAACTTCAAAAAAAGAAGAAGTTAAGGAAGCAGTAAGCAAATAGTTATTAGGTAAATTATGGCAACAAAAAAAGCAGGTGGATCATCACGAAACGGACGAGATAGTGCCGGTAGAAGACTTGGTGTAAAAAAGTATGGTGGTGAAACAGTAATTCCTGGAAACATAATTGTTAGACAAAGAGGAACTAAGATTTTTCCAGGTGAAAATGTTGGTATGGGTAAAGATCATTCAATATTTTCAGTTGTTAAAGGGAAAGTTGTTTTCAAAAAATCTAAATCAGATAGAACTTTTGTTTCTGTAAAGCCCAATTAATAGTACAACCAATTAAAATAGATGTTGTATTATGAAATTTCTCGATCAAGTTAAAATTTATATTAAAGCTGGAAACGGTGGAGACGGATCTCCTAGTTTTAGAAGAGAGAAATATGTTGAGTTTGGCGGACCAGATGGTGGGGACGGTGGAAAAGGTGGATCAATTATTTTGAAGTCAGAGGAAAATTTAAATACCCTTATTGATTATCGATATCAACAACACCACAAAGCCGAACGTGGAGAAAATGGTTCTGGTCAAAACCGAACAGGAAAAGGTGGTGAAGATTTAATTTTAAAAGTTCCTCTAGGTACACAGGTATTTGAAGAAGATAACAAAACTCTTCTTTTTGATTTTAATAAAAAAGGTGAAGAATATGTTGCAGCTGCTGGTGGAAAAGGAGGTTTGGGAAACACAAGATTTAAAAGTTCTACAAATAGAGCTCCAAGAAAATTTACTAAAGGCACTATCGGAGAAGAATTTACAATATGGCTTCAATTAAAAACAATTGCTGATATCGGTATTATTGGATTGCCAAATGCAGGAAAATCAAGTTTGTTAGCAGCATTAACAAACGCAAGTCCAAAAATTGCAAATTATAAATTTACAACTATTAATCCAAACCTTGGCGTGGCTTCTTACGATGATAAAGAAATTACCATTGCAGATATTCCAGGATTAGTTGAAGGTGCTCACGAAGGTATAGGGTTAGGGATACAATTTTTAAAACATATAGAGAGATGTAAGACTTTACTGCACTTAATTGATGTCACCAACTTAGATCTGAATGAGTCTTATAATCAGGTGAAAAATGAATTAAAAAGCTACAGTACAAAGTTATTAGAAAAAAAAGAACTAATTGTGCTTAATAAAGTCGATTTGATTGATGAAGAAACAGTAAATGAAGTTATAGATCATTTTTCAAAGGGTAAAAATTGTGAGATTATGACAATGACAACTCTGGAAAAAGAATCTGTATCAAAAATTAAAGCAAAGCTTTTGTCTTATGTATCTTAAAAACTCTAAAATAATTGTTGTCAAAATTGGATCATCTCTCCTAGTTGATCAAAATAAAAAAATTAGGAAACAATGGTTATCTAGTTTTGCAAAAGATATTAAAAAATTAAGAGATAAAAATCAAAAAGTAGTTATTGTTAGCTCTGGTGCTATAGCTTTGGGTTGCAAGAAAATGAATTATAACAAAAAAAATATCAAATTAGATAAGAGTCAAGCTATTGCTTCTATTGGTCAAATAGAGCTGATGAATTTATTTTCACAAACTTTCTCAAAGTATAAATTAAATATTTCTCAGATTTTGCTTACATTAGAAGATACTGAGGAAAGAAGAAGATCTCTCAATGCAAAACGAACTTTTGATAATCTTTTTGAACTTGGTTTTATTCCTGTAGTAAATGAAAATGACACTATTGCAACGAGTGAAATAAAATATGGAGATAATGATAGATTGGCATCTAGGGTTGCGCAAATTACAAATGCAGATACCTTAATTTTATTATCTGACGTTGATGGTTTGTATACAAAAAATCCTAAAATTTTTAAAGATGCTAAACTTATAAAAAAAATTGATGACCTAAAAAAAGATCTAAAAAAAATTTATATTAAAGGCGTAAATGAATATGGAAGTGGTGGTATGCATACAAAAATTGAAGCAGCAAAAATATGTCAGCTTGCTGGTACTAGTATGGTTATTGCAAATGGACTATATTCAAATCCTATATCAAAAATAATTGAAAAAAATAACTGCACCTGGTTTAATCCAAAAATTTCAAAGTTAGATGCTAGAAAAAAATGGATAATAAGTTCTGTAGCTCCTAAAGGAGCTTTAATAATTGATGATGGTGCTAAAAAAGCATTAAAATCTGGAAAAAGTTTGTTAGCAGCAGGAATTAAAAAAGTTTCAGGAAGATTTAACAAAGGTGATCATATTAAAGTATTGGATAAAAAAAATAACGAATGTGCTAGAGGTTTAAGTTCCTTTACTTCTGATGAGGTGACTAAAATTATGGGTCATCACTCTAATGAAATTGAAAAATTATTAGGCTATGTTGCAAAATCAGAAGTTATTCATAAAGATGATATGGTGGAAATTTAAATGATTAAATATATGAATTTAATTGGAATAAAAGCTCGAAAAGCTAGTGAGTATAAAGTTACAACTGAAGTAAAAAACAAAGTCTTAAATGATTACGCGAAATTAATTAAGAATGAAAAAAAATTTATTATTAATCAAAATTCAAAAGATATTAATTACGCAAGAAAAAAAGGTTTAAAAGAAAACTTAATCAAAAGACTTCATTTAAATGAAAATAAATTAGATGGAATTATAAATTCTATTTCAAAAATAGCTAAATTAAGGGACCCTATAGATAGCACTTTAGAAAAATGGAAAAGACCAAATGGTTTGAATATTAAAAGAGTTTCAATACCAATTGGAGTTATTGGGGTTATTTATGAAAGTAGACCAAATGTAACTTCAGATGTTGCTAGTCTTTGTTTTAAATCTGGAAATGTAGTGATTTTGAAAGGAGGCTCTGAGGCCATAAATTCAAATAAAGCTTTAGCTAAGCTGTTTAGAAAAGCACTTAAAAAAAATAAAGTTAATGAAAACTTTATACAATTTATTGATTCAAAACAAAGGAGGCTTGTGGATATTATGCTTTCTAAGATGAAAAAATATATCGATGTCATCATACCTCGTGGTGGAAAAAATTTAGTTAAAAAAGTTTTAGAATTATCCAAAGTACCTATAATTGGGCACTTAGAGGGGCTTTGTCATACTTATATAGATAAAGATGCAGAATTAAAAATGGCTAAAAAAATTGTTTATAACGCTAAATTAAGAAATACAAGTATTTGTGGTGCGACTGAAACTATTCTTATTCATAAAAATATAGTCAAAAAATTTAGTAATCCTATTTTGCAGGAACTTGAAAATAGTGGTTGTAAAATAATTGGCGATAAGATTTTGAAAAGTTATTACAATGGTCAAGTATATCCTGCAAAAGAAAAAGATTGGTCAACTGAATATTTATCATCAATTGTATCTGTTAAAGTTGTTAAAAATTCTGAAGAGGCAATTAAGCATATTAACAAATACGGAACTATGCACACTGACTCCATCATTACAAAAAATAAAAAGACAGCAAAATATTTCCTAAAAAATGTTAAAAGCTCAATTGCAATGCATAATACCTCAACTCAATTTGCTGATGGCGGTGAATTTGGATTTGGTGGAGAAGTTGGAATTTCTACTAATACGCTACCACCAAGAGGTCCTGTAGGTTTAAATCAATTGATTTCATATAAATATGAAATCACTAGTAATGGTAAAATAAGAAATTAAATTGAATAACACAAAAATAAAAATTGGTGTATTGGGTGGATCTTTTGATCCTGCTCACAAAGGACATTTGGCAATTTCTAAAGAAGCAAAAAAAAGATTCAAACTCAAAAAAATTATTTGGGCAATCACAAAAAAAAATCCATTTAAAATAAAGAGCAAGACATCTGTTGCTAACAGAATTAAATATTGTAAAAAAATAATTGGTACAAATTTATTTATTAAGGTTAAATTTTATGAAAAAACTATTAAATCAAATAAAACTATAAATTTAATTAATCATTTAAAAAAAGATAAAAGCATTGAAATTTATTTTTTAATGGGTGCTGACAACCTTATTAACTTTCATAAATGGCATAAATCTAAATTAATTTCAAAAAAATGTAATATTCTAGTTTTTGACAGACATGGGTATAAAAAAAATTCTTTAAAATCAAAGACATTTAAGCAACTTAGTAAGGCCAATCTAGAGTTTATTGAGTTTAATAAAGTCAACATTTCATCTTCTCAATTAAGAAAAATTTGATAATCTAAAATCAATTAATGGACAAAATTTCAGACTTAAAAGAAATTGTAATCAACACATTAGATCTCAATAAAGCACAAGACATTGTAACTATTGATCTTAAAGACAAAAGTTCTATGGCTGATTACATGATCATAGCAAGTGGAACTTCATCTAGGCATATCCAATCTTTGTCAGAACAAGTTTTAGAAAAACTTAAAAATAACGGTGTAAAAGAATCAAAAATTGAAGGTAAAGAGAGTGGAGAATGGAAACTTGTTGATGGGATTGATTTGATTGTTCATATTTTTCACCCAGAAAAAAGAAAGTTTTATGAATTAGAGAAAATTTGGTCTGAGCTAATTCCAAAAGAAAAAGTGATGATATGAAAAAAATTAAATTTTTATTATTAATTTTTTTTTCTGTTTTTTACTTAACTAAAACAGTTATTTCAGCTGAAATTGATATTTATAAAAAAATTGATCTCTTCGGTGAGGTTCTAGAAAAAATTAATAAAGAATATGTTGATGAGTTCAATCAATCTGAAAGTATGGACTCTGCTATCAATGGACTTTTACAATCCTTAGATCCTTATTCATCCTACATGTCTCCTAAAATTTTTGACGAAATGCAAACAGAAACAAGTGGTGAATTTGGCGGACTAGGAATTGAGGTTAGCATGGAGGCCGGTGTGGTAAAAGTAATTTCACCAATAGATGATACACCTGCATCCAGAGCTGGATTAAAAGCTGGTGATTACATAGTAAAAATAAATGATGTTCAGGTTCAGGGAAAATCATTAAGTGAAGCTGTTGATTTAATGAGAGGACCTGTAGGTTCTGGAATAGAATTAACAGTAAGACGAAGAGGTGAAAAAAAGGCGTTAACATTTAATATAATAAGAGAAGTTATTCAGGTTCAATCTGTAAAATCTGAAATTATAGATGAAAGTATAGGATACCTCAGGCTTACCTCGTTTAATGATAACAGTAGTGATCAAATAGAAAAACAAATTAAAAAACTTAAACAAAATAAAAACTTAAATTCTTTTATTTTAGATTTAAGAAATAATCCTGGGGGTCTTTTATCTCAAGCAATAAAAATCTCAGATTTTTTTCTAGAAAATGGAGAAATAGTTTCAACAAAAAGTAAAAAAAAATTTGAAAATAGAAAATATTTTGCAAAAAAAGGAGATATTACTGACGGAAAAACATTATTGGTTTTAATTAATTATGGTTCAGCATCTGCATCTGAAATTGTTGCTGGAGCTTTAAAAGATCACAAAAGAGCAATTATCATTGGTGAAAATAGCTTTGGTAAAGGTTCGGTCCAATCAATTATTCCTCTAAAAAATCGTGGGGCTATCAGATTAACTGTTGCAAAATATTATCTTCCTTCTGGAAAATCTATTTCTGAAGTAGGTGTTAGACCAGATATTGAAGTAAATGAGGAAGGTGATGATTTTAGAATAAAAACTGATACTGATAATCAATTAAACTACGCTATTAAGTTACTTAACGGATAATATGAATAAAAATTTTAAAGATTTACCACTGAGAAGTGGGGTCGGAATTGTGTTATTGAATAAAGAAAATAAAGTATTCGTAGCAAAAAGAATAGATAATCCTAAAAATTTTTGGCAAATGCCTCAAGGTGGTGTTGATGAGGGAGAGGATAATTTAAAAGCTGCATTTAGAGAACTAGAGGAAGAAACAAGTATCAAAAGCGTAGAACTTATAAAAGAATTAGATGGTACATTAACCTATGATTTACCTGATAGATTACTAGGTATTATTTGGAAAGGTAAGTACAAAGGTCAGAAGCAAAAATGGTTTTTAATGCGATTTATTGGAAATGATAATGAAATAAATATTAATACATCTAATCCAGAATTTTTAGATTGGAAGTGGATTGACTTAGATTTAATTACTGATGTTGTTGTTGATTTTAAACATCATGTTTACAAAAAACTTAAAGAAAAAGTAAAAAAATTAATTTAGAGTTTTTAAAACTTCAACTTTTTGATCTGCTAAATATTTAGATTGATCGTTAATATCGGTTTTATTAGCCTCTACTTCTGCCTGTTTAAGTAAATCTTGGTGCTTTGATTTATCCATATCATCAAGATTAAAAATTGTACTTGTTAAAATAGATAGATTGTTATTTTTAAACTCAACAATCCCATCTTCAACATAGTAATTTTCATCACCTGATTTTGATAAAATCTTAATTATCCCAGGTTTCAAAAAGGAAATAATAGAAATATGATCCTTCAATATTCCCATCTCTCCTTCAAAAGCAGGGACCACAACTTCTGAAACATCATCTTTTACTAAAAAAGATTTTTCAGGATTTACTATTTCAACTTTAAACTCTTCACTCATTAAGCAGCAGCTTCTTGTTCCATTTTCTTAGCTTTTTCTATAGCTTCTTCAATTGTTCCAACCATATAAAAAGCAGCTTCAGGTAAGTGATCATACTCGCCTTTGCAGATTGCATCAAAACCTTTGATCGTTGAGTCAAGATCAACAAGTTTTCCTGGAGAACCAGTAAATACTTCTGCAACAAAGAATGGTTGAGATAAAAATCTCTGGATTTTTCTAGCTCTTGCTACAACTAGTTTATCTTCTTCAGATAACTCGTCCATACCAAGAATAGCTATAATATCTTGTAATGATTTATATGATTGTAGTATTCTTTGAACATCTCTTGCTACTCTATAATGCTCATCTCCAACAATTCTTGGATCCAAAATTCTTGATGTAGAATCAAGTGGATCTACTGCAGGATAAATACCAATTTCTGCAATTTGTCTTGAAAGTACAGTCGTTGCATCCAAGTGAGCAAACGATGTGGCTGGAGCAGGGTCTGTTAAATCATCAGCAGGTACATAAATTGCTTGTACAGATGTAATTGACCCTTTGTTTGTAGTCGTAATTCTTTCTTGTAGGTTTCCCATGTCAGTAGCTAATGTCGGTTGATATCCAACAGCAGATGGAATTCTTCCTAACAAAGCTGAAACCTCTGATCCTGCCTGAGTAAACCTAAAAATATTATCTACGAAGAAAAGTACGTCCTGACCTTCTTGATCTCTAAAGTATTCAGCAACAGTTAACCCTGTAAGTGCAACTCTTGCTCTCGCTCCAGGAGGTTCATTCATCTGTCCATAAACTAGAGCAGCTTTTGAGCCAGTTCCTTCTTTTTTAATTACCCCAGACTCAATCATTTCATGATAAAGATCATTTCCTTCTCTAGTTCTCTCTCCAACTCCTGCAAAAACTGAAAAACCACCATGAGCTTTTGCAACGTTATTAATTAATTCCATAATTAAAACTGTTTTTCCTACTCCCGCTCCACCAAATAATCCAATCTTTCCACCTTTTGAGTAAGGTGCAAGCAAATCAATTACTTTAATACCTGTTACAAGTATTTCAGTTTCCGTTGATTGGTCATTAAATTCAGGTGCAGCTCTATGAATTGGCCAACTCTCTTTAGTCTTAACCTCACCTCTTTCATCAATAGGTTCACCAATTACATTTATAATCCTTCCAAGTGTTTCAGGTCCAACTGGAACTTGAATAGGAGCATTGGTATTAATAACTTCATCACCTCTTTTTAGTCCTTCAGTAGCATCCATAGCAATTGTTCTAACAGTAGTTTCACCTAAGTGTTGTGCTACCTCTAAAACTAGTCTGTTATCACCGTTTTTACATTCCAATGCTGTTAAAATTTCTGGTAGTTCACCATCAAATTTCACGTCTACTACCGCTCCAATAACTTGTGTGATTATTCCTTTGCTCATAATTATAAACTTTCTGCTCCTGATATGATTTCTATTAGTTCTTTTGTAATTGCTGCCTGACGACTTCTATTATATTCGATAGTAAGTTTGTCAACCATTTCACCTGCGTTTCGGGTTGCATTATCCATTGCACTCATTCTAGACCCTTGCTCGCTAGCTGAATTCTCTAACATTGCTTTAAATATTTGCGTAGAAATATTCTTTGGCAGTAAATTACTTAAAATTTCATCTTCATCTGGTTCAAATTCGTAACTTTCTTCTGAACTAGTTTCTTCTCCTTCATTATTTAAAGGGATAATTTGCTGTGCTTGAGGAATTTGAGTGATTACATTTTTAAATTGGTTATAAAAAATTGTACAAACGTCAAATTCGCCTACTTCGAATTTTTCAATTACCATTTTTCCAACTTTATCAGCATCGAAATAATTTGCATTTTTAGATTCTTTGAAAGAAATATTTTCAATTATTTTGTCACCATAAACTCTTTTTAATTGATCATTTCCCTTTGAGCCTACAGTAATAATTTTAAGTTCTTTACCTTCATCTAAAATTTTTGCAAAATAACTTTTAGCTTTTTTAATAATATTAGAATTAAATCCGCCACACAAACCTCTATCAGAAGTCATCACCACACAAAGATGAGTTTTTTCCTGACCAGTACCTGACAATAACTTTGGTGCATTTTCTTTATCAGATATACCATTTGATAAATTTAAAATAACATTATTCATTTTTTCAGAATATGGCCTTCCCTTCTCAGCACTTTCTTGAGCTCTTCTTAATTTAGCTGCTGCAACCATTTTCATAGCCTTAGTAATTTTCTGTGTAGACTTTACACTAGCTATTCTTTTTTTTAGGTCATCTAAACTTGCCATAAATTATTAAGATTTAAAATTTCCTTTTAATTGAGTGATTACCTCAACAAGTAATTTTTCTTTATCTTCCTCAAGTTTTCCTGAAGTTAAAATTGACTCGATAATTTCAGGCTTATCTGATTTACATTTTTCAATAATCTTGCTCTCAAATTCAGCAACGTCTTTTAAATCAATATCATCCAGATAACCTTTTACTCCACAAAATACTGAAATAACTTGTTCTGCAACAGTCATGGGTGAATATTGTTTTTGTTTTAAAAGTTCAGTTAACTTAGAGCCTCTATTCAAAAGTTGCTGAGTAGATGCATCTAGATCAGATCCAAATTGAGCAAAAGCTGCCATTTCTCTGTATTGTGCTAGCTCTAATTTCATTGAACCAGAAACTTTTTTCATTGCTTTTGTTTGAGCTGATGAACCGACCCTAGATACTGACAAACCTACGTTAATTGCAGGTCTTATACCTTGGTTAAATAGTTCTGTTTCAAGGAAAATTTGCCCGTCTGTAATTGAAATAACGTTAGTTGGAATAAAAGCTGATACGTCTCCTCCTTGTGTTTCAATAATTGGAAGTGCAGTAAGTGACCCGCCACCATGTTCATCGCTTAATTTTGCTGCTCTTTCAAGCAATCTACTATGAAGATAAAATACATCTCCAGGATAAGCCTCACGTCCTGGGGGTCTTCTTAATAGCAATGACATTTGTCTATAAGCAACTGCTTGTTTAGACAAATCATCATAAATTATTAATGCATGCATTCCATTATCTCTAAAATACTCACCCATAGCACAACCTGTGTATGGTGCTAAGAATTGTAAAGGAGCAGAGTCAGATGCAGTAGCAGCAACGATTGTTGTGTACTCCATAGCTCCAGCTTCTTCTAATGTTTTTTGAATTTGTCTTACTGTTGATCTTTTTTGTCCAACTGCAACGTATATACAATACAGTTTTTGTTTTTCATCTCCAGATTCATTGATTTTTTTTTGATTAATGATTGCATCTACTGCAACTGCTGTTTTACCAGTTTGTCTATCACCAATAATTAATTCCCTTTGCCCTCTTCCAATCGGAACCAGACTATCGATTGATTTAAGGCCAGTTTGCATTGGTTCACTAACTGATTGTCGTGGAATAATACCAGGTGCTTTAACTTCAACCCTGCTTTTTTTAATGCCTTTATCTAAAGGACCTTTACCATCAATAGGATTTCCTAAACCATCAACCACTCTACCTAATAATTCTTTGCCAACTGGTGTATCAACAATATTACCTGTTCTTTTTACTACGTCACCCTCTTTAACATTTCTATCATCACCAAAAATTACAACACCAACGTTTTCGCTTTCTAAGTTTAGAGCCATACCTTTTGAACCATCTGCAAACTCTACCATTTCACCAGCTTGAACATTATCCAAACCATAAATCCTAGCAATACCGTCTCCAACTGATAAAACTTGACCAACCTCTGCAACTTCCGCTTTATCACCAAAATTTTTAATTTGTTCTTTTAATATTTTTGTAACTTCTGAAGGATTTATTTCCATTTATGCCTCTATCATTCTATTTTCGATTTGTTGTAATTTATTTTTGATTGAGGTATCGACCATAGTACTTCCAACTTGTACTACTAAACCTCCTATTAAACTTTCGTCATGTTTATAGTTTAATTTTATTTTTGAGCTAAAATTTTTTGTTAACTCCTCTGTAATTTTTTTAATTTCTTCATTAGATAATTCTTTTGCTGATTTTAATTCTGCCTTAAGTTCACCTCTTTTTCTTGAACAAATTTCAATAAAACTTTTAAGGATACGCTCAATAAAAAAGAAACGTCTTTTTTGAATTAAAAAACATAAAAAATTTTTAAATAAGGACTCAAATTTATTATTTTCAGAGATCATATTAATTACTTTTAATAAATCTTCTTGGCCTGTAGTTGGATCTTTAATCAAATTGGAAAAATCTTCACTTTTCTCAATTAAATTAAGTATAGATGAAGACTGATCTTCGATCTGACTTAAAAGATTGCTTTCCTCTGAAAGTTCAAAAAGCGCAAGAGAATACCTTTCAGCTGAAGTTATTGAAAATCTGGTGTCTTTACTCAACTTGGTTCCTCTATAATGTTGAAGATTATTTAAAAATCACGCTTTGAATAGCATATGACCCTAATGTCTTCAAGTAGCGGATTCGTAAAAAAGGCCTCTTTTTTGCGGTTAATTGAAGTTAATTGGGTCAACATCAACTGAAAGTTTTATTCCAGAAGAAAATTTATATTTTGTAATAATTTTTGCAAGAGAACTTTGCAGTTTCATAGATTTTAAGCCTCTTATTAAAAATCTGATTCTAAATTTTCTTTTTAATCTAAATAATGGAGCATTCACTGGACCTAATATCTTTCCTTCTATTTTATTTTCAATAAAATTTTTAAAATTAATAGCTTCTTTTTCTAATTTAATTTCATTATCTCCAGTTAAGATTAAAGAAATAAATCTTTGAAATGGAGGTAATTTATTTTTTTTTCTTATCTCCAACTCTCTATCTAAAAAAATATCAGGATTTTTACATGTAATTTCTGAAATCATCTTGGTATTATTTTCATAGGTTTGAAAATATACTGTTGCTGGTTTTCCAGTTCTTCCTGCGCGTCCTGAAAGTTGATGATAAAGCTGTAAATTTTTTTCTGCACCTCTTAAATCATGTCCTTGAGATGAAAGATCGATATCAACAACTACAATACAATTTAGGCTTGGAAAATGAAAACCTTTCGAAATTAATTGAGTTCCAACTAAAATATGCGTTTCATTATTAATAATTTTATCTATTTTTTCTTTAGAGTCTTTTTTATTCATTGTGTCACTTGAAAAAATCTCTATTTTTTTTCCAGGAAATTTTCTTTTTACCTCTTCTGAAATTCTCTCAACACCAGGGCCACTAAAAATAAATTCACAATTACCTTCTTTTGTACAATTCCTTTTAAGATCAGACTTGTACCCGCAATAATGGCATAATAAGTTATTTTTATTTTTATGATAAACTAAATTAATACTACAATTTGGACATGTAAAACTTGCAAAACACTTATTACATAAAGCATTTGGCGAAAAACCTCTTCTGTTTAAAAAAAATAAAACTTGATCTTTTTTTTCCAAATGTAAATTTACTTTTTCAATAATTTTATTTGATAGCCATGATTGTTTTTCAAGTTTTGTATTATTTAAATTAATAATTTCATAATTAGGTAAAGCTGCGTTTTGATATCTTTCATTTAATCTAGAAACCTCATATTTACCTTTTTTAATATTTTCAAAAGTTTCTATTGAAGGGACAGCTGTAATCAAATTGATTGGAATATTTTCAAAAGATGCTCTAGAAATTGCCATATCACGAGCGTTGTAGGTTATGCCTTCATCTTGTTTAAATGATTGATCATGTTCCTCATCAACAATTATCATTCCTAATTTTTTGAATGGTAAAAATAACGAAGACCTTGCGCCAATAACTATTTTTATTTTACCGTTAGAAACACCACTCCAAATTAATTCTTTCTTTTTTTTTGAAATACCTGAGTGCCAAACTGCAGGTTTAAAACCAAAATATTCTTGAAATTTTTGCTCAAACTGGCTGGTTAGACCAATTTCTGGCAACAAAATTAATCCTTGAAAACCCTTCTCTATCAAAGGTTTTAACGCTTCAAAATAAACTAAAGTTTTACCTGATCCAGTTGTTCCTTGCAAAACATGAACTCTAAATTTTTTATTTGAAACATTCATTTTTTTTAGAGATTTATTTTGATCATTAGATAGCTTGATTAAGTTTTGTTTAATTTTGCTATCGAATATTTGATAAAGTTGAGTTTCTTTATTCTCTATTGCCTTACTACTTAAGAGTACTGATTTTAATGCCATACCCCTTGGGATAAGATTATATTCTGCAAACCAATTTAAAAAATTTATAGTATTTTTTTTTAATGGAGTAACGTCTAATTTCTTTATTACATTTTTAGTCTTAAAATTTTTATTATTATTTTTTTCAAATTCGTTCCAAACAACACCAGTAATTTTGGATTTTCCAAAAGGTACCAGTACATAATCACCAACTTTAAGATTTAGATTACTTTCATAAGTAAACGGATGATTAAAAATATTTGGTACAAGAATCGGATATTTCATATTTTTATAATATGAAAAAAAATTAAGAGTGTATTGCTCTTTTATCTACTGATAAAGCGGCTTCTTTAACTGCTTCAGAAAACGTTGGATGAGCATGACACGTTCGGGCTATATCTTCTGAACTTGCTCCAAATTCCATTGCAACACCAATCTCTGCAATTAACTCTCCTGCATGAGGTCCAATTATATGTGCACCCAATACTTTATCAGTTTGTTCATCAGCTAAAATTTTAACAAAACCTTCTGCATCATCTATAGCCTTGGCTCTTGAATTAGCCATAAAAGAAAATTTCCCTACTTTATATTTTTTATTTAATTCTTTTAATTGTTCCTCAGTTTTACCGATTGATGCTACTTCTGGTGTTGTATAAACTACTCCTGGGATTGTATCATAATTCACATGCCCAGATTGACCAACTATATTTTCTGCAACCGCAATACCTTCATCCTCCGCTTTATGTGCTAGCATTGGACCAACAATTACATCGCCTATAGCATAAATATTTTCAACGTTTGTCTTAAAACTTTTATTAGTTTTAATTCTATTTCTTTCATCAAGATCTACTCCCACAGTTTCTAAATTTAAACCATCTGTATTAGGTTTTCTCCCAACAGAAATTAAAACAACATCACACTCAAAATTATTTTTATTACCATCTTTATCTGCTGTTGAAACCACTACACCTGCTGCATTTTTTTTAATTGTTTCAACTTTATTTTGCATATTAAATTTCATTCCCTGTTTTTTCAAAATTTTCATAAATTCTGAAGAGATTTCTTTATCCATTCCAGGTGTAATATGATCTAAAAATTCAACAACTTGCACCTCTGCTCCAAGTCTTGACCATACAGATCCCATCTCCAGTCCTATATAGCCTCCTCCTACAACTACCATTTTCTGAGGTACCTTTTCTAATTTTAAAGCACCTGTTGATGAGACAATTGTTTTTTCATCTATTTCTATCCCTGGTAATGAAACTGGAACTGATCCTGTAGCAATAACTGTTTTTTCTGTTTGGATGATAGTTTCTTTATTTTTATCATCCTTTATTAAAATTTCATTTTTAGATTTAAAACTTCCATGTCCTTTGAAGTAAGTAACCTTGTTTTTTTTCAAAAGAAATTCAACACCTTTTGTAAGAACTGTTACAGCTTTATCTTTGCTCTTCATCATTTTGTCTAAATTTAATTTTACTTCGCCAACTTCAATACCTTTATTTGCTAAGCTTTTAACTTTATGAAATTCTTCAGATAGATTAAGTAAGCTTTTTGATGGGATGCAACCTATGTTTAAACAAGTTCCCCCTAGAGACCCTCTGGACTCTATACATGCTGTTTTTAAACCTAATTGTGCAAGTCTGATCGCGCACACATAACCACCAGGTCCACCTCCGATGACTACAGCTTGAAATTTTTCTGACATTTAAATATCCAAAAATAACCTTCTAGGGTCTTCTAAGTTTTCTTTAATCATTTTAAGGAAAGATACAGATTCTTTTCCATCAATAATTCTATGATCATATGATAATGCCAAATACATAATTGGTCTTATTTTGATTTCACCATCTACAACAACAGGTCTTTCTACTATATTATGCATACCCAACACACCAGATTGAGGTAAATTTAGTATTGGTGTTGAAAGCATGGACCCATACACACCTCCATTACTTATTGTAAATGTTCCTCCCTGAAGATCTTCAATAATTAACTTTCCATCTCGTGCTTTTTCTGAAATTTCTTTAATATTTTTTTCTATATCAGCAAAAGATAATTCATCTGCGTTTCTTAAAACTGGAACAACCAAGCCTTTATCTGTTCCAACAGCAAAACTAATATTATAATAGTTTTTGTAGATAATTTCGTCATCATCTATTTCAGCATTCACCGTAGGGAAATTTTTTAAAGCAACTACACATGCTTTTACAAAGAAAGACATAAATCCTAATTTTATTCCATAACGAGATTGGAAATCCTCTTGATTTTCTTTCCTCATTTCCATTACACTACTCATATCAACCTCGTTAAATGTTGTTAAAAGAGCAGCATTTTCTTGAGCTTGCTTTAATCTTTTTGCAATAGTTTGTCTCAACCTTGTCATTTTGATTCGTTCTTCTTCACCATATTGAATTTTTCTTTCAGATGGTTTTGGATTTGCTCCCATCAAACTTATTAAATCTCCTTTTAAAACTCTTCCATCTTTGCCTGAGCCTTGAATCGAATTAATATCAATATTATTTTCAGCAACTATTTTTCTCACTGCTGGCGATAAGGCTGAACTCATATCTCTCTTTGGAACAACTTCTGGTTTAACTTCATCTGTTAAAACTAGAGGTTTTTCTTTAGATTTATCAATTTCTTTTTCTTCAAATATTTTTGGTTCTTTTTTATTAGCATCTAATTTTATTACGTTGTTCTCTTTGGGAACAATTTGCTCTTTATTTATTTCTTCTCTAATTATTGGTGTAGATTTAACCACTCCACTATCTTCTGATACAGAGCCCAACAATGCTCCCACTTCAACAACTGATCCATCTTGTGAATTTATCTCAGTTAACACACCAGAAATTGGAGATGGAACTTCTAAATTTACTTTGTCTGTCTCTAATTCTACAATTGGTTCATCTGCTTCAACCGCATCACCTGGATTTTTTAACCATTTTGCAACGGTAGCTTCAGTTATACTTTCACCAAGAACTGGGACTACAATTTTTTCACTCATTATAATTAATCAAACACCTCGTTAATTATTTCTTGTTGTTGAGAATTATGCCTTTTGGCATATCCTGTTGCAGGAGTTGCGTCTGGGCTTCTTCCTATATAAGAAATTTTATTATTATTAGCCTTTAAAGTGTCTAATGTCCATTGGATATAATCTCTAACTGAAAACCAAGCTCCCATATTTTTTGGTTCTTCTTGGCACCAGAAAAATTGAGCATTTTTTGCATATGGTTTTAATTCCTTAACCAAAGCTTTTGCTGGAAAAGGATATAATTGTTCAATTCTATACATCACAACATCATCTCTTTTGAGCTTTTCTCTAGCATCCAATAAATCAAAATATACTTTTCCAGAACAAAGAATTACTTTTTTTATCTTTGAACTTTCTTTGAGTTTAATAAATCCTTTGGACTTAGGATCAATAGCATGATCCCATAATACTCTATGGAAAGTATTTTTTTTGTTAAAATCTTCTAAATTTGAAACACAATATTTATTTCTTAACAATGATTTTGGTGTCATTATAATTAAAGGTTTCCTAAAACTTCTATGCATTTGTCTTCTTAAGGCATGAAAATAATTTGCAGGAGTTGTGCAATTCATTACTTGCATGTTATCGTTTGAGCATAATTGTAAAAACCTTTCTAGTCTTGCAGATGAATGCTCTGGTCCTTGTCCTTCATATCCATGAGGTAATAACATTACTATACCAGATGCTCTATTCCATTTTCTCTCACCGGATGCAATAAATTGGTCAATTACTACTTGAGCACCATTTGCAAAGTCACCAAATTGTGCTTCCCACAGAGTAAGGGTATTAGGCTCTACTAGACTATAGCCGTATTCAAAGCCCAAAACTGCAAGTTCAGATAAAAAACTATCTACTACTTCAAACTGATTTTGATTATCTGAAATATTATTAAGAGGAATGTACCTAGAGTTATCTATTTGATTTCTCAACACAGAATGTCGTTGACTGAATGTCCCTCTTCCAGAGTCTTGCCCTACAAGTCTAACTGGATATCCCTCTTCCAACAAAGATCCAAACGCTAGAGCCTCTGCTGAAGACCAGTCAATTCCAGTACCTTTTTTGATACTTTCTTTTCTGGCGTTAAATATTTTAGATATAGTCTTGTGAATATTTTTTTCCTCTGGAATAACATTTATTTTGTCTGAAATTATTTTTAATTTATTTTCGTCATAACCTGTTACGCCCCTTTTATCTTTACCTCTTTCAGGCTTATATCTTGACCATGATCCCTCGAACCATTCTATTTTAGGTTTATAATTTTTTGCACTTTTATATTGTTCGTCAAGCAAGTCTTTAAATGATTTAACATTTTGATTTAGTAATTCTTGAGTTATAGATTTTTCGTTTACTAATTTATTACCATAAATTTTGTAAACACTTGGATGAGATCTAATTTTTTTATACATTAAAGGTTGGGTAAATGAAGGCTCATCTCCCTCGTTATGTCCAAATCTTCTATAACAAATTAAGTCTACTACTACATCTCTATTAAATTTTATTCGAAATTCTGATGCTATTCTGGTCGCATAAACAACTGCTTCTGGATCATCTCCATTAACATGGAGAATTGGTGCCTCTACCATTTTCGCAACATCAGATGGATAAGGTGAAGACCTTGCAAATCTTGGACTAGTAGTAAATCCTATCTGATTATTAACAATTATATGAATTGTTCCTCCAGTGTTGTGTCCTGGTAATCCAGACATTGCAAAACATTCAGCTACAACTCCTTGACCTGCAAAAGCTGCGTCCCCATGAATAAGAATAGGTATAACTTTATTTCTTTTACGGTCTTTATGGAAAAATTGTTTAGCTCTTGTCTGTCCTAAAACAACTGGGTTAACAGCCTCTAAATGGGAGGGATTATCTGTTAAACTTACATGTACTAAATTTCCGTCAAATTCCCTATCTGAAGATGCTCCAAGATGATATTTTACATCTCCAGCGCCATCTTCATTATCAGAACTAAACTCACCAGCAAATTCATTAAAAATTCTTTTGTAAGATTTTTGTAAAACATTTGCCAAAACATTAAGTCTGCCTCTATGAGACATACCTATTTTAACTTCTTTAATTTTATTTTGACCACCAATTTTTATTATTTGTTCAAGAGCAGGTATTAAACTTTCTCCACCATCTAAACCAAACCTTTTTGTTCCCACATACTTGGTGGCTAAAAATTTTTCAAATCCCTCTGCCTGTACTAATTTATTTAAAATTGCCTCTTTACCATTTTTTGTAAATTGAAGCGCATTTTTATCTTGCTCTATTCTGTCTCTAAACCACTTTCTTTCAACTGGGTTTGAAATATGCATGAACTCATAACCTATTTTTCCACAATAAGTTTTCTTCATAAACTTAAGTATTTCTTTTATGTTTGCATGCTTACGATTAATTACACCATTTAGAAAAATTTTCTTATCATAATTTTCTTTTTTGAAACCATAAAAATCTGGATGGAGTTCATCTAAATATTCTGACTCTCTCATTTCTAAAGGATCCAAATCTGCCAATAAATGTCCTCTTAGTCTATATGCTCTAATTAAAGCTACAGCACTAATAGAATCTTTATTTGAATCAGCAAGTAATTGAAAATTAAATTTTTCTGAAGTATCTAATTTGACATTATCAAAATCATTTTTATCTTGTTCTTCTATTTTTTTTTGTAATTCATCAATATTAATTTTTTTTTTAGTGGGTCCCCATGATGGACCATTAATTTCTTTTGCTATAACATTTAATTCTTCACCAATTCCCTCAAAATAATTTGCCCAACTTTCTGGAAGATCAGCATCTTTGTTCACAAACTTTAAATACATTTCTTCTATAAATGCACTATTAGATTTATTTAAAAATGAAGTTTTTTCGAAATTAAGATTTTTTGATGAAGACATCTTTTTTATTTAATATATCCCTCTAATATTTTTTTTTCAATTAGACAGTTTATCAAATAAAGTTTTTCCAATAATTGATGGTGATTTAGCAACTATAATACCACATTCTTCCATTTTTTTTATTTTATCTTCAGCTCCACCCTTGCCACCCGATATTATGGCACCAGCATGCCCCATTCTCCTTCCTGGAGGAGCAGTAATTCCAGCGATAAATCCAACTATTGGTTTTTTAATCTTATGATTTTTTATAAAGTCAGCCGCTTCTTCTTCGGCTGTTCCTCCAATTTCACCTATCATTAAAATAGATTCTGTTTCATCATCATCTAAAAATAAATCTAAACAATCTATAAAATTTGTTCCATTAATAGGATCACCACCAATACCAATGCAAGTTGATTGACCAAGTCCATTTTCTGTCGTTTGGGCTACTGCTTCATATGTCAATGTTCCTGACCTTGATACAATTCCAACACTTCCTCTTTTGTGAATACTTCCTGGCATAATCCCAATTTTACATTCATCTGGCGTAATTATTCCTGGACAATTAGGTCCAATTAATCTGCTATTAGAGCCACTTAATTTTTGTCTGACCTTTAGCATATCCTGAACTGGAATTCCTTCAGTTATACAAACAATAAGTTTAATTGATGCATCAATAGCCTCAATGATTGCTGCTGCTGCAAATTTAGCAGGTACATAAATCATAGTTGCATCTGCTCCTACTTCATTTTTTGCCTCTAAAAC
Source organism: uncultured Pelagibacteraceae bacterium (assembly GCA_902588895.1). GTDB lineage: Bacteria > Pseudomonadota > Alphaproteobacteria > Pelagibacterales > Pelagibacteraceae > Pelagibacter. Next base: position 94,991 of record CACIRC010000001.1, read on the forward strand.
GCTATTAAAAACTGGCCTGTCTAAATGTTTTTGTCCACCTTTATTTGGTGTAACTCCACCAACAAGATTAGTCCCATATTTTATAGCCTGCTCTGAATGAAAAGTCCCGTGCGCGCCAGTAAATCCCTGACAAATTACCTTAGTATTTTTATTTACCAAAACTGACATTTTATTTTATCGCCTCAACAATTTTCTGAGCAGCATCATCTAAATTTTCTGCAGAAATTAATTTTAATCCAGAATTATCAAGAATTTCTTTTCCCTCTTTAAAATTTGTACCCGCTAGTCGTACAACTAAGGGTACACTAATATTAATTTCTTTAGCTGCATCAACTACTCCTTGAGCAAGGACATCACATCTCATAATTCCTCCAAAAATATTAATTAAAATACCTTTAACATTTTTATCTGAGAGAATTATCTTTAACGCAGCAGATACTTTTTCTTTGGATGCACCACCTCCTACATCTAAAAAATTTGCTGGCTCTTTGCCATACAATTTAATTATATCCATTGTTGCCATCGCTAATCCTGCTCCATTCACCATACAGCCAATACTTCCATCAAGCTTGATATATGCAAGATCATGCTTGCTAGCTTCTATCTCAGTGGGATCTTCCTCGTTTAAATCTCTTAATTCAACAATTTCTGGATGCCTAAATAAAGCGTTAGAGTCGAAATTAACTTTTGCATCTAAACAAACAATTTTTTCCTCTTTAGTCAAAATTAATGGATTTACTTCAACCATGTTTGCATCAGTACTCACGAACATTTTATATATTGATTTAATTAATGTTATTGCTTGTTTTTTTGCTTCTTCATTTAAATTAAAAATATTAATTATTTTTTCACAATCTGACTGAGAAATTTCATCATCCATATCAACTTTTGTAGTTATAATTTTTTCAGGTGAACTGCTTGCAACTTCTTCAATGTCCATCCCTCCTTGGTCACTTGATATAAATGCAATTTTAGAACTTGCCCTATCAACCAGGCATGATAAGTAAAATTCTTTATCTATATTTGATGATTCTTCTACGTATAATCTTTTTACCTCTCTACCTTCAGGACCAGTTTGATGAGTAACTAGTGTTTTTCCTAGTAATTCTTTAGCTGCTACTGTTAGTTCCTCAATAGAGTTTAAAATTTTTACACCACCAGCTTTTCCTCTACCTCCAGCATGGATTTGTGCTTTAAGCACATATTTCTCAGTTTTGAGTGCTTTTGCTTTTTGAATAAGTTGATCAACATTAAGCGCAAATACTCCTTCGGGAACTACAGCTCCATATTTTTTTAATATTTGTTTAGCTTGATGCTCGTGAATATTCATTATTATTTAGATAAATCAGGATCTATTTTAGATGCAGCTTCCCATAAAGCTTTTACAGCATCTATTGAATGCATAAATTCTTTTTTTTCTTTTTCATCTAAATCAATCTCTTCGATTTTTTCTACACCATCTTTTCCAATGACAACAGGAACGCCTGCATAAACATTTTTCACACCATATTCTCCATTTAATTGTACAGCACAGGGTAATAATTTTTTCTGATCATTCAAATATGCTTCTGCCATTTGAACCCCTGATGCAGCTGGTGCATAAAAGGCTGATCCTTTTTCTAAATATTTAACTATCTCAGCACCACCATCTCGTGTTCTTTGATTAATTTCCTCAACTCTTTCTAAAGAAATCTTTCCATCCTTTACAAGATCTAACAATGGTTTACCTGAAATTTTTGTAAATCTTGGCATAGGAACCATGGTGTCACCATGACCACCCATAACCATTGCCTCAATTTCTCTTACAGGCACATTTAACTCTAATGATAAAAATAATTTAAATCTCGAACTATCTAAAATACCCGCCATACCAACAACTTTATTTGATGGCAAACCTGAAAATTTTTGAAACGCCATAACCATAACATCTAAAGGATTGGTGATACAAATCACAAAAGCATTAGGAGCATTTTTCTTTACCCCCTCAGCAACTTGTTTAATAATTTTTAAATTTATACCAAGAAGATCATCTCGGCTCATCCCAGGTTTTCTTGGAACGCCTGCTGTAATTATAATTACATCTGAATCTTTTATGTCCTCATAGTTATCGGTTCCTGAAAACCTAACATTGAAACCATCTATAGATGAAGATTGTGCAATATCTAATGCTTTTCCTTTTGCAATACCACTAGCTACATCAAATAAAACCGCTTCATTCACTAATTCTTTTGTTCCTATTAAATGTGCAAGAGTTCCACCTATTTGGCCTGCACCAATTAAAGATATTTTTGTCATTTATTTCCTTTATTTCATTGTTGGCATAACAAATTCCGCATTTGATCGGACACCTGAAGGCCATCTAGATGTTACTGTTTTAAGTTTAGTATAAAATTTTATTCCTTCCATACCATGCATTCCGCTATCTCCAAATAATGATCTTTTCCAACCACCAAAACTATGAAATGCCATTGGAACTGGTATAGGTACATTAATACCAACCATACCTACTTGAATTTTACTTGCAAAAGTTCTGCCCGCATCACCATCTCTTGTGTAAATACTAACTCCATTTCCATACTCATGGTCATTAATTAATTTTGCTGCCTCTTCAAAAGTTTTTACTCTAACAACTGATAAGACTGGACCGAATATTTCTTCTTTATAAATTCTCATATTTTTATTTACATGATCAAATAAACATCCACCTATATAGAAACCATTTTCATAACCTTGAAGTTTTAAACCTCTGCCATCAACTACTAGCTTAGCACCCTCCTTGACACCTAAATCAACATAACTTGTAACTTTTTCTAAATGTTCTTTTGTAACTAAAGGCCCCATTTCTGATGATTTATCCATTCCAGGACCAACTTTTAAAGCTTCAGCTTTTTTAGATAATCTTGATACGAGTTCATCTCCAATATCTCCAACAGCAACTGCAACTGATTGAGCCATACATCTTTCTCCAGCTGAGCCATAAGCAGCACCCATTAGACCATTTACTGCACCATCTAAATCACAATCTGGCATAACAACTAAATGGTTTTTTGCTCCACCTAAAGCTTGAACTCTTTTTTCATTTTTTGCTGAGTTTTCATAAATATATTTTGCAATAGGAGTAGATCCAACAAAACTAACTGCTTTGATATCTTTATTTTCTAAAATTGCATCAACAGCTTCTTTGTCTCCATTTATTACGTTGAATACTCCTTCTGGAAGACCCGCATCAGAAAGTAGTTCAGCCAATCTTATTGCACAAGAAGGATCTTTTTCTGATGGTTTAAGAATAAAAGTGTTTCCACAAGCTATTGCTATTGGAAACATCCACATTGGTACCATAGCAGGAAAATTAAATGGTGTAATACCTGCAACAACTCCTAATGGTTGTCTGATTGACCAACTATCAACATTTGTCCCCACATTTTCAGAAAACTCACCTTTTAATAAATGCGGAATTCCACAAGCAAATTCTACTACCTCAAGTCCTCTGGTTAAAGAACCTCTTGCATCTTCATAAACTTTTCCATGTTCTGAAACTATTAACTTCGTTAATTCATCAGAATTTTTTTCAATTAATTCTTTAAATTTAAATATTATTCTAGCTCTTTGTAGAGCAGGTTTTAAAGACCAAGTTTCAAATGCTTTTTTTGCTACCTCAACAGCACTGTCTAGATCAGATTTTGAGGCAAGTCTTACTTCTGACTCTTGTTCGCCAGTTGCTGGATTAAAAACTTTCCCTTTTTTATCTGAAGATCCCGGAATTATTTTACCGTTTACGAAGTGTTCTATTAATTTCATGAATACGGTGTTTTAGATCAAAAATATCGAATAGTCTATTTAAACATTAGCTGTTGCTAACATTTTTTTTATTTCAGCTATAGCTTTTGCTGGATTCAAGCCCTTAGGACATGCATTTGTGCAATTTAAAATAGTATGACATCTATATAATTTTAATTCATCTGCAACTTTTTTTAATCTTGCTTTTCTCTCTTCATCTCTACTATCAATGATCCATCTATATGCCTGTAGTAAAACTGCTGGACCTAAATATTTATCTCCATTCCACCAATAACTCGGGCAAGATGTAGAACAACAAGCACACATGATACATTCGTAAGCACCATCAAGTTTTGCTCTGTCTTCTTTAGACTGATAAATTTCTGTTGTTTGTTTTGTTGAATTATTTTTTAACCAAGGTTCAATGGATTGATATTGTTTATACAAGCCATCTAAATCACCAATCAAATCTCTTTTAACTTTTAAATGAGGTAGTGGATAAATATCAATGTCACCATCTATCTCTGCATGAGGAGTTGTACAAGCTAGTCCATTTTTACCTCCCATATTCATAGCGCACGAACCACAAACACCATGAGCGCATGATCTTCTATAGGCTAATGTGGGATCAATTTCATTTTTAATTTTATTTAAAATATCCAAAACTTTTGAAGGACAATTATCCATATCAACTTCATAAGTATCTATTCTTGGATTTTCTCCAGTTGATGGATCCCATCTATAAATATTAACTTTTCTTAAATTTTTTGATCCAGTTTTATCCTCAAAATATTTTCCTTTTTTAACTTCTGAATTTTTTGGTAAGCTTATTTGTGCCATTAATAAACCCGTTCTTGTGGTGGAAAATATTGTACATCAGTAGTCAAAGTTGACTGATGTACAGGTCTATAGCTAATTTTGGTATTTTTGCCATCAAACCAAGCAAGAGTGTGTTGCATAAATTTTTGATCATCTCTCTTTGGATAATCCTCTCTAGCATGTGCGCCTCTGCTTTCTTTTCTTTGATATGCAGAGTCAACAGTTGTCACAGCTTGTCTTATTAGATTATCAAATTCTAACGTTTCAACTAGATCGGTATTAAAAACTAAAGATCTATCTTTAACAGAAATTGAGTCTATTCCATCATAAGTTTTTCTAATTTCATCCACACCCTCTTTAAGGTTTTTTTCTGTTCTAAATACTGCACATTTAGATTGCATAGTTTTTTGCATCGATAACCTCAAATCCGCAGTGCTATTTTCACCTTTGGCGTTTCTTAGCTTATCAAATCTATCTAAACATTTTTGAGTTTCAGACTCAGAAATTTCTTCATGTGGTGTTCCTGGTGTTATTAATTCAGCTGCTCTCTTTGCTGCTGATCTTCCAAAGACTACCAAATCTATTAAAGAATTAGATCCAAGTCTGTTTGCCCCATGTACAGATACACATGCAGCTTCACCAATAGCCATTAGTCCAGGCACAGTTTTTTCTGAACCATTAACTGTTAACACTTCAGCTTTATAATTAGTAGGAATACCTCCCATGTTATAATGAACTGTTGGTACAACAGGAATTGGTTCTTTTGTGATATTTACATTTGCAAATAATCTTGCTGCCTCAGTTATTCCGGGTAGCCTACTCTCAATAATTTCTTTATCTAAATGACTTAAATTTAAATGAACATGATCTTGATCTTTTCCAACACCTCTTCCCTCATTAATCTCAATTGACATAGATCGACTTACTACATCCCTTGAAGCTAAATCTTTTGCATTCGGTGCATATCTTTCCATAAATCTTTCACCTTTAGAATTCGTAAGATATCCTCCTTCTCCACGTGCGCCCTCTGTTATTAAAGTACCATGACCATATATTCCTGTTGGATGGAATTGTACGAACTCCATATCCTGAAGTGGCAATCCAGCTCTTAAAACCATAGCATTACCATCTCCTGTACAAGTATGAGCAGAAGTTGCTGAATAATAAACTTTTCCGTATCCTCCAGTTGCTATGATAACAGTGTGAGCTCTAAATCTGTGAATTGTTCCATCATTTAAATTCCAAGCAATTAATCCTTTGCATTCTCCATTTTTCATTAACAGGTCCAAAGCAAAATACTCAATAAAAAATTCTGTATTATGTTTTAATGCCTGTCCATAAAGAGTATGCAATATTGCATGTCCTGTTCTATCTGCAGCAGCACATGTTCTTTGTACTATTCCGTTTCCATAGTTTTTAGTCATACCACCAAACGGTCTTTGATAAATTTTTCCTTCATCAGTTCGACTAAAAGGAACACCATATTTCTCTAATTCTAAAACTGCTTTGGGAGCTTCTTTACATAAATATTCAATACTATCTTGATCACCTAACCAATCTGCACCTTTTACAGTATCGTACATATGCCATCGCCAGTCATCTTCACCCATGTTACCAAGTGCAGCTGATATACCTCCTTGCGCAGCAGATGTATGGCTCCTTGTTGGAAATACTTTTGAAATACATGCTGTTTTCAGGCCAGCCTCACTAAGCCCTACAGCTGCCCTTAATCCTGAACCACCTGCTCCAAGTACAACAACGTCGTACTCATGATCAATTATTTCGTATGCTTTCATGTGTTTAAATTAAATATTACAAATATTGTAATTAATGGAATTATTATAGCAAAAAAATTAAGAGTTTTGTTTGCGGCATTTTTGGTTTTTTCTTCTTTGATATAGTCTTCAAAAACCTCACTTATGCTCAAAGCGGAGAAAAAATATGCAAATACCAAAAATAAACTAATTAAGAATTTTGAAGGTTGGGTAGTTAAAAACTCAACTAGATCTTGATAGTTTTTATCATACACATTTACTAAATTAATAATAAACCAAAACATTAATGGTAATAAAATTACCGAGCTTGCTTTTAAAAATAACCATTTCTTTGTTGCTGGGATCATTAATTTAAACCTCTACCAATTAAATAAATCAAGATAGTTAAAATTAATGAACCAAAAATAACTATTAAGCCTGTAATCTTAGTTATTTTTAAATCAAAACCATAACCTAAATCCATAATCAAGTGTCTAATTTCACTTAACATTTGAAAACTAAATGACCACGTAATTCCAATCAAAATAAATTTTCCAACAATGGTTTGTAAAAAAATTTTAATTATTTCATAATTACTCTCACCTAAAAGAATTAATGCAAACCAAATACAAATCAATGTTATTGCTAGAATATTTATTATTCCAGTAATCCTATGAGAAATAGATACTAGAGATGAAATATGCCATTTATAAATTTGTATATGTGGTGATAGAGGTTTATTTTCCATTGCCTATTTTGAATTAATTATTGTCTCTGCAATTTCGACAGAATTCAGAGCTGCACCTCTTAATAAATTGTCTGATACTATCCATAAATTAATAGAATTCTCTTTTGTTTTATCTTCTCTAATTCTTGAAATATAAGTCTCATCTTTTCCTGTGGCTTCTAGTGGTGTGATATAACCTCCGTTTTCTCTTTTATCTATAACTTCACATCCTTCAGCGTTACTTAGTGCTTCCCTAACTTTTTCTAAATTAAATGGCTTTTCAAATTCTATATTTACAGCCTCAGAGTGAGAAACCAATACAGGAATTCTTACGCATGTTGCTGTAAGTTCAATTGTTTCATCTAAAATCTTTTTGGTTTCATTTGTCATTTTTAATTCTTCTTTGGTATATCCATCATCAGCAAATACATCAATGTGCGGAATTATATTAAATGCTATTTGTTTAGTAAAATTTTTTGACTCAATTTTTTCACCTTCTAAATATTTTTTAGTTTGTTCAACTAATTCATCCATTGGATCTTTACCACCACCTGAAACTGATTGGTAAGTTGATACCACTACTCTTTTTATTTTAAATAAATCATGCAGAGGTTTAAGTGCAATTACTAATTGAGCTGTAGAGCAGTTTGGATTTGCAATTATGTTTTTTTTCATTTTTTTAATATCAGATGCATTAACTTGAGGAACGATTAATGGAACATCTGGATCCATCCTAAAAAAACTTGAATTATCAATTACTATTGTATGTTTGGCGGCCTTTTCTGCAAATTTTTCAGCAATTTTTCCTGCTGCTGCAAAAAAAGTTATATCTGCTTTTGAAAAATCATATGTATCTAAATTCTCAATTTCGTATTCTTTATCTCTAAAAGAGATTTTTTTTCCTGCACTTTTTTCTGATGCAACTAAATATAGATTATCAAACTTGAAGTTCTTTTTATTAAATACTTCAAGAGTTTTCCTCCCAACATTTCCTGTTGCACCTACTATAGCTATGTTCATTTTAAAGTTGTTATACTAAATAAAAGGTAAATCGCAAACTTTACCACTATAAATATCACCATTTATGCCAGCTTTTACGTCTTGGTCTATATTCCAATGCGATTTTTTCATCATAGCAATACCAATTACTTTTTTAAAATGTGGCGAATAGCAGGCTGACCTCAGTTCTCCAATGATTTTTTTATTATCATCAGTCAGATCTAAAGATCCTGTTAAACTTATTTTGTCCAAATCTAACTTAACACCCATTAATTTTCTTTTTATACCTTCAGATTTTATTTTCTTTAATTTTTCTTTTCCTAAAAAAATAATTTCACTATCTATGTTTACATATTTATCAAAACCACATTCATAAGGATTATCTCCGTTATCCATATCATTGCCATGAGATAACAGTCCACTTTCAATTCGTTCTATTAAATTAGGACACCCCGGTTTAATATTAAATTCTTTTCCAATTTCAAATAAATGATCATATAGTTTTAGGCCTGCTTCAGTATTTTGGACATATACTTCATAACCTCCTTGTTTAGACCATCCAGATTGTGCAATAAGATGCTTTGCACCACCAAAATCAAAATAATCAAAACCAAAAAATTTTAATTTTGTGATCTGTTCTCCAAATACTTTTTCCATCAATTGAAATGATTTTGGGCCTTGTACAGCCATGATATCAACTTTGGGCTCTATAATTTCAACATCAAATTTATTTCCAATTGCTAATCCTTTCGCAAATAATATTACGTCTGTATCAGCGATAGAAATCCACCATTTGTTTTCATTTATTCTTAAAACAACTGGATCATTAATTAATCCAGCATTATCATCTATAATCGGACAATAATAACATCTTCCATCTTTAGATTTTGATAAATCTCTACAAGTCATTAGCTGAACTAATTTTGCAGAATCTTTTCCTGAAATTTCTACCTGTCTTTCAGCTGCTACATCCCAAATTTGAACATGCTCTTTTAAATGATGATAAGAATCTTCAATTGAACCAAAGGCAGCTGGAAGCAACATATGGTTATAAATTGTATAAGCTGTAACACCCTGTTCTTCAATTCGAGAAGTATATGGTGTACCTCTAAGTCTTCTTGATTTTGCAATTAAAAAGTTTTTCATTTTTTTAAAAATTCTAAAACCTTGTCCCTCATTTCAAATGCTTTTTCAATCATAATCATGTGGCCACAACCCTCTATTATATGTGTAGATGAATTATTAATTAGACTAGAAAATTTTTTTCCAGCTTCTAGTTTCACCATCTTATCTAAAGAACCAAAAATTAGCATCGATGGAAATTCAATTAATTTAGCAGCATCAGAACCATTTTTGTAATTGTTACATGCAACAAGGTCTACTGCCAGTATGTCTCTTATGTCTCTAGGTGATTGTATTATTTTCTCTACTGGGTTGCCTCCAATAAAACTTTTTGAACCTTCATAACCCCACTTCATCATTAATTTAACAGCATCAGAGTCTCCATTTTTTGCTAGATCAATTAAATCTGGATGAACTGGCATCTTATTTGACCCTCCAATAAAAACTAACTTTTTTAATCTATCTTTATATTTATGAGCATATTCAAGTATCTCCAAACAACCTTGAGAATGACCAATTAAAATTAAATTGTTTAAATTAAGTTTATTAAAAACCTGTTCTAACCAATCGGCTATTTTTTCAATACTATCTAAGCAAGGGCCATCTGAATTACCGTGTCCAGGTAAATCAATAGATAATACGTTAAAATTATTATTTGAAAAAAACTGCTCAGTTAGAGACCAAACAATATGCGAAAGACCACTTCCATGAAGAAATACTATTGTTTCTTTATTTTGATCAATACCCTGACCTGCATCAGACGCATAAACATTTTTATTTTCCAATTGAAAATTCAAAATTACCTAAACTTGTTTTCTTAATTCAAACTTTTGTATTTTTCCTGTCGAAGTTTTTGGTAGCTCACAGAAGACAACTTTCTTGGGAACTTTAAATCCCGCTAAAGTTTCTTTACAAAAATCAATTAATTCTTTTTCTGATACTGGCTTATCTTTAACCATTTCAATAAATGCACAAGGAACTTCTCCCCATTTTTCGTCAGGTTTAGCAACAACTGCGGCAATAGAAACTGATGGATGTTTAGAAAGTGTATTTTCTATTTCAATTGAGGAAATGTTTTCACCTCCGGAAATAATTATATCTTTTGATCTATCTTGTATTTTTACATACCCATCAGGATGCATTACAGCTAAATCACCACTATGAAACCATCCATCTTTCATAGCTTTATTGGTAGCATCTTGGTCTTTAAAGTAACCTTTCATTACGACATTTCCTCTAATCATAATTTCACCAATTGTTTTTCCATCTTTAGGAACTTCTTTCATTGTTTCTGGATTCAAAACAACTACACCTTCAGTATTTGGATATCTCACACCTTGCCTAGCCTTAATTTCATTTTGTTTTTCCTCATCGAAATTGTTCCATTCATCATTCCACGCACACTGAGTAACATGTCCATAAGTTTCCGTTAAACCATATACATGCATAACTTCAAAACCTAATGCTTTCATTTTTTTGAAAATTATACTTGGTGGTGGCGCTCCAGCAGTCAAAACATAAACTTTTTGTTTTAATTTTTTTTTGTCACTTTCAGGAGCTCCTGTAATCATATTTAATACTATTGGGGCACCGCCAAAATGAGTTACTTCATATTTATCGATTAATTCAAAAATTTTTTTTATGTCAATATTTCTTAAACAAATTGTCCTTCCATTTAACATTGGAACTGTCCATGGATAACACCAACCATTACAATGAAACATTGGAACCACTGTTAAAAAATTTAATCTATTTGGCATGTTCCAAGCTACCGAACTTCCTGTGGACATTAAATATGCACCTCTATGGTGATAAACTACTCCTTTGGGATTTCCTGTAGTACCTGATGTATAGCTTAATGATATTGCTTGCCATTCATCCTCTGGCATTTGCCAATCGAAATTTTCATCGCCTGTGTTTAAGAAACTCTCATATTCTAAATCACCAATTTTTTCTAATTTCGATTGATCAGCATTTTTATCATCTATATCAATTATTATAATTTTTTTATTTAAAGTTTTTAATGCTTTCTTAACTTCTCCATGTAATTGTCTATCAACTACTAGCACCTTTGCATCACTGTGATCTAAAATATATGAAATTGTATTTGCATCTAATCTTATATTAATTGTATTTAATACTGCACCTGCCATGGGTACTGAGTAATGTCCTTCGAAAATCTCTGGTGTATTAAAGGCTAAGAATGAAACAGTATCTCCTTTTTTAATTCCAATTTTTGACAATGCACTAGCAAATTTTACAGCTCTTTTGTAAACTTCATTCCAAGTATATTTCCTATCTTCATAAATTATAGCTTCATAATTTGGGTAAATTTCCCTTGCTCTTTTAAGAAACGTTAAAGGAGTAAGCGGTACGTAGTTAGCTTTATTTTTATCTAAATTTGTCTCGTAATGATTCATTGTTAATTAAACTTAAAATTCATTATATTAGAACTTCCAGAAATAGCAGATTTGTAATGATACTCAGCTCTAGGCAATACCTTATCAAAATAAAATTTTGCTGTATTTATTTTATCACTATAAAATTCTTTATTTTTTTCAAAATCATTAAAACTTACATCTAAAATTTTGATCCAAGCATAAGCAATTGAAACATATCCCAGACTTCTCAAATAATCATTTGCTGCAGCACTAACATCGTCTTTTTCGATTTTATGTTTATCCTTAATCCAGTCGGTAAACTTAGATAAAATATCTAAATAATGATTTAATTCTTTTGAAAATGTTTTTACTTTTTCATTTTTACTATCACATTCAGATTTAATCATATCTAAAAATTTATTTATAACATCACCATTTTTATTTGATAATTTTCTAAATACTAAATCTGCTGCCTGAACAGAATTTGTTCCTTCATAGATTGGAGTAATACGATTATCTCTATATAATTGCTCTATTCCTTGGTCTTTAGTGTACCCATATCCACCATGTATTTGCATCGCGTCGTTCGTAATTTCCATAGCTAAATCTGTAAATAATGATTTAACAACTGGTGTCATCAATGAAACATAGTCCAAAGCTTCTTGTTTAATCTTTTCATCTGGATGATAAAGACTCACCTCAGTTTGTTGTGATAACCAAAAACATAAAGCTCTTTCTCCTTCAATAATTGACTTCATATTAAGTAAAGATCTTCTAATATCCGCATGATCAATTATAAAGTCTGCACCATTTGTAGATTTTGAATTATTTGTTTTTCCTTGCTTTCTCTCTTTTGCATATGCAAGTGAGTTTTGATACGCAATTTCAGAAATTCCTAAACCTTGAATACCTACCACTATTCTCTCAAGGTTCATCATGGTAAACATAGCACTAAGACCTTTGTCTTTGTTACCAATCATATAACCAGTTGCTTCATCAAAATTTAACACACATGTTGCTGAACCCTTTATTCCCATTTTACTCTCTATAGATCCTGTTGAAATTCCATTTCTTTGACCAACACTACCATCTTCATTTACAATAAATTTTGGTACTAAAAATAAACTAATTCCTTTAGTGCCCGCAGGAGAGTCTATTGATCTTGCTAAAACTAAATGAATAATATTTTCAGTTAAGTCATGATCACCAGAAGTTATAAAAATCTTTTGACCACTAATTTTATAGGTATCATCAGATTGTTTGATGGCTTTAGTTTTTAACAAACCTAAGTCTGTACCACAGACTGGTTCTGTTAAACACATAGTGCCACTCCATTTACCCTCAACGATCTTTGGTAAATATTTATCTTTTATTTCATCTGAAGCATGATGATTAATACAATTATAGGCACCAATACTAAGTTCACTATATAATTTAAATGACAAACTAGCTGAGGAAAGCATTTCATCAAAGAATGCACTTACTGTTTTTGGCATTCCTTGGCCTCCATATTTAGGATCACAAGACAGCGATGTCCAACCATCTTCAATATATTTCTGATAAGCCTCTTTGTAACCCGGTGGTGTTCTGACAACACCATTTTCTAAAATTGCTGGATTTTCATCACCTGCTTTAGCAAGAGGTAAAATTAAATTTTGATTTATTTTAGCTGCTTCTTCTAAAATATCTTTAACAAGATCTGCACTCACCTCATTATATTTTTCAAGCTCATTATAGTTTTTATTGTCTCTTAATTTTTCAAAGAGAAACATCATATCTTTTACTGGAGCAGTATAACTTGGCATATTTAAAGCTTAGAATAATTCTAGTTTTATTGCAATTTTGAAATTATCGCATCACCCATTGCTGAAGTGGAAGTTTCTTTCATACCTTCTGACATTATATCTTTAGTTCTTAACCCATCATTTAAAACATCTTGAACTGCTTTTTCTAAAATATCTGCTTCTTTATCAAGATCTAAAGAATACCTCAGTGCCATACCAAAGCTCAAAATAGAAGCAATTGGATTTGCTATCCCTTTACCAGCTATATCTGGAGCTGACCCATGTATAGGCTCGTACATCGCTCTCATCTCACCATCTTTATTTTTTGCGCCTAAAGATGCTGATGGTAAAAGACCTAAAGATCCCGTTAACATTGAAGCTTGGTCTGACAACATATCTCCAAACAAATTATCTGTTACAATTACATCAAATTGTTTTGGGTTTCTTAAAAGCTGCATAGCACAATTGTCTGCTAACATATGACTTAATTCTACATCTTTGTATTCTTTTTCATGAAGTTCTTGGACTTCTTCTTTCCACAATTGTCCTGCTTCCATCACATTTGATTTTTCACACGAAGTAACCTTGTTTGATCTTTTTCTAGCTAAATCAAAAGCGATCCTAGCTACTCTAGTAATTTCACTAGTCGTATAAGTGTGTGTATTAATTCCTTTTCTTTCTCCATTTTCAATTGGCTTAATTCCCCTAGGTTCACCAAAATATATACCACCCGTTAACTCTCTTACTATCATTATATCTAGTCCTGAAACTACTTCTGGCTTTAGGGTTGAAGCATCGACTAATTGTTTAAAACAAATTGCAGGCCTTAAGTTAGCAAAAAGCTTTAATTCTTTTCTGAGTTTTAATAATGCTCTTTCTGGTTTTTTGGAAAATTCTAGGTTATCCCATGTAGGACCACCAACTGCTCCAAGCATAATTACTTCACTTTCTAGTGCTTTGTAAAAAACCTCATCAGTGATTGGGGTGCCGTGTTTATCATAAGAACAACCACCAACTAGCTCCTGATCAATTTCAAAATCTAAAGATTTTTTATCATTAAACCAGTTAATAATTTTTTTTACCTCAGCTATTACCTCTGGACCAATACCATCACCAGGAAGTAAAAGTATTTTTCTTTTTTTTACTTTAATCATTAAATACCCAAGGCTTTTCGTTTTTTAAATTTATTTCAAACTTTTCTATTTTTTCTGATTTTTTTAGTGATAAAGCGATATCATCAAGCCCTTCTAACAAACATTTTTTCTTAAATGGATCAACTTCAAATTTTAGCTCATTATTTCCATAAACTATTTTTTCCTCTTGCAAATCAATAGAAATTTCTTCTTGTCTATTTGCGTATTCAGATAGCTCTTTGATTTTTTCTTCTTCAAGGATTATAGGCAAAATTCCATTTTTAAAACAATTACTAAAAAAAATATCTGCATAACTTGAACTTATTACACAAGTAATTCCAAAATCTAATAAAGCCCAAGGAGCATGTTCTCTTGATGAACCACATCCAAAGTTTTTTCCAGCAATTAAAATTTTAGATTGATTAAATGGATCTTTGTTTAACACAAAATCATTTATTTCTTTGCCTTTATCATCATATCTCATTTCAAAAAACAAATTTTTTCCAAGACCGGTTCTTTTGATAGTTTTTAAAAACTGTTTTGGAATTATCATATCTGTATCAATATTTACAATTGGTAAATAAGCTGGGATACTTTTTAATTTATTAAATTTTTGCATTTAATTTTGATACTTTCTGACATCATCTAAATTACCTGAAATTGCAGCTGCTGCGGCCATTCCTGGACTAACCAGATGGGTTCTACCTCCTCTACCTTGTCTACCCTCAAAATTTCTATTTGATGTAGAGGCACATCTTTCTTCTGGCTTTAATTTATCGGCATTCATCGCTAAACACATAGAGCAACCTGGTTCTCTCCATTCAAACCCTGAGCTAACAAAAATTTTATCTAGTCCTTCTTGTTCTGCTTGTTCTTTAACTAAGCCTGAGCCTGGAACTACTATAGCATTAACATGCGATGATACTTTTTTATCTTTTACAATTTTTGCTGCTTCTCTCAAATCTTCTATTCTACCATTAGTACAACTACCAATAAATACTTTATCTATTTTTATATCTGTGGCTGCCATGTCAGGTTTTAAACCCATATACTTTAAAGCTCTTTCAATTGAATTTTTTTTATCTTCATCTGTCTCACTATTTGGATTTGGAACTTTTCCATCAATTGTTATTACATCTTGTGGTGACGTACCCCATGTAATCATGGGTAAAATTTCATTTGCGTTAAGGCTAATTTCTTTATCAAAACTAGCATCAGAGTCTGTTTTTAAAGTTTCCCAATAGTTCAAAGCTTTATCCCAATTTTCACTTTTTGGTGACATTGGTTTTCCTTTTAAATATTCAAAAATTTTTTCATCTGGTGCAATTAATCCTGCTCTTGCACCACCTTCAATTGTCATATTGCAAATAGTCATTCTTTGCTCAACACTTAAAGATCTTATTAAATCTCCAGCATATTCCACAACAGATCCTGTACCACCTGCTGTACCTATTTTTCCAATTATTTGAAGTATTACATCTTTAGAAGTAACTCCTAAAGGAAGTTCGCCATTAACATTAATTCTAAAATTTTTAGCTTTCTTCTGAACTAGTGTTTGGGTTGCTAAAACATGTTCAACTTCTGAAGTTCCTATTCCAAATGCTAAAGCACCAAATGCTCCATGCGTTGCGGTATGACTGTCTCCACAAACAATAACTGTACCTGGTTGAGTAAAACCTTGTTCAGGTCCTATGATATGAACGATGCCTTGCCTCTTATCATCCATACCAAATAACTGAACACCAAATTCCTTACAATTTGCCTCTAAAGTATCTACTTGAATTTTTGACTCTTCATCTGAAATACCTTTTGATCTGTCAGTTGTTGGAACATTATGATCTGCAACTGCTAAAGTTAAATTTGGGTGTCTAACTTTTCTATTAGAATTTCTTAATCCTTCAAAAGCTTGAGGGCTTGTCACCTCATGAATTAAATGTCTATCTACAAAAAGTAAAGATGTGCCATCATCTTGTTGATCAACTAGATGATCGTTCCAAATTTTATCGTATAATGTTGTAGACATTGAAAAAAAAATTATTTTTTTTCTGTAGAGCTTTCTGATTTTTGTTCTTCTTTAGGAGCCTCTGTTGCTGGAGCCGCCTCTTCTTTAGGTGCTGCTTCTGCTTTAGGAGCCTCTTCTTTAGGTGCTGCTTCTGCTTTAGGAGCCTCTTCTTTAGTTGCTTCAACTGCAGGAGCTACATTTTCCTCTGTAACTGTCTCTGGTTTTGCCTCGATATCAATACCAATTTTTTTTCTAATTTTTTCTGCAATCCTTGCTGATTTACCAGTTCTGTCTCTTAGATAATAAAGTTTTGCTCTTCTTACTTTACCTGATCTAATAACCTTAATTGAATCAATTAAAGTTCCAAATAAAGGAAAAGTTCTCTCAACACCCTCTCCAAATGAAATTTTTCTAACCGTAAAAGATGAGTTTAGATCTCTGCTTTTTTTAGCAATACACACTCCCTCAAAATATTGAATTCTTTCTTTTTTACCCTCGGTAATTCTCACACCAACTTTAACAACGTCTCCAGGATAAAATTCTGGAATTTTTTTCTCTGAAAGAATTTTGTTAACGTTATGCTGGTTTATTTCTTCAATTGTTTTCATGTTAATATTTATCAAATTAATTCTTCTTATATTTTTCCCATAAATCTGGTCTTCGGACGCGTGTTATAGCCTCAGATTGAGATAAACGCCAGTGTTTAATTTTATTATGATCACCTGATAATAGCACGTCTGGTACAGCTTTTTCCTCCCAAATTTGAGGTTTTGTATACTGAGGGTACTCTAGAAGACCATTTTCAAAGGTTTCATCTAATTTAGAGTTTTCATTTCCTAATACACCTGGTAGCAATCTTAAAATACTATCTATAACTACATATGCCGCTGACTCCCCGCCTGACAAAACATAATCTCCAATACTAATTTCCTCAATATTTCTTGTTGAAAGTATTCTTTCATCCACACCTTCAAAATGACCACAAATTAAAGACAGAGATTTTTCATTAGCTAGCTCTTTTGCTAAATTTTGATCAAATTTTTTTCCTTTTGGTGATAAGTATAAAATTCTCTCACTCTCATTTTTGTTTTCATCTAAAGACTTTGCAAGAACATCTGCTTTCAACAACATCCCTGAACCACCCCCATAAGGTGTGTCATCTACTGTTTTATGTTTGTCATCAGCTGCATCTCTTATATTTACAACTTTAAGTTTCCATAAATTATTTGATAAAGCTTTTCCATAAAGTCCTTTAGATAAAGGACCAGGAAAAACCTCTGGATAAAGTGTAAACACTTGAGCTTGCCACATAAGTAATCTTTAAATTATTTTTTTTCCTCTGCTGGAGCTTCTTCTTTAGGAGCTTCTGCTGCTGGAGCTGCTTCTTCTTTAGGAGCCTCTTCTT
This sequence comes from uncultured Pelagibacteraceae bacterium, assembly GCA_902588895.1. GTDB lineage: Bacteria > Pseudomonadota > Alphaproteobacteria > Pelagibacterales > Pelagibacteraceae > Pelagibacter. Next base: position 112,894 of record CACIRC010000001.1, read on the forward strand.
TAGGAGCTTCTGCTGCTGGAGCTGCTTCTGCTTTTGGAGCTTCTGCTTTTGGAGCCTCTTCTTTAGGAGCTGCTTCTGCTTTTGGAGCTTCTTTATTATCCTCTTCTTTTTTATTTCTCTCTTTTTTTGGCACTGCTTTATTTGGATTATTTCCATTTGCAGGCATAGGCATTAGTTCGTTCTCACCTAAAATTCTTGCTACTCTAGTTGTTGGTTGAGCTCCTTGACCAAGCCAATATTTAATTCTCTCAGCTTCTAGGCCCACTCTTTCTTTTTTCTCTTTTGGTAGTAGAGGGTTAAAAAAACCAACCTTCTCTATAAATCTTCCGTCCCTTGCAAAACGACTGTCGGCAACAACAACCTTATAAACAGGACGTTTTTTTGTTCCACCTCTTGATAATCTTAATTTTAACATTTCTTCTCCTTTTTTTACTTTAATTGGTTAAATAGCTCTGGCGGTATACCCTTGTCAGACATACCTTTCAGATTTCCTTTAGACATCTTTTTCATCATTTCAGACATCATTTTAAATTGCTTAAGCAATTTATTGATAGTGGCTGGATCTGAGCCAGAGCCATTAGCAATTCTTTTTTTTCTAGAACCATCTATTATTTTTGGGTTCTCTCTTTCTTTTTTTGTCATTGATAAAATAATAGCTTCATTTTTCGTAATTATACTTTCGTCAATTCCCGCTGAGTCCATTTGAGATTTAATTTTAGAAACTCCTGGCATAAAAGACATAATTCCCTCAATGCCACCCATTTTTTTCATCTGTCTTAATTGAGACAAATAATCTTCCATAGAGAATTGACCTTTTTTTAAATTTTCCTCTGCTTTTTTAAGATTTTCTTCTCCTAAATCTTGAGCCGCCTTTTCTACAAGGGATACAATATCCCCCATACCAAGTATTCTGTTTGCAATTCTATCTGGATGGAATACTTCAAGATTATCTATTTTTTCTCCTATCCCTAAGAATTTAATTGGAACGTTAGAAACATATTTCATACTCACTGCAGCACCACCTCTTGCATCACCATCAGCCCTAGTTAAAATAATTCCTGATAAATTAACTGTATTTTTAAATTCTTTTGCCACTGAGGCTGCAACTTGACCTGTTAGAGAGTCTGCAACTAAAAAAGTTTCTGTTGGGTTAATGACAGCTTCAATTTGCTTAATCTCACTCATCATTTGTAAATCGATTTGAGTTCTACCAGCAGTATCAAATAAAATTATTTCAGCTCCATTTAAATTAGCAGCACTTATTGCTCTTCTACAAATATCAGCGGGTTGCTGACCTTCTATAATAGGTAAAGTTAAAATATTATTTTGTTCTCCTAAAGATCTAAGTTGTTCTTGTGCAGCTGGTCTGTAAATATCTAGACTGACCATCATTACTTTTTTCTTTTTATTATTTTCTAAAAATTTTGCTAATTTTGCTGTTGTTGTTGTTTTACCAGAACCTTGTAACCCAACTAACATCATTGGCACAGGCGGTACTGCATTTAAGTTTATCTCATTATTTGTTGCACCTAATAAGTCTACGAGCTCATCATAAACAATTTTAACAACCATATCCCCAGGAGAAGTAGACCTTATTATCTCTTGGCCTAATGCCTTTGGCTTAACTTTTTCAATAAAATCTTTTGCAACATCTAAAGAGACATCTGCTTCAAGTAAGGCTTGCCTAATACCTCTTAAACCTTCATCTACTTGAGCTTCATCAAGTGAAGGCGCCTTTTTCAGAGAAGAAAAAATTTCTTCAAATTTATTTGTTAAATTTTCAAACATATTTATTACGCATAGCAGTAACGCACTAGTGGGCGAACCCTCGCTGACTAGTGTCGATCTCTTTGTTTCCAAAGACACCGCAAAGTTAATGTTTTTGCGGAAACGGCAACAACCTATAATAGAGGTTCAAAAAGTCAATAAATAAGTTAAATATCTATATATGGATATTAAAGCTTTTAAAATGGACGGTTTAGGTAATGATTTTGTCATCATAGATAATAGGCAAACAATTACAAATTTGACGAAAGAGCAAATAATAAAGATTTGTGACAGAAAATTTATTGGTTGTGACCAACTAATATTGATTAAAAAAAATGATATTTCAGATGCTTCACTAGAATTTTATAATTCAGATGGAGGAATGTCAGGTGCGTGTGGAAATGGTACGCGATGTATTGCTGATTTATTAGGCAAAGAAAATAACAAAAAAGAAATTGTCCTAACAACTTTATCTGGCAAATTAAAATCAAATATTGTTGGAGAAAAAATAGTTTCTACAGAAATAGGTGTTGCAAAAACAAAATGGGATGAGATTCCATTGTCTAAAGAATTAAATACAAATAATTTAGGAATTAAAATTAATAACAAAAATAATAACGAATTTTCTGGCGGAACTGCTGTAAATGTTGGAAACCCACATGTAGTTTTTTTTGTTGATAATAACGAAAATTTTGAAATTGAAAAAATTGGACCAAAAATCGAAACCCACTCTCTATTTCCAGAAAAATGTAATGTTACTTTAGCAACTGTTGTAAACAAAGAATTGATAAAAGTTAGAGTGTGGGAAAGAGGAGCTGGACTTACCAAAGCTTGTGGAACTGCAGCTTGCGCAACAGCTTTTGCCGCAAAACAAAACGGACTGGTAAATGATAAAGTTGATATTGAATTTTCTACAGGTAGATTGACAATTTCAATTGATGAAAACAATAGTATTCATATGAAAGGACCAGTTTCAGATATTGAGGAGATAAATTTTAAAATTTAATGGGAATTTTTGAAAAATTTAAATCAGGTTTTAAAAAAAGTGCCTCAGCTTTTACAACGGGTTTAAGAGATATAGTTGTAAAAAAAGAGATTGATGACAAAACATTAGATAAAATTGAAGATTACTTAATTCAATCCGATGTTGGTATTGTTTCTGCTTCAGAAATAAGAGAAATAATTTCTCAAACAAAAATTGATCCCAATAAAGATTTAACTGATGAAATAAATAATATTTTAAAAAATTATATTATTTCAATTATGAAACCTTTAGAAAATATTGAATTCTTCAAAAAAAAAGAAAAATTAAATGCAACATTAATTTCAGGTGTCAATGGTGTTGGAAAGACAACTACTATTGGAAAAATAAGCAAAATATTAAAGAGTAATGGAAATAAAGTAATGCTAGCTGCATCAGATACTTTTAGAGCAGCAGCTATAGAACAACTAGAAAATTGGGCAAACAAAGTTGATGTTCAAATTACAAAATCATCTCAAGGCTCTGATCCTGCATCAGTCGCTTACAAGGCTATTGAGGAAGCATTAAACAATAATTTTAACCAAGTTTTAATTGATACTGCTGGAAGACTACAAAATAAAAAAAATTTGATGGAAGAATATAAAAAAATTGCAAACGTTACTAAAAAAATTGATCCTGATGCTCCACATGATGTTATTTTAGTTTTGGATGCAACTTCTGGCCAAAATGTAATTAATCAAGTTGAAGAATTTAATAAAATTATTCCAATAACTGGTCTTATTATGACAAAATTAGATGGCACAGCAAAAGGAGGTATTCTTTTAGCTGTTGCTAAAAAATATAAACTACCAATTATTGCACTTGGATTAGGTGAAAAAGAAGATGATTTGCAAATTTTTGAGGCCGAAAAATTTGCAGAGGCATTTACTCAAATTAATTAATTAAGGTACTGGAAATTAAAGGTTTATAAAAACTACATTTGTAGTGTTCTTTAAATTCATAATGTCCACAGTTTTTAGCTATCGAAGAAATAATAAAATCAAATTTTCCATTTATAGGATATAGCTCTAACTTTTTTTCAACAATATCAAATTTAAAATTAGCTTTTAGACTTTTTACAGCACTAATCATCACCAGAGTTTTGTTATCTTTTAAAAGATAATATGCAAAATCATCTGGAAAAACTGGAAAATCATACTCTTGCAAAAAATATTTTGCTGTTTTGGGAAACCATTCATAAGAAATTAATGGCAAAGACTCTTTCGTTTTGTAGTTATAAATATAAAGATCTTTTGGAAAATCATTAATATAATTTGAATTTTCTCCTCGAGCCAAGACAGCTTTTTCACGGGTTTTAAAATATAATGCAAAATTTTCATCGTGCGAATTCATTTGATCAATATGAAAAAGGCTGTCTACAGATGCTAAATTTTCTTTGGCATTTGATAAATCATTTAAAGAAAAAAGAACAATAAAAAATAAGAAAAAATTTTTCATAAATTAACTTAAAAAAAAAATTTGAATTATCTTTGTTTAGATTATGGCTTAATTTAAACTATCAACAAACGATTTAAGAGCTAATACAAGTTTATCATCATATTCCATCATATGATCGTCATATTTTGTAAAATATGAATATTTAGGTTCACTTGCTAAATTAAAAATTTTTTTGCCCATCCAAAATGGAACTATTTGATCAGCCTCACCATGCATTATTAATACTGGAATATTAATATTTTTAATTTTTTTATTATTTTCATACTTATCTTTTAAAATTAAACCTACTGGAATATATGGATAAAAATTTTTCGCAGCCTCAATCATTGATGTGAAGGGCGTTTCTAAGATTAATCCTGCAAAATTTTTATTCTGAGTAATTTCAGTAGCAATACCTGTTCCTAATGACTCTCCATAAATAATTATATCTTCTTCTTTTAGACCTTTTTCTTTAAGCCAGTTTATTGCACTAGCACCATCTGTATAAAGACCCTCCTCACTTGGTTTTCCTTTATTGCCGCTAAACCCTCTCCATGCAATAATTAAAAAATTAACATCCATGTCTTTAAAATGATTTAACTTATGGATTCTGTTTTCAAGTGTCCCTGCATTTCCATGAAAATAAACTATTGTTTTATAACTTTTTAAATTTTTATTATGAAACCAGCCTAAAAGATTAATATTATCTGTTGTTTTGATGGTAACTTTTTCAATGTTAACCTCTAAATTATCTCCAGAATAATTATTCTCATCAGGATGATACATTAAATTTCTTTGGAAAAAGAATAAGAAAATTAAAACAATTAAGTAAATAGCAACAATACCAATAAATAATTCCAAAAAAAAATTCCTACGTTTTATTTTCATATTTTTTTCTATTTAATATTAAAAAAAATATATAAGAAATAATGCTTAAGATTAAAAAAACTGAAAAAGCTGATTTAAATGCAAATATTTCTGAGTGGCCCATACTTTTAACAATATCTATCACAAAGCCCATTAACCATTGCATTACAAATGTTCCTGCAAATATTAACAAATTGAATGAAGTTAGTGCTTTACCAGCAGAATAACCTGAAAAAGAAAGGCCTACAGCTGGCTGTGTAACTGATAAAAAAATTGAACTTAAAATAAATAGAGTTATGTAGAAGGCACCTGCTTTTGGGCCTAGCAATATAATCACAAACATTACAGAAAAACTAATTGGTAAACCTAATTTAAGTATTCTTTTTGCACTAAAACCTATACCTGAAATTTTTGGTAAAAAATAACCCCACAAAAAAAAGGATATCAACATAGTAACATTGATCCAAAATAATCCTGTAGCGCTCTGAAGTGGTGTATAACCAGCAACTCTAGTCATCCATGGGCCTGCCCATAAAGTTTGTATAGCCATTAAGCCCCCATAATTAAATAAACCCATTGGAATTACGCTTATAAAAAATCTATTTTTCCAAACTTCTGATAAAGTCCCATTATTACTTGGCTCATCTGACTCTTTATTTTTATTTAAATTCCATTTTGGAATGAAAACTAACATTAAAAAAATACTAATTAAAATTAAGATAGCAATACCACCAAATATCCATCTCCATCCGAAACTAGGCAATAAAAGTTGTACAGGCAATGTGGATGATAAAAAACCTAATGATGCAATCATTAGCATCCATGAGTTTGCTCTTTGTTGTTGATTTTCTGCATACCATATTCTGTAACCAGTTAATGGAGCCATTAAACAAGCACTAACACCTACTCCAATTAGAATTCGCGAGATTAATAATCCAGGAAAACTTTCAGCTAAAGCAAATGATCCTGTTCCAACTAATGCAATTAATAAAAAAGAAGAAACAATTTTTTTTGGTCCATATTTATCTAACAAATATCCAAGGGGTATTTGCATACAAGCAAAACCTAAAAAATAACCCCCAGCTAACAATCCTAAATCAGCTGCTAACAAATTAAATTCTGAAGTTAATACAGGGGAAAGTGTTGCAGTAATTGCACGCAACAAACAAGATAAAAAATAACCAAATGCAAATACAAAAAAAACAACAATAGCCTGTTTTTTTGGTAAAATATAATTTTCCATTAATTAAAAGTTTAAAGATATATCTCTATGAACTGAGTTACACCTTGCAACAAATTTAGCTTGTTCTTTAGTTAATCTGTTTTGAAGTCTTAGACCAATATTATGTTTGATAACATCATTATATTTAATTAATTCAGGCATCAAATTCTTGTTAGCATCATCTCTCCATGAAACTTCTAAATTGAAAAGATCAAAAGTTTCAGAACTTACTTCAATTAATTTTTGCTCATCTACCTCATCATTATCTATAACAGATATTAGGTCGTCTAATTTATTTGCAAATTCTTCAGTTCCAGAAATTTCTCCTAGTTTTTCAAAAAGACTGTCAATTATTGATAATGTGTTTTCGTAATTTTTATTATCAATATTATATTTTAATTCTTTTATTTCTGGTGAAAGTTCTTTTAATTTTTCATTATCATTTATAAACATTACTATTTGATCCAGAGTTTCATAAGCTTCATCAACGTTTTTTCTATATCTTTTAGTTCTTGTGTTTTTTGCTTTGTGCAATATTTCAAACTCTCCATTTTTAGCTTTCCAATTTTCAGGAACTTTATTTTGAAGTTCTTTAATTTCTAGCTCGTAATTTTCGATCTTTAATTCTAATTTGTTTTTATCTGATGAGTTATCATCATCTAAATTTCTAATTTCAGCTTTTGTTTTTTTAATTTTCTGGTCTATTTTTCTAATTTTTTTCTCAATTTTTCTTACATTGAAATGCAAGTCCCTATAATCTTTTGTAAATAATTCATATTCTTCTTGCGTTTTTTGAAGTTTTTTTACAATAGTAAAAGTCCCAAGAGCATTATCAAAATGCTCTTCAAAAATATCTAATTTATCCATTGGAAGATTTGTGGGAGTTAATTTCTGCATATCTTTTATTGCATTCGTAATTCTTTGTTCATCAGTATTGTAAATCGCAAATTTGTACTCTTGTAAGCAATATTGAAGCTTTGGATTCATCGGTGGTGGAGCAACATTCGATGTTAAATATGTTCTTGCTGGTAAGTAATTTACTAATGATGGATAAAAACCAACGATTCCAAGACCTATCAATTGTAAAATTATAAATGGAACCACACCTTTCCAAATATTTAAAGTGGTAACAAGTTTTGAAGCTACACCCTTCAAATAAAATAGAGCAAAACCAAATGGAGGGGTTAAAAATGAAGTTTGTAAATTTACCCCAATCATTACACCAAGCCAAATTGCACTTATATTCGCTCCTGGTTCAGCTAATAATATAGGAGCAATGATAGGGACAACAACCACAGCTATTTCAATAAAATCAAGAAAGAAACCTAATAAAAAAATCACTGCCATTACAACAATGAACTGAGTCCAAAATCCTCCTGGTAAATCTTGAAGAAAATCTCTTACTAGCTCTTCACCTCCAAATGCTCTAAATCCAGAGGTTAACATTGCTGCACCCAATAAAATTATAAATACCATTGAAGTAGTTACGCATGTTTCTGTAACAACTTCTCTTAAAACATTTTCAACTTTATATGCTCTCCAAAAACTCCAAATAATTCCTATTAAAAAAGTAATTGTAAAAAATCCCGTAATAAAAATTGCTGTAAGATCTCTAGTTTCTACAGCCTTAATATTTAAATTATAATTCTTAGATAAAATATAAATTGGAATGATAGATAAAATTGCAATTATAATTGGATAATAAGCATCTTTTTTTCCTTTGTGTAAACGATAACCTGCCATCATAGTTGCACCTATTGCTCCAATAGATCCAGCCTGATTAACAGTTGCAATACCCAAAAGTATAGATCCTAGAACGGCAAAAATTAATGCAAGAGGTGGAATAATTACCATCAAAACTCTAATCCAAAATTTTGAATCAAAATTTCCTCTAAATGGAACAGGAGGAGCTGCCTTAGGATTTAATCTTGCGTACACAAATACATAAATCATATATAAACCAACTAAAACTAATCCTGGTAGTAGTGCCCCCAAAAACATATCTCCTGCCGAAGTTGAGCCCACTCTAAATTCTCCAGGCATATTAAATTCACCAGTTAAAATTTTGTAATCAGTCTGACGCATAGTATTTGCAACGTCTGCTGCACTAGCTAATTGATCAGCTATAATAATTAGTACAATTGAAGGAGGTATAATTTGCCCAAGGGTTCCAGAGGAACAAACAATTCCGCTTGCAAGGCTTTTATCATATTTATTATTAAGCATTGTTGGTAGTGATATTAATCCCATTGCTATTACTGTTGCGCCAACAATACCCGTGGTAGCTGCAAGTAGCGCCCCAACAAAAATTACTGATATTCCTAAGCCTCCAGGGATAGGTCCAAACAACTGCCCCATCGTAACTAAAAGATCTTCCGCAATTTTTGATTTTTGCAACATAATCCCCATAAAAATAAATAAAGGGATAGCAATTAATGTATCGGTTTCTACATCCCAGTAGTTACTCCTAAAGTTAGTAATACCAGCGGTTAACCATTCCTTTGGACCATCAACAGCAAAATAAGCGCTGCTATCTCCTGCAAACAAATAACCAAAAAAAGCTGCAAGCCCGATTGAAATGATTGCCGATCCGGGTAATGCGAAAGCTACTGGAAAACCAGAAGCTAATGCTCCAATCATTATAATTACAAGTAAAGCTAAAAATAAATGTTCCATTATTTAATTTTTTAAAAGTTTATAACTGCTACTCATAAAGAAGCTTGTGAATTGAGTTAACATACTTACTGCAAACACAGCCAAATAAACTGCCATTAGATAAAGTAAATATAATCCGTTTGAACCTTGTTGCGTAATTTCAAAAGAAATTACAGGGCCATTAATGATACTTGCTTTACCCCCCATGCCTAAAAATATTACAATCAAACATAAGGGAATTCCTAGAATCAATGACCCGATTGCATTAGTCCATGCTTTTTTACGTTCGCTAAAACCAGTATAAAGAACATCAACTCTAACATGGCCCTCGTGAATTAACGCATATGCGCTTGCAAATAAATAAAGGGCAGCATACCAAAAACGAACCAGATCACCCTGAAATGCTTGTTCATACTGAAATATGAATCTTGAGAGAACTATCAAAAATTCACTTCCAACAACTAAAACTGCTAACCAAATAAACCCTACAGATCTTGTAAAATAACCAATTACAAAAGAGGCTAATATTAAAGGAAAGTGTATATATGTAATTCTAAAAGCAGGTTTTACTAAATTAATTTTAACTTGCTCTCCAAAAATTGGCTCAACTAATTTTTCCACAACCATAAATGAGATTAAAAAATCTGCTACTCCAACAATTAATACTGCCCAGAAAGAGGATCTTACAACGTAGGCTGTAATTTTTGTTAAGATCTCAGAATCTGTTTGTAATGTTTGTTTTATAGACTTCAAAACAAAAAATATGACTCCTATGAAAGACGCAAAATAAAATAGTAATTGAGTATATGATAAGTTTATAGCAAGCCCCTCTAAAGGCTTGTTTAATTTTTTAAATCCAAATAATTCATAATGAGCAAAAAGTTTTTTAACTCCTGGCCATTCAAACCAAACTGTTAAAACATTATTTATTAAAAAAACTAAAGTTAAAGCTAAGATAGAATAACTAAATATCCTTATTAAAATAGATAAGTTATTTTTCTCAACCATATTTAAAATCTTTTAATGATATATAAAAAGAGGGCCCATTTAAGGGCCCTCTAATATTAATTAGAATTAAATTATACTCCTAATGCTCTATTTCTTTGAGCAACATATGGCCCGTCGGACAAGTTAGTCCAAGCACCAATTTCCTTACGACCTTTAACAAAGGCAGCATGTACTTTCTTAGCAAGAGCACTATGTTGTTGAACTTCATCGAAAACTTCAGCAGCACCTTTAGCGAAAGCATCGTAAACCTTATCGTTAAACTTCTCTAGTTTAACTCCACTTTCATTAACTAAACGCGCTAATGCAGCTCCATTTTTAGCATTGTATTCGGCCATTGTAGTTGTGTCAGCCCAATCACAAGCAGTTTTAATAATTAACTGGTCTGATTTTGACAAACTAGTAAACCAAGATTTGTTAACTCCACAAGCTAATGTAGATCCTGGTTCATGCATTCCTGGATAGTAATAATACTTAGCAGCTTCCTGGAACTTCATAGCTTCATCGTTCCAAGGTCCTACCCATTCTGTTGCATCAATTGCACCTGACACAAGGTTTTCATAAATTTGTCCGCCAGGAAGTGAAATTGGAGAACCACCTAGTTTTCCAAGAACCTGTCCACCTAAACCAGGCATACGCATTTTTAAACCTTTAAAGTCATTCGCTGATCTAATTTTTTTGTTAAACCAACCACCCATTTGCACTCCAGTATTACCAGCAGCAAAACTTTGTGTTCCAAAATCATCAGTCAATTCATCCCACAACTCTTGTCCACCAGCAAATTTTAACCACGCATTCATTTCAGCATATGTGAAACCAAATGGAACTGCAGTAAAATATCCAAATGCAGGGTGTTTTTTAACCCAGTAGTAATCAGCACCGTGATACATTTGAGAGTTACCTGATGCAACTTCGTCAAATGAGTCAAATGCTTTTACCCTTTCGTTAGCAGCATAATAAGTAACTTGAATTCTTCCGTCACTCATATCGCTTAATCTTTGAGCAAGTCTTTGTGCACCAGTTCCTAGGCCTGGAAAATCTCTAGGCCATGTAGCTACCATAGAAGCTTCGACTCTTTCTTTGGCAACTGCTGGAGCAGATAAAGCAACAGCAGCAACACCAGTTGCAGCTGCAGTTTTAAAGAACTTACGTCTTGAAGGTGATTTAGAAACCTTCAATGATTTTTTTTCTTTAATCATTACTCTCTCCTCTTCTTTGTTAATTAACAGTAAAGAGTAAATTACAAATGTGCGTTTGAGTCTAGATTAAAATAACTGTAAACTATTGTATTACAATCTGAGGTAGTAAATTTTAGATTAAATAAAATTATTTTTTATCAAAAAATGCTTCGTAGACCATCATGAAGATTGCGATTGCCATCAATATATAAACTGGCAAAACATCGAAAAAACCAATCATAGTTGATCTCGTTAAAGTAGTAGCAAGGCCAACTAGAAATGCAGTTGCAAGTAAAGTTCCTAAAAATACTGTAAACTTTTGCATTTAGTTATTACATTCCTTTTCAAGCCAATTAGCAACACCTAAAAATCTATGATCATCAAATTTTGCACCAATTAATTGAACACCTAATGGCATTTTGCCTTCTCCTTGTAATAGAGGCAGAGAAATACATGGAGTTCCTAAATAGGACCATACTTTATTAAATTCTGCAGAACCGGTGCTCTTCAAGCTTTTAGGAGCAACACCAGGACTAGAAGGCGACAATACACCATGATAATCTTCAAATACTTCTTCATAAGATTCATAGCTTCTTTTCATAAAATCTATTGCTTCGACATATTCTTTGGCTGAATGTTTATTACCTTTTATAATTGCATCCTGCATTGGTTTAGATAATTTTTTTTTATACTTTTTGAAATATAATCCGAAGTTGTTTGCTAAATCTGTTTCGTGGATAATCTGATGGTATTTATGAATATCTTTAAAATAAGATGGTGTATCAAAAATTTCTATATTATTTTTAAAAGATTTAATAAAATATTCAAAAGCTTCTCTAGATTTTTTTTCAACATTTTTCCAATAGTCTGTTTTATAAAAAATAAATTTTGGTTCAAACAGTGGTCCTTTTTTTGTTTCTTCAACTATACCATCAGCTGAATAATAAGTGGTTGCACTATCAAATTTATCTTTTTTAATTAAAACTTTTGCAAGTAGCGCTACATCCTCAACAGATCTTCCAAATATACCAATGTGATCTAATTTTTCTGAGGTTTTAAGCACTCCGTTTCTTGAAATTAATCCGTATGTTGGTTTGTAACCTACAACTCCGCAGTAAGAAGCAGGTCTTATTACTGAACCACCTGTTTGAGACCCTATTGATAAAGGTGCCATAAATGATGCAACTGCTGCGGCAGATCCACTCGATGAACCACCTGGAGTTCTAGAGTGATCATGTGGATTAGTTGTTTTAGGAGGACCTAGATAAGCTAATTCAGCTGTAGCAGTTTTGCCCATTACAATTGCACCTGCTGCTAAAAGCAAATCGATAATTTCTGCATTTTGCGAATAAGATTTTCCTTTCCTAATAACTGTTCCACATTCTGTTGGCATATCAACTGTTCCAATAATATCCTTCACCGCTATAGGGATACCATGCAAAGGTCCTGTTGGTTTTCCTGATCTTCTATATTCGTCAGCCTCTGCAGCTTTTTCTAGTAAAAGTTTTTTATCAAAATGTGCCCAAGCCTTAACATCTTTTTCAAATTTATTTATTCTTTCAACATACTTCTCACTTACTTCGACTGAAGTAAGTTGTCCGTCTTTTATTTTTGAAGCAATTTCCTCAACTTTTAAAGAAAAGATATCTATCATTTAATTTGCAAATAATGTTTCAGGCAACCATAAAGCTATTGATGGAAACATGTACATTAAAAACATTGCAAAAATAACAATTGCTAAGAAAGGCATAATTCCTCTAAAGATATCTAAAAGCTCAACATTGGTTTTCTGCACACCTTTCAAATAATATGCAGACATTGCCATCGGTGGGGTTAAAAAAGATGTTTGTAGATTTAATGCAATTAACATTGCAAAGAAATAAGGATTGACTCCAAAAATTTCTAATAATGGTAAAAATATAGGAACAAAAATAATTAAAATCTCTGTCCACTCTAGTGGCCATCCTAAAAGAAAAATAATTATTTGAGTAATTACTAAAAATTGCCATGTTGAAATATTAATAGATGTAAAAAAATGCTCAAAAACTTCATGACCACCTAGATAAGAAAATACTGAAGAAAAAGTCCAAGAACCAATAAACAACCACATAATCATAGCAGTTGTTTTTGCAGTTAGAAACACAGACTCCTTAAAATTTTGCCATTTAAGAGTTTTGTAAAACCAGGACAAAATTAATGCACCAAATGCTCCTGCAGCAGCTGCTTCTGCAGGTGTAGCTATTCCAGCTAAAATTGTTCCAAGGACTAGCATAATTAATCCAAATAAAGGAACAAAAGAAACTAACACCTCTCTTAGAATTTCAGCTCTTGGAGGGATATCCTCTTTTGGTGGTCTTGGTGCTATCGATGGATTTAACCAGGCTCTTGTAACTGCATAACCAATATAAAGACCAGCTAATAATAGTCCTGGAAAAATAGCAGCTGCAAAAAGTCTTAGCGGTGACAATTGAGCAATTACTGAATAAACAATTAACATGATACTAGGAGGGATTAAAATACCCAAACATCCACCAGAGCAAATTATTCCTGAGGCAAATTTTTTATCATACCCAGCTTTTATCATTGCTGGCCAAGCTAGTAACCCCATCAAAGTAACTACTGCTCCTATAATTCCTGTTGCTGTAGAAAATAAAGTACAAGTAATTAAAGCAGCTACTGCCATCGATGCAGGCAATCTATGAGCGGCTAATCTAATTGCAAAAAATAATTTTGCAACTATTCCTGCTCTTTCAACCAAATAACCCATAAATAAAAATAACGGTACAGCTGTAAGAACATTATTATCCATAACAGTGTAAGTGTTTTGAACAAACAACTGGAATATTCTGTTATCAAAAATATGCTCCATCATTGTTGCGTCGTAGTAAGCGTAATAACCAAAACCAATTCCCATAGCCATCAACGTAAAAGCAATTGGAAAACCTAATAGAACTGCAAAAAGAAATATGCCCATCATTAAAATTGCTACTTCGGGATTTGTTAGGCTAAACAACATCTAATTATTTCTCCTCTTTTGAAGTTCTCATTAATACTTGTTCTGTTTCCTCTGCAACAACAATTCTTGCTGGCCAATGACCTGTTCTTATGCAAATTATTGATCTAAATACTTCGCTTACTCCTTGAATAATCAAAAGAATCCCAGCACAAGGTATCATTGATTTAACCATATAAATTTGTATTTGAGCTGGACTACTCCAACTTGTCTCTTTTATTTTCCAAGCTAAAGCAGCATATTCATAACCATAAAAAGCTAAAGCAACTACACCTGGGAAGAAAAATATAAAGTATAGAACCAAATCTATCCAAGCCTGGGTTCTTTCTTTAAATAATCTGTAAATTACGTCTCCTCTTACATGTGCCTCAGTAGCTAAACAGTATGCACCTGACATCATTAGTATTGCACCATACATCTGCATACTAAAATCGAAATTCCATAAGGTTGGCTTATTAAAAACATAAGCCATAACAACTTCGTAAACAGTCCCTCCCATTAAAATCACAATACACCAAGAAAATGCTTTACCCATTGAAGTGCTAAGTGTATCCGCAAATTTAATGAAAGTTTTCATCATCAAAAAGTATATTAAATTAAACTAAAAAAAAAGGGGGTATTTAAACCCCCTTTTTTCAATTTATTAAAGTTAATTAGATTTTAACTTTTTCAATTGGTCCAAACTCATTTTCATAAGCTAATTTGTAGTTCGGTTGATTCATCAACAGATACTTCATTGTTCTCTTAGCGTATGCTTTTTGTGAGTCTACTACTTTCTTAAAGAAAGCGTCTTTTCCAGAAAACTCACTTATGATTTTATCCCAACCTTTTAATTGCTCAGCTAAGATAGCATCAGATGTTTGGTAAACATTTACCTTGTGCTCGTTCATCAACTTAGCTAAGTCAGCAGAGTATCTAACTAAAGCTTTGAAGTAGTTATCTGAGTTTGCAGCATAAGCAGCATTTTTCAAGATAGCTTGATGTTTAGGTGCAAGGCTGTTTAGTCTCTTAGTATTCATAGGAATTTCAAACATTTCCTGAGATTGGTGGAAACTTCCTAAGTGATAATGTTTAGAGACGTCTTGCATTCCGAACTGTGAGTCTGATGTTGGGTTGTTAAACTCTGCAGCATCAATCAAACCAGTTTTCATAGCTGGTTGGATTTCACCACCAGGCAATTGTCTTACGACCATTCCCATAGCAGTTAAAACGTTAGTCGCTAGACCAACAGTTCTATACTTCATACCTTTAACATCAGATACTTTTGTTACGTTCTTTTTGAACCAACCAAATGGTTGAGCTGGCATTGGCATATGGAAGAAACCAGTGTAATTAAATCCTACACTTTTTACTGCTTCTTCGTATAATGCTCTTCCTCCACCATACTCCATCCATCCCATAACTTCTTGAGATGACATTCCGTATGAAGGACCAGTTCCAAAAAGTGAAGCTGCAGCATTTTTTCCGTACCAGTATGCAGTCACCCAGTGACCCATATCTACTACTCCTGAACTTACTGCTTGTCCAATTTCTGAAGTTTTTACAACGGCACCAACAGGCTGAAGATCAATTTTTAGTTCTCCTCCAGACATGTCACTAACCATTTTTGCATAGTCTCCTGCCATTTCAAAAAAGATGTTAGCGCCTGAAGGCCAAGCTGCTTGCATTTTTAATGTTAATGGAGCACCAAATGCAACATTTGGCATAGCTACAGCTGTCGCTGCTGCTGCACCAGTCGCTGCTGCTGCTTTGAAGAACTTACGTCTTGAAGGAGTTTTAGAACCCTTCAATGATTTTTTATTCTTAATCATATATTCTCCTCTTAGTTAATTAACTGAGAAATTTAAGCACAGATTCAGATTAGAGTCTTTCTAAAAGATGAGCCAAAATGACCCATATTGGTCATTGGGAAAAAAAAAATTCAATTATAAGTAGAATTATTTAGTCTATTGGATAATCCCAAGCAGTGCCACCTATAACTTTTGAAATCGCTGAAAAATCTTTTGTATCATTTCCTTCTTTACAGAATTGATCATAAATTTCTAATGCCATCTTTCCTAATGGTGTTTCAGCATTTACACTTTTGGCACAATCGTTTGCAAGTTTAAGATCTTTATTCATCATTCCTGCAGAGAAACCTGGACGATAATTATTATTTGAAGGTGTGCCATCAATTAAACCAGGTAAAGGCGGATACACAGAAATTGGCCAGCTGTTACCTGATGCATTTTTCATGATTTCATGAACTTTTTTAATATCTATATTTAATCTTTTTGCTAACATTAATGACTCTGAAGCAGCAATCATTGCAATTCCTAAAGCCATATTGTTACAAATCTTTGCACCATTCCCGCTACCCAAATCACCTGCATGAAATATATTTTTCCCAATAATTTTTAATAAAGGAAGCGCTTTTTCATATGCCTCTTTTGATCCACCAACCATTATATTTAAGGTTGCTTTTTGAGCCCCCATCACTCCACCGCTAACCGGAGCATCGATCATTTTTATATCTAATTCTGAAGCTTTTTTACCAATCTCAATAGAAGTTTTAATATCAATTGTTGAGCAATCGATTAGAAGACAATCTTTTGAAACTCTATTTATTATTCCGTTTTCTCCTAAATAAACTTCTTTAGAATGCTTACCTTCAGGAAGCATAGTTACAACAGTTTCTATATCAGCTGTAATTAAATCATCAAAATTCGATATTGTTTCAAGATTTTTATCTTTTGCAATTTCGAGCATTTTTTTTGAAACATCAAAAACTTTTATAGTTTTGCCTGCCTTCATTAAATTTTCAGCCATCGGACAACCCATGTTGCCAACGCCAATAAACGCTATTGATTTAGACATTTAATTTACTTTATTTTTACAATTTCCAGTATTAAAGAACTCATCAAGATTATCTATTGCTAAATTGGCCATAGCTGTACGAGTGTCTTTAGTTGCACTGCCTAGATGTGGAAGTATAAATGCACTTTTGTGATTTAGATACCCTGGGTTTAAATTTGGCTCATTTTTATATACATCTAATCCTACTGCATAAACTTTTCTTCTTTCTAAAGCATCTATCATTGCATCGTCATCAACAATATCTCCCCTAGCAACGTTTGTAACTATCGCACCTTTAGGTAAATATTCTATTGTCTCTTTATTAATCATATCAATCGTTTCCTTAGAAGCTGGACAACAAATCGACAAAACATCTGAAACTGTTAACAGGCCTTTTAAACTATCATGATAAGTTGCGCCTTGTTCTTTATCTTCGTTTAGTTTTGATCGATTGTGATAATGAATAATCATCCCTAAAGACTTTGCAACTTTAGCAATTTTTTGGCCAATTCTTCCCATTCCTAAAATACCTAACCTTGAACCAGTCAATTGTTTGCCAATAAGGTAATCAGCTGACCACTTCCATCCTCCCTGTCTCGCACTTTCAATTCCTTCAGAAGCTCTTCTACAAGCTCCAAGTATTAGGAGAATTCCAATTTCTGCTGTAGCATCTGTTAAAACATCAGGTGTGTTTGTAACTGCTATTTTTCTTTTTTTTGCTGCTTCTAAATCTATATTTCCAAAACCAACTGCAAAATTTGAAATTATTTTTACACTCTCAGGTAATTTATTAATTGTTTTAGCGTCCATTTTGTCTGTTAAGGAAGTTAAAATTCCATCACATCCTTGACTCATTTCTACTACCTTGTTTTGAGAATAAAGCTCATCATTGTCATTAAAATTTGCTTGAAAAATTTTTGATGCTTTTTCTTCGCAAGATTTAAGCAACCTTCTAGTGATTAGAATTTTTTTCATATTTTAAGATTAGTTTAAATCAAAGATTTTTCCAGGATTCATTATATTATTTGGATCTATAGTTCTTTTGATCGATTTCATTACTGGAATATTGTCAGGATGCTGTTCAAGCAAATATTCTTTTTTATGGAGACCTACTCCGTGTTCGCCAGTGATAGTTCCTTCAAGCTCTAAAGCTTTCCTTATTAATGTACCATTAAAGGCTCTGAGTTGTTTATACATTTCTTTTTTTGCAGGATCATAAGGTAAAACTACATGGAAATTACCATCACCCATGTGACCTACCATTGGGGCTCTAACCCCAAATTCTTTAGCTTTTTCCTCCGCAAACTTTACACACTCTGTAATTTTTGAAATTGGTACACATACATCTGTTGAATAAACCCTTCCATTATTATTTAAAGCTTTAACAGAATAATATACATCCCACCTTGCTTGCCAAAGTTTATTTCTCTCCTCTAAATCTTTAGCCCATTTAAATGAGCTTCCATTGTTATCTTTTGATAATTCTTCTACAATTTTTATATTCTCTTTATTTGAAGATTCGGACCCATGAAATTCAAAAAATAAAGTTGGTACTGCTTCAATGTCTTTTAATTTAGAGTAGTTTATTGATATTCCCATCTGGTCTGCGTTAAGCATTTCAATTCTAGCAATTGGGACACCATACTGAATAACCTGTTGAGCAGTCATTACAGCATCTTCTAAAGTAGGAAAATGACATACCGCACTCATTATACTTTCAGGTACAGGAGATAATCTTAAGTGAACTTCTGTGATAATACCTAAAGTTCCTTCTGATCCAATAAATAGATTTGTTAAGTTGTAACCTGCTGAGGTTTTTTTAGTTCTACCACCTGTATTAATGATATCGCCATTTGGCAGTACTACTGTTAGACCAGAAATAACCGTCTTCATAGTTCCATATTTTACTGCCATAGTTCCTGAAGCTGAAGTTGACGCCATTCCCCCTAATGCAGCGTTTGCTCCTGGGTCAATTGGGAAAAAAACTCCATCTTCTCTTAAATAGTCATTTAATTGTTCTTTTGTTACACATGCCTGAACTCTACAATCAAAATCTTGAGCGTTTACACTTAAAATTTTATTCATTTTTTCCAAGCATATAGTTATACCATTTTCATTTCCTACGACATTTCCTTCTAAAGATGTGCCTGTACCATAAGGAACAACTGGGATTTTATGTTCATTACAAAGTTTTAATATTTTTGATACCTCTTCATTAGTTTCTGGAAAAACTACTGCTTTTGATAAAATTGGATCGTAGGTATCCTCACCTCTTGCATAATTTCCACGAGCAGACTCTGATGTAGAAAACCTACTGTTTAAAAGATTTTTTAATTCTATCTCAACTTGCTGGTTCATAGTTCTAAACACTAATACTAATAAAAAAAAATAAAAAAATACAGCTTATTTAGTAAGCATTTTTTTTATATTTTCCAATGCTTGGGAAATATTATCTCTAGAAGCGGCAAAACTAAATCTCACATAATCCTGACAAGTTTTACCAAATGCTGTTCCTGGAACTATAGCTACACCAGCCTCGTGCATAGCTTTTTTACAAAATTCAGAACCATTCATTCCTGTTCCAATCACTTTCGGAAATGCATAAAAGGCTCCACCAGGCAGACTACATTCTACACCAGGCAAACTGTTGAGACCCTCGTGGATTAGTTTCCTTCTTAAAGTAAATTTTTCCATCATTTCATGAATTGAATCATCAGGACCGTCAAGAGCCGCTATACCTGCAAACTGAGCAGCAGCATTAACACACGAAACACTATTAATTAATAATTTATTTACATGTTCAACTAAATTTTCAGGCCAAAAACTCCAACCTAGTCTCCAACCTGTCATAGAATAAGCTTTGCTCCAACCTTCAAGTACAATTAATCTATCTCTTAATTCTGGATAATTAAAAAATGTTGGCATTTCTTTATCATCAAAAATTTGTCTACTATAAATCTCATCACTTAATATTGTTACATGTGGATGTTTTTTTAAACCCTCTGCTAATTTATCAATCTCTGGTTTTTCAACAAAACTTCCTGTTGGGTTATTTGGATTAATTAAAATTAACAATCTAGTTTTGTCTGTTATTAAAGATAAAATTTTATCTGCGCTAAATTTTAGATTTTCATCTTCTGTCAAATCATATGGTACAGATGTTGAGCCTGTATAATTTATCATAGACTCATAAATTGGAAAGGCAGGTGTTGGATGAATTATTTCAACTCCAGGCTCACCAAAACATTGAATTGCATAATGCATTGTTGGCTTTCCTCCTGGCATTATAAGAATTCTTTCAGGATCTACATCAGCGCTATATCTTTTTTTAATCCATCTAGTTACTGATTGTCTACATTCTAAAATTCCATTTGATAGAACATATCCGTGATGTCCATCATCTAAAGCTTTTTTTGCTGCTTCAACAACATGCTTCGGGGTTTTAAAATCAGGTTGACCTAATCCTAAATGAATCATTGGGTTGCCCTGTGCTTCAAGTTTTTTTGCCTCTGCTAAAACCGAGAAAGCACTCTCTGTTCCTAATCTGTTTAAAGACGCTGCTAACTTCATAATAATTAAAAACGGAAAACTAAACGAAAAATACTTTTTTGTCTATTCTGTTTTTAAAATAAATTGAACTATAATTATAAATAATTAGCTAAAATTAAGAGAAATTAGTTTCTATATATTATTTTTGACGCATCAAGATCTTTAATAGACTTACATCCCATTAGCACCATATTTCGTCTAATTTCTTTTTGCATGTTTTCTAACAGTCTCTCAACTCCTTTTTGTCCACCAGCACCTAAACTAAAAAGAAACGCTTTTCCAAAACTACATGCTGTTGCGCCTGCAGCTAATGCCTTTAGCACATGTGTTCCTCTTCTTACTCCACCATCTAAAATGATTTCCAGTTTATCACCAACTGCATCTGATATTGCTTTAACTTGATCAAAAGGGGATCTAGATCCATCAAGCTGCCTTCCTCCATGGTTTGAAATCATTATTGCAGTACAGCCAATATCAATTGCTTTTTTGGCATCTTCAACTGACATAACTCCTTTTAGTGCCATTGGTTTATTCCATTTTTTTATACAATATTCAGCATCTTTCCAATTCATCGCAGGATCGTACTGCTCATTTATATATTCCATAACTGATTTAGCTATATTTGTACCTTTATCAGTTTTATTTTTTATATTCGCCAACTCAAATTTTTTATTAGTAAAATATTTAAAAACCCATCCTGGCCTCATGGCAAAACTTAATAAACTATCTAACGTAAATTTAGGTGGTGTTGTAAATCCAGTTCTATGATCACGTTCTCGATTTCCAGCTACAAGCGTATCGACTGTAATACACATTCCATCAAAATTTGCTCTAGAACATCTTTCAATTAAATCATCAGTAATTGATTTATCTTTATGAATATAAAGCTGAAAAAGTTTTGGACCACTTGAAATATTTGCTACTTCCTCAATTGAAAAAGACGCCATAGTAGACATACTATAAATAGTATCAAATTTTTCAGCAGCTCTTGCGGATGCTTTATCACCCTCTGGATCATACAAACTCTGCATTGCTGTAGGTGATAAAAATAAAGGCATACTAATTTTTCTACCAAAAACTGTAGTTGATAAATCTGGCTCTCCAACACTGTTAAGAATATTTGGAACTAAATCACAATCATTAAACGCCTCAGTATTTCTATTTAGAGTAACCTCGTCATCTGCACCACCATCAATATAATGAAAGATAGGTGCTGGTAATTTTTTTTTTGCTAATTTTCTAAAGTCCTCAAAATTATAACAATCATTTATGTTCATGATTACTATCTTCTAAATCTTAAATTACTTCTGTTTAAATCACTAATTTTAGTGCAGCCCATTAACTTCATATCTCTTACTAATTCAGATTTATACTTCTCTAAAGCTCTTTCCACACCTGCTTGTCCAGCTGCTGCTAAAGCGTATAAATAAAGTCTACCACCAGAGCATGCTTTTGCACCTAATGATAATGCTTTAAGCATATGAGTACCTCGGTGAATTCCACCCTCACAGATTACATCCAGCTTGTCACCAACAGCATCAACGATTTCAGCAAGTTGATCAAAAGGTGATCTTGATCCATCAAGTTGTCTTCCACCATGGTTTGAAACCATTATTCCTGTACATCCAATGTCTACTGCTCTCTTAGCATCTTCAACACTCATTACTCCTTTTAAAGCAAAATGACCTCCCCATTTAGAGCATAGTTGTTCAGCATCTTTCCAATTCATTGACTGATCAAGCATTGTAGAGAAATAATTTCCTATTGAAGAGTTTGTGCTAGTACCCTCTTTTACAAAATCTTGAAGATGAGGTAATTCAAACTTGCCTTTTGTTAAATAATTTATTCCCCACATTGGCTTTGTGGCAAAACTAAATAAACTTGATAGTGTTAGTTTAGGAGGCGATGTAAATCCAGTTCTTAAATCTCTTTCTCTATTTCCTCCTGTAATCGTATCAACAGTTAGAGCCATGACATCAAACTTAGCTGCTTTTGCTCTTTCTAAGCATGAATCATTAAGCCCTCTATCTTTATGAAAATAAAACTGAAACATTTTTGGCGTATCAACAAGTGAGGAAATTTCCTCTACACTTACTGTTGCTAGTGCCGATACACCAAACATAGTATTATATTTCTTAGCTGCTTTACCTACAGCTCTTTCACCATCATAATGAAATAATCTTTGTAAGGCGGTAGGTGATAAATAAAAAGGTAGATCTAATTTCTTTCCAAATATTGTTGTTGATAAATCTACATTCTCTACACCTCTTAAAACATTAGGTACTAAATCAACATCATCAAATGCACTTGTATTTCTAGCGTAAGTAATTTCATCATCTGCAGCACCGTCAATGTAATGAAATATCGGTGATGGCAACTTTTTTTTTGCTAGTTTTCTAAAATCACTGAAGTTGTGACAATCTTTTAAATTCATAGATACTTTTTAGAAGTTTTTAAAAAAATTAAACATATAACTATTTGCCCCAGGATTTTTATCTCCTAAACTAGCATTAGATATATGATTGTAAGAAAAACCTAATTCACTTGTTTTTGATAAATCAAGTGAAATTTGTAGTTCACTTTTGAATTCAACTAAATGACCTAAATCTTTACCATCTCCTTCGTGATATATTCCTGGTGTAAAGCTAGGTGTTAAATTCAATGCTCCTAATTTATATTGCGCCTGAATACCTGTGTAAAAATATCCTGCACTATCAGCTGTAAACAGAAATCCAGTAATAGGAGAAAGATTTCCTAAAAAGGTATCTCTATTTAATTTTTCATTTTGATGTTGAAAACCAATTAAAGTTGATTTTTTTCCGTCATCGCTAAAATCAAACATTCCTGTGTAAAAACTAAATTCTGTATTTTGATCTTTTAAAACTTTTTCCTCTGCAATTGAAGAAAAGGGAAATATGATTATTAAAAAACTAATTATAAATTTTTTTATATTCATCACTATTTAATTTATTTTTTAATTATAAAGCTTTTATAGATTATCGCACCTCCGATTAAAAATATCAATATCGGCAATAACCAAAGAATATATGTATTTTTATTTAAACCAGGATCGTAAAGTATCCATTCTCCATATTTAGTTTTAAAATATTCATATATTTGATCTTCAGAAAGACCTTCTTGAAGCTTTTTATCAACTACAATCTTTAAACTGTTTGCAAATTCAGAGTCTGAATCATAGACTGATTGTCCTTGGCAAATCAAACATCGTAAGTTTTTGGTTATTTTATTTCTTTTGTCATTTTCACCAGCATTAAGACTGTTTAAAGGAAATAATAATATAACAATTACAAAAAATCTTAGAAATTTCATTTTATCAATAAATTTATTTCATCAACTAATTCTTGGTTAAGAGGTCCAATATATTTTTTAATTATTTCATTATTATAAATTAAAAATGATTCAGGAACCCCATAAGCTCCCCACTCAATTGCAATTGTACCATCTAAATCAATAAAAATTTCTTTATAAGGATTTCCTAATTCTTTTAAAAAATTTTCTGCATTTTTTAAATTATCTTTATAATTCATCCCAATAATATTTAATTTATTATCTAAATTTAAATTCATCAGAAAAGGATGCTCTTGTCGACATGGTACACACCAAGATGACCAAATATTTAATAAATAAATCTTATCTAGCTCAAAGATACTTGATGACTTCACATTTTCTTCAGAAAAAAATTCTTTAGTATTAAACACTGGTATCACTTTTTTTGTATTAACATCTGGAGTGTATATTTTTGAGTCTTCTAAACCTTTGTAAAAAATAAAAAATATTATTCCAAAAATAATAATAACTAAAAAAGGTAATATTTTATTTTTCATGATCTTTTTTGTAAAAAGCTAACAATTCCTCCAAATGATATTAGAATCACTGATAACCAGATCCATAACATGAATGGTTTAACTTGATATCTTACGTTGAAAAAATCTTGATTTTGAACAAGATTAATTACAATAAATTTATCTGATATTAGAGTTGTTTTTATATCAGCTTCACTCGTGGCAATGACGGGTTGATTATAGATTCTCAACTCTGGTGAAAGTCTATCTTCTTCACCATTCGGGTTAATTATAGAAAAATTTGCAATAATTGAATTATAATTTTGTTCTTTTTTCTGATCAACACTCTCAAAAACTATCTTAGTTTTTGAATTTTCAAAAGTTTCACCAACTTTAAGATTTGTTATAATTTCACTTGCAAATAAGTTGTTAAACAAAATACTTAGGATTAATAAACTAAATCCAAAATGAGCAATATTTTGTGAAATATTTTTATATTTTTGTACAAAAAAATCTCTCAGCGTAATAAAAAATAAATAAAGTGCACTCGATATCAAAATTGTATTTATTAAAATATTTTGATTAAAATTTTTTAATACTAAAAATGCTAATAAAATTGAGATAATCAAAAAAGAAATCAAATATATTTTGTCTTCTAGTTGAGATTTGATCCATTTTAATTTTGGACCAATCGCCATCATAAATAAAAATGGAATTAAAAATGGTATCATTAATTTATGATAGAATGGTGGTCCAACTGATATTTTCTGAGAAGATATTACATCTAAAAAAATTGGATATACAGTACCTATTAGAACAACTGATAAAAAATACATCATAAACCAGTTGTTAATTAATATTGTAGTTTCTTTGCTCAACCAAAAAAAATTATAAGATTTACTGTCATTATCTTTATGAAAAAAGAAAAATATTAAAATAGATAAAAAAATCAAAATAAATAAAAAAACCAGTATAAATAAACCCCTTTCAGGATCATTAGCAAATGTATGAACTGAATTTAAAATTCCTGATCTAACTAAAAATGTACCACACATACTTAATGTAAATGTTGCAATAGAAAGAATTATTACCCATGAGGTTAAAATAGATTTTTTCTCTAACACTAAGATGCAATGTAAAAGAGTGGTTAATGCAAGCCACGGCATTAAAGAAACATTCTCTACTGGGTCCCAAAACCAAAAACCTCCCCAGCCTAATTCATAATAAGCCCAAATTGATCCGAGCAGTATTCCTAAAGTTAAAAATATCCATGAGATTAAGATCCATTTTTTTATATGAACTGCCCAATTGGTAGAAATAATTTTTAAACTCGTTGCTGCTAAAACCGAGGAAAATATAATTGAAGAACCTACATAACCTAAATATAAAATAGGTGGATGAATTGCTAAAGCTGGGTCTTGTAAAATTGGATTTAATCCAAGACCTTCAGTTGGTATTGGAAAAATATAATTAAATGGATTTGACGTTAGGATTAAAAATAAAAAAAAACCAACTATTATTATTTGTTGAAAAACTAAAGTTAAAATTTTGTATTTAACTGGTTGATTTTTTGTCCGTACTAAAAATAAGAAAATAAATAAAGTTAAAACAAGTAACCATAACAATAAACTTCCTTCATGATTCCCCCAGGTTCCACTAATTTTATAAAATAATGGTTTTGTAGTGTGAGAATTATTAAATACTGTTTCATTACTAAAATCTGAAACAATAAACGAAAAGATCAAACACAAAAAACTAATGCCAACAAAAAATAATTGTAAAAATGTAAATGATAATATTTTGGTATCTAATATATTTGAATTACTAAAATTTTTGTATGAAAAATAAAATAATGATAATCCAATAATTAATCCTAATATTAATGAATAAAATCCGACAAGACTATAGATCAATTTAATTTTCTCCTAATGCTTCTTTTACTTCTGGTGGCATATAATTTTCATCATGCTTAGCTAAAATTTTTGTTGCAGAGAAAAAATTTCTATCTCTTAAAAAACCTTCTGCAACTACCCCTTTCCCCTCAGCAAATAAATTTGGTACTGCTCCTGAGTAAATAACATTTATTTCATTTTTAAAGTCTGTAATTATAAAGATAACTTCATTTGAATTAATGGAAATAGAATTTTTTTTAACCATTCCTCCAACCCTTATTTTGCTTTTATCTATTTCAGAAAGTGATTTTATTTCAGAAGGGGATTGAAAATATACAACATTTTCCTCTAAAGATTTTAAAATCAAAAATGTTGTTAAAATTAAAGTTATTAAGATTAATACTACAAACAAAAATCTTAATTTAACTTTTCGACCATACATGGTTTAAAAGTTAATTATTTGTTACGTTTGCTAAAATTTCTTTATTAATTCTTTGTGATTTTGCAGAATTAGCTTGCTCAGTAGTAAGTGATCCAAATTTAGCAACAAATTTGTTTTGCTCTTTAACAAATTGCATTTTAGTTACCAAATATAAACCTAGGAAACTTGTTAAGGTAAAGCTAAAAGCAGATAACACATACACTGCATATCCATTCATAAAATGTAATTCATTTATCATAATCTATCTAAGCCTTTATTTTTAATTTTTATCAGTTCTGTATTATATTTCATTAAGAAAATTAACAATGAAAAAAGAGCAAATGCCGCAGTCATTATCAATAATGGGTAAAGCATTGATGAATGAATTGAACTTTTTGACAAAATACTAATAGATGCAGGTTGGTGAAGTGTATTCCACCAATCAACTGAATATTTTATTATTGGAACATTAATAATTCCTAAAATAGTTATAAAAGTTGAGATCTTGTAGACTTTTTCTTTCTTATCATAAATTCTCCATACAATTAAATACATTCCATAAAACAAGGCTAATATTAACATTGAAGTAATTCTAGCGTCCCAAGCCCACCATGTTCCCCAAGTTGGTTTTCCCCAAATTGATCCTGTAACTAAAGCTATAATATTAAAAACAAATCCTGAAGGAGCTAAACTTTTAGAAATTAAAAAAAAATTTTTATTTCTAAATACAAAACCACAAATAGATAACAAAGTTATAGAAGAAAATATTCCAAGTGAAATCCAAGCAGCAGGAACATGAACATACATGATCCTAACTGCATCGCTTTGTTTATAATCTTCGGGAGATATGACTAATGCTTCAACTAAACCAACACTTAATACAACAATAAACAAAAATAAAACATACTTAGGTGCCTTTGAGGTGATTTTGAAAATTTTGTTAGGTTCAAAAAATTTAAACATATTTTAATTTAGAATTTTTTTGAATGATTTCTATTATGAAATAGTTTTCTGATCAAGAATGCAGAGGGGAGATAATAAGATTAAAATTAACGTTTAACACTCTTGACCAGAAGATACTTAAAATTTAGCTAATTTATATGGCCTAGATTTGAGCTAAATGTGGTTGAATGATGGTTGCCTTAATTAGAAAGCTTAAAATAACTAGAGCCCTTTTTTCCTGAAAAAATCTCTTCAATTAAAGGGTGTTTTATTGGCTCATCAGAATCATCCATTAGCAAGTTTTGTTCAGAAACATAAGCTTCATAAGTTATCTCATCATTTTCCGCTAATAGGTGATAAAATGGTTGATCTTTTCTTGGTCTGACATTTTTTGGAATGGACTGATACCATTCTTCAGAATTATTAAATTCAAAATCAACATCATAAATCACACCTCTAAATTCAAAGTGTTTATGTTTAACAATGTCTCCAATTGAAAATTTAGCTTTTTGAACTGGCATTGAACTTAGTATGGGTATTTAGAAATAAAAATCAATGCTAAAAATATAAATGTTTTGTGATGTGGCAAATATGTTAATATCTTTTAAGTGAATAAATCTTTTTTAAAATTTGTTACTGATTTCGGTCCTTTAGCAATATTTTTTTTCTATTATTACAATAGTGGTAAGAATTTATCAGTAGCAATACCTCCACTGATAGTTGCAACTTTAGTTGCATTAGCAGTAGTTTGGTTTTTTGAAAAAAAAATTCCACCAATGCCTTTGGTAAGTGGAATTTTAATTACTTTTTTTGGTGGATTAACAATCTACTTTAATGATCCTATATTTATTTATGTAAAACCAACTATCATCAATATTATGTTTGCTCTTGCATTATTTTTTGGGAAATATTTTACTAATGAACCTATTCTAAAAAAAATTATGGGTAAATCTATTCCTCTAACTGATATTGGTTGGGAAATTCTTAATAAACGATGGATGTATTTTTTCTTTGGTCTTGCTTTATTAAATGAAATTGTTTGGAGAACTCAAACAGAAGAATTTTGGGTTAATTTTAAAGTGTGGGGAATGCTTCCAATAACAATAATATTTACAGGGTTTCAGATACCATTAATTAATAAACATAAGATTGATGCTTAGTAATTTAAAATTAGTAGTAAATAATCCACATAATAAAATAGAGGAAAAACATTTTTTTGAAAAAGATGAGCTAAAAATTATATTAGACTTATATGCCAAGATGGTTTCCGAAGGTTCTTGGAAAGATTATGGTTTAAATATTTCAAGTAAACAAGTGGGGTTTAGTGTTTTTAGAAATGCTACTGAAAATGCCCTTTATAAAATCTGTAAAAATTTTAAGCCTAAAAATAAGAATCTTAAATATTTGATTACTGATACAAGTGGTAAAATACTAAAAAATTCTTACGATCTCAGAATTTTATTAAAAAATACTAACTGGAAGAAACTTCAAAAATAAATTTATCTTCTTTGCCCAAATAATCTTAACAACATTATAAATAGATTGATAAAATCTAGATATAAAGTTAGAGCACCCATTACAGCTTTCTTACCCATTAATTCGCCTGTGTCTGATGCTGAATACATATTTTTGATTTTTTGAGTGTCATAAGCTGTTAAACCAACAAATATTAAAACACCTAAAATTGAAATCACAAAATACATCATAGAAGATTTCATAAAGATATTAACAATTGAAGCTATAATTATTCCAATTAGACCCATCATTAAAAAAGATCCAAACTTCGTAAGATCTCTTTTAGTTGTATATCCGTAGATACTCATCGCTCCAAATGTTGCAGAAGTAATAAAGAAAACTCTAGTTACACTCATTCCAGTGTAAACTAATAATATTGAAGATAAAGATAGACCCATCAAAGCTGCGAAAACCCAAAACGTAGTTTGTGCCTTTGATGCACTCATCTTATTAATTCCAAAACTCATGTAAAAAACAATACCTAGAGGTGCTAGCATTACAAGCCATTTAAGACCTGATAAATAAATTGCATTCCCCATCTGCGTTAGTCCAACGATTGAACCTGCATCATTAGTAACAACAGACATTTTAAATGTTAATAGTGCTACTATTCCAGTAAGCAATATACCTGTTGCCATGTAATTATAAACTTTTAGCATGTAGGCTCTTAAGCCTTCATCCATTACAGCAGCTGTTTGTTGTGCTGATTTTGCTCTATTTAGTATTCCGTTTTTATCAAATTCCATAATGAGTAATATATATATTCTTTTACTAATTATTCAAGATACCTTAAAAGATTAACAAAAATTTAACTTAATATTTCGAATGAATTACAAAAATTTAGGTAATACCGATGTTAAAGTAAGTACAATTTGTCTCGGTACTATGACTTGGGGAGAGCAAAATACTGAACTTGAAGCGTTTGAACAAATGGATTTTGCTTTAGATCAAGGAGTAAACTTTTGGGACACTGCCGAATTATATGCAGTTCCTCCTAGAAAAGAAACATATGGTGATACAGAAGAAATAATTGGTAACTGGTTTGAAAAAACAAAAAAAAGAGACAAAGTCATTCTTGCAACAAAAGTTGCCGGTCCAGCAAGAGATTATTTAAGAGGTGGAGAAAATAGTTTTACAGGTCCAAATTTGGAGTCTGCTTTAAATGACAGTCTTAAAAGGCTTAAAACTGATTATATTGATTTATATCAACTTCATTGGCCAGAAAGAAATGTAAATAATTTTGGAAGACTTGGATATGTTCATAAAGAAAATGAATGGAATAAATTTGAAGATGTTCTCGTAGAATTAAATAAATATATTGATCATGGAAAAATAAGATACGTTGGTTTATCAAATGAAACACCTTGGGGAGTTTTAAATTTTCTTAAAGCATCAAAAGGTAAAAATTTACCAAGAATGATGTCAATTCAAAATCC
Organism: uncultured Pelagibacteraceae bacterium; assembly: GCA_902588895.1. GTDB lineage: Bacteria > Pseudomonadota > Alphaproteobacteria > Pelagibacterales > Pelagibacteraceae > Pelagibacter. The sequence continues at coordinate 143,452 of CACIRC010000001.1, forward strand.
TTATAATTTATTAAACAGAACTTATGAAATTGGTTTGTCAGAAGTATCGATAAGAGAAAACATTGGATGTTTAGCTTACTCTCCACTTGCAAGTGGATATTTAAGTGGAAAATATAGAAACAAAAATTTTCCTAAAGGATCAAGAATGGAAAGAGATTGGGATTTCTGGACAAGGTATAGAAAACCAAATACTGAGAGTGCTGTTGAGCATTATTATAAAATTAGTAAAAAATTTGATCTAGATATGAGTCAAATGTCGATAAAATTTTGTGAAATCCAAGACTTTATGACTAGTGTAATAATTGGAGCAACTACAATGGAGCAGTTGAAAACAAATATAGAAAGTGTAAATGTAAACTTATCTGATGATGTCATTAAAGAAATTAACCAAGTGCAAACAATTTATCCGAACCCATGTCCATAATTAAAAAAATTACAATATTTTTAGGAATATTTTTTATAAGTGGTATTTCGCAACTTCCAGCTCAGGAAATTAAAAAAATAGGGAAATACAAAGATTGGGAGGCAATGGTAGTTTTAGATGCTGATGGGAAAGTATGCTTTGCTCAATCACTACCTATTTTACAAGCACCAAAAACAAACAAAAGAGATGCAAAATTATTTGTAGCATTCAGACCAAACGACAATATAAAAAATGAAGTAAGTGTTACCCCGGGTTATGAATTTAACAAAAATAATTCTGTAACAGCTGCTTCAGGGAAGAATAAATTTAAATTTGATATTAAAGAACAAGGTTTTGCGTGGATTGCAGACAATAAAATCGAATTAAAAATGATAAAACAAATGAGAAAAGGATCTAGAATTATGATCACTGGATACAATCAACAAGGTTCTCAAACAATTGATCATTATTCATTATTAGGATTTACTAAAGCTTATAACGCTTCAAGAAAAGCTTGTAGTTAATTCAATGAAATCAAAAAAGAAAATTGTTCTAGCTTATTCTGGAGGGCTCGATACTTCTATAATTTTAAAATGGCTTCAAGAAAATTATGATGCAGATGTAATTTGTTATACAGCAGATGTTGGACAAGAAATTGATAAAAAAAAAATTATAACAAATGCAAAAAAATTTGGTGTTAAAAATATAATTATTAAAGATTTAAAAGATATTTTTGTTAAGGATTATGTTTATCCCATGATCAGAGGACACGCGATCTATGAGGGTGTTTACTTATTGGGGACATCAATAGCAAGACCTCTTATTGCAAAAGATCAAATAAGAGTAGCTAAAAAATTTAAAGCTTATGCGGTTTCTCATGGAGCAACTGGTAAAGGCAATGACCAAGTTAGATTTGAATTAGGCTATCATTATTTTGGTCCTAAAATTAAAATTATAGCTCCGTGGAGAATTTGGAAACTAAAATCTAGAACTGACTTAATTAATTATGCAAAAAAACATGGCATAGCTATTCCTAAAGATAAAAAAGGTGCACCTCCTTTTTCAGTGGATGATAATTTATTTCATACATCAACTGAAGGTAAGGTTTTAGAAAATCCAAAAAATTCTGCTCCAGAATTTATTTTTCAACGAACAGTTTCTCCAGAAAAGGCACCTAACAAACCATCTTTTGTTACTATCAATTTTAAAAATGGTGATCCTTTTGGAATTAATGGAAAAAAATTATCACCAGCTAAATTATTAACAAAGCTGAATGGCCTAGCAGGAAAAAATGGAATTGGAAGAGTTGATTTAGTAGAGAATAGATTTTTAGGTATAAAATCTAGAGGAGTATATGAAACTCCTGGTGGAACTCTTTTAATAAATGCTCATAGAGCAATTGAGTCTGTTACCTTAGATAAAGAAACTATGCACAAAAAAGATCAGGTAATGTCTAGATATGCTGAGTTAATTTATAATGGTTATTGGTATTCAAAGGAAAGATTTAAACTTCAAAAAATTATTGATCTAAAAAGAAACAAAGTTAATGGCTCAGTAAAACTTAAATTGTATAAAGGGAATATTACAATTCAATCAAGAGTTACTAATAGCAGCGCATATTCAATGAAGAAGGTATCTTTTGAAGAAAATAGATCATTTAATAAATCTAACGTCGAGAGATTTATCAATTTTCATAAGAAAAAGCTTCGTACTTAGATTGCTTTAGGACAAATTGACATTTGTTTAAATCACTAAAAATTATATCCTTAAATCATGGAATCAATAAAGAATTGGATGAGAGATGCTGCAAATATTTTATTTGATGATAGCAAGAATGATCTACGCGCACTTCCTAAGACAGTTAGATTACAAATTCTTTTAGTTTTAAGTTTTATTTGGACTACTGTTTTTAGTTTATATGTTTTTTCTTACACAACTTTCGCATTTGGATGGGCTGGACTTTTTTTAGCTCATATAGGTTTAATATTTGCCGTCTATATGACTTTTAAACAATTCCATAGAGCAGAAGAGAAGTCCGCAAGTGTTTTTCAAACAAAAAATTTTGATCCTTTTAAAATCATGGTCATAGTTTTTGTAATAGTATTTATATTCGTATTTTCAAAAGGAATTGAGGTTTTGACAAGTCCAAACCCTAACTCTTATTCAATCCCTTATGATGGTCCCTTAAAATCTGCAATTGAAAAATGGTTACCTTTTAGTAAAGATAAATAATGGATAAGATAGCAAAAAACTTACAATTAGCATTAATGGTTATTATTTTAATCAGTACTGTTATTGCTGTTGGTATTGAAATGAAAAACATGTTCTTAAATCAATCTGTTACATTAGCAGATTTGCTTTTAATGTTTCTTTATTTGGAGGTACTAGCAATGGTTAGGGTTTTTTGGAACCAACAATCTATTAGTATTACCCTACCACTTCTTATTGCAATTACTGCCCTTGCACGATTTATTATTCTACAAGGTAAAGAAATGGATCCTACTGCACTTGTTTATGAAGCAGTAGCTATTTTGTTAATAGCTGGAGCAATTGTTGTTTTAAGATTAAGGCATAGTGACAAATTGGGTCTTAAGAAAAAAAAATCAAAATAATTTTAAATGATATTTGAAGCTTCAAGGGCTAAGGCCTTAAATCAGTTAAATAATTTTGTTGATAATAATCTTGGAAAGTATTCAAAATTAAGGAATTTTGATTTTGGGCCTGAAAAAAGATCTAATATATCTTGCTTATCACCGTACATAACTCATGGAATAATTAATGAACAAGAAGTCATTCAGAAAGCGCTGAGTAAATTTTCTTTTTCAAAAAATGAAAAGTTTATTCAAGAAGTTTTATGGCGAATTTATTGGAAGGGTTGGTTAGAATTAAGACCGAATGTTTGGGCAGATTACCTTGTTGAATTAAATCAAATTAGAAATGAATTTCAAAATAATCAAAATTATCTTAATGCAATTGAGGGAAAAACAAACATAGATTGCTTTAATGAGTGGGTGAAAGAGCTTAAAGAAAACAATTATTTGCATAATCACACAAGAATGTGGTTTGCTAGTATTTGGATTTTTACTCTAGAATTACCTTGGCAATTAGGAGCAGAATTTTTCATGCAACATCTTTATGATGGAGATGCTGCATCAAATACTCTTGGCTGGAGATGGGTTGCGGGTGTTCAGACTCAAGGAAAACACTACCTTGCAACTGAATGGAATATCAAAAAATTTACTAACAATAGATTTCAAAATATAAAATTAAATGAAAATGCTCCTCCAAAAGTATCTGAAAAATCTTACCAAATAATTAAATATGATTTCAATAACCCACAAAATATTGAGAATAAGAATCTTTTAATTTTTGAAAATAATCTCTCGTTTGAAATCACTGACTTTAAAGAAAACGACTTTAAAAAAATTTACTTAGTTTCTAATAAAAATGAAAATAGAGCAATAAAACTCAGTGATAAATTAGTGAAATTTAAATCTCATTTAATAGAAGACCAAGAAAAAAGATTAAAAAATAAATCTATTGATTGTCAAATTATAGATATAAGTGAATTAACAAATATTGAAAATTATTACGGTTTGTATCCAACTGTAGGTGAAAATTTAGATTTTTTAAATTCTAATAATTTAAAGATAGATTTTTTATATAGAAATCTTGATCAATTGGCTTGGCAATACTGTAATAAAGGTTTTTTTAATTTTAAAAATTATATTCCCAAAATAGTTTCAAGCTTTGATTAAAACCAACGAACCATCCCAATAATTCCAGCGGTTGCATAAAAAAATTGCAAAAATAAAATTCCTTTATGACCACCTCTATAGGCCCAAATTCCAATTAAAATGGCTGACAATAACAGTAGACAAAAACCAAAAAATTCTATCCCTATATTTAAAGCGACAAACAAAGAATACAATATTGCAGTTATAACCCCTGCCCATTCAAAGATTTTATTATTCATAAAAGTTTTTTAAAATTATTATAAAGGATTGTAGAATAGTTATTCATATCTTTCATGTTATCTTTTGCAGATTGATCAAACTTTTCTAATGCACCAATACCAAGCTGGTCTTCCAAAGCTTTTTTATACTCCGGAACACACCCCCATTCATTAACAGTGGTATCTTTTATTTCTATATGAAATTGGATTCCATAAGCATGATTTTGATATTTAAAAATTTGATACTTTGTTATTGGGGAAGAGGCTAATAAAGTTATATCTTTATTGTTTTCAATACCCTGAACCTCATAAGAATGCCATTGTAAACTTTTAATTTTATCAGGAAATTTTGAAAATAATTTATCTACTTTTTTTTCATTAGAGAAATTTATATCCATAATACCAATTTCCGCTGGTTTAGATTTAACCACTTTTCCTCCCACTACCTCTCCTAGAAGCTGACAACCTAAACAAAAACCTAAATAAGGTTTTTTTAGATTAACAACAAATTCTTTAATTGCTCTCTTTTCCTCTATTAACCAAGGATATTCTTGTTCCATATAAGTATCCATTGGACCTCCCATACAAAACATGCCATCAAATTTATTTAAATCGTCTGGTATTTTTTCACCTTCATCTAACTCAATAGTAGTTAAGTTAAATCCATCAGCTAACATTAAATCTTTAATATAACCTGGGTCTTCTATTTTTATATGCTGTAGTACTATTATGTTCACTAAGGTTAGCTTAGCTTAGAACACTTCTTGGAACAATATTTTACTCTATCCCAATTCAACTTCCATTTTTTCCGCCAAGTAAATGGTCTTTTGCAAACTGGACAAATTTTTGTTGGTAAATTTTCTTTTTTCATCAAATTGTATTTAGTTTAATAAATTTATCAGCTTCAGATAAAATTAATTTTTTTCTATCAGATTTCATTTTATCAAATATTCTTACCATCATTGATAGACGAGGATTTTTTAAAAAGAATTTTCTGTTTCGATCTATGAATCTCCAGTAAAGACCATCCATGGTGTTACACCAATCACCTTTTTTAAAATCCATCATTTTCATAAAATAACTAGAGCCACAAATATAAGGTTTGGTCGCAAAAATTCCTCCATCACTAAATAATCCCATTCCATAAACATTAGGAACCATTACCCAATCTGAAGAGTCTACGAACATTTCCATGAACCATTTGTAAACAATTGTTGGCTTAATTTCACAAAGGTTCATAATATTTGATAAGATCATTAACCGTTCAATGTGATGTGACCAACCATGATTAACAGCATTTTTAATTGCATAATCCAAAGGTGGAAGACCAGTGGTGGCATCATACCAAGAACTTTTCATTTTTTTATTTTGTTTAAAAAAATTTCCAGTTTCCATTTCTTGAGAATAAGACTGATAAATTCCACGCATAAATTCTCGCCAACCAATCACCTGGCGAATATAGCCCTCTAAAGAATTCATTCTAATTTTATTTTTTTTATGAAAATCTAAAATTTTTTGGACAACAAATTCAGGAGTAATTAAACCTAAATTTATATAGGGACTTAATGCACTATGAAATAGAATATTATCTTTTTGATCAACTGCATCCTCATAATCACCAAATAAGTTTGATTTTTCTTTTATAAAAAAATTTAAAAGTTTAACTACATCTTCGTATTCTGTTGCAAACCAAAAATTATTTGTACTCCCTGGGTGATTTTTAAATTCCTTTTCAATAATAGGCTTTAATTTTTTTGTGTGAGTGGTTTCATTGATTTTTGGAAATTTAGGGATTGAAATATTTTTGGGTAATTTGTTTCTGTTATCTTCGTCAAAGCTCCATTTTCCACCGATAGGATTACCATCTGAACCCATCAATATTCCAGATTTTTTTCTAACATCTTTGTAGAAAGTTGCCATAAAAGGTTTTTTTGATTTTAATAAATAATTTCTAAATTCAGCTCTTGAATTTAAAAACATGGGAGTTTGAATAACATTCCAGTGTATTTTTTCTTTTTTTAAAAATTGTGAAATTTTTTTTTCAAAAAATTTATCCTCTACTTCAAAACTTGCAATTTCTTTTACTTTTTTTTGTGTAATTATTTTTTTTAATTTTTTTAAATAATCTTCATTAAATTCTTTATCTTCGATTTTAAAGTAATCTAATTTAAATTTGTTTTTTCTTAATCCATCTGCATAAGAACGCATAGAAGATAAAAATAATAAAATTTTTTGTTTATGATGCTTTTCATAAGTGCATAAACCCTTATCTTCAGCCATAAAAAATAGGTGGTCTTTTTTGTAGCGGTCTAGGTATTTTGTTGGAAATAATTGATTACCAAGTATAAAAAATAACTTCATAGTTAAATATAACTAATAAAATTTTTTATGTCAGAAAAATATGTAATTTTTGGTGCGACAGGTTCTATTGGGTCAAGTTTGGCGGAACAATTAAAAAACTCTAGAAACGATATTCATTTAGTTGGAAGAAATGAAAGTGAACTTAGTTCTATCTCTAAAAAACTTGGATGCTCACATACCGTTGCAGATGTTTTAGAAGATGGGTTTATAGAAAAAGTTAAATCAGATATTTCTGAAATTAAAGGCCTAGCTTATTGTATCGGTTCAATTGATTTAAAACCATTAAGAATGGTAAATGAACAAGACTTTCAAAAATGCATGAAGCTTAATCTTTATTCTGCTGTAGAAGCTATTAAAGGATATCAGGAAAGTTTAAAACAAAATAAAGGTTCGATAGTATTATTTTCTACCGTTGCTGCTCAAAGAGGTTTTACTAATCATGCAATAATAGCTTCAGCAAAAGCTGCTATTGAAGGATTGACGGTTTCTCTTGCAGCAGAATTTGCTCCAAACATAAGAGTAAATTGCGTGGCACCAAGTTTAACAAAATCTAAAATAGCAGAACCAATGTTAAAAAATACTGTTATTGCTGAAGGTATTGCAAAAGCACATCCCCTTAAAAGATTAGGGGAAGGTAAAGACTCTGCTGCTCTTGCTAAATTCTTACTAACAGAAGATAGTTCTTGGGTTACAGGCCAAATAATTGCTGTTGATGGTGGTAGGTCTAAACTTTCATAAAGTGATCAAATATTTTTTATCTATATTTTTATTTTTTTTATTTTCATCAAAAAGTTTTTCTGAAAATTTTACTTTTAAAAAATTAGCAAGTTTAAATGACCCATGGGGATCGTCTTTTATAAGTGATGAAGAACTTATTATCACTGAAAAAACTGGAAAAATAAAAATAGTAAATATTATTTCTGAAGAAGCTTATGAAGTTGAACATAACCTAAATTATTTTGTACACGGACAAGGAGGTTTATTAGATATAATTTACAAAAATAATTACTTATGGATTTCTTATTCAGAAAATCGAGGAGATTGGAAAACAAGCACCTCTATTGCAAAAGCTGAATTAAATAAAAAAAATTTAGATTTTAAAAATATATTTCAAGCTGAACCACCGATAGAATCTGGTTATCATTTCGGTTCAAGACTGACTATAAAAGATAATTATCTTTTTGTATCCACTGGTGAAAGAGGTGGAGGCATGATTGCTCAAGATCCAACAAAACATCCTGGAAGTATTATCAGAATTTATTTAGATGGCAGTATACCAAAAGATAACCCTAAGTTTGAAGGTAAATCAGATTGGTTACCAGAAATTTATCAAATTGGTGTTCGTAATCCTCAAGGCCTAACCTATTCTTCTTTTGATGGAAAAATTTATGCAAGCAACCATGGTGCAAAAGGCGGTGATTGGTTTGGTGAAATAAAAAAAGGAGAAAATTATGGTTGGAAAATTTTAGGTTGGGGTGGAACAAATTATTCAGGCTCAAAGATTGGACCTAAATGGAAACTAGGTTTTACCAAGGCAATCCAATACTGGGTGCCTTCAATAGCAGTAAGCGCAATAACTATATACAAAGGAAAGGAGTTTAATGAATGGAATGGGGAAGCACTTATTACTTCTTTAAAAGATAAATCATTAAGAAAATTAAATTTTCAAAATTTATCAAACGTAAAAGAAACAATTATTTTCCAAGACAAAATTGGAAGAATTAGAGATATTCAAGTACACCCAGCTAATGGAAAAATTTATTTTCTTGCAGGAAACGGCCTGTGGTTAATGGAAAGAAAAAGTTAAAATTTTATAATGTTAAATATTTTATTGCAAAAAATATTGTCCCTATAGATGCAATAGTAGATACAAAAATTGCTTTTATTATATTTTCGGGACTTACATTATAAGCGGCACATAAAACTATAGAAGTAACCCCGCAAGGTGCAACACTCACGAAGAAAGCACCTGGTATTTCAGCAGGCAATCCTGCATTAAAAAACACTAATCCAATTAATAATAAAATAATCGGGGAAATGACTAATTTTAAAACTGAAATAGAAACAGACAATTTGTTAATTACATTTTTAGTATAAAATGAAAGAGTTATGCCAATTGCAAACAATCCAACTGGTGAAACACATGCTGCAAGTTTAGACAAAGTGTATTCAATCGGTGTTTGATCAATATTAAAATTTAATAATAAAAATAATAGACCTATAATTATTGAAAGAATAAATGGGTTTAAAAATAAATTTTTAATAAAATTAAATAAATTTACATTTTTTTTTGTAGATAATTCGAGAAAAAAAGCAATTACAGATAATAAAATTATTCCATCCATTAATATGATGCTTGCAACCTGTGTAATTACATCTTGTTGAAAATATATTTCTGTTATTGGCAAAAGCAAAGTCACATGGTTTGATAATGCAACTGTTAAAGCCCAAATAATTGACTCTGAGATTGATCTTTTAAAATATTTTGAAGTAATTAAGTAAGCGATAATTCCACATATCGATTGCATAATTAAATAAGAGAAAATTTGTTTGAAATCTACTTGTCCAATTTCATTTTGTGCTATTAGTTTAATTATCAATGCCGGAACTGCAATATAGAACAAAAAAAGATTTAAAATTTTAGCATGACTAAGGTCTAAAACTTTTAACTTACCAAATACAAACCCTAAAAAAGTAATAAATATAAATGGAGTTAGTCCTAAAAAAATTGAGAACATAAATTATTTAATCGTTATTCTATGCATTATTCTATTTCCCTTAAAGGGTGTTGCCTGATGAAGCATAGATCTATTATCCCATATAGCCAATTGATTTTTGTCCCAAGGTAAAGAAAATTGAAACTTCCTTTTTATTTGATGATTAAATAAAAATTTTTTGAACTTTTCTTGATTTTTTATTTTTGTACTAAAACCAACAAAATGTCCTGGGCTACAATAAATCGAATAATTTGTACTGATTTTTCTAATTATTTTATGTGAGGATCTAAGTTCTTTAATATTTTTTCCCTTTTCTTTTACTCTTTCTTTTGTTGTAACCGAAATTGGACCCTCAGAGGAATATTTGGCTTTAATATTTTTAAATTTTCTTTTTATTGAATTTGGTAATTCTTTATAAGCAAGATATTGAGAACAAAATTCTGTATTAGCCTTTCCTTTTTTTGGCACAAGTTTTGAAAGCAACATCGTAAATCTTGGTGGCTTTTTTGTATAAATGGAGTCTGTATGAAATTGTTCACCAAAACTTGGTCCTTTATCTGTTGATTTTCTTTGCACTACTGTAATTTGAGGAAATTTTTTATTTAAACCTTTTAGTCTTGGATAGTTGGCTAAATTTCCAAAATATTTTGCAAACTTAATATAAAGTTTAGAAGTTAATTTTTGATCCTTAAAATATAACATTCCATATTTATTCAGTGCTTTCTTAATTTTTAAAATATCTTTATTCGTAATATCTTTTAAATTTACAATTATTTCAGCTCCAATATTTTTTTTATTTGGAATTATCTTTAACATTTTTTAAAAAAAATTTTTTTAGGTGATTTATAGTTTGTTTAGGACTTTCCTCTGGAATGAAATGATCGGAATTAATTTCTGCACCGTAAATTTTTTTATTTGTATATTTTTGCCAAATTTTAATCGAATTAAATTGCTTTCCAACTACTCCTTTTTTTCCCCACAAAACTTGGATAGGAATATTTAATTTTTTATTTCTATCTTTTTTATCGTGCTCTAAGTCTATAGTCGCCGCAGCTCTATAATCTTCACATGTTGCATGAATTCTTTTATTTTGTTTAAAGGCTCTTAAATATTCATCTTCAACTCTTCCAATCGCACGTTTAGATGATCTATTAAACCGACTATGTAGCCATCTTTTAGGGTCTGACATTATCATTTTCTCTGGTAAAGGTGCAGGCTGTATTAAATAAAACCAATGAAAATATCCTTTTGCAAATTTCATATCTGTATGCTCGTACATATCAAGCGTTGGACAAATATCTAATACACTTAAAGCCATAATTTTATTTCTATAATCTCTTGCCATTCTATGTGCAACTCTTCCACCCCTATCATGTCCAGCAACAAAAAATTTTTTAAAATTTAATTTATTCATCAACTGAACCATATCTTTTGCCATTTCTCTTTTAGAATAATTTTTATGATTAATTCCACCAGGCAAAACCAAACTGTCCCCGTATCCCCTAAGATCAGCAACTATTACTGTGAAATAATTACTAAGTTCAGGGGCAGTCTTGTGCCACATTACATGTGATTGTGGATATCCGTGAAGTAGCAATAAAGGAGGACCATTACCTTTAAATCGACAAAATATTTTACCCTTGTTTACCTTAACAAATTTTTTTTTAAATTCCTTGAACATGATTAAACTATTTAATTATTTAATAGTTTGTTTTTGGCTTTTTCAAATTCCTCTTGAGAAATAATTCCTTTTTCTTTTAAATCATTCAATTTAGTAAGTTCATCACTTAAATTGCTGCTTTTTTCATCAGAAGTCTCACTTGTCTCCCTACCCTCACTTTCAGCTTCCTCTTTCTCTGCTCTATTAGCTTCCTTAGACTTAAAACCATTCATAATTGCCATTCCACCTAAGTATAAAACATAAGCCATGATAGGAATAACCAATCCAAAAAAAATTATTTTTTCCATAATTTAATCTTCATCTTCTTCACGCCAGTTTTTTTCATACATTAAATATGCAGCGTATATTACTGATACAGTACCTACAATCATACCATAATCAAAACCAGTTTGCTTGTCATGCAAATACCAACCTAGCTGAGTTGCCCCAATAGGTGGAACTGTAAGAAGCAAAAAAATTATACCAAATCTGTATGGTCGTTTAGGTTTTTTCATCCTAATAAATTAACAGATTACAGCTTATGGTTTAATTATTAAATTTGCGATCTTTTGAAACAGTCGATCGTATTTTTAAGCAAACAAGCAATGGTCATTGGACCTACACCGCCTGGAACTGGTGTAAGTGCTTTTGCATTTTTTGAAACTTCATCAAAATGAACATCACCAACTATACCGTTGTCAGTTTTATTTATACCAACATCAATAACAATAGCATCTTTTTTAACCCAATCTCCTCTAACAAGTTCGGGTATACCTACAGCTGCAACAATTATATCTGCCTCTAAACATTCAGCTTTTAAATCTTTAGTTTTTGAATGAGTTATAGTTACGGTGCAATTTTCTTTTAAAAGAAGTTGTGTCATTGGTTTGCCATTTAAATTTGATCTACCCACAACCACAGCTTTTTTACCACTTAAATTAGGTTCAATTTTTTTTATCAACAAATAACATCCAAGCGGAGTACAAGGTATCGAACTTTCATAACCAGATGAAAGATTGCCTACATTCATTGGATGAAATCCATCTACGTCTTTTGAGGGATCAATAGCTTCTATAACCTTCTGCTTATCAATATGCTTAGGTAAAGGAAGTTGAACTAAAATTCCTGAAACAGTTTCATCACTATTTAGTTCTTGAATTTTTTCTAGAACAGTCTTTTCTTCAACTGAATCTGGATATTTAATTACTTCAGATTTTAATCCTACCTCATTTGCTGACTTCTCTTTATTTCTTACATAAATCTGACTAGGTGTTAAATCACCTATCAGTATTACTGTTAAACCTGGTACTTTATTATGTTTTGATTTTAACTCTGCAACTTCCTCTTTTAACTCTGCTCTTAATTCTGCGGCTGCTTTTTTTCCATCAATTAAAATCATATTTCTCTCTTAAAAAATCATTGGTGCAATGTACAGCTTCATACACATTTCGATAAACCAAATCAATAAAAGAAGAATGATTGGAGAAATATCTAGTGAACCTAAATTTGGCAAAAAACGTCTAATTTTATTCAGGAAAGGCTCGGTTAATTTGTAACTCAACTCTAAAATTGCATACACAAACCTATTTTGAGTATTAAGTACGTTAAAAGCTATTAACCAACTTACAATAACATTGGCGATTACAACATAAGAATACAATTTTAAAATTTGTAAAACTAAATAAAAAATAGCTATCATTTTTTCTCAACATAAATCGACTGACTTGGGAAAGCAAATGAAGCGCCATTTTTTTCTACAATTTCCTTAATCGCAATTGCTAATCTTTCTTTTACATCAAGCCAATTATTCCAACTTCCTGTTTTTGTAAAGCATCTTACATACATATCTATTGAACTATCAGAAAATTTATCAACTCTTACCGCAACACCAATTGAGGTATTATAATCTTCGCTTGAATTAATATGACTTTCGATTTCATCTCTAATTTTTTTTAACTGATCTACCGTAGTGTCATATTGAAGTGTAATAATCCAACTGATTAACCAATTTGAAGTTTCACTTACATTTACTACTGCGTTTTCGGCAAATTGAAAATTTGGAATAATAGCAAGAGATTTGTCAAACTTTCTAATTGTTGTTGATCTAAATCCAATCTTTTCTACCACACCTTCAATAATACCCTCGACAGCTATCCAGTCTCCAATTTTAAATCTCTTTTCAACTAAAACTAAAATTCCTGATATTAAATTTTTGAATAAATCTTGTGCCCCTAATGCTACAGCAACACCAAATAATCCAAGACCTGCAATTATTGGACCTATTTTAATTCCCCACAATTCTAAAACTGCTGCTAAACCTAAAATAAAAATTAAAATTTTTAGCGATTTAATTATCCAGCCAATAAGTTCTCTTGTTAACAATTTGTCTAAACCACTAAGTATGTATGAGATTGGTTCTATTATTTGGTGAATTACCCAAAAAATTAAAATAGTGATCAACGTTCTATTAATTGTATCTACCACTTCTCTTCCTTCTAGTGAGAAAGTCATGTAGTAGCTTGCAATAAAAAATCCTAATACAATTGGTAAAAATCTTGCTGGACCTACAAGTGATTGAACAAAAGTATCATCTAATTTATTCGTTGTTCTTTTCGAGATAATTTCTAATTTTTTAATAACTAATTTGCTTATTAGACCTCTGAAAATTAAGAATAGTAAAAATATTCCAATACCAATTAAGATTTGAAAAATATCAACACCAAGAATTCCTTTATTCCATACTGATAAAAATATCTCCGAAAAATTATTAATTAATTCCATTTTTTAAATTTTATATAACAAAAACTCTTCTTCTCCAGGGTTAAAAAGAAAAATCTTTTTCCATTTGATTTCGTTCAGTATTGACGAGGTTTTTTCAGCTATACACATCAAATTTGTATTCATCCATAAATTTTCGGTTTGGTAAATCTTTATAAAATTTAAGAAACTTGACGCACTATTTTGGGAGTAAACATAGACCATATCAGGCATATTTAATTTTAATTCATTAACAAATTTCTCATCAAATTTTTGATTATGATCTACTCTGTAATTAATAATTCTTTTTACCTTAAAACCTTCGCTTAATAACTGTTGATCTAAATCAACCGATATTGTTTCACCACTAACGTAAAGTAATTCTTTATTTTTGGAGTCATAACTTTGTATAATTAACTCCTTTAAGTTTGTAACATTTCCTTCGGCCGCAATTGTATTTTGAAAACCAAAACTTCTTGCTTTGTTTTCTGTAGCGTTTCCAACACAAAAGCATTTAATATTTTTATCTAATTTTACTGTGTTTAAAAATTTTACTGCATTTGCACTAGTAAAAACAATTCCACCATATTCAGAAAAGTTAATTTCTTCATAATTAACCTTTTCAATTCTTATTAATGGAAGATGAGAAACTTGATGTCCTAATGATTGAAATTTTAATATCATTTCAGAGCAGTCCTCCAGTGGTCTAGTTAACAAAATATGCATATTATCTTTTATATGAATTATTTGATTTTGTTCTTAAAAGTATTCCAATCTCTTTACCAATTTCTTTAAACTCATTCAAATTACCAATTTTTTTTTCATAAAACCTTTGTTTACCATCTAAAGAAAAAAGTTCAGCCTCCACTATAATCTTATCTCCATCAACCACTGCATGAGCACCAATTGCTGTTTCACAATCTCCATCTAAAACTTTTAAAATATTCCTCTCAAGGTGAGCTCTTTTATATGTTTCCTCATGATTAATTTTGTTTAAAATAGAAATTGTCTCATCATCATTCTCCCTGCACTGAAGAGCAATTACGCCTTGTCCTGCACTAGGAATTATTTCTTCAGCTGAAAAAATTTCAGAGATTTCATTTTCAAATTTTAAAAATTTGATACCAGCATAAGACAAAATAATTGCGTCATACATTCCTTCATTCAATTTTCTAATTCTAGTATCTACATTTCCTCTAATTAGTTTACAGTTTAAATCTTGTCTAATTTTTTTTATTTGAAATTCTCTTCTGTATGATGAAGTGCCAACAATTGACTTATGATCTAAGTCTTTAAGTTTCTTTTTATCCTTTGTAATTAAAATTTCCCTAGGATCATTTCTTTCAAGAAAAGAATCTGTCCTTAATCCTTCTGTCTCATTAGCTGGCATATCTTTCAGCGCATGAACTGCAACATCAATATTTTTAAACTGAAGTTCTTTTTCTATATTACTAGAAAACAAACCTTTGCCACCAAGCTCTGATAATCTTACATCCTGCACTTCATCACCTTTAGTTGTGATTGACTTAATTAAAATATCGTCATTACCAAGGTTGGTATTTTCAATAATTTTATTTTTAGCTTGTTGGGCATAAAGTAAGGCAAGCTTGCTACCTCTAGATCCAATAATTATTTGTTTACTCATAAAAAATTTATTTCTTACTTGTATAAAGATTGTACAATTATTAAAAACTATTTTAATGAGCAAAAAACCCTTAATTCTAGGAATAGAGTCTAGTTGTGATGAAACTGCAGCTTCTCTTGTTACTGAAAATGAAGAAGGATTTCCAGTGGTTTTATCCAATATTGTTTCAAGTCAGGTGGAAGTTCATAAGGAGTTTGGTGGTGTTGTTCCTGAACTAGCAGCCCGTTCACATATTGAAAAAATAGATTGGATTGTAAAAAAAGCTATTAATGAAAGTGGAAGAAAAATTGAAGAAATAGATGCTGTTGCTTCTACAGCTGGTCCTGGATTGGTTGTGTGTTTATCAGTAGGATTAAGTTTTGGTAAAGCATTTTCTTCTGCAATGAATAAACCTTTTATCGCTGTTAATCATTTAGAAGGACATGCTTTAAGTCCAAAACTAAATACAAATTTAAATTATCCATATTTACTTCTTTTAATTTCTGGTGGGCACTCACAATACTTGAATGTTAAAAATCTTGGAAAATATAAAAGGTTGGGAACAACAATTGATGACGCATTAGGTGAAGCGTTTGATAAAACAGCAAAACTTTTAGGAATAGAATTTCCGGGGGGACCTCAAATAGAAATTTTGGCTGAAAAAGGCGATCCCAAAAGATATGATTTACCTAAACCAATTTTTAGCAGAGGAGGATGTAATCTTTCTTTTGCAGGTCTAAAAACTGCTGTATTGAAAATAAGTAAAACAATTAAATCAGAACAGGATAAATATGATCTCGCAGCTTCCTTTCAAAAAACAATTGAGGAAATTTTATATAAAAAAACAAAAATTGCTTTTACCGAATTTGAAAAAGTAAATGAACTTAATGAAAAAATCTTTGTAGTCGCAGGGGGTGTTGCGTCAAATAAAAAAATTAGGTCTATGCTGATCAATCTATGTAAGAAAAATAATTATAAAAGTATTTTTCCCCCTATAGAATTCTGTGGAGATAATGCAGCAATGATCGCAATTGTAGGTTTGGAAAAATTTAAATTAAATCAATTTAGTAATTTAGATTATCCAGCCAAACCTAGATGGCCTTTAGATGAAGATGCTGCTTTTCTCAAAGGTGCTGGAGTAAAAATTTAAATTTTTTATCTAAATTTTGGACCAGAAAGCCAAATTGCCAAAGTATAGCGTTTACCTGACGTTATTTTATTAACTTTATGATTTATAAATGATGGAAATATAATTGCGCTTCCAGGTTTATTAAATTCAGTACAAACTATCTCATTCGCTCTAAATAAAACTAATTCACCACCTTCATAGGAATCTTCAGATAAATTTAATAAAGCAGTCAGCTTGATATCTCTAACAGGATCTCTAGGAACAGCATCTATATGCCAACTATACTCAGTACCTTCGTCATAAATATTGTAATTTAATTTTTTCAAAGATGTTAAAGAATGAAGGTCAAAACCAAAAAAATTATTATTTGCTGTTTTGCAAAAATCTATGAATGGAAAAATATATTGTTGAATTTTTCCTAAGTATACAAACTTTACATCAGATGTTTTATGAGAATCTGTTGCAAAATCATCTTTTCCCTCTACAAAATTTGATTTAATTACTTTATTAATTTCTTTAACTTGATTATCATTAAATATGTTCATTGATGAATAATTTGCTGCTCTCATAAAATAAGAAGTTATCAATTATTTTTTTTCATACAATGAGTAATTTTAAAAAACATTATAAATACAAGGTAATTAATTATATAAATAGGCAATGAAATATTGGTTACTTAAGTCTGAACCAGATGTTTGGTCAATTGACCAACAAAAAAAAGCTGGGATAAAAGGTGCACCTTGGGATGGAGTAAGAAATTATCAAGCTGCAAAGAATTTAAAGAGTATGAAGAAAGGAGATCTTTGTTTTTTTTATCATTCAAACATTGGAAAAGAAATAGTTGGAATAATAAAAGTTATTAAAGAATCTTATTTAGATAAAACAGACAAAAGAGGTAGGTTTGTTGCCGTTACTGTTCAATTTAAATCTAAATTTTTAAAGCCTATAACACTAGAAAGCATTAAAAAAAATAAGAATTTAAGCCATTTAGCTCTTATAAAGCAAAGCAGGCTTTCTGTAATGCCTATTGATTATAAAAGCTGGAAAATTATAAATAACATGAGTAGAATTTAAAAAAAAAATTATCCTATGCCAAAAAAAAAGAAGAAGAAAAGAAAGGTAAGAAAAAAAAAGTCTAAAGTTAGAAAAAAAACCTCAAAAAAGGTGAAGAGAAGATCTAAAGTTAGAAAAAAATCTTCTAAAAAAGTAAAAAAAAGAATTAAAGCAAAAAAAGAAAACGGAAATACACCTCCTGAAGTGGTTATTAAAACAAAACCGGAATGGGTTAAAAGTAGCTTAGCAAATAAAAGTAAATATCAACAAAAATATTCTCAATCTATAAAGAGTAATGATGAATTTTGGAGAAAAGAGGGAAAAAGAATTACTTGGATAAAACCTTATAAAAAAATTAAAGACGTAAAATACAGTACAAAAGAAGTCAAAATAAAATGGTTTGAAGATGGTACTTTAAATGCTTCAGCAAATTGTATTGATAGACATTTAAAAGATAAAAAAGATAAAACTGCTATTATTTGGGTAGGAGATGATCCAAAAGATAGTCAAAAAATTTCTTATAAACAGCTTCACCAAAAAGTTTCTAAAGCTGCAAATGGTTTAAAAAAATTAGGAATTAAAAAAGGAGATAGAGTAACAATTTATTTAACGATGATACCAGAGTTAGCAATTTTAATGCTGGCCTGTGTAAGAATTGGTGCAGTACATTCAATTATTTTTGGAGGTTTTTCAGCAGATTCTATTTCGGGAAGAGTGAATGATTGCGAATCTGAATACGTTATTACTGCAGATGAAGGAGTGCGAGGTGGAAAAACTATTCCACTGAAATATACAGTCGATGAAGCTTTAATGAGTTGCCCAAATGTTAAGAAATGTATAGTTGTAAAACGAACAGGTAACTACATCAACTGGGATCAAAATAGAGATGTTTGGTATCATGATCTAATAAAAGACGTTCCTAATCATTGTGAACCTGAAGAAATGAATGCAGAGGATCCGTTATTTATTTTATATACTTCGGGTTCAACAGGTAAACCTAAAGGAGTTCTTCATACTACTGGTGGTTATATGGTTTATGCATCAATGACACATCAATATATTTTTAACTATAAACCAAAGGATATTTATTGGTGTACTGCTGATATTGGTTGGGTTACTGGACATAGTTATATAATTTATGGACCACTTTCAAATGGCGCAACGACTATAATGTTTGAAGGAATTCCAAATTATCCTGATAGTTCAAGATGGTGGCAAATAGTTGATAAATATAAAGTTAATACATTTTATACTGCACCAACTGCAATTAGAGCATTAATGCGTGAAGGAGATAAACCAGTTAAAAAAACCTCTAGAAAATCACTTAAACTTTTAGGAACAGTAGGAGAACCAATAAATCCAGAGGCTTGGATGTGGTATTATAAAACTGTGGGTAATTCTAAATGCCCAATTGTAGATACTTGGTGGCAAACGGAAACTGGAGGTATAATGATTGCTCCTCAAACAGGTGCTATTCCACTTAAACCTGGATCTGCAACAAAACCTTTCTACGGAATTAAGCCTGTATTGGTTGATAAAAATGGAAAGGAAATTAAAGGAGCTGGCGAAGGAAGGTTGTGCATAGCTCAATCATGGCCTGGACAAATGAGAACTGTTTATGGTGATCATCAAAGATTTATTGATACATATTTTTCTCAATTTAACGGAAAATATTTTACTGGTGATGGCTGCCGGAGAGACAAAGATGGTTATTACTGGATCACTGGCCGAGTAGATGATGTAATTATTGTTTCGGGGCACAACTTAGGAACTGCTGAAATTGAAAGTGCATTTGTTGCTCACCCAAAAGTAGCTGAAGCTGCTGTAGTTGGTTACCCTCATGATATTAAAGGTAATGGGTTGTATTGTTATGTAACCTTGAATGCAGGAGAAAATGAAACTGGTGAGCTAGAAAGAGATCTAAAACTTTGGGTTAGAAAACAAATCGGACCTTTGGCAACTCCAGATCTAATTCATTTTACTCCAGGTCTTCCTAAAACAAGATCAGGAAAAATAATGAGAAGAATTCTAAGAAAGATTGCTGCTAATGAGCATGGTCAATTAGGAGATACAACTACTCTAGCAGATCCAAGTGTCGTTGATAGTTTGGTTGATAATAGAAAAAATATTTAGAACTGGATTAAATCTTTAAACTCTTGTTTGACAACATCCCATTTTAAAATCATTGAATTTAAAACGATCTTTCGATCTAAAGTTTTTAATTCATCTGCAATTGGCGCCCATTTGTATAAAGAGAGTGCACTAGGATTAAAAGGTAAGTCTTGATAATAACCATCCCAATTTATTTTTTCTAATCGTTCATCAAAACTTTTTCTAGCTTCATCAATAATATTAAGTGGCATCTTATTAGAAATTTCATCATCTAAAATTTTATTAAAAATTTCGTTTGCTTTATGAATATCCTGATAATTAAAATTAACTTTCAAATATGAAAAAGTAAAAAAAGTTAAATCTTGTAATGCAACTGAATAAATATTCCATTTAGCAAGATTTACTGATGACATAAATTCATCGTTATCAAAATGAAGAACATATCTTGTTCCCATTCTAGTTTTTAGATAATTATATAAAGTAACTTGAGTGGCCCACGCAGATTTTGTTTGGATAAATTGTTCTAGTTCATCTAAATTTTTTATTTTTTTTTTGGGAATAAACGCCTTAAACATAGCGAATAAATATGTTTTAAAATCCTCAAATTTTACATCTCTCCAAGTTAATTTGTATTTTCCCATGTTAATTTGTATGTGCGCCAATTATATCTTAAAAAAGTAAGTAAATAAGTACCTAATATGATCAATTTTTAGGGTTTTCAAAGCTCTCATAATGGTTATGGTTTTACCCAGTTATAACTAAAAAGAGAGGTATAAATGTCAAATCAAGAAAAACACTGGGAAAAATCCAGAGGTTTGCTATTCATTACATTGGCAATCTGGTTTGTATTCTCAATTGGCATCTTTCTCTTTGGAGCTGAAATGAACGAGGTCACAGGACCTTTCGGTTATCCTTGGACATACTGGTTTACATGTCAAGGATCTCTTGGAGCATTCGTAATCCTAATTTTCTGGTTTGCGAATAGACAAGAAAAAATCGATGAAGAGTTCGGCTTTAGCGAAAGAGAGGACGAATAATGAAAGGTAATTTCATAGATAATTTGCCAAAGGTTTATGGAATCTATACTGGAGGATTTATAGGTTTCATAATCATAATGGCAATTGCTGAACAGATGGGTATGTCAGCTAAAGCGATTGGTATCGCTTTTGTTGCATTTACGGTATTCATCTATGCATTAATCGGTTGGCTATCAAGAACAGCCCAAGCAGATGCATATTACGTAGCTGGAAGGCAAGTACCAACAGTCTTTAACGGAATGGCGACGGCAGCAGACTGGATGTCTGGTGCTTCATTCGTTGCAATGGCGGGTGGTATTTACTTTAAAGGTTACGGTTATATGGCACTACTTGTAGGTTGGACTGGTGGTTACGTGCTTGTTGCATCTTTATTAGCACCATACTTAAGAAAATTTGGCTGTTATACAGTTCCAGATTTTATAGGTACTAGATACGGTGGTAATTTAGCTAGATTTAGCGCAGTTGTAGTTTTAACTGTTGCTTCATTTACTTATGTGACTGCACAAATTAACGCTACAGGTACTATTGCATCTGTTGCACTTGATATCCCATTCCAATACGCAGTTTATATTGGACTAATAAGTATTTTATTATGTTCAATGTTAGGTGGTATGAGAGGGGTAACTTGGACACAAGTTGCGCAATACATCGTACTAATTATAGCTTACTTACTTCCAGTATTCTGGATCAGTAACAAAATGGGTGCAGGTTTCTTCCCTCACTTTATGTTAGCTGATGAGGTAGCTAGAATTGGTGAATTAGAGCAACAGTTTGGTTTTGTTAAAAACGCAGCTGCTGATCTAAAGACTGTACCTAAAGGCTTAGCAGGAATAACTAAAGCTCACTCTGCAGTTAACGCTACACCTTGGGCATTTATTTCATTAGCACTAGCGATGATGATGGGAACAGCTTCATTACCGCATGTGATGATGAGATACTTTACTACTCCAAGTGTAAAAGCAGCTAGAAAATCAGTAGGTTGGTCATTATTCTTTATCTTCCTACTTTATTCTTCTGCTCCAATGTTAGCTACGCTATCTAAGTTGTCATTGATCGACCCGAATTTACCAACTGGTATTATCGGTAAATCAATTGCAGAAGTTCAAGCTATAGATTGGTATCAAAACTGGAACCAAGCAAACTTAATGTTTGTCAGCGACTTTAACGGAAATGGAACTCTTGAATTAAATGAGTTCTTCATGGGTGGTAAAGCCGTTGTATTAGCAACACCAGAGATAGCTGGATTACCTTATGTAATTTCAGGTCTAGTTGCTGCAGGAGGTATGGCAGCTGCCATGTCTACTGCCGATGGTTTGATTCTAGCGATTGCAAACGCTATATCACATGATGTTTACTATAAGATCATTGATCCAAAAGCGGAAACTGCAAAAAGACTACTTGTTGCAAGGGTATTACTTGTAGTAATTGGTTTTGCTGGAGCAACTATTGCAGCAATGGAGATTCAAGGAATCTTAGGTTCGGTTATCTGGGCATTTGACTTTGCAATGTCTGGATTGTTCTTCCCACTTGTACTTGGTGTATGGTGGAAGAGAGCTAACAGACAAGGTGCGATTGCTGGTATGCTAGGAGGTCTAGCTGCTGGTACTTGGTACTTAGTTTGGGTGCGAACTGGTGGAAGTGGATTCCTAGGAATTACACAGTTAACATTTGGTATCTTCGGATCAGCTGTTAGTTTAGTTTTAATGGTAGTAGTTAGTTTAATGACTGCAGAACCAGATAAAGCTACTCAAAAAATGGTTGATGATGTACGTGTACCGAGTGGTAAAACAATTCTTGGTAAATCACACTAAATAATCTTTTAAGGGGCGATTAATTTCGCCCCTTTTATTTCATTACATTTTCCAATATAAATTTTAAATGTCAGCAAATTTTCATCCTTTAATATATTTTATTGATTATTTGCTTGGAATTATAATGTGGACTTTGATTGGGAGAGTAGCAATGAACATCTTCCAAAGAGAAGATTCTCAGTTTTTTTTCATGAGAGTATTTGTAAAATATACCAATCCTTTAATAAAATTATTTAAACCAATAACACCTTCATTTATTATCGGTCCTTTGGTACCTTTATATGTTGCTTGGTTCTTTTACATGATCAGATTTTATTTGATGCCTTGGATCTTAGGCTATTCAGTGATGGGAATGTTGTCATTTCCTTTGGAGAGTGAAATTTCTAGACAAATTTATCAATTTTTTAATTCATTTTAATTTTTAAAATTGATACTAGTTAATTTAGTAATCAATGAAAAATATACAAATTTCACCATCTATTTTGTCTGCTGATTTTAGTCAGTTAGGCACAGAAATAAAAAGACTTGAAGAAGGTGGAGCTGATATGATTCATGTGGATGTAATGGATGGTCATTTTGTTCCTAATTTAACAATAGGACCTCCAGTAATTAAAGCTCTTCGAAAACATTGTTCATTAAAATTTGATGTTCATTTAATGATTTCACCAGTTCATAAATACATAGAAGCTTACGCTGATGCAGGAGCAGACATAATTACTATTCACCCTGAGGCAACTGATAATTTAGAAAATTCAATAAAAAAAATAAAAGAAAAAAGAAAAAAAGTTGGAGTTTCACTCAATCCAGAAACTAAAATTGATTTGATTTTAGATTTTCTAGATCAAATAGATTTAATTTTAATTATGAGTGTAAATCCTGGCTTTGGAGGTCAAAAATTTATGCCAGAAGTTTTAAATAAAATTAAAGATCTAAAAAAAATAAGAGAACAAAAAAACCTAGATTTTGATATAGAAATTGATGGAGGAATAAATTTTGATAATTGTAAAAGTGCAATTGATGCTGGTGCTAACATTCTTGTTTCTGGGACTACGGTGTTTAAAAGTAATGATGGAGATATAAAGAAAAATATTAATTTATTAAAATTAAAATAAGTTAATGATTAATACAAATTCCTTAGGCATTTTAGGTCAATTTTATTTTAATATAAAAGAAAGTTTTAAATCAATTTATCAAAATTCAAATTTTTACGAAAAAAAAATATCAAAAACTTTTAAAAATAGTTTTGAATACAAGCCTAGTCCTCATTTACTTTCATCTATAATTAAATACCAAAATAAAAAATATAAAATTGAAGATTTTGCTACTGAGTCAATTTGGCAAAACAATTTAAGTCCTAAAGATTACGAAACATTAAATAATTTTTTTTGGTTTTTCAGCTTAGATTTAAAATCCTCCAAAAAAACTACACAAGCAGTTATAAAAAATTGGATTTCAAATAACACTAAATATCAAAAAAAGAGTTGGGAATTTGATTTAACAGCAAAAAGAATTATTTCATGGTTATCAAATCATCAACTAACGTATGAAGATAGTGATCAAGAATACAGAACTACTTTTGATCACATGATACAGAAGCAAACTAATCATTTATTAAATGAAATAAAAAATCCAAAAGAAGTAGAAAATAAGATGATTGGGTGTGCTGCAATAATTTTGACTGGCTTAGCTTATAAGAATGAAAGACAATATCTTGCTTACGGATTAAATTTATTAAAAAATATAATTAAATCCTCAATCGATAATCAGGGTTTTACAAAATCAAGAAATATCAGACAATTAATATTTTATTTAAAATATTTTATAATAATTAGAGAGTGGTTTAAAGAATCTCAGAGTTTGATCCCTGAATATATTGATGAAACTATCTACTATTTAGGCTCAAGTTACGCTTTCATTTGGCAAAATGTTAAACAAGATATTTTTTTTAATGGTAACTATTCTTCTGATAATGACGAATTTGATCAATACTTGAAAAGATTTGGTTACACTTTTAAAAATCAAATTAATGAACTAGGAGGTTACGCAATACTTAAAAGTAAAAAAATAATTCTTGCTGCTGATATTGGATCTAGCCCTAGCAAAATATTTTCAAACGACTATCAAGCAGGAGCTTTATCATTTGAAATATTTTCTAATGATAAAAAATTAATTTCTAATGCTGGTTACTATTCAGATAAAAATAATAAATTTAATAAATTATCAAGAAGTACAGCTTTACATTGTGCTTTATGCATTGAGGATTATTCCTCTTGTAATTTTATTAAGCATCAAAAAAATTTGATTGTTGATAAAGGGCTGAAAGTATCAAAAAAAAATGTAGTTTTTGAAAATAATTATTGGAAAATATCAGGTACACATGATGGATATTTAATTAAATTTGGAGCCCTTTATGAAAGAGAAATTGAGTTCTACCCAGAACAAATGAAATTTATTGGCTATGATAAGTTATTTAGAAAAAATCCAAGTAAAGAAATTAAATTTGATATTAGATTTCATCTTGATCCAAACTCAAAAGTAATGAAAACACAAGATAACAAATCAATACTAATTGAATTAGATGAGGAAGGTTGGAAATTTAGTTGTGATAACTTTGATATTAATATTGATAATGGTTTATATTTCGGTAATAAAAATTCATATAAAGAAAACCAAAATATTTTTATCTCAGGTATGAATAATGGAAAAGAACAGATTATAAAGTGGGAGATAAATAAATTATAATGAAGAAAAAAATCAAAACAGCTCTCATCTCTGTATCCGACAAAAATAAATTAAAATCATTGCTAAATATTTTAAAAAAAAATAAAATTAAAATAATTAGCTCAGGTGGTACTTATAAAGAAATTAAAAGATTAAAATTTAATTGTTTAGAAGTATCTAATTTTACCAATTCCCCTGAGATTTTAGAGGGTAGAGTAAAAACTCTTCATCCAAAAATCCATGCAGGAATTTTAAATAAAAGAGAAAAAAAATCTCACTTAAAAGATCTTAAAGATAATAATTTTGAGAATATAGATTTAGTCATAGTTAATTTTTATCCATTTGAGAACACTCTTAAAAAAACAAATAATCATCAAAAAATTATAGAAAATATAGATGTAGGTGGTCCTACTATGGTTAGATCTGCAGCAAAAAACTATAATGATGTGGCTGTAATAACGTCTTCAGATCAGTATGAGGAATTAATTCAAGAACTAAAAAAATTCAAGGGATCTACTTCTTTAAATTTTAGGGAAAAACTATCAAGAATAGCGTTTGCTGAGACGGCTTATTATGACTCTGTAATTTCAAATTATTTTAACAAAAAAACAAATACTATTTTTCCTAACAAAAAAATTTTTCATGGAAATCTAATAGAGCAACTTAGATACGGCGAAAATCCTCACCAACTAAGTGCGATTTATTCAAGTAATTCAAATATGAATTTAAAACAAATTCATGGGAAACAGCTTAGTTATAACAATTATAATGACATATTTAGCGCTCTAACTATTTCAAGATCTTTACCAAAAGGGAAGGGAACAGTCATAGTTAAGCACGCAAACCCGTGTGGAGTTTCTGCTAAAAATGATCATTTGGAGAGTTATAAATCTGCTCTTTCTTGTGACCCTGTAAGTGCTTTTGGTGGAATAGTTTCTTGTAATTTTAAAATTACAAATAATTTAGCTGTTGAATTAAATAAGTTATTTTTAGAGGTAATAATTGCTAATGGTTTCGATAGCAATGCAATCAAAATATTAAAAGCTAAAAAAAACTTAAGATTGATTGATGGAACAAATTACACATCAGGAGAACTTTTTAAGTTTGTATCATTTAATCAAGATATAATGATACAATCAGAGGACTTAAATATATTTGCAAAAAAAAATTTTAAAGTTGTATCAAAACGAAAACCATCTTCAAAACAACTTAAAGATCTTATTTTTGCTTTTAATGTATGCAGGTATGTAAAATCAAATGCAATAGTATTAGCGTCTAATGAAGCTACTGTGGGTATTGGTTCTGGTCAACCAAGTAGACTAGATAGTTGCCAAATAGCAATAAATAAAATGAAAAAATTTAATCTTCAGACTGATAATTTAGTAGCAGCCTCAGATGCATTTTTTCCTTTTGTAGATGGTATTGAAAAATTAGTACAATCAGGTGTTAGAGCTGTTGTTCAACCATCTGGATCAATAAGAGATGAAGAAATAATTAATTTTGCAAATGAAACTGACACTGTACTTCTTTTTTCTAAGACAAGACACTTTAGACATTAGATATTTTATCTATTTTTGCAGCAAGAATAAAATCACTCTCAGCTAGACCCTTTATCGCATGCGTAAATATTTTAATTCTTGCATAACCCCATCCAAACCATAGATCAGGATGATGACTTTCGGCTTCAGCTATTTGTCCAACTTTATTGACAAATTCCTGACTTTTTAAAAAGTTATCAAATTTAAAATTCTTGATTAAATGAAAGCCGTCAATTTTATCTTCTAAAACTTCCCAGCCATCAACTTTTTTAAGATATTTATGGATCTCCTCTGCATTAAATGGAGGAATATTTCCTTCACATGGAACACATTTTTTATTTGCTAAATCACTCATTTGAAAGAAAAGCCTTTAGATTTTTTGAGGAATTTTTTATTAAATAAAAATTACCTATTGTTTTATATCTTTTTTGTAAGTTATTTAACATTTCTAAAATATCCTCTAAATTTTTTTTGTTATAATTTGTATCATATATACAATAATCATATTTATTTAAAAAATTATTTAAATAGTCAATATTGTCTTTGTTTTCAAAAATATATTTTGAAAATTCTATAATTATTAGAGGTTCTGATTTTTTTATTACTTCTAAGGCACCTTTAATTACATTTATTTCATTACCTTCTACATCTAATTTTATAATTACAACATAATCATTTAAAGAATATTCTTTTACCAAACTATCAATCTTAATTGATTTAACTTTTAATTCTGAGGCAAAATTAAAATTATTGTGAGTTTGAGAACTTTCCCAGTCATTTACACTCTCATAAAAGGAAATAGTTTCATCAATTGTATTTGAAACTGCATTATTAAAAAAATTAATATTTTTAAAACCATTTAAATTCAGATTTTTAATGAATTCATCAGAAGTATCTTTTGATGCCTCAATTGATAAAATTAAATTATTTTCAGATAGTGATGCTGTATAAAAAGAATAAAATCCATAATTACAACCACAATCAATAAATAATAATTTATTTTTATTAGAAAATTTTTTTATGGTATTAAGTTCATGATAATCACCAAATTCACATTTTTTTAATAAAAAATAAGATGTTTTATTTTTTTTTATGCTCCCATGAACTTTAAAATTATATATATTTAGTATTAAATCATTAACTAAAAAATTTCTTAAAATCCTAAAATAAATATAATAAAAAAAATTATTTTTAAATCTTCTTATATCCTTGTTTCCAAGATATTTTTGAAAAATTGATGTTAAAAAATTCGATTTAATCACAATTTATGGAGCGGGCAAAGGGGGTCGAACCCTCGACCTTCTCGTTGGCAACGAGACGCTCTACCACTGAGCTATGCCCGCAATTATAATAAATATAGATTAAATTACATTTAAAAACAAGCATTCTAAAAATATAAAAGTTCATTTAAATCTTTTTCAAAAACTTTATTTAACTTTCCTTTTAAATTTTTATCTAAAATCTTTCTCCAATCATTTTCTGGACCTAAATTGAAAAATTTAATTTTATTTTGTTTATTTTTCTGTGAATTTACTGCCTCTGAGAAACCATATTTAATTTCATTATTTTTTAATTTTGAAAAAGATGTGGATTGAAGTGTATTTTTTAATTTATCTATATTTATTTTTTGCTTATTGTCAGTTACATCATTAATAAATTTAATAATTTCTTTAGAAACGATAAATGTTTCGTTCAATAAATCTTCATACTTTATAAACTTTAAGGGTATTTTTTTTTGTAACTTCCATGACTTATAATTCATATCCCATGAACTTATAAATTGAAAATCACTAAATCCAGACTCCTCAACTTTTTCGACGTCATATAGAAATTGCTTTTTATTGGTCATCCATTTTAGGGCTTTCTCGTCATCAAGTTCATAATGATTTTTGAGAGAAGAAATTACATTTCTTGGATCTCTAACAATGTAAATACACCCCACAGAATTTTGTGGGTTAGTAAAATCATAATTATTTATTTTTCCAAATGCATTATGTGTTTTAAAAAATCTTAAATTGTTATCCAGATTAATTTTTTCCTGTGCCTTTAGCCAATATTTGCAGGTATCACCTATAATTTTTTGGTTATATTCAAAATCTAAAAAATATTTTCTAGTGGGAAATTGGTCAATTTTTTTTAATAAATTTTCATCAAAAACACCATCTTTTGTAAAATAGTAAGCACTTATTAAAGCTCTTAACCATGTATTCCCGCTTTTGGGATATGAAGCTATCCAAAATATCATTTAAATTTTTTTTAATAATATATTATAAATTAAAAAATGAACAATTTTCCTAAAATAATTCCTGTATTTCCACTTAGCAATTTTATAATTTTTCCCAACACCACGGTACCTTTAAATATATTTGAACCACGATACATTGATATGGTTAATGATAGCATGAAGTCAAATAAATTAATTGGGATGATCCAGCCAAAAAATTCTAAAGATGAATATGGTTTACCAAAATTACATAACATTGGTTGTCTGGGAAAAATAACTAGTTTTAGAGAAACGGAAGATGGTCGTTATCTAATTGAATTAAAAGGAAAAATCAGATTTCAAATTATAAATGAAATAAATACAGATAAAAAATATAGAAATGTAGAAGTGGACTATAAAGATTATTCAAACGATTTAAGTGATGAAAAAGAAAGAATAAATTTTTCAGATCTTGAATTAATTTTCAAAGATTTAAAGTCTTTATTCGAAAAAAGAGGTTTTATTATAAATTGGAAAGCATTAGAAAAACAAAGTTTAAATGAGACTATTAATGCTTTAGCTATGGCATCTCCATTTTCACTTGAAGAAAAACAAATTTTACTTGAAGCTAAAAACTTAGATATCAGAAAAAATAAAATTGCAGAAATTCTTAAAACTTATATTTTTGATGATTACGAAAATACTACACTGCAATAGATGCTAATTAAAATAAAAGGCCTCTATCCGCAATTTTTGTAAAGATTTTATTAATACCAGGTGTCTTATTAAAATATTGAATTGATTTACTTAAAAAATCGTTTTTAGTTTTTCTTTCTAAGTTAAAAAATTCATGAATTAAATCAATTCCTGTGGAAAATAAATAATTTTTATGCTTTTGATTTTTTTCAAATTCAATAGTTGATGTTGAGTCTAAAGGTAAACCAAAGTCAATTTTATTTTGAATTATGTCATTTAAAATCTTTATATCCCTAATTGTCATATTAAAACCCTGTCCTGCAAGAGGATGAATTCTATGAAGTAAATCTCCAAACGCTAAAATATTTTTATGAAAATAAGATCTCAGACTTAATCCTTTGAGCTCAAAAGAATAAATTTTATTTATTTTTTTTAGATTATATTTAAGATTATAATTATAAATTAGATTTTTTATTTCTTTATCACTTTTTACATAATTATCAATAGAGTAAACAACTGATGTTTCATATTCTGAAATTGGCAAAAAGGCTAGAGGACCATTTTTTGTAAATATTTGTACAGCAATTTTATTGGAAATTTTATCATGTTTTATAACTGTAGTATAAGCAACACTATTATATTTTTTTTCTATTTTTTTATTAAAATATTTTTTTGTAATTGGGTGATTGTAATCAGTATTAAAAACTAAATCATAATCTTTAGAATAATTTATTTTTTTTTTTAAATTAATTTTTCTAAAATATTTGTTATTAAATAGATTTTTTTCTAAAATTTCTTGAAGTTTATAGTTTTTTACAATCGAGAATAAATAATCACTTTTATTTTCAAAATTAATTAACTTTTGTTTTTTTAAATTGTCACTATAAATTTCTATTTTCTTTAATTTATAAATAATTTTTTCAATATTAATTATTTTTTCATTAAAAAATTCTATATTGCTTTTAGAAATACCTATTGTCCGAGTTTTATTTATTGAATATGATTTTTTTGAATATAAAACATCAACACAAATTTTTTGATTAACTAAAGATTTTGCTAAAGTTAAGCTAGATAAACCACCGCCTAGGATACAAACTCTCATATTATTTTTAATTTTAACAACAAAAATTAGATGATACAAAGTGGTATAATTGATTCATATATATGGATATTAAAAAAACAGCCAATTTGTTCATTGATTTTGCTACTAAGCGATTAGCTGAGATCTCTGGTTTTATTCTCTTTTTTCTAGGTTTAGCGTTATTTATTGCATTATTTACCTACTCACCTGAAGACCCAAACTTTATTTTTCCAGATAACAAGGAAATTAATAATTTTTTTGGTTTTAAAGGTAGTTTTGTTTCTGACTTATTTTTTCAATCAGTAGGATTGGTTGCTTATCTAATTTCTTTAACTTTTATTATTACAGGTATTAATCTGTTAAGGAGTAAAGAATTTATTTTAATTATTGAAAACATTTTCTTTGTTGTACTTTATTCTATTTTTGGAACTCTTTTTTTAACACATTATTATTCTGATGCGTTTACACTTTATATAAATGGAAACGGGGGTTTTATAGGCAGTTTTCTCAACCAAACTTATTTAAACAAAATCTTACTAAAAAACAGTCAATTTGCTTACTATTTTTTAATAATTTTAATTTTATTCTTATTCTTGAAGAGTATAAATTTTAATTTATTTAAATTATATGAAATAATTTTACAATTTTTAAGTTTCTTTAAAAAGAAAAAAGAAAAAAATTATACAAATAAAAATGAAATAATAAGTGAATATATACCACAAGATGAAATTAAAAATCTTATACAAGAAGATTTACCTTTTATAAAAGCTGAAAATAAGAAAGATAATAAAATTAAATTTAAACTACCAGATTTAAAATTATTAAAATTACCCTCTAAAAAAGAAATAGGGAGATCTGAAAAAAATGAAAATAATGATCCTAAATTTTTAGAAAAGATCTTATTAGATTTTGGAGTCAATGGTGAAATTAAAAAAGTAAGTCATGGGCCTGTTGTGACACTAAACGAATTTGAACCTGCTGCTGGAGTAAAAGTTTCAAAAATTATTAATTTGTCAGATGATATAGCAAGAAATACTAGTTCTGAGTCTGCGAGAATTTCAACAATTCCTGGAAGCAATACTATTGGTATTGAACTACCTAATAACTCTAGAGAAAATGTTTATTTAAGTGAAATTTTAAATAACAGTGAATTTAAAAAAAGAGATATTAAATTACCAATCGCACTTGGCAAAAGTATATCTGGGTATCCAATAGTTGGTGATTTATCATCTATGCCGCATCTACTTATAGCCGGAACTACTGGATCTGGTAAATCAGTATGCATAAATACAATTATTTTATCACTTCTTTACAGACATACTCCTGAAAAATGTAAATTTATTTTAATTGACCCCAAGATGTTAGAGTTGTCTACTTACGAGGGAATTCCACATTTACTGTGCCCAGTGATAACAGAGGCAAAAAAAGCAACTTCGGTGCTAGGCTGGGTAGTTAAGGAAATGGAGAGTAGATATAAATTAATGACAAAAGAAGGCGTCAGAAATATTGATGGTTACAATGCAAAACATAAACTTCCAATGCCTTATATTGTAGTTGTTGTTGATGAAATGTCTGATTTAATGTTAGTTGCTGGTAAAGAAATTGAAAATTATATTCAAAAATTATCTCAAATGGCAAGAGCAGCAGGGATCCATATTATAATGGCCACCCAAAGACCCAGTGTAGACGTAATTACGGGCACAATAAAAGCTAATTTTCCTACCAGAATATCTTTCCAAGTAACCTCTAAAATAGATAGTAGGACTATTCTCGGAGAACAAGGAGCTGAACAATTGTTGGGGAAAGGAGACATGTTATACATGTCCTCAGCTAATCGAATAGTTAGAATTCATGCACCATTTGTATCTGATGATGAAATTGAGAAAATAAACAATTCTCTAAGATCTCAAGCAGAACCAGATTATGTTGATGAAATTTTAAATTTTGCTGATGAGAAAGAAATTGGTGATAGCCAAAATCAAGGTGAGAAAGATGAGCTTTACGAGCAGGCTTTAGATATAATTAGGTCTGAAGGTAAGGCGTCTACTTCATTTTTACAAAGAAAACTTCAAATTGGATACAACAGAGCAGCAAGAATTATTGATATGATGGAGGCAGATGGCATTGTTAGTAAAGCAAATCATGTTGGCAAAAGAGACTTACTTTAATGCTTCGGTATTCATTAATATTTTTTTTGACTATTTTAACATCTTTTTCAAATGCAGAAATTAAAAATAAAATAATTCAAAATTTAAAAGATACCAATAATTTAGACTTCAAATTTGAACAAAATATAAATGGGAAGATTGAAAATGGAAACTGTACTATTGAGTATCCAAAAAAAATTTTTTGTGAGTACACAAGAAGTAATAACAAAATTTTAATTTCAAACGGTAAATCTTTAGTAATAAAAACTAAAACAAGTTATTACAGATATCCTCTTGAGAAAACTCCTTTAAATTTAATTTTAGATAAAAATTTTTTAATAAATAAAATTTATGATCTTGAGGAAAGAATTGTTGATAATAAACTAATTAACTTTACAATTTTTGATGAGAGTAACGAAATTAATATATTTTTTGATAATCAAACTTATGATTTAATTGGCTGGCAAAATACAGATATTTATCAAAATTTTAATATTACTTTCCTTTCTTCTATAAGAAAAAATAGGGTGCTTTCAAAAAATCTCTTTAAAATCCCTGCGACGAATTAAATATTTAATAATTCAGTTTTAAAAATTTTCATGCCTCTTGACACATAATTGTTTAAAGCATTTTTATGATCTAATGAACATGTATGAACCCAAACACGCTTAGTATTGTTTTGAAAAGATTTTTTAATTGCTTCTGACAACAAATATGAACCTAATTTTTTATTATGATATTCCTCTAGTATTCCAAAATAAGCGATTTCAGTTTCATTTTTTTCTAGATGATAAATTAATTCAAAAAAACCTACTAAATCATCTTTAAATTTAAATACGTATGTTCGAACATTTTCTGCAGAAACATAATTTATCCATTTTTCCTCTGACCAAGTAAGTCTATCTACCCATTTATGTTTTTTCCCGATATTCTTATAAAAAAATTTGTTCAATTGAAAATTTATTGGATCAATAAAACTTAAGGAATAATCTTCTGAAGGCTTGGTCCCCTCTTTAAGATCTTGAAGTGAGTTTATTTCTAGATAATTTCTTTTAACTTTCTCAGTCACACCACCATTTTTCCTACTCTTTCACCTCCAAACAAATGAAAATGTAAATGAGGAACCTCTTGGCCGCCATAATCACTTATATTTGCTAAAGCTCTATAACCTCTACCTACTTCTGTTGAAATACCAAGCTTTTTAGCAACTATATTAATACCTTTTAATAATCCAACCATTTCCTCTGGTGAAGCATTCAGACTAAAATCATCTAAATCAACATATTTCCCTTTCGGAATAACTAAAGCATGAATTTTTTTTTGTGGATTGATATCGTGAAATGACAAAACAAAATCATCCTCATAAATTTTATTACAAGGAATCTCTCCACGTAAAATTTTTGCAAAAATATTATTATTATCGTAACTCATTTTTTTCTTTTTTCTAACTCTGACATTACTTCTTCAATTTTTATATCATTTGCCTCAAGATACATTAGCAAATGGTAAAATACATCTGCAGCTTCATGGATCTTATTAGAATTTTCCTCTACTGCCTCAATCAATTCATTAACTTCCTCTAAAACTTTTGCCTTGCTTAATAATTTATCAGTAAGCAGCTTATTAGTATAAGAACCTTTAATAGGTGAAGATTTTCTCTCTCGTGCAAGTTTAATTAAGTTTTCTAAAGTATTAAGCATATTAAATTCTAACAGGAATTCCTTTTGAATCCAAATACTCCTTCGCTTCTTTTACAGAATGTTTGCCGTAATGAAATATTGATGCCGCAAGAACAGCACTAGCATTTCCTAATTTAATTCCATCTACTAGATGATCTAAATTACCGACTCCACCAGATGCAATTACAGGAATATTTACTTTAGAAGATATCTTTGACATAAGCTCAATATCATAACCAACTTGAGTACCATCCCTATCCATGGAAGTAACCAAAAGTTCACCTGCTCCACTGTCTTCCATTTTTTTTGCAAATTCAATTGAATCAATACCTGTGCTATTTCTTCCACCATGAGTAAAAATTTCCCATTTATCTCCATTTTTTTTTGCATCTATTGCAACAACAATGCATTGTGAACCAAATTTTTTTGAGCTTTCTACTACTACTTTTGAATTTTTAACAGCAGCAGTATTGATTGAAACTTTATCTGCTCCACAATTAAGTAATTTATTTATATCCTCAACACTTCTAACGCCACCTCCAACCGTCAAAGGTACAAAACATTTCTTCGAAGTTTTCTCAACAACATCATAGATAATGTCTCTATTTTCATTTGAAGCAGTAATATCTAGAAAACAAATTTCATCTGCGCCACCATCTGAATAAATTTTAGCTTGTTCTACAGGATCACCTGCATCCTGTAGATCAACAAAGTTAATTCCCTTTACTACACGACCATTTTTCACATCTAAACAAGGTATTATTCTGTTCTTAAGCATCTAATTCCTTTACCAATTCCTCTAGCTTGATATCACCATCATATATAGCTTTTCCAACTATTATACCCTCGATATTATTATTATTTAATTCCTTGGCTTTTTTAATATCGTCAATTGATGAGACTCCACCCGATATAATTACTGGACAATTGGATGTATTAGCAACCTTTGCTGTCTCTTCAAAATTAGGACTTTGCTTCATCCCATCTCTATTTATATCAGTATAAATCAATCTGCTTGCACCAAAATTATTCACTTCTTTTAAATAATCTAAAGTTAATTGGTTTGAATTTTCTTTCCAGCCTGAAACTGATAAATACCCATCTTTTGCATCCAAGCCTAATGCAATCTTGTTTGGAAATTTTTCACAAGCTCCTTTTAAAAAATTTTTATCTTTTATAGCAGCACTTCCTAAAATAACTTTCTCAACGCCAGAATCGGTATATTTCTGAATACTCTCAAAATTTCTTACTCCTCCACCAATTTCGATCTTAAGTTCAAATTTGGTAACTATTTCTTGAATAATATCCAAATTAACTGTTTCACCAGTCAAAGCTCCATCTAGATCAACTATATGTAAATTTTGAAAACCATGATCCTTGTATTTACCCGCTTGTTCAACTGGGGACATTTCGTATTCAGTTTTGTTATTAAAATCTCCTTTAACTAACCTCACACACTTTTTATCCTTGATATCTATTGCTGGAAATATTTTCATTTTTTAATTTTAATATTTGGTTTAGTATTTATATCCATCATTATTTTTTTTTGTTTTTTGTTTTTTTCATTTAATTGCATTTGTTTAGTAGTCTCACAAGAATTTAAAATTAATAAAATAATTAAAAATAAAATATATCTCATTATAATTTTATAAAATTATCAATTATCTTAAGTCCAATTTTATCACTCTTTTCAGGGTGAAATTGTGTTCCAAAAATATTTTCTTTTTCAACAGAACAAACAATAGTGGATGAATAATCAGTCGTTGCAGAAATCACATTTTTATCTTCTGGAACAAATTCATAACTGTGAACAAAATACATATGAGAATTATTTTCTATGTCTTTGAAAATTTTACTATCGTTCAAAATGTTTATTTGGTTCCAACCGATATGAGGAAGCTTAAACTTTCCATTTTGATTATTGATTTTTGATACCTTACCTGGTATCCAGCCAAAACCCTTAGTTTCTGTTTCTTCATAACCAACATCAGCAAACATTTGAAGCCCAACACAAATTCCAAGCAATGGTTTTTTATTGTTAATGGCAAACTCGTTTAAAGTGTCTACCAGACCACTGATGTTATTAAGCGCATCAACACAACTTTTAAACGAACCCTGTCCTGGCAAAACAACTTTATCAGAAGAATTAATCTTACTTAAATCTGAAGTTACTTCTATATTTACTTTATTTTTAGCAACCTCTTTAAAAGAGTTTATTACCGAGCTTATATTGCCCGAATTATAATCAACAATTGTGACGTTCATTAAACTTATAATGAGCCTTTAGTTGATGGAATGCTCTTCTTGTTTCTTGGATCCATTTCTAATGCAGCTCTTAACGATCTTGCTAATGCTTTATAGCAAGATTCAATAATGTGGTGGCTATTATCACCATAAATATTTTCAACGTGCATGGTGATACCTGCAGATTGAGAGAAAGCTTGGAACCATTCTTTAAATAATTCTGTATCCATTTCTCCAAGTTTCTCAACTTTAAGTTTTACTTTCCAAATCAAATAAGGTCTGTTTGATACATCAATAGCTACTCTAGTTAAAGTTTCATCCATTGGTATAACTGTGTGAGCATATCTTTTTATACCTACAAATTTTTTTGCCGCTTTTTTTAAAGCTTCTCCAATTGCAATACCTGTATCTTCCGTTGTGTGGTGAAGATCAATGTGTGTATCTCCTTTTGCTTTAACCTTAAGATCAATTAAAGAGTGCTTTGATAACTGTTCGAGCATATGATCTAAGAAACCTATACCAGTGTCAATTTGGTACTTACCTTTACCATCAATATTTACTTCAACATTAATGCTGGTTTCTTTTGTTTTTCGAGATACTTTTCCTTTTCTAGCCATATATTTTCAATGGTATACATACATAATCCCACTATATCAATATCAGTCTACACACTTGAAGTATCAAAAATAGTTACCATTTATTAAGTATGACAACAATTGTACTAGTCAGAAAAAATAATGATGTAGTCGTTGCTGGTGATGGACAAGTAAGTATGGGAAATACTGTCGTTAAAAGCACCGCTTCAAAAGTTAGAAAAATTGAAAAAAGAGATGTTGTTGCGGGTTTTGCAGGATCAACTGCGGACGCATTAACTTTATTTGAAAGATTAGAAGGCAAACTAGAGAAACATGCTGGAAATTTATCTAGGGCTGCTGTCGAATTAGCAAAAGATTGGAGAACAGATAAATATTTAAGAAGATTGGAAGCGTTGATGGCTGTTGGTGATAAAAACAATAGCTATATTATTTCTGGAACAGGTGATGTTCTAGAGCCTGAAGGAGATGTAATTGGAATTGGTTCTGGCGGCAATTATGCTCTAGCTGCAGGAAAAGTATTAATGGAAGGAAATATGTCTGCTGAGGAAGTTGCTAAAAAAGCAATTAAAGTTGCTGCTGATATATGTGTTTTCACAAACGAAAATGTTAAAATTGAAAAAATATAATGGATAAATCAAACGTAACACAACTACACCCAAAAGATAAAAATCAAAAAGAAGAAGCTTCATTAGTAAGTTCTCTATCTCCTAGGGAAATAGTCTCAGAATTGGATAGATTTGTTGTCGGACAAAACAAAGCAAAAAGAGCAGTTGCCGTTGCATTAAGAAATAGATGGAGAAGACAAGCACTAAAAGGTGAAATGAAAAATGAAGTTTTACCAAAAAATATTTTAATGATTGGACCAACTGGTGTAGGTAAAACAGAAATTTCTAGAAGACTATCAAAACTTGCAGAAGCTCCCTTTGTAAAAGTTGAAGCTACAAGATTTACCGAAGTTGGATACGTAGGAAGAGATGTTGAACAAATTGTAAGAGATTTAATTGAAATTGCTATCTCAATGGAAAAAGTAAAAAAAAGAAAAGAAGTATTTGCACAAGCTCAAAAAGCAGCTGAAGAAAAAGTTTTAGATGCATTAGTTGGAAAAAAAGCAAGTCTTGCTACAAGAGAAAGTTTTAGAAAAAGATTAAGAAGTGGTGACCTGGATGATAACGAAATTGAAATTGCCGTGAGTGATTCTGGATCTAGTGGTGCTTCTTTTGAAATACCAGGAATGCCTGGAGCAAATGTTGGGATGATTAACATTGGTGAAATGTTGGGTAAATCAATGGGTAATAAAGAAAAAAAGAAAAAAATGACTGTAAAAGAGTCTCATGAAATATTAATTAATGACGAGTCTGATAAATTAATTGAGCAAGATAAAATTATAAAGACAGCAAAACTTTCAACTGAGAATAATGGAATAGTATTTCTCGACGAAATTGATAAAATTTCTGCAAGAACTGATAGAGTTGGTGGTGATGTTTCAAGAGAGGGTGTTCAAAGAGATTTGTTGCCATTAATAGAAGGAACAACAGTTAATACCAAACATGGTCCAATAAAAACAGATCACATTTTATTTATTGCATCAGGAGCATTTCAACTTGCGAAACCTTCTGATTTGCTTCCTGAATTACAAGGGAGATTACCGATTAGAGTAGAATTAGAAGCCTTAACAAGCGAGGATTTTAAAAGGATTTTAAGAGAGCCAGATTTCAGTTTAATCAAACAGTATGTCGCCCTATTGAAGACAGAAAATGTTGATTTAGAGTTTTCTGATGATGGGATAGATGCAATTGCAAACATAGCATCTGAAGTTAATGCTACAGTTGAAAATATAGGTGCCAGAAGACTTCATACCATAATTGAAAAAATATTGGACGAAATTAGTTTTACAGCTACTGATCGTGCAGGTGATAAAATTATTATAGATAAAAACTATATAAATGAGAATTTAGACACTTTAGTTAAAGATACGGATTTATCGAAGTTTATTTTATAAATAACTTAACTCTTTCATTTCTTTTTCAAATT
Source organism: uncultured Pelagibacteraceae bacterium (assembly GCA_902588895.1). Lineage (GTDB taxonomy): Bacteria > Pseudomonadota > Alphaproteobacteria > Pelagibacterales > Pelagibacteraceae > Pelagibacter. The sequence goes on from CACIRC010000001.1 coordinate 183,007, forward strand.
TATCTTCTATTTCTTTTTTTAATTTTACATCGAGCATTTCTTTCCAATCATTTTTTGGACCAAGATAGAAAAATTTATTTTTTTTTCCTGTATTTTTATTCATTAAAGTTTCCGAAAATCCAAATTTATTTTCCATATTTTGCATTTGATTAAAAGAAGTAGTATCTAAGCATTTCTGAAATTTTTTTTTATCTAAAACTAATTCAATTTTTTTTAATTTATGTATAAATTTTAAGATTTTAAAAAAAATTTTTTCTTTATCAGTAATTAAATCTTCATATTTAATTAAAAGATATTTGTCTAAACTTTTAAAAGATTTCCAACTATTATAATTTCCACTCCAAGTTCCTGCATATGTCCAGATATCATCTTTGTTATTTCTCAAAGGTTTTCCACTAATCATATTATCAACACTATTTCTATGTGTTGAACTATTATGGTTTGCAGATGAAATTATGATATTTCTTGGATCTCTTACTAAGTATATAACTCCTAAAGAATTATTTAGATTGGTAAATGGATTGTTTTCAATATTAAATAAATAACTATGAGTTTTTAAAAATTGAATGCTGTTTTTTTCATTAATTGAATTTTGTATTTTTATATAATTTTTAATAACTTCTTTTTCATCACTTACATTGACACCATGCTTTAAAAAAAGATTTTTAATTGGAAATTGCAAGATATTGTCGAGTAACTTGAAATGAAAAATACCGTCATTAGAAAAAAAATAAGAGGCCAATAATGATCTTGTAAGTGTATTGCCACTTTTGGGGTATGACGCTATCCAAACAAACATAATAAAAAAAATAAGATATTATAACCTATTTATTTCTTTTTAAAAAAATATAAAACGCACCTTCGCCTCCATCTTCTATTTTAGCATCTGTTATTTCATTTATCTTATTCATTAAACTTGCATTATTAGTAATAAATTCTGGAACAGAATATTTTAAAATACCGAGGTCTTTTGAAACATATGGATCTTTTTCATTTTCAGAGTGAAGACCTTTTCCTGTAACAATAATTAGTTTATTAATATTTTCAGAAAAAGCTTTGTTTATAAAATCTTCTATTGTTTTATTTGCATCATCTAAAGTAAAACCATGCAAATCTATTGATCTTACTTTTATACTTTTGTTTTTTTGATATTTAAAATCTTTATTAGGTAATTTTTCAGTGCTATTTATAAATTTGTGCCAATCTTTTTTATCTTTGTCTGAAATATTATCGTTCAATTATGTTAATATATTTACTAACTGCCAATTTGGATTTGATGACGTGATATCTCGTGAAAAAATCCACGTATCATAAATTTTTTTAATCTTTTCAGGATCTCCAGAAACAATTTTTTTATCTTTATCTCTTATGCAGGTAATCACTTCTGCTATAAAATCTACTGTTACGTTTAAAATATTTCCAATTTTTTTATGCTCCTTAATCTCAGCTTTATTAACTCCAATAAATGTTATTTCTGCAAAATGACCCCTCTTTGCTCTTTCTTTCAGTGCATCATCAAATTGATTATATATATCTTTATTTAACAGAGGTTTTGCATTTGTAATCTTATTATCATTATCACTAAAATCAGTAATAATTGTTTCATAAGCAATTTTTGCACCTTTTAAAAATTCTTTTTGAGCCTCATTATCAAACTTCTCTTTTGGTTTGGCCGCTTGATCTACCTTAATATTTTTTAAAACCTCTTTAAATTGAGCTGGTGATTTTCCCTCAAAACCAGTTCTTTTACCAAGAATGCCCCGAAGTCTCAAAAAAATAAATCCTGCAATCATCGCCAATAAAATAATGTCGATATATTCAAAACTATAATTCATTATTAGATAGTAATTACTATGTTGATTAATTTCAACCAGCAATTTAGATTAAGGACAAATGAACACAATTTTAATATCAATAGTTTTAATACCAATAATTGAAATTTATCTTCTTATTAAAATTGGGTCACAAATTGGTGCGATTACTACTATATTGCTTATTTTTTCCACAGCAATTATTGGTGTCTACTATGCTAAATATGAGGGTTTAAATACAATAAAATCAGGATTTATTCAGTTAAGTAAAAATGAGGCACCTGCTTTTGAAATTTTGTCAGGTGCCGCCATAGCTTTTGCCGCTCTTCTTTTAATAGTTCCGGGGTTTGTAACCGACATTGTGGGTTTTTCATTAATTTTTCCTCCTAGCAGAAAATTAATTTTTAAAAATTTTTCAAAAAAATTCAGTAAAAAAGAAAATTTAAAAAAAGATTATATTGATGGAGACTTTGAGGATATAGAAGATGACAATGACAGAAAATTATAAGATTTTAGCTAAATTTATAAAAGACCTATCTAGTGAAACTCCAAATACAGAAACGTATTTATTTGTTAAAGATAACATCGCAAAATACCAACTTGGAATTGATATCACTTCAAAAGCTTTAAAAAATCAAATGGTTGAAATTAATACAAAACTTAAATTTGAAGATAAAGAAGAAAACGTAAAAAAATCATATTTTGAAATAATATACGCAACAATAATTAGAGTGAATGATAAAATAAAAGAAAAGAAAGAATTAGAAAAAATTATATTGTGTGATGTTCAAATTGAAATTTATTCTGATCTGGAAAAATCTTTACTAGATCTTCTTCATAACTCTGGATATCCAGGTATTAAATTTGAAAAAAAAGTTGATTTTGAAAAATTATATAATCAAAGATTTAATTAAAAATAATTTCTTTTCAATTTGTTCTTTAAGTATTCTTTGTGTTTTTTTTTTTCTGTATCTGATGGTTTAACTATTTTTTTATAATAATTCAAAATAACTTCATCTTTTTTTTCGTATTGATCATTTGTTTCTTGAAAATTTAAAGATGGCTCCTTTTGATCTATTAAATTAACATAAACCTTAGCAAGCAAGTCACAATCAGTTAATGCTGTATGAGTTACTCTTTTAGAATTATCTATTCTAAATCTTTTACATAGGGCATCTAGACTAATTTGAGAACCTGGAAATTTATCTCTAGCTAAAACCAAAGTATCAATTACTTCGTTATCAACTTTTCCTGATCCAAGTATTTTAAGTTCATTATTTAAATGTGTTAAGTCAAACTCAGCATTATGAATTATAAGCCTTTTATCCTTAATAAATTCCAAGAACTCATCAACAATTTCATTAAATTTTTTTTGTTTTGATAAAAATTCGTCACTATAACCATGAACTTTAAAAGCTTGTTCTGAAACCTTTCTTTCTGGATTTAAGTAACAATGAAATTTATTTTTTGTTGGTATTAAATTTTCAAGCTCAATACAGCCTATTTCAACTATTCTATGACCATCTTTTACAGATATTCCTGTGGTCTCAGTATCTAAAACTATTTCTTTCATTTATTAAATTTTTTTTAAAATTTTTTTTATTTCCTTTTTAACAGATTGTTTTTTAAAATCATTTTTAATTATGAAGTGAGATTTTCTCTTTTTATAAAAAGATGAAAGCTGTAATTTTTTAAATTTATTAAACAATTTGCGATCAAAATTTTTTCTTTTTATCAGTCTTTTTTCAATATCTTTTTTTTTTGAATCAACAAAAATTAATATATCTTTTTTATTATTAATTTTATTTTCTAATAATAGAGGTATATCCAATATTACAATTTTCTTATGTTTGTTTTTCTTAAGAAATAATTTCATTTTTTTTCTAATCTCTTTGTGAATAATATTAATTATTTTTTTTAAATTATTGTTATTACTTAGTATTGCTGCTTTAATCTCGTTTTTATCTATTGGAAATTTAAAAATATATTTAGGTAATTTTTTATTTAACCTAACAAATATTTTTTTATCTTTTTTATAAAGTTTTGTTACTTCGTAATCTGCATTAAAAACTGGATAACCAAAAACCTTTGCTACAAAACTTTTTCCAGATCCTATATCTCCTAAAATTCCAATTCTAATCATTATCTAAAAGCTTTAATGTGTCTGTATTAACTTTTGGTTCTATATTGTGCCATAACTTAAATGCTTCTAGTGCTTGATAAACAAACATGGTTTTTCCATTCTCTATCATGTATCCTAATTGTCTCCCCATTTTCAAAAAATGAGTTTCTTGAGGATTATAAATTACATCATAAAATAATTTATCATGTCCTAAACTTGAAAAATCTAAATTTATTGTTTCATTATTTAAACCAAGACTTGTGGCATTTATTACCATATGAGAATCTGTTAAATCTCCCCATTCTAAAATTTTAAGATCATTAAATAAAACTTTCAAATTTTCTGCTTTCTCTCTAGTTCTATTACTAATTATTATCTCTTGAACATGCATATTCTTTAAGGCAAAAATTATTGAGGGGACTACACCGCCAGCTCCCAGGATCAAAACCTTCTTACCTTTTATTTTAAAGTTTAACTTTTTAATCGCAGTATCAAAACCACTGATATCTGTATTATGTCCAACTAAATCACCCTTATCAAAAGTAATTGTGTTCACTGATTGAGTCTGTTCTGCCTCCTGGCTTAATTTATCTAAAAAAGGAATAACTTTTTTTTTAAAAGGGACGGTTACATTGCAACCAGCTATTTTTTGTTCTTTAATATCTTGAATGAAATTTTTAATTTCATGATCCTCTAGTTTAATTTTGTCATACGTCGCATCAATATTATTTTCTTTTAACCACCAGTTTTGAAGTTTTGGGGACAGAGAATGATCAATGGGATTACCAATAACGAAATATTTTTTCATTACAAAGAACCTATATATTCCTTTATTTTTGCAACAGGAAGACCCATAATTGTACTTTCATCACCTTTTATACTATCGAATAAATTTCTACCTTCTCCTTCTATTTGATAAACATTATATGCATAAAGGTTTTCATCTGATATTTGAGACAGATAGATTTTTAACTCATCATTAGAAAGATTTTTCATGGTTAACTCGGCTTTGTCAGTGTAATTCCAAATCATAGAGCCATTTTTTGATATACAGACAGAGCTAATTAAATGATGAGTTTTACCATTAAGCTTTTTTAAAATAATCATAGCTTCTTCCCTGTTCTCAGGTTTGGAAATTAATTCACCTTCCAAGTCAATAACACTATCGGCACCTAATACTATTTGATCAATTTTTTTTAAGCTAACCTTGTTTGCTTTTAGTTCTGCCAAATTTTTTGATATAATTTCAGGACTTGCCTGTTCTTTTAATAAACTAATTTTCACAATTTCTTCATCAACGTTTGATGGGACAACATCGCTTTCAATGTTATTTCTATCTAAAATTTCTTTTCTGACCTTGCTTTTAGATGCAAGAATGATTTTATTTAACATTGTTTTGATATATTTCGTGAATTTTAATTATGGAAGCCGCTGTTTCTTCAACAGACTTTCTTGTTACATCAATTAATGGCCATTTATACTTTTGAAAAGTTTTTTTAGCATCCATAACTTCTTTTTTAATATTATCTATATCTGTATATTTTATGTTTTCAGTTTCTCTTAAAGTGTTCATTCTGTTTTTTCTTAAATCAACCAATCTTTCTGGCTCAGTGCTTAACCCTACAACACAGGTTATATTTGGATTTTTCTTAAGAGTCTCTGGCAATGAATTTTCATTTACTAAAGGAATGTTTGATGTTTTAAATCCCTTATTAGCTAAATAGATGGATGTAGGTGTTTTACTTGTTCTGCTTACACCTACAAGAATAATGTCTGATTTATGTACTTCGTTTATTAAATTTCCATCATCGTGATTCATTGTAAATTGAATTGCTTCAATTCTGTCGTAGTACTCTTCATTTAAAATATGTTGACCACTCGGTTCGTGAGTTGCTCTTTGATTAAGAATTTTTGAAAAATTTAAAATTAAATTTCCAAGAACACCAAAGCATGGAATTTTTTTATCCTCACTAACATTTGCCAAGTACTTAGCTAAATTGTTGTCTACGATAGTATATAAAATTATTGCATTTGTACTTTTTTCCGCATCATCTAAAATCTTTAAAATTTGATTCTCTGTTCTTGTGAAAGAATAGGAATGAACTTTATATTCTATATTTAAAAATTGAGCTTTAAGAGCTAAAAATATTCTATCTAAAGTTTCTCCAGTCGAGTCAGAAATTAAATATATTTGATATGTATTATTCATGAACAAATTGTTAATAAATTTGTATTATTTTAATTAATTTATACAATTTTAAATTTCTTTAATTACGCTTGTAAAACCTGATTTTTATTAACAATAATAATAAATAAGTTAAAACAATCCACAAAAATTAAAATAATCAAAAAAGCTTCATTTTAAACAATTTTGATTAATAAAGATGTAGGTAAACTGTGGATATAATGTTTACAAAAAATAATCACCTTTATTCACAGGATATATTACAACTACTATAATTTATAAAGTTAATTTATGAAACCATTACACAAAGTAATAGTTAACAAAGATACTTCATTTAATCCTATCTGGATTATGAGACAAGCAGGAAGATATTTGCCAGAATTTAGAGAAATTAGAAAAGAAAATCCTAATTTTATTAATCTATGTTTAAATGACGATTTATCATCAAAGATAACTTTACAACCCTTAAAAAGATTTGATTTAGACGCTGCAATAATATTCTCAGATATTTTAATGTTGCCGTATGGTCTAGGTCAAAAAGTAGAATTTGAAAAAAATTTTGGACCAAAGTTAGGAGAGCTTGATTTAAAAGAAATTGCTAAGATTGATGAAATTGATTTTGTAGAAAAAATACACCGTGTATACAAGGCAATAAAAAAAGTAAGCTTAAATCCAACTTTAAATAATAAAAATACTATTGGATTTGTCGGTGCGCCGTGGACATTATTGGTTTATATGATCAATCAACAGTCCCCAAAAAAAAAATTAAAAAAAGGTTTTTTTGAAGATGAATTTTTAATTAATAGAATTTTGTTAATAATTGAGAAATTTTTAAAAATCCACATTAATAATCAAGTTGAAAATGGTGCTAACATTATTCAAATTTTTGATAGCTGGGCAGGTTTATTAGAAGAAAAAGATTTGCCAAACTATGTTTATTCTCCAACTTTAAATTTAGTAAATTATGTAAAATCTTTAAAAGTACCCGTGATATGTTTTCCTAGAGAAATAAAAAATTATAAAGAATTTTGTGATATTGTTAAACCTGACGCCGTCAGTATTGATTATAGTGTTGACCCAAAAAAAATACTTAGAGATATAAAAATACCTATTCAAGGTGGTTTAGATCCTAAAATTTTATTAACAGATAAAGAAATTTTGAAAAAGGAAGCCTCTAAATATTTGGAAATTTTTAAAGATCATCCTTATATATTTAATCTCGGGCATGGCATTTTGCCCGAGACTAATCCAGAAATGGTAGAAAATTTAATCAAGATTGTAAAAGATTTTAAATGATTGAAAAAAATCACCCTCCTGTAAAGTTTGGCAAAACCGGCGTTCTGATAATTAATTTAGGAACACCCGACTCTACTAGTTGGCTCGATATAAGAAAATATTTAAGAGAGTTTCTTTCTGATAGAAGGGTTATTGAAGTAAACCCTGTGATTTGGCAAATAATTTTAAATGTTTTTATTTTAAATTTTAGGCCCTCCAAAACAGCCAAAGCTTATAAGGAAATATGGATGAAAGACAAAAATATGTCTCCACTTCTTTATTATACAAAAAAGCAAAGTGAGAAAATTTCAAACTCAATTTCTAAAGAAAATATTATTATAGATTTTGCAATGAGATATGGAAATCCTAGTATTAAAAGCAAGATTCATAAATTACATGAAATGGGCTGTGAAAATTTAGTCATACTTCCTCTTTATCCACAATATGCTGCTGCCACAACAGCAACAGTCTGCGATGAGGTTTATAGAACTTTAATGAAAATGAGATGGCAGCCCTCTTTAAAAATAATACCACATTACGAATCTGATCCTCTTTATATTGAGGCACTCATTAATTCCATTAACAAAAAACTTAACGAAATAAATTGGAAGCCAGATCTAATTATAGCTTCTTATCATGGCATACCGAAAAAATATTTTGATAAAGGTGATCCTTATCATTGTTATTGTCATAAAACGACAAGACTTATTTCAGAAAAATTTATTTCAATTAAAATTAAAACTACATTTCAATCAAGATTTGGTCCACAAGAATGGCTTCAACCATATACTGATAAGACTCTAGAAAACTTACCTAAAGAAGGAGTCAAAAATGTTCTTACAATTTGCCCGGGCTTTTCATCTGACTGTGTCGAGACGTTGGAGGAGATTTTAATTCAGGGTAAAGAGAGTTTTATTAGTGCCGGAGGAGAAAATTTTGATATGGTTCCTTGTTTAAATGATAATGATGATCATATCCTTTTATTAAAATCCTTAATTGAAAGAAATATTTGATGTATGAATTCGTATTTATTATTTAAATCTTTGCATTTGATTGCAGTCATTTCTTGGATGGCTGGTCTTTTGTATCTTCCTAGAATTTTTGTTTACCACGTTGAAAATAAAGAGAAAAAAGAAGCAACAGATATTTTTGAAGTTATGGAAAGAAGGTTATTTTACTTCATTATGCGTCCTGCAATGATTTTTACTTGGGTTTTTGGATTAGTATTAATTTATCTCAATGGAATAGATATTTTTTCTCAACTATGGTTTCAGATAAAAATTGTCTTAATAATTTTGTTATCAGCTTACAATGATTATTTGGGGAAATGTCTTGTTGCTCTAAAAAATTCTACAAACACAAGATCCGCAAAATTTTTTAGAATTATTAATGAAATACCCACGGTTATCTTAATTATTGTTGTATTTTTAGCTATATTTAAGCCAATCTAGGGTTGAAATAACAACAGTAGTATATATATTAATAGCATCTGATAAGTCCTTATCTAAAAAACAATCATGAATATTCAAGAATTAAAATTAAAATCATCTGAACAGCTTATTACCCAAGCTGAAGAGCTTGGTATCGAAAATGCTAGTACATTAAGAAAGCAGGAAATTCTTTTTGCCATTCTTAAGAAAGTTGCGGAAAAAGAAGAAATAACAGGTGTAGGTGTTTTACAGTTATTACAAGATGGCTTTGGTTTTTTAAGAGCAATGGAGTCAAACTATCTTCCAGGACCAGATGATATTTATGTAAGCCCAAGTCAAATTAGAAAATTTGGTTTGAGAACGGGAGATACTGTTGAAGGACCAGTGAGAGCCCCTAAAGAAGGAGAAAGATATTTTGCATTATTACAAGTTAGTAAGATAAATTTTGAGGAACCAGAAAAAGCAAGACACAAAATTGCATTTGATAACTTAACGCCGCTATATCCAGATAAACAATTGGTAATGGAAGTTGAAACTACAAAAGTTGAAAAAAAACAAGATTTAACCCCAAGACTTATTGATCTAGTTAGTCCAATCGGCAAGGGGCAAAGATCTATAATTATTTCTCCACCTAAAGCTGGAAAAACAATGATTTTGCAAAGCATAGCAAACTCAATAGCTAAAAATTATCCAGAATGTTATCTGATGGTTCTTTTAATTGATGAACGTCCAGAAGAGGTAACAGACATGCAAAGAACAGTAAAAGGCGAAGTAATTAGCTCTACCTTCGATGAACCAGCTCAAAGGCACGTGGCAGTGGCTGAAATGGTTATTGAAAAAGCTAAAAGATTAACTGAACATAAAAAAGATGTAATCATTTTACTAGATTCTATAACTAGACTAGGAAGAGCGTACAATGCAGTGATACCTAGTTCGGGGAAAGTTTTAACAGGGGGTGTTGATGCAAATGCACTTCAAAGACCTAAAAGATTTTTCGGTGCAGCAAGAAATATTGAAGAGGGTGGTTCATTAACAATTATTTCTACAGCTTTAATTGATACAGGTAGCAGAATGGATGAAGTAATCTTCGAAGAATTTAAGGGAACGGGAAATAGTGAAACAATATTAGATAGAAAAATTGCTGATAAGAGAATTTATCCCGCTATAGATATAACAAAATCAGGCACAAGAAGAGAAGAATTATTATTTGACAAAAATGATTTACAAAAAATGAACGTGCTTAGAAGAATAATCGCTCCAATGGGAACCATGGATGCCATAGAGTTTATTAACTCAAAATTGAAAGACACAAAAAATAACGCTGAGTTTTTTAACTCAATGAATAAACCAGCTTAAAAGAATTTTTCAATACAATTTTAAGTTTTACAGAGACATAAATTTAAAGATATAATCTTTGAATGACAATTTATGCTTTATCGAGTGGTCCTGGTATATCAGGTGTGGCTGTTATAAGACTTTCAGGACAAAACACCTCAAAAGTAATTAAGCTTTTAACTGGCAAGGAGCCCCCAAAGCCGAGAGTAGCAACATTAAGAAAAATCAATAAAATCAACACTTCTGAACTGATTGATGAGGGACTAATCCTTTGGTTTCCTGGGCCTGAGAGCTACACTGGCGAAGATATGGCTGAAATTCAAGTTCATGGCAGTAAAGCCGTTGTGGATGCCCTGCACTCCTCTCTTTCAGATGTAGAAAATTGTAGATTAGCTGAGCCAGGTGAATTTACAAAACTAGCATTTCAAAATGGAAAAATAAATTTACTTAAAGCAGAAAGTGTTGCTGATTTGATTTCTTCAGAAACAGAAATTCAAAGACAACAAGCAATCAAAATCATGAATGGAAAATCATCTGATCAATTTAATTTTCTTAGAGAAAAACTTTTAAAAATTTTATCACATGTTGAGGCGAAAATTGATTTTCCAGAGGAAGATCTGCCTAATAATATTTTAGATGAAATCAAAAATAGTTCAGATGAAGTAATAAGTAAAATTAAAAAAATATTAAACGATCAAAAAGTTGGAGAAAGAATTAGAGAAGGTTTTAAAATTGCTATCCTAGGACCAACTAATGCTGGCAAATCTAGCTTGATGAATCACTTATCTAATCGAGATGTTGCTATCGTCTCTGAAATTGCGGGCACAACTAGAGACGTGATTGAAACCCATCTTAATATAGATGGTTATCCAGTTATAATCTCTGATACCGCTGGAATAAGAGATTCTAAAGATGAGATAGAAAAAAAAGGAATTAAATTATCTCTAAATATAGCCGAGGAAGCAGATTTAAAGCTTGTTGTGGTAGATGCAAAAAGCCTTGATTTTACTGATGTTTTGAAGAGTTTATTAGATGAGAATGCAATTTTAGTTATAAATAAGTCTGATCTTTTAGAAAAAGATATTGATTCAGAAATTAAAAAAACAAATCATATTTTAATTTCAATTAAACAAAATAAAAACATTGAAGAATTAATATCAAAAATAAAAAATAATTTAAAAAATAAATTTCTTACAAGTGATGATATTTTAATAACAAGAGAGAGACACAGGCAACATCTTCAACAGTGTTTGGATCATCTAAATTACTTTAATCAAAAAAAAGAAATTGAAGATTTTGATAAAGCTGCAGAAGATTTAAGATTAGCTACTAGACATCTGGGTATGATTGTTGGAAAAGTTGATGTAGAGGAGATATTAGGTAGTATTTTCAACGATTTTTGTATCGGCAAGTAATACCCTATTTTGCTGGTTTTTTGCACTTTTTCTATCAAAAAACGTTGATAAATAGGGCTTATTTACAAAAAATTAAGCCTATCTTGTAAATTATATAATCACATATAAATTTGGATTATGAAAAATGATTTGTCATTTGATGTAGTTGTAATTGGAGGTGGTCATGCTGGATGTGAAGCTGCAGCAGCTTCTGCACGTCTTGGAGTGAATACTGCCCTATTTACTCATAAAATAGAAACTATCGGTGAGATGTCTTGTAACCCGGCAATAGGAGGCTTGGGTAAAGGTCATTTGGTTAGAGAAATAGATGCCCTTGATGGTGTCATGGGAGATGTAGCAGACAAATCAGGTATACAATTTAGATTGCTAAATAGAAGTAGAGGGCCAGCAGTCAGAGGACCAAGAACTCAATCAGATAGAACACTTTATCGTAAATATATGCAAGAAAAATTGCTAAACTATTGTAATTTAAAGGTTTTTTCTGATCCAGTAATAAAGTTTATTTTCGATAAAAATTCAATAAGTGGATTTGAAACCAAAGAAGGTAAGAAAGTTCTATCTAATAAGATAATACTCACAACTGGGACTTTTTTGAATGGTTTGATACACATAGGTGATGAAAGAACTCCTGCTGGTAGATACGATGAAAAACCTTCTACAGATTTAAGTGAGCAATTGGCTAAATATGATTTTAAAATTGGAAGATTAAAAACTGGAACACCACCAAGGTTGGATGCAAGAACAATTAATTTTGAAAACTTAGAAGAACAATTTGCAGATGATGATCCTTATTTTTTTTCATTTTTAACAAAAAAAAATTTAAACAAGCAAGTATCATGTCGAATGACATATACAAATGAGAAGGTTCATAAAATTATAGAAAAGAATTTATCTAAGAGCGCTATGTATTCAGGCAGTATAAAAGGAGTGGGCCCAAGATATTGTCCATCTATAGAAGATAAAATAGTAAAATTTGCAGATAAAGTTCGTCACCAGATATTTTTAGAACCAGAAGGACTAAATGATCACACAATTTATCCAAATGGTATCTCCACATCACTTCCAGCTGAAGTACAACAAGAAATATGTAATAATATCAATGGTTTAGAGAGTGTTAATATATTAAGACCAGGATATGCTATAGAATACGACTACGTAGATCCACGTGAATTGTTCTTAACCCTTGAAACTAAGAAGATTAGTAATCTTTATCTTGCAGGCCAGATTAACGGAACAACTGGATATGAGGAAGCTGCTGCACAAGGCCTTATAGCAGGAATAAATGCTGCTCTGTCTGTAAAAAAATTGGAACCATTCATACTTGATAGATCTGACGCTTACATAGGAGTAATGATTGATGATTTGGTGACTAAAGGAGTAGCTGAGCCATATCGGATGTTTACATCAAGAGCAGAATATCGATTGAGTTTGAGATCTGATAATGCTGATCAAAGATTAACCGCAAAGGGAATAGAAATTGGTTTAATAGGTAATGAGAGAAAAGCCACATATTTGAGTAAATTTGAACAAATTAGTCAAATAAATTTAAAAATGAGCGAATCAAAGATTTCACCATCTAAAGCTGAAAAGTTTGGAATAAAAATAGCAAAAGATGGAATATTGAGATCATCTAGCGAAGTTTTAACCCAAAAAGGGGTAAATATGAGTAAAATTAGGGAAATATGGTCTGATATACCTTTTTTTAGCAAAGAAATTGATGAACAAGTGGAAATTAACGCTCATTACAGAGGATATTTAAAGAAGCAAAAAGCTGATATTTTAGCATTTAAGAGGGATGAAAACCTAATTATTCCCGATAAAATCAATTATGATGGACTATCAGGTTTATCTAATGAGGTAAAAGCTAAATTTAAAGAAATAAAGCCCAAAACAATGGGTCAAGCTCTAAGAATTGACGGAATAACTCCTGCCGCTGTATATATTTTGTTGTCACATGTCAAAAGAAAGTCTATTAAGCATATAGCTTAATGGATCAGGAAATTTTAAATTCTTATTCTAGAATCAATCACTTAAATGTTTCACGTGAAACATTTTTGGACTTTGAAAACTATATATCTATGATTCTTGAAAAAAATAAAAAAATCAACATAATTAGCCAAAAAACAGCTTCAAAAAAGGCTATAATTGACCGTCATATTATAGATTCAGCACAAATTATTGATTTTATTGATTTAAATAGCAATTCAACCACTGATATAGGTTCAGGAGCGGGTATGCCAGGTATAATCGTGGCAATTATACTAAAAAATATGAAAAATAATATGAATGTGCACCTTTATGAAAAAAGTTATCATAAAAGCCATTTTTTAAAGGAAGTTTCAAAAAAATTAAATTTAAACACAAAGGTTTTTCAAAAAAATATTTTTGAAATAAAAAATTTAGAAACAGGAACAATAATGTCTAGAGCATTTAAACCAATGCCAGTAGTTTTAGATTTAGTATTTGAAAATTTTTCAAAATATAAAAATTTGATTTTTTTTATGGGGAAGAGTGGAAAAAAAATTTTTGAAAATTCTAAAAAAAATTGGGTATTAGAGTATATAGAAAAGAAAAGTTTAACAAGTGAAGACTCATTTTTGATAAATATAAAAAAAATAAAAAAAAAAAATTAAAAGGAAATTAAAAATATTAAATGCAAATTATTTCAGTCATAAATCAAAAGGGTGGGGTCGGAAAAACTACTACGGTGATAAATCTTGCAGCGGGTTTATCTCAAATAGATAAAAAAATTTTAGTAATTGACTTAGATCCACAAGGTAACGCTACCACAGGTCTAGGATTATCTAACATGGATAACTCAAGTGATACAATTTATGGAGTTTTGAATGGAACTAGAGAAATTAGTGATGTGATTAAAAAAACACAGTTCGAAAATTTAGATATTATAACATCTAATGTAGATTTATCGGGTTTAGAAGTAGAAACGGCTGATGACAGTAATAGGGCATTTATACTAAAGACTAAATTAACCTTATATTTAAACGATTCTAGAAGATTATATGATTATGTCTTGATCGATTGCCCACCTTCGTTAAGCTTGTTAACAGTAATGGCGCTTGTAAGTTCAAACTCTCTATTGGTACCACTTCAGACTGAATTTTTTGCTTTAGAAGGTCTAACACAACTAATGAAAACAATCGAAAGGATAAAAGTAAGTTTAAATCCAAATTTGAAAATCAGGGGTATACTTTTAACTATGTACGACAAAAGAAATAAGCTTTCATCCCAAGTTGAGAAAGAAGCTAGGGATTATTTTAGTGAAAAAGTTTATTCAACTGTCATACCAAGGAATGTCAGACTTTCAGAAGCACCCTCCCATGGTATGCCAGTATTGATCTATGATAAGACATGTCCTGGCAGCAAATCCTACTTTAGTTTTACTGACGAGTTTATGAATCAAGAATCAACAATTGGGAGTGCTGCTTAATGGATAAGATCAAAAAAGGATTAGGAAGAGGACTTTCATCGTTGATTGGTGAGACGAAAATTGAACCTCAAAAAAATCAGGTATCAATTAGTGATCTGGTCCCAAATAAGTATCAACCAAGAAAGATATTTGATGAAGCTAGTTTAGAAGATCTAACCAATTCGATTAAAGAAAGAGGAATGATACAGCCTATAATTGTTAGAAATTCAAATAATGATAGAACAAAGTTTGAAATAATCGCAGGTGAGAGAAGATGGCTAGCAGCACAAAGAGCTGGTCTTCACAATGTCCCTGTTGTCATAACGGAAGCAGATGATTTAAAATCTCTAGAATTTGCTATTGTAGAAAATGTTCAAAGACACGACCTAAATCCTCTTGAAGAAGCTCAAGGATATAAAAGATTGATAGATGAATTTTCTTATGATCAAGAAAAAGTGTCAAAGTTCATAGGAAAAAGCAGGAGCCACATAACAAATTCCTTGCGTCTCCTTACCTTACCAGATGATGTGATCAAATTAATTGAAACTCAAAAATTAACAGCAGGTCATGCAAAAGTTTTAGTAGGTCTTCAAAATGCAAGTTTTGTAGCATCAAAAATCATTGAAAAAAAACTTTCAGTTAGACAAGCAGAAAATTTTGTTAAAATATTCAAAAATAAAAAACAAAAATCTCTAATTTCTAAAGACACCAATATTACTGCTCTTGAGTTATCTATTACGAACAAAATAGGTTTAAACGTCGACATACAAAATACTAAAAGAAACAAGGGTACAATAAGTTTTGAGTATAAAGACCTAGAGCAATTAAACAAAATTATAGATATAATTAAATCTAATTATTAGTTTTTGAAATTGATTGATTAATTATAAAATCTGTTATTAGATTTATCGAGCTCCCTATATTTTTTTTAATTTGAAGTTCAATTTCATTTAATTTGAAAATTAAATTTTTGATATTTTCTGGTGTCCACTCGTATATTTGTTTTTTTGTAATTTCCTTATCTTTCCAAAAAATTGGCGGTTTTGCAGATGATATAGTTAATTCAATATTTCTATTTTTTTTAAATTCACTACAAAGATTATAAATTTTTTTTGATTTGTTCAAAAAAATTCTCGTAATCAGAATACAATCTTCATTGCTGAGATTGTTTTCGTTTAAAATATTTATTGTTTTTTTGTTATTCTTTGCTAGACAATTATCAATTAATTCTGAAATACTATGATCTTCTGCTAGGTTTATAAGTTTTAATATTTCATCAGTTTTAATTTTTTTGTTTCTAAGTGTAAAATATTTTATTTTATCTAGTTCATTAAGCAATTTTTTTCTATCACCACCACATTTATTTATTACAATATTAACATCAGATTGAGATAGCGATATATTATTTTGTTTTAAAAATTTTTTAGCTATATTTGATAATAAATCAAAAGTGTCCTCGTAAAATGCAGCTGTAACTAATTTTTTTTCTTTTTCAAAATAATTTCTTAATTTTGATTTTTTATCTAAAACACCGCTATTAATTATGATTAGATTATCAGAATTTTTTTCAATTATACTTTTTATAATATCTAAAATTTTATTCGTTGCTCTTTTGATTATAATTATTTTTCTTTCCTCAAATAGAGACTTATTTAAAACACTTTCTAGGAATGAATTCTCATCATTTAATATTTGATTTTCTTCATAATTAAATATGTTATCTCTATTAAAATTTTTTAATAACTCATCGATTTTTTCATTTTTCGATCCTTCATTTACTCCATAAAATAAATAAAAATTATAATTTTGTAATATACTTTTATTTATTTCAAATAATTTTTTTATCACTTTATGGTCTTTAATTTAAGTATCAACTTTTCTTGAATTGAAGATGCAAAATTATTTTTTACTACATTTTCATATTTTCGTTGTTCAAAAGAGTCTTCAATATTTTTAATATTTAATTTTTCTTTAAAAGTAAAAGAAACGTTTTTTTCATTATAATTTATTTGGAAGCTTGAAATTGCTTGGAGTTCATAATTGGTAATTTTACCCGTTGCATCTTTTGAAATGATTTCTTTGTTTAAAATAGTATTCATTTTTATTCTAAATATATTTTCTGTTTCATTCGAATAATATTTTTTAAGTCTAGAATTGATTCTATTATTAATTTCTCTGTTACCATTCATCTCTACAATAATAATATTAATATTTGAAACTGAGTTATTTTTATAAACCGTGGAATAACCACAATTTGATAAAAAAATTAGTAAAACTATAAAAATTAAATTTTTATGCATTATCATAAAATGATGTTTATTAATTTGTCTTTTATATAAATTTTTTTCTTAATTGGCTTGTTATCTAAATACTTACTTAATTTGTCATTATTCATTACTAATTTGAGCAAATTTTCTTCAGTTATACCTCTTTGTGATTTGATTATTTCTCTTTTCTTTCCGTTAATTTGGACAACTATATTAATTTCATCCTCTTGAATCAAATTTTTATTATATTTGGGCCAAATTATTTTTTCTTTATTATTTAGAATTTCTAAACATTCATTTGCAAAATGAGGTATTACAGGAGATATTATAATTAATATATTTTGATAATTTTCAATCAAAGTTTTTTTGGAATAATTATTTTCTAAAGCTTTAAACATAAAGGCATACATTTCGTGTAAGTTAGCAACAATTTTATTATAACTAAAGTTCTCCAAATTTTCTGTTACTTTTTTAATTAATCTATTTGTAAATTTTGAAATTTCTTTATCATCATCTTTTTGATGTTCTTTTTTAATTTCTTCTAAAAACTTTGAATTTAAATTCCATAATTTTTGTATAAATTTAAATGAAGAAATAATTCCCTCCTCGGACCATTGGACATCTTTTTCTGGTGGACTATCTGATAAAATAAATAATCTAGCTGCATCTGCTCCATAGTTTGAAATAATATTTTCAGGATCAATTGTATTTTTTTTTGATTTAGACATCGACTCTGAAGCACCTACAGTAATTAATTTTGAGTTATCTTTTTTAAGATATTTTTTTCCTCCGATTGTTTCTATTTCTTCTGGGCTTACCCAATTATTTTCTGGGTCTTTATAAGTTTCATGACAAACCATGCCCTGGGTAAATAGACCACTGAAAGGTTCTTCCAGATTAAAATTTTTATTTTTATGAGAGATTGCTCTCATAAAAAATCTTGAATAGAGAAGATGTAAGATTGCATGTTCAACACCACCGATATACTGGTCAACAGGCATCCAGTAATTTATATCATCTTTTTTAAAACCATAATCTTTTTCATTAGGTGAGCAAAATCTTAAAAAGTACCAAGATGAACATACAAAAGTATCAAGTGTATCAGTTTCTCTAGTCATTTTTTTTCCATCAATAATAATTTCTTTCCATGTTTTTTGACTATCTAATGGATTACCTTTAACTTTAAGGTCTATATTTTCAGGAAGTTTTACAGGCAGCATTGAAATTGGAATTGGGTGAACATTTCCATTTTCATCATAAGCTATAGGTATGGGACATCCCCAATATCTTTGTCTTGAAACACCCCAATCTTTTAATCTATAATTAATTTGTTTTTTTCCTAAATTTTTTTCTTGTAAGATTTTTATTGTTTCAATAACTGAATTATCAGGTGCATCAAAACCGTTCAAAAAATTAGAATTAATAATCTTGCCAGGACCAGCATAGGCTTCATTTTTTACCTTAAAATTATCATCTTGATCATGTGGTTTGACGACAGTCTTAATTTCTAAATTATATTTTTTGGCAAAATCAAAATCTCTTTGATCATGCGCAGGACAACCAAAAACTGCACCGAATCCATAATCCATTAAAACGAAGTTAGCAAAATATACTGGCACTTTTTGATCAGGATTTAAAGGATTTATAGCTACAAGATTGGTTTTGAAACCAATTTTTTCTCCAACCGCTATTGCTTCCTCGGTTGTTCCTGTTTTTGAGCATTCTTTTTTAAATTTTATGAAATCGTTGTTTTCTTTATAATATTTAGAAATTTCATGGTCAGATGATAAGGCTAAAAAAGATATTCCAAAAAGAGTATCGGGTCTAGTTGTAAAACACTTTATATTATTAACAGGTAAATCACCTTCAATTTTAAAATCTATTTCACTACCAAATGATTTTCCAATCCAATTTTTTTGCATTGTTTTCACTTTATTTGGCCATGAATTAAGATTCTCTAGGCCGTCTAAAAGATCTTGAGAAAACTTTGAAATATTAAAAAACCATTGACTTAGTTTTTTCCTTTCTACAACTGCACCTGATCTCCAACCTTTTCCATCTATGACTTGCTCGTTAGCAAGAACAGTTTCATCTACGGGATCCCAATTTACATAATTTTCTTTTCTATAGACTAATTTTTTTTGATATAACTCAAGAAAAAAGGCTTGTTGATGCTTATAATATTCATCTGAACAAGTTGAAATTTCTCTATCCCAATCAATTGAGAGACCAAGTTGTTTTAATTGTGATTTCATTTTTGAAATATTTGTTTCAGTCCACACTTTAGGATCAAGGTTATTTTGTTTCGCAGCATTCTCAGCTGGCATACCAAAAGAATCCCAACCCATAGGATGCAAAACATTGAACCCCTGTAGTAATTTATATCTAGCTAAAACATCACCTATTGTATAGTTTCTGACATGTCCCATGTGAATTTTTCCAGATGGGTATGGAAACATTTCTAAGCAATAAAATTTCTTTTTATTTTTTTCTATTTTAGTAGAAAAAATTTTATTATTTTCCCAAAACTTTTGCCACTTTTGTTCAATTGATTTAAAATTATATCTATCCACGGTAATTTATTTTATATCATGATACTTGAAGTCTATTACTTCTTTTTTTTCATGTCTGGATATTTATATTCAGTTTCTTTATTTTCTTTATAGATTGCAGCTTTTTTTAAAATTTCTTTTTTTAACTCAACTTTTAAAGTTCCTTCTATCTCGCTAAACTTACAATTTAAAAAAGAGTCTGTACATTTTCTATTAAATATTTTTACTTCCAGAGCATCAGACCTAATTTCATTTGTCAAAAATCTAATGGATATTTTTATGCTTTCATTAGGTGTGCTATTGTCAGAGTACCAATCTGTGATGATTATACCTCCGCTATAATTTACAGATGATAAGGGCATAAAATCAATTACATCAAGTGAAGCTTTCCAAAGTTCATTTGAACTCGCAAAATCAAAAGTTCCACCTCTTTGCTTAACCATGTCGTTGAGTCTAAATCCACGACCTTCTTTTAAATTTTGCTCAACTCTTTTTTTTGGATCAGCTGGAAATTTTCGAGCATCTCCTCCTGGAAGCTTGCCATTACATCCACCCAAAAAAAAGGAAATTAGGGTTAAAAAAGCTATGATTTGTTTAGATTTTAATGATTTCATATTGGTATTTTAGTGAGTGTTTTATATAACATAACCTCAATTTTGCTAAAATATATGAAAAAATTGTTTAGAGTGATGCATAAATGCAACAATTTATTAAATTTTTTCAAAAAATGAGTAAAATCAACATAAATTAGTGTCAAAATATATATAAGTGCCTTGTTTATTATTAATAATAACAATTACAAAGGAGTAATTAATATGAACATTAAAAAAATAGGTTTGACAGCTTTAGCAGCTTCACTTGTTTCAGTATCAGCTCACGCTGGTTCAGTTTCAGTAGCTGGAGGAGCGTCAATGAACACAGAAGGTTACAGCGGTGAAAACTTAAACGCTGGTACAACTTTCTCTATGGGTAACCAATTAACTTTTACTGGTTCAGGTGAATTAGATAATGGAATGAATGTTTCAATATCTTTCGTATTGGATCAAGGTGATGACACTGCTGTTACATCAGGTCCATTTGACTCACATTCAGTTAAAGTTTCTTCAGATTCATTAGGTACATTAACACTTGCGGGTGAAGGTGGATCTTCAGCAGCTACATCAATCGATGGATCAGCAGCAGGTGATATCTGGGATACATTTGACGGTACTAGAGGTGCTGCAACAGCGGTTGCTGTTTCTGACTCTGGTCCTGGTAACAACTCTTTATTCTACACATTACCTTCAATCATGGATGGTCTAGATGTTAACTTATCTTACCAACCACAAGGTTCTGGAAGAGAGTCTGCTACTGGTATGGGTGTATCTTACACTGGTTTAGAGGGCTTAACTATTAAGTACGCTACAACTGATGAAGCTGGAACAACTGTAGCTCTTTCAGGTGATCAAACAGTTTGGAACGCATCGTATGTATACGGACCTGTAACTGCTACTGTATCTGAATCTGAGTTTGACGTTGGAACAGGTACATCTGACCAAACAATTTCATCTTATGCATTGTCTTACACAGTGTCTGATGAGATTTCAGTAACTTACGGTGAAGAAACTATTGAAAAAGGTGGTTCAACTACTGATGCTGAGTACAGCGCAATTAGTGCGTCTTACACAGCTGGTGGTATGACTATTTCAATGGCTCTTAAAGAAGCTGAAAACACAGACCACAGTACAAATACTAATGCGGACTTTGAATACTGGTCTTTAGGTGCATCATTTGCATTCTAATTTAGTTTAAGTAAATATTATAAAAAGGGCCCCTTTTAAGGGGCCTTTTTTTTATTCAAAATAAGAAATTCCAGCAAATTCAGAGCTATTTAAAAGTCTAAGCTTATTTATATTTTTCTTAGAAATACCACCTAAAGCAACAATTGTTTTTTTAGTTAAATTAGAAATTAATTTGAATTTATTTATCCCCAGGTAATTATTATTTTTTTTAAAAATAGAGGATAAAAAAATTTTGTTTACTAGTTGTTTTTCTTTAATTTTAATTTCCTTAATATTATGAGCTGACCCTATTATATTAAATTTTTTTTTGAATGAAAATGCTAAGTGTCTAGTGCATTTATTAAAAGAGGGAATGTAAGCGCCATCTAAATCAAATTGAATAGCAAGTTTAACATTATTAGATAAATACAATTTTATCTTATTTTTTTTGCAATATTTTTTTAATTTTAAAATAGATACTTTGTCTAAGATTTTTGAATTGTAATTTCTATAAATAACAGCAGTTTCTTTATCTAATCTATCAATATTTTTTGTTTCAAATTTATTTATAAAGTAATATTTTCTAATCATATTTATATGCACAATACTGTAAAAAAATTATTAGACATTGAAAATAATATTAAAATTTATTTAGAGAAATTTAATATTAAAAATAATCCAAAAACTATAGCAGTTTCAAAGACATTTAAAATTGAAAAAATTTTACCTCTTATCGAACATGGTCATTTAGATTTTGGGGAGAATAAAGTTCAAGAAGCAGTCGAAAAATGGACAGAAATTAAAAAATCCCATTCATCAATCAAATTACATATGATTGGTAAATTACAAACCAATAAAGTTAAATTTGCTGTACAATTATTTGATTATATTCATTCAGTAGATAATGAAAAACTTGCAAGAAAAATTGCACTAGAACAAAGTAAAATAAATAAAAAGGTTAAAATTTTTTTACAGGTGAATATTGGAGATGAAAATCAAAAATCAGGGATTAATAAAAGTGAGGTGGAGCAACTAGTTTCTGTTTGTAAAGAAGTTGGTTTAAATGTCGTTGGCTTAATGTGCATCCCCCCTATAAATGTAGATCCAGAGAATTATTTTTCAGAAATGAATAAATTAAAAAAAGACTTAGATCTTGCTGAATTAAGTATGGGTATGTCTTCAGATTATCTAAAAGCTGTTAAACATTTATCAACATATATTAGAGTTGGATCTAGTATTTTTGGTCAGAGAACTTAAAAAATCTTTATTGTAGAATTTTTTTTAATTAATTTTAGCATAATTAAAAAATCTTTTTCCTGTAAAGCAACACATCCAGCCGTAGGTTTGTAATCTTTGGTAAGATGAATAAAAATACAACTTCCCATACCACTTTTGGGTTTTTTAAAATTATACTTAATTGGAATTAAGAAATCATATTTGTTGTCTTTTCTTTTTAACTTTTCGTGTTTAATTTTTTTTTCAATTGTAACAAGTTTATTATATTTTTTAGGAAAGCGAATATCATTACACCAACCCATATTTTTTTTAATTTTGATACATTTTAGTAAAGTTGATGGTTTTTTTTTACGGTCTTTTCTAAAATAAAGATTTTCAATTTTAAACGTCCCTTTGGGTGTTTTTTTATCTCCTTCCTTTTTATTCTTAGTTAAACCTTTTTTACCAATACAACACCTGAATTTAAATTCATCTATTTGAAGAGTGTGTTTATTTTTTACAAAAATTGTCATATTCTCTCTTTAGTGACTACACAGAATTTAATTATTTATAAGTTTAATGCTTTATATCATATTCTTGAAGAACTTGGTTTAGATTTAAATATTAAGGTTACCTTTGCAGAAACTGAAAATTCTTTAAATGAATGTGTAAAAAATTTAAAAAATTACTTAATTATTTCAAATAAAAAATATTCAGATATTAACAATCAATTAGTTTTAGATAATACACCTATCAATATTTTTAAACTGGTTGAAAAGATAAATATTGAATTTTTAAAAATACAATTTAGCAGTCAGTCTGAAGTTAAAGTAAGGAATTATATTATTGATCTAAATTCCAGACAAATGATAATAAATAATATTAAGCTTAAGTTGACTGAAAAAGAGATTAATACAATAATTTATTTATCAAAATCAAAAAAACCGGTAAGTATTGATGAATTACAAGAAAAGGTTTGGAGTTATCAATCTGATATAGAGACTCATACTGTTGAAACACATATCTACCGATTGAGAAAAAAAATTTTATTAACCTTTAAAGATAATGAATTTATAATTAGTGAAAAAAATGGTTATCAAATCAAATAAGAAAAACCCAATGGCTAAAGATTTATTTACTAAAAAGTATAAATCAAAAATAGTAAAGCCTAAAAAAGGCAAAGGAAGTTTTAAAAGAAAGAAAAGTTAAATTTTAAGTCTCGCTCCGATTTGTTGAATTACCTTTGATGACATTTCAGTACCTTTCTCAAGACACTGTTTTGTAGATAGTTTGTTGATGTATCCATGTAAAAATCCTGCAGCAAACAGATCACCTGCACCTGTTAGGTCAACAATTTTGAGATTTTTTTGGACATTACTTTCAAAAACTTCGTTGCTATTAATTGCAACTGCACCTTTTTCACCTCTAGTTATAATAATTAACTTATTAAGTTGTTTTGAAAAATTTATAACCTCATCAAAATTTTTTGCTTCAATTAAAGAGGTGATTTCTTGTTCATTAGCAAAAGTTATATCAAGTTTATTTTTAACTAAGTTTAAAAAATGAGGTTTATGTCTATCTACACAAAATAGATCAGAAAGTGACATAGCAACTTTATTTGCGTTATTTATAGCTTTATCAAATGCTTTCTTGGGCTCTCCTTCATCCCATAAGTAGCCTTCTAAAAATATTAATTCACTATTTTTAATTGCATTAGAGCTAACATCATTTTCGTTAATTTTTCCTGCTGTTCCTAAGAAAGTACACATTGTTCTTTCAGAGTCTGGTGTTACTAATATTAAACATGTTCCAGTTGGCAATTCTTCTTTCTTTTTAAAATAAAAATATTCTACATTTTCTTTTTTTAAACCTATTTCATATTCACTACCAAATTCATCATCAGAAACTTTACCAACAAAACCAACTTTATTCCCTAGTTGAGATAATCCAACGATTGAGTTTGCTACCGAGCCACCAGAAACTGTTTTTTCAATTTTAAGATTTGCTAATAAACTTTTGAATTCTTTTTCATTGAAAAATAATTTCATTGTGCTTTTGGTTAGATTGTTTTTTTCAATGAAATCGTCATCTACTTTGCAGATGACATCAACTATTGCATTTCCTATTCCTAAAATTTTCATATTAAGCTTTTTTGGTAATAACAGGTTTTTTTCTATTTGGATAGCAAGTAGTACATATTTTACAGCTTAAACCAAAGCAATCTCTAGCCTTGCAATATTGTCTGCCATAAAAAATTATTTGTAAATGAAGTTTAGACCAGGTTTTTTTAGGGAATATTTTTTTTAAATCTTTTTCAGTCTGAACTACATTTTTCCCATTTGTTAAACCCCATCGTTGTGCAAGTCTATGAATATGAGTATCAACGGCAAAAGCTGGATATCCAAACCCCTGGGACATTACTACGCTTGCTGTTTTGTGTCCTACACCAGGTAATTTTTCGAGTTCTTCATACGTATTAGGCACTTTACCTTTGTGTTTTTCTAACAGTTGCTTAGACAATAAGTAGATACTTTTAGCTTTAACTCTAAAAATACCTATTTTCTTTATTAATTTTTCAATTTTTTTCCTTCCTAATTTTACAAAGTGTTCTGGTTTATAGTATTTTGGATATATATCTTTTGTTACATTATTAACGTTTACGTCAGTGCATTGTGCAGAAAGCAGGACAGAAATTAACAGTGTGAAAGTATTTTTACTTTTTAAAGGAACAGGTGCTTTGGGGTAAATTTTATTTAAAGTTTTAATAATTACTTTTGCTTTTTGTTTCTCATTCATTATGAAAAGTTAAGCAAATCTCTCATCGAATATAAACCTGGTTTTTTTTTCATTAACCATTTCGCAGCTGTTAAAGCGCCATCAGAATATAGAGCTCTATCAAAAGCCTCATGGTTTAATGTAATTATTTCTTTTCCACTTGAGAATTTTACTTCGTGTTCACCAATAATTTCACCTTTTCTAATCGAGTTAAAATTAATTTTTTTGCCATAAGGAAAGGATTTTTTATTTAAGAATTTTTTACCAATTAAATTATACAAATTTTTATTTTTTCCATCAGCAATTCCTTTACCAAGCATTAATGCAGTACCAGAGGGATAGTCTTTCTTATGTTTGTGATGTACCTCAAATATTTTGCTTAAGTATTCATCATTTAGTGATTTTGATGCAATTTCAGTTAGATACATTAACAAATTCACACCTAAGCTCATATTGCCAGCTTTTAAAATTGGAATTTTTTTTGAGTATTTTTTAATCAGGTTTTCTTGAGATCTACTAAATCCAGTTGTTCCAATTACTACTTTTTTTCTAAGTTTTGACGCTATTTTGAGTATTTCGAGCGTACAATTTGGTACTGTGAAATCAATAATTACATCAGTTTTTTTAAAAGCTTTATCAGAATTTAATTCAGGTTTAACTCCATTAAACTTTTTATTTATTAATCTATTTTCTGTAAGTGTAACTAGTTTAAAATTTTTATTTTTCTTAGAAGACTTAATTAATTGCTGGCCCATCCTACCCATGCAACCAGAAATCGCTAAATTAATTTTTTTCATTTAGCTAATATTAACCTTTTTTAGAAGATTAGTCTTTTAGTTTTTCCAGAAATCTTTTGCTTTTTGAAAAAATTTTTTAATACTCGGATTTGACTTATCGTTTTCAATTTCTCTAAATTGTTCCAATAATTCTTTTTGTTTTTTATTTAAATATACAGGTACTTCTGTTTTAACTTGAACATATAAGTCCCCAAAATCACCTCTTCTCATAAATGGCATACCTTTACCCTTTAATCTAAATTGTTTACCATTTTGAGTTCCATCAGGAATTTTAATTTTAGCTTTTCCACCATCAATAGTTGGAATTTCTATCGTTGTTCCTAATGCTGCATCTGCAAGAGAAAGCGGAAATTCAAAAAATAAATTTTCATCAGATCTTTTAAATAAGTTATGAGAGTTTACATTAATAAATAGATAAAGATCACCTGTTGCCCCACCTCTTGTTCCTGCTTCACCTTTTCCTGCAAGTCTAATTCTTGTTCCGTCATCAACACCTTTTGGAATGGTTACAGAAATTTTCTTAGACGCTTGTTTTTTACCTTGGCCATTACAATCATTGCAAGGATTGGTAATTTCTTCCCCATTTCCATTACATTGAGGACAAGTTTGTTGTACAGTAAAGAAACCTTGATTGGATCTTATTTTACCATTACCACCACAATATGAGCACCTGTCAGGAGAATAGCCTGGTTTAGATCCATTTCCTCTGCATGTAGCACACTGTTCTGTTGTTGCAAATTTAATATCTTGTTTCTTTCCATGGTAAGCTTCTTCCAATGAAATAGATAAATCGTATCTTAAGTCAGAACCCCTATTATTTGATTTTCTACTTCTTGATCTTCCACCTCCACCAAAATCTCCAAAGAAATCTTCAAAAATATCTGAAAAGTCTGCTCCACTAAAACCACCAAAACCTCCACCCGGTCTGCCACCACCATTTTCAAACGCAGCATGACCAAAGTTATCGTAGTTTTGTTTTTTTTCTTTGTCTGATAGTATTCCGTAAGCCTCACTAGCTTCCTTAAATTTTTCTTCAGCCTTAGTGTCCCCTGGATTTTTGTCAGGGTGATATTTAACCGCTAGTTTTCTATAAGCAGATTTTAATTCATCAGGACTTGCGCTTTTATTTACGCCTAGGACATCGTAATAGTCTCTTTTAGCCATCAAATTACCCCAGACAATTAAATGTCAGTTTAAGCGCTTTTTTCTTTATTCTCGTCTTTTACTTCTTCGAAATCAGCATCAACAACATTCTCGTCTTTTTTACCTGCATCATCTCCACCATCATCTTTTCCAGACTCTGGTTTTGCACTTTGTTGTGATTTGTAGATCGCTTCTCCAAGTTTCATTGAAGCTTGAACTAAAGCTTCAGTTTTTTTCTTGATATCTTCAATATCTTCACCCTTTAACGCCTCTTTTACAGCAGTTGATGCATCTTCAATTGCTTTTTTCTCTGGATCAGAAATCTTTGATCCATGCTCTTTTAAATTTTTTTCAGTGGAATGAATTAGAGTATCTGCTTGGTTTCTAACATCAACAGACTCTCTTTTCTTTTTATCAGCCTCTTTATTAGCCTCTGCATCTTTAACCATTTTTTCAATTTCTTCATCACTTAGTCCACCTGAAGCTTGAATTTGAATTTTTTGCTCTTTACCAGTTCCTTTATCTTTTGCTGAAACATTCACTATACCATTAGCATCAATATCAAATGTAACTTCAATTTGAGGCACTCCTCTTGGTGCTGGTGCAATACCTACTAATTCAAAGTTACCTAAAGCTTTATTGTCAGCTGCCATTTCTCTTTCACCTTGTAGAACTCTAATAGATACAGCTGGCTGATTATCCTCAGCGGTTGAAAACACCTGACTTTTTTTAGTTGGTATTGTTGTATTTTTATCAATCAGTTTTGTAGAAACACCCCCAAGTGTTTCGATACCAAGTGATAGTGGAGTTACATCTAATAGAAGTACATCTTTAACATCACCTTGCAGAACACCAGCTTGAATAGCAGCTCCCATTGCAACTACTTCATCTGGGTTTACACTCTTATTTGGATCTTTTCCGAAGAAGTTTTTCACTTCCTCTAAAACTTTTGGCATTCTAGTCATACCACCAACCATAACCACCTCATCAATTTCACTAGCAGTAATTCCCGCATCTTTTAAAGCAGTTTTACATGGGGGCATTGTTTTAGCAATTAAGTCCTCAACCAAAGCTTCAAGTTTTGCTCTAGTCATCTTTAAATTAATATGTTTTGGACCAGTTTTATCAGCTGTAATGAAAGGTAAATTTATATCGGTTTGTTCTGCAGATGATAATTCTATTTTTGCCTTTTCTGCAGCTTCTTTTAATCTTTGAAGTGCAAGTTTATCTGATTTTAAATCAATACCATTATCTTTCTTAAATTCAGAAACTAAGTAATCAACAACAGCATTGTCAAAATCTTCACCACCTAAAAAAGTATCACCATTAGTTGATTTAACTTCAAAAACACCATCACCTAATTCCAAGATAGAAACATCGAATGTACCACCACCTAAATCGTAAACAGCAATTTTTTTATTTTGTTTTTTATCTAAACCATATGCAAGTGATGCAGCAGTTGGTTCATTAATAATTCTTAAAACTTCTAATCCAGCAATTTTTCCTGCATCTTTTGTTGCTTGTCTCTGTGCATCATTAAAGTATGCAGGTACTGTGATAACAGCTTTAGTTACAGCTTGACCTAAATATTTTTCTGCAGTCTCTTTCATTTTTTGTAAAATAAACGCTGATATTTGGGAAGGTGAATATTTTTCACCTTTAGCTTCAATCCAAGCATCACCTTTTTCAGAATTAACTATTTTAAAAGGTGCAGCTTCTACATCTTTTTTCACAGTTGGATCATCAAAATTTCTTCCAATTAATCTTTTTACCGCAAAGATAGTATTTTCTGGATTTGTAACAGCTTGTCTTTTTGCTGGTTGTCCAATTAATTTTTCATTTTCATCTGTAAATGCTACAACTGATGGTGTGGTTCTTGCTCCCTCAGCATTTTCCAATACTTTGGCTTGTGTTCCTTCCATAATCGCAACACATGAATTTGTCGTTCCTAAGTCTATTCCAATAATCTTGCTCATAATATTAATCTCTCTTTCGTCATATAGGGTTTAAATGTGAAACTACAAGTTGATCTCATGATTATTTATTTTCTGGATTTTCTTGATTTTCCTCAGTTTTTTCCTCTTTAATTGTAACTTTT
Organism: uncultured Pelagibacteraceae bacterium; assembly: GCA_902588895.1. GTDB lineage: Bacteria > Pseudomonadota > Alphaproteobacteria > Pelagibacterales > Pelagibacteraceae > Pelagibacter. The sequence continues at coordinate 212,614 of CACIRC010000001.1, forward strand.
TTTGACACTCCTACTAATGAAGGTCTAAGTAATCTGTCTTTTATAGTAAAGCCTTTTTGAATTTCCTGAATTATTGTTCCAGGTTCTTTCGTATCGTCTTCAATTTCCATCATTGCTTGATGAAAGTTTGGATCTAGTTTTTTGTTAAGGCTATCAATTTGTTTAATGTTATTTTTTTCAAAAATTGAGATTAGATCTTTTTTAATAATGTCTAAATGTTCTAGAGTCTTTTTTAATGCTTCAGTGTCTTTTAACTTGTCGTCACTTTCAAGAACATGTTTTGATCGATCTAAGTTATCAATCAAATTTAATGCTTCTTTAGCAAAACTATAACCACCATATTCAAAAGCATCCTCTTTTTCTTTTTCAAATCTTCTTCTTTGATTTTCCATTTCAGCAAATGTTCTTGCCACCTTATCTTCTAGTTCAGCAATTTTTTCTTCTGGAGTAGGTTCTTTAATTTCTTCTTTGGGTTCTTGCTCTGTTTCTTGTTTATTTTCTTCTATTAAATTTTCTTCAGGTTTATCATCTTCTTTTACGGTATCTTGGTTTTGATCTGCAGAAGTACTATTTTGGTTTTCCTCTTTTTCCATAGCCTCTTATATGGTAAGGATTTTAATAATTTCTAGATGTCTAAACAAAAAATTGATAAATTATTAATAGGTACTAATAACAAGGGTAAATTACGTGAAATCAAGAGTTTGTTGCCAAAAAGCATTAAAATTCATTCTACATCCGAATTTAATCTTAAGAGCCCAGATGAAAATGGAAAAACATTTAAAGAAAATTCATTAATTAAATCAAAATATTTTTCAAAAAAAACAGGATTAATATGTTTGGCTGACGACTCTGGTTTAGAGGTAGATTTTTTGGATAAAAATCCTGGAATTTATTCTGCAAGGTGGGGTGGAAAGCATGGAGATTTTAATAAAGCTATAAGAAGGGTTTATAGAGAACTAAATAAAAAGGATAAAAATTGGAAAAATAAAAAAATTAAAGCAAGATTTATTTGTGCACTTTCTATTTCCTATTTAAATAAAAAAATTGTTTGTGTTCTAGGAAAAGTTGAGGGTCATATTTCAGATAAACCAAAAGGAAAAAATGGATTTGGCTATGATCCAATTTTTATACCTTTAAAAAAGAGAAAAACTTTTGGAGAGATGAAGCCAACTCAAAAATATAAGATGGATCACAGATATCAAGCTTTTAAAAAAATTAGAAAATTTCTATAAGTTTTTTATCCTCAATTTTATAAAAATTAAGTCTGTGATTAATTTTATTATTTTTGATATCAAAAATTCCTATTTTTCCTTTGAATGAATTTTTTCTTTTAAAAATTTTATTTAAGTTTTCTGGATTTGAGTTTATTGATAAATAATAAACTAAGCCAACAAGATCATAACTCAATATAGACAAGTGTGTAGGGTCTTCATTAAATGCGTTAAAGTATTTTATTTTGTAGCTATCAAAATTTTCTTTATTTATTGATGGATAATATAAAGGTTGGATATCGGTTTCGTTTAAAAGACTCTCATCAAACCATTGATTTAAAGTTATAAAATATTTATTTTTAGGAAGTACATCAGTGTATAAAAGTGATGTAGATACACTTTTTAGACTTTCATCAAAATCTGAAATTACTACAGCATCAAAATTTAAACCACCTAAAGTGTATCTTTTTTCCAGTCTTTTTATTTTTTTTTCTTTATTTGGGTCATTTGAATTTTTTATCCTTTTTATTTCATCCTCCAAATTTTGCTTTCTTATTCTGTAGTTTGTAATTTCCTCTATTTGTTTTGTTAGTTTTGTAGGCTCTGTATTATATTCATAATCTTTGTAAATTTTAATTTTTGAATTTTTTATTCCATTTTTAACTTCAAATTCATAATCTTGGATTGGTGTTAAAAAAATAGTTTTTTCTATTTGATTAGTTTCTAAAAATTTTTTTATTGTATTAAATTGTGATGTAGAATTAATTCCAGCAGAGATCACATTTTTTGGAAGATCTAAAGTTTTATTTGTTAATGATAAAAAAGTTAATTCTCTCATTTCATCCAAATAAGTTAAACTTTCATAAAATATTGGACCGATAACAACCTTTATGCCCATTTCACTTAATTCAAATGCTGATTTCAAAGTTTGGTTAGCTTTAGTTGCCGTATCTTTTGGATAGATTTCTATTAGATCATTATCTATATCTTTTACAGCTAATCCAACTGCTTTGATGATTGACTCTCCAATCTCCTTATTTTCTCCTGTCATAGGTACCAATAATCCTATTTTGATTTTTTCTTGAGCATTAACAGTTGCAAAAAATAGAAAGTAAAAACTTAAAATAATAAAATAAATAATTTTAATTAATTTAATCATTTTGATGCTAGTATAATATTTTTTAAGCTAAATTATGATCATAAAACCACAATTTAAATTAAAAGAATACGAAAATGGTCTTTATTTGGTATCAACTCCTTTAGGAAATCTAAAAGATATAACTTTTAGAGCAATTGAAGTTTTGCAGCAGTCTCATTATATTTTATGTGAAGATACTCGTGTTTCAAAAAACCTTTTAGATAAATATCAAATAAAATCAAAATTAATTTCAAATCATAAATTTAATGAAAAAAAAAATGTAGTAAAAATTATTGAGTATCTAAAATCTGGAAAAATAATTTCTTTGATATCAGATGCTGGTACGCCTAGTATTTCTGATCCTGGTTCAATTTTGGTTAATGAGTGTATTAATAACGAGATTAAAATATTCCCCATCCCTGGACCTTCGGCTGTTGCTACAGCTATCTCAATCAGTGGTTTTTCAGATAAATTTTTGTTTTGTGGTTTTTTTTCAGACAAAAAAGAGCAATTATCTAATGAATTAAAAAAATTCTCAGAATTTGGAAATTCCCTAGTTTTTTTTATATCCCCTAAAAAAATTAATAAAATTATACCTGAATTAAAAAAGAATTTTAATGGTAGAAAGATAGTTTTTTGTAGGGAAATAACGAAAATATACGAAGAATTTATTAGAAAAGATATAGATGAATTAGAATTATTTGAAAAAGAACCAAAAGGTGAACTTACAGTTGTTATTTCTGAAAAAAAAATAAATAAAAATTTATCTGAAAAACTAACTGAATCAGATATGAATATGATTAAAAAAATGATTAATAAGTTATCTACCAAAGAAATTACAGATATTTTAAGTGAAAGTACAAATGTGCGTAAAAAAGAAATATACAATTATTGTTTGGAATTAAAAAATGAAAAATAAATTGTTAATTTTAATATTCGTAAGTTTTATTTTAACTGGATGTGTTGGAGTTGGTTCAAAAGGTCTTTTCGGAACTGGTGTTTCAGTTGCTTTAGATCCTAGAACAGTTGGTACTCAAATAGATGATTCCATTATGCAAAAAAGCATAAGTGCAAAAATTTTGGCAAGAGATAAAAAATATCTTTTAGCCGTAAAAACAAAAGTTTTAGATGGGAAAATTTTTGTTACTGGAAAAGTAGATAGCCCAGAAGAAAAATTAATGATTACAAAATTGGCATGGGAAACCAAAGGTGCTAGATCAGTAAGGAATGATATTAAAATCAAGGAAGAGTTTAATTTCAAGCAATCTGCAAAAGATATATTAATAACATCTCAGCTTAGAACAGCTATAATTGTTAATAAAAATATAAAGGCAACCAATTATCAAATAGATACTTATAAAAAGAAAATTTATATTTATGGAATTGCTTTAACATCAGAAGAAAAGGATTTAGTTATAAGTGAAGCAAAAGAAATACTTGATGTTGAGGATGTAATTGCCAGTATTATTCTGGTTGAAGATTTAAGAATTCAAAGAGAATAATTATTTTTTGTAGTCAATCACTTGTGAGGAATAAGCAGCAATTGATGCTAAGTTAAGTATCTCAGAGGTTGATGATCTTAATGGTGCAATTTCTATTGGAAGACCAAGTCCAATTAGTAATGGTCCAATAACTTTTGTGTCCCCAATTGTTTTCATCAGTTTATATGAAATCGCTGCACTATGTTGTCCAGGCATTATTAAAATATTTGCTTTACCAACTATCTTTGCAAAAGGATAAAGTTCTTCATACTCCGGATTAAGAGCAACATCAGGCTGCATATCTCCATCAAATTCAAAGTCTACTTTTCTTTCTTTTAATATCTCAACCGCGTTTCGAATATGTTTTGTTCTATTAGTAAGAGGTTGTCCAAAAGTAGAGTGGGATACAAAAGCAACTTTAGGATCAAATCCAAAAAGTCTAACCACTCTTGCTGTAGATATAGCAATTTCAGCCATTTGTTCAGAAGTTGGATATTCATGGACACTTGTATCACCAACAAAAATAGTTCTTCCTTTATGAACGATCATATTTAAACCAAACATAATTTCACCTTTTCTTACATCAACAACTTGCTTAATTTTTTCAAATGAAGCACCAAATCGTCTAGTGTTACCTGTTACAGCACCATCAGCATCGCCACAGGCAACCATACTAGTAGCCCAAACGACTCTATCATTTCTGATCATTCGGTCACAATCTCGTTCTAATAATCCTTGCTCTCTTTGTAATTTTTTAAATAAATGCTTAACGTATCTTTTTCTCTTTTCTTCATCTTTTGAATTAACAATTTCAATATCAAAATTTTCACTATAACCAATATTTTTAATTTGTTCTTTAATTTTACTTTCTTTACCAACCAGGATTGGAATACCTAATTTTGAATTTTTGAATGCTATAGCAGCTTTTAAAGTATTTTCATCTTCACCATCTGCAAAAACAATTCTTTTCTGATTTTTCTTAATAAATGAATTTATACCTTGCATTATAGTTACTGTTGGGTCTAATCTTTGTTTTAGTTGATCTTTATAAACATCAAAATCATCTATATTTTTTCTAGCTACTCCACTATCTATAGCTGCTTTTGCTACAGCCGCTGGTATTACACTGATTAATCTTGGATCAAATGTAGATGGAATAATATAATCTTTTCCATAATGAGGTCTTTCTCCACCCATAGCTGCAACCACTTCATCAGGAACGTCTTCTCTTGCAAGCTTAGCTATTGCATTAGCCGCAGCAACTTTCATTTCTTCATTTATCGTTTTAGATCTAACATCTAAAGCTCCTCGAAAAATGTAAGGAAATCCAATTAAATTATTTACTTGATTGGGGTAATCTGATCTCCCTGTTGCAACAATTGCATCATTTCTAACTTCTCTAATTTCCTCTGGGGTAATTTCTGGATCAGGATTGGCACAAGCAAATATAATTGGATTTTTTGCCATAGATTTAACCATCTCTTTTTTTAGAACACCTTTTGCAGATAATCCTAAAAAAACATCTGCGCCTTTAACAGCATCTTCTAAAGTTCTATGTTTAGTTTTAACTACGTATCTCGATTTCCATTGATCAATCCCCTCAGTTCTTCCTTCGTAAATAACGCCCTTTCTATCTAGCATTATTATATTTTCAGATTTTACTCCTGAATTTTTAAATAACTCAGTACAAGCTTGTGCTGATGCTCCAGCACCATTAACTACAACTTTAATTTTTTTTATTGATTTATTACAAATATCTAAGGCATTAATTAATGCTGCGGTTGTTATAATTGCTGTTCCATGCTGATCATCATGAAAAACTGGAATATCTAAAATTTCTTTTAATTTCTGTTCTATTATAAAACAATCTGGGGCCGCTATGTCTTCTAAATTTATTCCACCAAAGCTAGGCGCAAAATTTTTAATTGAATTGATGATTTCATCTGAGTCTTTACAATCAATCTCTAAATCTATGGAGTCGATATCTGCAAATCTTTTAAATAATACGGCCTTTCCTTCCATCACAGGCTTTGAAGCAAGAGCACCTAAATTTCCCATCCCTAATATTGCCGAACCATTACTTATTACAGCAACAAGATTTCCTTTACTCGTATAATCATAAGCTGCTTCTGGGTTTTCACTTATCTTTTTGACAGGAGCAGCAACTCCTGGAGAATATGCTAACGCAAGATCACGCTTAGTTGTCATATTTTTTGAAGAAATAATCTCAATCTTGCCTGGTTTTTTGTCTTTATGAAAATCTAAAGCTTCTTTATCTGTGTAATGATCGATTTTTGTTTTTTTCATTTCTGATAACAATAAGTGTACAATTGGGGTAAAATTAAGACTAATATGATTTATGAACTTACTTAAGTCAACAGGTACATTTGGTTTTTATACTATCATCAGTAGATTGCTTGGTTATTTAAGAGATATTTTAATAGCAATTTTTCTAGGAACAGGGATGTTGGCGGATGCCTTTTTTGTAGCATTTAGAATTCCAAATACTTTTAGAAGATTATTTGCCGAAGGCACTTTTAATGCTGCATTTGTTCCAAGTTATTCATCAGAAATGACTAAGGGAAAAAAACAATCAAACAAATTTGCTAATGATATTTTTAATCTTCTTTTTTTAGGGTTGTTATTTTTAACAATAATAATTGAAATTTTTATGCCTGCATTTGTTTCAATTATTGCTCCAGGATTTGTGGGTGATTTAGAAAAAATGGAGGTAGCTATAAATTTAACAAGAATTACTTTTCCTTTTTTATTTTTTATTTGTTTGGCTTCATTTTTTTCTGCAATTTTAAATTCACATAATAAGTTTGCGGCTGCAGCAGCAGCACCAATAATTTTAAATATTGTTTTAATTTTAGTTTTGATTTTTTCTAAATCTTTAGGTGATCAACTGGTTTATTATTTATCTTATGGTGTTTCTTTTGCTGGTTTTTTACAATTAATATTTTTATATAAATATGTATCAAAATATTATTCGCTTGAATTTAATTATAAATTAAAAGTAAGTAATAAAGTTAAATTTTTTTTTAGAAAACTTTTACCGAGTATCTTTTCCTCTGGAGTTACTCAAATTAATATTTTAGTAGGTACAATAATTGCATCATTTCAGGCAAGTGCAGTTTCTTATTTATATTATGCTGATAGAATTTATCAAATTAACTTAGCTATAGCTGGTATTGCTATTGGTGTTGTAATACTTCCACAGCTTTCAAAACATGTTCAATCTAGAAAAAAAAATAAGATTTTGCTTATACAAAATAAAGCTCTTGAATTAAGTTTATTTCTAAGTCTTCCAGCGACTATCGCTTTAATTATAGGATCAGAACAAATTATTTCAGCTTTATTTGGCTATGGGTCTTTCAATGAAAATTCTGTGAACAATTCAAGTTTAGCTTTATATTATTTTGCATTAGGTCTGCCTGCTTTTGCCTTGATAAAAGTTTTTTCAAGCTTTTTCTTTGCAAACCATGATACTAAAACTCCATTTTACATTTCTTTAATTTCTGTATTAGTAAATATTTTTATTAGTTTGTATTATTTTAGTGAAATTGGTTTTATAATAATTCCAATAGCCACATCCATCTCATCTTGGTTTAATTCAATATTGTTATTTTTATTCTTAAAAAATCGACAATTATTTTATTTTAACCAAATATTTTTTATTAAATTTATTAAAATAATTTTTGCATCAATTATGATGGGTTTATTTTTTAACTTTATGTTAAAATTTTTCCAACATGAATTAGCATTTAATCAATCAATTAAATCTTTTTATTTAGTTTTATCTGTTATATTAGGATTGTTGTTTTATTTAATTGTGTGTTATTTCATCAAAGCTTTTCAAATGAATGATATTAAATTAAAGTATTAATTTTATGGGTAAAAAAATATTCTCTGGTGTTCAGCCTACAGGTAATCTTCATCTAGGAAATTATTTAGGTGCCATAAAAAACTTTGTAGACTTAAATAACGATAAAGATAACAAATGTATTTTCTGTGTAGTTGATCTACATGCCATCACATTAAAGCAAGATCCTAAAGAATTAAAAAATAATATCCGGGAAACTGTTGCAACTTTTATAGCAAGTGGAATAGACCCAAAAAAAAGTATAATTTTTAATCAATCTAGAGTTGCTGCTCATGCGGAGGGAGCATGGATATTAAGCTGTGTTGCCAGAATGGGTTGGTTAAATAGAATGACTCAATTCAAAGAGAAAGCTGGTAAAGATAAGGAGAAAGCTAGTATTGGATTATACTCTTATCCAGTTCTAATGGCAGCAGATATTCTTTTATACGATGCTACTCATGTTCCTGTAGGTGATGATCAAAAACAACATTTGGAGTTGTGCAGAGACATAGCTCAAAAATTTAATAATGATTTTGATGTAGAAAATTTTCTTCAAGTCCCAGAACCTTTAATTCAAAAAGAGTTTTCTAGGATAATGAGTTTAAAAGATGGTTCAAAAAAAATGAGTAAATCAGAATTATCAGATTTAAGTCGAATAAATTTAACAGATGATAAAGATCAATTAATAAACAAAATAAAAAAAGCAAAAACTGATCCTTTACCCATGCCACAAGATATAAAAGAACTTGATAAAAGATTAGAGGCAAAGAATCTTTTAGGAATTTATTCAAGCTTGAGTAATTTGACATTAGAAAATTCAGTAAAAAAATTTGTGGGTAAAAACTTTTCAGAATTTAAAGAGCAATTAGCTGAAGAACTTGTCAATAAAATTGAACCTATTTCTAATGAGATAAAAAAACTTTTAGAAGATAAAAAATTTCTTGATGAAATTCTTCTAGATGGAGTTGAAAAAGCAAATATGATTGCATCTAAAAAGATTGAAAGAATTAAAGAAATAGTGGGTTTTTAATAAAAATTTATTATCAAGTTTTAATTTTTAAAATATTCACTATATATAATTTATGTTCGTTCAAACAGAAGTAACTCCAAATCCAAATTCTTTGAAATTTCTTCCTGGGAAGAAAGTTTCGAATAGTGGTCCTTATGAAATCACAAATAAAGAAGACATTCAAAATGAGTTAGTAAGAAATATATTGTCTATAAATGGTGTTGAGGGAATTTTTTTGGGTCAAGATTTTATTTCAGTGAATAAGAATGATAATGTTAAGTGGGAAGATATAAAACATATAGTAATTTCCCTGATAAATGATTTTTACGCAGATGGTAAAGAGTTTGTAATTGACGAAAATATAAAAGAAAAGGATTTAGATTTAAGCGAAATTGAATCAAAAATAGTAAAAATTTTAGAAGAAAAAATAAGACCTGCTGTTGCTAGAGACGGTGGAGATATAAAATTTAAAGAGTTTAAGGACGGAATTGTTAAGGTACAATTACAAGGTAGTTGTTCAGGCTGTCCTAGTTCAACAATGACTTTAAAACAAGGTGTTCAAAATCTTTTATGTCATTACTTGCCAGAGGTAAAAGAGGTTGTTGCTATACAATAATTAATTATGAGAAAATTTAAAAAATCAGGTTTTTTAAAAAATAAAATCCTTAATATAATTTCACGGTTTTTTTTAAGTTCTTTTATTTTAATTTCATTCTTTTATGTAGCGCCGATAATTATTAATTTTACTGATAAAAATTTTCTTAATAAAGAATTTACAAATAATTCAAAAAATATTTTAAATAGAGCTCTAAACAAAGATCAACTAATAGAGGAAGATTCGGTAGCAGATACTGATGAAAGAGATTTATTATATGATATTTTAGAAGAAAATAATTCTGAAATTAATTTAGTCAGATATACAACATCTGAGATTGACTCGTTATTTAAAGAGGTAAATTATAATTTAAAAGATGTAAGGGATACAAAATTAGTAAAACCAATAGATATTGGTCTTCTACCAAATGAAATTAAAAATATTGGAAACACTAAAAAAAGAAAAGATATGTTTATAAAAATTGTTCTCCCTTTAATAGTTAAGGAAAACAACAAAATTAGAGTTGATAGAAAAAGATTATTCACAATTTTAAATAAAAATAGTAACTCTGATATTGAAAAAAAATGGTTAGAAAAAAAGTATAAACAATACGGTGTAAGAAAAAATGATTTATCTACCTTGAAAGTAAGAATGGATGAAATACCAGTTTCATTAGCAATAGCTCAAGCTGCTAAAGAAACTGGCTGGGGTACTTCAAGGTTTGCTTTAAAGGGAAATGCTTTATTTGGACAATGGACTTGGTCTGGCGAAGGATTAAAACCTAAAAATGCTGATGAGGGTAAAGATCATAAAGTTATGAAATTTCATAGCTTACAATTATCTGTAAGAGCGTATTTAAGAAATTTAAATACACACTCAACGTATAAAAATTTAAGAAAAGCGAGAACAGAATTTAGAAATAAAAATAAACCTTTAGATAGTTTAATTTTGTCTAAACATTTAGATAAATATGCAGAAACAGGAAGTCAATATATAGAGGTTTTACAAAAAATTATTGAACAGAATAAATTAAAAGATTTTGATGAGGCAAGATTGTTGCCTTCAAGTAAAGATTTAGAAAGTTTAATTTAATTTTCATTTATTTTTTTATAGGGAATTGAACACCAAACCATCTCCATTTTCCATTATCATTCAGAGAACAATTAATTCTACCTCTTCTTGGTTTGAATGGTTCTCTAAATTCGATCGTTAAAGAGTTGTTGATAAAGCTTGTTTTTGATTTTTTCCAAACATCTCCCTCATTAGAATAACAATTGATATTAGATAAATTTTTTTGCTCCATGAAAAATTCAACTTTAAAATTTGGAGGGTTTGTATTTTCGAATAATTGTTTTTCCTCAGGAAGTATTCTTTTATATTGAAGTGGAAAATAATTTATTATTGATCTAAATCTTTTTAACTCTCCATATTTTTCATTAATTGGAAATCTAGGTAATTCAAATTTATCTTTATTTAAATCAATTACACCAGAATGCTGACCAAAAGCATATTTGAAATTTTCAGATATATAGTCTTTCATAAATTTAGAGTATTCACCAAATGGATATGAAAATAGACTAGGTACGTAACCAAGTTCTCTAAGGAAAATTTTATTAGCTGTTTCAATATCTAAAATAAAATTGTCATTGCTTTCATCTATAAGATATTCATGAGTATGAGAATGATGACCTATAATTGCAAAATCATTACTCCCAACTTCTTTAATTTGCTCCCAAGTCATATAACCTCTTTTTCCTACTGGCTCAGTTGAAACAAATAAAATAAATGGAATTTTATTTTTTTTTAGATAAGGCCATGCTTCAGTATAAAAAGATTCAAAAGCATCATCGATAGTTATAAGAATTTCTTTTTTTGATTTTGGTTTATTAAATTGTTCATCAAAATTATTTGGATTATGAAAATTAAAATCTGAGTTCTTAATAATATTTATATGTTCCTCAAATATATCCATTTTAATATTAGTCGAAGGGTACTTATTCTCATTAAAACGATGATACATTATTGATAGAACCCCTTCATCATTAGAATAGTATTTGATATTATTTTCATCTGATTTAGAACTGATACTAGAAAATAAAATAAATATGAATAAACTGATAATTGATGTAGCTAGTGAAAAAATTTTTTTAATGATCATTACTAATAATGATATTTATAATATTACTAAAGAGAATACTAAAATTAATTATGAAAAATTAACTTTGATTATTAATGATTTTTTAAATTCTCATCAATTAAACTTGAAAGATATTAATACAATTTATTTAAATAGAGGGCCTGGTAGCTTTGCGGGAATACGAAATTCGCTCTCTATAGTTAAAGCATTTAATTTAACTAATAATATTGATTACTATTGTTATAGTGTTCAAGATTTTAAAGGTGAAAAAGACATAAAATACGAAAATATCCCTGATTTGTGCGATAAATTTAATATTAAAAAAAATTTGATTAACCCTATTTATTTAAGTTAAAATTATTTTATGTCAGAAACAATAGAGCAAAAATGTTTAGCAAAAGGGGTTAAATTAACCGATCAAAGAAGAGTAATTGCACAAGTAATGTCTGAGTCATCCGATCATCCAGATGTAGATGAGCTTTATAATAGAGTATCTAAAATTGATCCAAAAATAAGTATCGCAACTGTTTATAGAACTGTGAAATTATTTGAAGAAACAGGAATATTAACAAAGCATGAGTTTAAAGGTGGAAAAGCTAGATATGAAGAGCTAAATGAAGGCCATCACGATCATTTAATTGATGTGAAAACTGGTGAAATTATCGAATTTGTAGATGAAGAAATTGAAAAGCTTCAAAAAAAAGTTGCAGAAAAATATGGATATACACTAGTGGACCATAAATTAGAATTATATGGGGTTAAGAAAAAATCCCAATAATTATGAATCAAAAAATATTTATTAAAACTTTTGGATGTCAAATGAATGAGTATGACTCTAATAGAATATATGATTCAGTTAAAAAAATTGGTTATGAAAAAACAGAGAAATATGAAGAAGCAAACTGTTATCTCTTAAATACGTGTCACATCAGAGATAAGGCAAAAGAAAAAGTTTATCATGAAATAGGTAGAGTAAAAAAAATTTTTAGATCTAAAAAAAAACCATTGGTGATCATTGCGGGGTGTGTAGCTCAAGCAGAAAATCAGGAAATGCTTAAAAGAGAACCTTATATAGATTTAGTTATTGGTCCTCAAGCTTATCATAAAATTAATGATACAATTTTAAATTATGCTGAAAAAAAGAAAAAAATAGAAGAGACAGAGTTTGATGCAGTTTCTAAATTTAAATATTTAAGTAAGATAAAAAATCAAGCTGGAAAAGTTTCATCCTTTTTAACCATACAAGAAGGATGTGATAAATTTTGTCATTTTTGTGTAGTCCCATATACAAGAGGACCAGAATATTCTCGACCATTTAATCAAATTTTAGATGAAGCAAAATATTTAGCTGATAACGGTGCAAGAGAAATAATTTTACTTGGTCAAAATGTTAATGCTTATGATAATCAAGGGTATAGATTATCAGATTTGATTTTAAATATTGAACAATTATCTGAAATTAAGAGAGTTAGATACACAACATCTCACCCAAAAGATATGACAGAGGATTTAATTGAAGCATATAAAACTTCTAAAAAGTTAATGCCACTTGTACATTTACCTGTTCAAAGTGGATCTAATAAAATTTTAAAGTCGATGAATAGAAAACATACTATTGAAGAATATCTAAGCACTTTTGATAAATTAAAAGAAACTAATCCAAATATAGAATTTTCAAGTGATTTTATAATAGGTTATCCTGGTGAAGAAGATCAGGATTTTAGGGATACCATCAGATTAATTGAAAGGATTAAATTTATTAACTCTTATTCATTTATATTTAGTCCAAGACCTGGAACAGTAGCTGAAAATTTAGACTTAATTGAAAAAAAAGTTTCTGTTGAAAGATTAGAAAAAATTCAAACTATTTTATTCGAAAATCAAATCCAAATGAACAAATTATCGGAGGGTAAAGTTATTGATGTTTTGGTTGAAAATTTAACCGACGATAAAAGCAAAGCTTTTGGTAGATCTGAGTATATGACATCTGTAATTTTTAATGGTAAAAAGAACGACATTGGTAAAATAGTGCAGGTAAAAATTAAAGACAGTAATAGAAATACTTTATTTGGCGAAATTATTGCTAATTCAGATCAGAAGGTTGCATAGAATTTGAGTGGAATAAATAAAAAAAATATCGATCAGTCTTTAAAATTTGTTTATTCTGATAACAATTCTTTAAGTGTTATATTTCATGATAATAACTTGTTAATGGGTGTTGTTGGGGAATTTAATAAAAATTTACAAGAATTAGAAAAAATTACAAATTGTCGCTTATATTCAAGGGGAAATTCAATTTTAATTAAATCAACACATGAAAAGAATGAAAAAATTAAAAATGCTATTCAATTTTTGGCTAATCAGTTTATTAATAATGGAAGTATAGAGAATAAAGATATACTTTCATCGCTTGATAACTTTATGATTAATGAAAAAGTAAAAAATAATAACGTTACAGATATTATCAAAACTCCTAAAAAATCTATTATTCCTAGATCTGAAAAACAAAAAATTTATGTGAGGGCTTTGAGAGAGAGTGATATTGTAATTTCAGCTGGACCAGCAGGAACAGGAAAAACTTTTTTGGCAGTAGCTGTAGGTTTAACTATGCTTTTAGAAAAAAAGATTGAGAGAATTATCCTTTCAAGACCGGCTGTAGAGGCAGGTGAGCGTTTAGGATTTTTACCTGGTGATATGAAGGAAAAAGTAGATCCTTATCTTAGACCTTTATATGACTCTTTATATGATCTCTTTGACTTTGAAAAAATACAGAGAATGATTGAGATTGGAGATATAGAGATTGCACCTTTAGCTTTTATGAGAGGTAGAACTCTTAAAAATTCCTTTGCAATTTTAGATGAAGCGCAAAATGCTACGGATACTCAGATTAAAATGTTTTTAACACGTATTGGAGAAAATTCAAAAATAGTAGTTAATGGAGACCCTTCTCAAATTGATTTACCAAATAAGAGCATGTCGGGGTTAGTCCGATCAAAAGAGTTGCTTGGACATTTAAAGGAAATATCCATAGTTGATTTTGATCACTCAGATGTAGTTAGACATCCGCTTGTATCTAAAATAGTTAAAGCATACTCTAATAATGATTAGTATTAATGTCTTCTCTGAGGAGAAGGCTTGGTCAAAAAAGCTTAAAAATAAAGATATTTTTTTTAAAAAAATATGCAAAGCTTTTCCAAAAAAATATAAATTTTTAAATAAACAAGTAACCTTCACTCTATTACTTTCAAATAATAAGAATATTAAGAAATTAAATAAGGTTTTTAGAAAAAAAAATAAATCTACCGATATTTTATCTTTTCCCTTAGATAAAAAAATAAAGATTTCAAAAAATACTTATCTCGGAGACATTATCATCAGCTATAATTATCTAGATAAACCAAGATCACAAGATTTAAAAATTTTTAAAGAAAAAGTTACTAAATTATTCATACATGGTTTTCTTCATCTTTTAGGTTTCAATCATAAAAAAAGTAAAGATTATTACAAAATGTTAAAAGAAGAAAATTTATTATTTAAATCTGTACAATCAAAAATAAATTAAATTGAAAAATAAATTTTATATTGAATTAATTTATTTAATTTCATTAGGGGTACTTACCTCCTTAAGTTTACCTCCATTTAATTATGTTGTAATAAATTTTTTAACTTTCAGTTTGTTTTATATATTTTTAGTAAAAAAAATTGAGTTTTATAAAAATAAAAGAATATTTTTTCTTTATGGTTGGTTATTTGGGTTTGGTTATTTTGTAAGTAATTTATATTGGATCTCAATATCATTAACCTTTGATCAAAATTTTAAGTTTTTAATACCTTTAACAATAATTTTAATACCTGGTTTCTTGGCTTTATTTTACGCTTTAATCGCTTACTTATTTGTGGTTTTAAAACCAAATAAAAATTTGAGTTCATTTTTTCTTTTTTCTTTAATATTTGGAATAGTAGAATTTCTAAGAGGATCAATACTCACTGGCTTCCCTTGGAATTTAATTGCTTATAGTTTCTCTAATCAAATCGAAATTTTAAACATTACATCAATAATAGGTACTTACAGCTTTAATCTTTTTTGTATTTCATTATTTACAAGCCCATCAATTTTTATTTTAAGAGAAAATAAAAAAGATATTAGTATTTGTGTTGCATTTCTTATTACAACAATTTCATTTTATGTACTTGGTTCACAAAATTTAGAAAAATTTAATAATCAACAGGAAACAAAGCTAGATTATAAAATAAGAATTTTAAGTTCAAACATAAGTATAGATAGATTTTATAACAACATTGATCCGATATTAGCAATAGAAGAGTTAATTGAAATTAGTTCACCTAAAAAAAATGAAAAAATAATTTTTATTTGGCCAGAAGGTATAATTCCAGGTATTTCACAAGATCAACTAAAAGAATACAAATGGTTATTTGAAAATAAATTCAACGAAAATCATTTGTTAGCAATTGGAATTAATAGCAAAGAAGATGAAAATAAAAATATTAAATATTTTAATTCACTATCTATTTTTGATCACAACCTAAATATAATAGACACATATAAAAAAATTAATCTTGTTCCTTTTGGTGAATTTTTACCTTTTGAAAAATTATTAAAAAGTTTTGGTTTAAAAACAATTACTAATGATTACCAATCATATTCAAAAGGTGAAGAAAGAAAGATAATTAATTTAAAATATAATAATTTATCAGTGAAAATATTACCCCTTATTTGTTATGAGATAATTTATTCAGGTAAAATTTTCATAAATAGTAACTTTGATTATATTGTAAATATTTCTGAAGATGGTTGGTTTGGTAAATCAATTGGTCCAGAGCAACATTTTACCCATAGTACTTTTAGGGCTATAGAGAGTGGGAAATATGTTTTAAGGTCTGCAAATAATGGAACAACAGCAATTATTAATCCAATGGGAGTTATTGAGCAAAAGATTGATATTAATAAATCTGGTTATATAGATTTAAGCGTGTCAAGGAAAATTGAGATGACTCTATTTGCAAAACTTGGAAATAAAATTTTTGGATTTATAATTTTGTTGTATATTTTTTTAATTTTTTCATTTAAGAAACTTAAAAATGAGTAATTTAAAAAATTATCTTTTCACAAGCGAATCTGTATCTGAAGGCCATCCAGATAAAGTGTCTGATAGGATTTCAGATATGGTTGTTGATAGTTTTATTTCTGGGGATCCATATTCAAGAGTTGCCTGCGAAACACTAACTACGACAAATAAAGTTGTTTTAGCTGGTGAAGTAAGAGGACCAGAAATTAAAAAAGATGAATTAATTGAAAAAGTAAGAAGTTGTATTAAAGATATTGGTTATGACCAACAAGGATTTACTTGGAAAGAAGCTACAAAAATTGAAAGCCATTTACATTCCCAATCAGCTGATATTGCTATGGGTGTTGACTCCTCTGGCAACAAAGATGAAGGAGCTGGAGATCAAGGTATTATGTTTGGATACGCATGTGATGAAACAGATGTTTTAATGCCAGCACCTATACATTATTCTCATAAAATTCTTAGATTAATGGCTGAAGATAGAAAATCTGGAAAATTAAAAAATATTGAACCAGACTCAAAAAGTCAGGTAACATTTGAATATGTTGATGGAAAACCTTCAAAAGTTAAATCGGTAGTTATCTCTTCACAGCATTCACCAGATGTTAATCAATCTCAAGTTAGAGATTTACTAAGACCTTATATGCTAAAGTCTATTCCAGACAATTTTCTAGAAGGGTTTGATGAAAATGAATTTTATGTAAATCCGACGGGTAATTTTGTAATTGGTGGTCCTGATGGAGATTGTGGTCTTACAGGTAGAAAAATTATTGTTGATACATATGGTGGAGCTGCACCACACGGTGGTGGTGCTTTTTCAGGGAAAGATCCAACTAAGGTCGACAGGTCGGCAGCCTACGCGGCAAGATATATTGCTAAAAACGTTGTTGGTTCTAAAATTGCTGAAAAATGTTTAATTCAGTTAGCTTATGCTATTGGTGTATCAAAACCATTATCTATTTATGTCGATTTATTTGATAACGATCTAGAAAAAAATAAATTTGTTGTAGAAAAGATTAAAGAAAATTTTGATTTGAGCCCTAGAGGTATCAGAGAAATGTTAAATTTAAATAAACCAATATATGAAAAAACAGCAGCTTATGGTCATTTTGGTAGAGCACCTGAGCAAAATGGTTCATTTTCATGGGAAAAAACAGATAAAACCGTCGTTTTTTCTAAATAGTTTCAGTTGAATTAAAAAAAAACTTTACTATATTGCTCTTACATTATTGAATTTTACAAAATGGGCTTTAGCCCATTTTTTTTTGGAGCAAACAAAATTATGCTGAATAAAAGAGCAGATAAACTTGAATTGTTAAGAATTGCTGAAGCTGTAGCTTTAGAAAAATCAATTGATAAAGAACTAATTATCAGTTCTATGGAGACCGGTATTGCTAAAGCTGCAAAATCTAAATTTGGACAGGAAAATGAAATTAAAGTTTCTATTAATAGAGACAATGGAGATATTGAGCTTTTCAGAAAATTGGTCATTACTGAAAATCCTGAAAATGCAAATACAGAGATCAAATTAGAGGATGCAATTAATTTAAATGAATTAAACAAGGATAAGTCTGTAGGTGACGAAGTGTTACAACCACTTCCTTCATTTGATTTTGGAAGAATAGCTGCACAAACTGCAAAGCAAGTAATTAGTTTTAATGTAAGAGAAGCTGAAAGAGAAAGACAATTTAACGATTTTATAGATAAGAAAGACTCAATTTTAAGCGGAATTGTAAAAAGATTAGAATTTGGAAATGTAATTGTTGATCTAGGAAGAACTGAAGCAATAATTCAAAAAAATGAATTGATACCTCGTGAAAACATTAAAGCAGGCGACCGAATAAAAGCTTATTGTTATGATGTTAGAAGAGAGCCTAGAGGACAACAAATATTTCTTTCTAGAGCTCATCCTAAATTTATGGAAAAACTTTTTTTTCAAGAAGTCCCAGAAATTTATGATGGATTAATAGAAATTAAGTCTTCTTCAAGGGATCCCGGAAGTAGAGCAAAAATATGTGTTAAAGCGGTTGATACATCTTTAGATCCAGTTGGTGCTTGTGTGGGTATGAGAGGTTCAAGAGTGCAGGCTGTTGTAAATGAACTTCAAGGAGAGAAAATTGACATAGTTAATTGGTCAGAAGATCCTGCTATTTTAGTTTCAAATGCGCTATCCCCTGCTGAAGTACAAAGAGTAAACGTTGATACTGAGAGAAAAAAACTTGATGTAATTTTAACTGAAGAAAACTTAAGTAAAGCAATTGGAAGAAGAGGTCAAAACGTCAGACTTGCGACAAAACTCTTAAATTTTGAAATCAACATAATGACAGATGCGGAGGACTCTGAACGAAGACAATTAGAATTTAAAGAAAAAACAGAGAACTTTGTAAAAAATTTAGAATTAGACGAAACGTTGGGTCAGTTACTTGTTGCAGAAGGTTTTTCAACTATTGACGATATCAAAGACAGTTCAGCTGAAAATTTAATAAAGATAGAAGGTATAGAAGAAGATACTGCTAAAGCATTGATAGAAAGAGCTAAGGAGTTTTATGAAAAGGATCAGGAAGATATTTCTCAAAGAATTAAAGAATTAGGTCTTGAAGATGCCTTGATTAATTTAAAGGGATTAACTCCAGGAATGTTAGTTACACTTGGTGAGCAAAAAATTCTAAGTTTAGAAGATTTTGCAGACTTAGCATCTGATGAACTAACTGGTGGTTATGATGTGGTTAAAGGTGAGAGAGTAAAAATTCAAGGTTATCTGGAAGATTTTGCTTTATCTAAAGAAGAAGCAGATGAATTAATTATGTCTGCTAGAAACATTGTTTATAAAGATTGAGTGATGAGGTATGGAGAAAAAAACAAAATTAACAATTTCAGGCTCAGCCAAAAAATCAATCAAGAATATTGAGATTGCCAAAACTCATGGAAAACATTCTGTAGTAATTGAAAAACAAACAGGAAAATTCTCTAGTAGAGGTGGATCATTTAGATCTAATACGAATAAGCCAAGAGCAACATCAACCTTCAAAAGAGGAGCTCCGTTAAAACCTTCATTTAATTCTAAATTACCACCTATAACAAACGATTTTGAAAAAAGAAAACTAGCAGAGCAAAGAGCTACTAAAAGACTTAAGGGAGACGGAGAAAACAAAGATAAAAAGACTTTAAAAGTAGGTACGAAGAAAAGAGAACTAAAATTAACAGTTTCAAGAGCGTTAAGTGATG
This sequence comes from uncultured Pelagibacteraceae bacterium, assembly GCA_902588895.1. GTDB lineage: Bacteria > Pseudomonadota > Alphaproteobacteria > Pelagibacterales > Pelagibacteraceae > Pelagibacter. The sequence continues at coordinate 232,362 of CACIRC010000001.1, forward strand.
AGATTGACGCAAAACAAAGAAGTTTAGCATCAGTTAAGAGAGCAAGACAAAAAGAAATTAAAAACGCTACAAAAGATGATCCTCAAGAAAATTCAAAACCAATTAAAAGAGATGTTAACATTCCCGAAGCAATTACGGTAAGAGAATTGGCTAACAGGATGGCCGAACAATCAAGCAATGTAATTAAGCATTTATTTGGTATGGGTGTTACTGTGACTATCAATCAAACCTTAGCTGCAGATACTGCAGAATATTTAGTTAAAGAATTTGGTCACAATCCAATAAGAGAAGAAAAAGCAGAAGAAATAATTCAAAAAATAAAAGCCTCAAGAACCGAAAATTTAAAAAATCGACCACCAATAGTTACGGTCATGGGCCATGTTGATCATGGTAAGACCTCAGTACTAGATGTGCTCAGAAGTGCAAATGTAGTTTCAGGAGAATTTGGAGGAATAACTCAACATATTGGAGCCTATCAAATTGAAAGCCAAGATAATAAATTAACATTTATCGATACTCCGGGTCATGCTGCTTTTACAGAGATGAGAGCAAGAGGATCAAAATTAACAGATGTGGTTGTATTAGTGGTTGCTGCAGATGATGGAGTTAAACCTCAAACTGTTGAGTCTATTAAACATGCTAAAGCCGCAAAGGTCCCAATTGTTGTAGCTATAAATAAATGTGATCTACCAGAGGCAGATCCTCAGAAAATAAAAAATCAGTTATTAGAGCATGAATTAATCGCTGAAGATTTATCCGGTGATACTTTAATGGTTGAAATCTCAACTAAAACAAAACAAAATTTGGATAAATTAGTAGAGTCTATAATACTTCAATCAGAGATTTTAGATCTTAAAACAGATTATGAATCTAAAGCCACGGGTATAGTTTTAGAGTCTAAAATTGATGTTGGTAGAGGTCCAGTTGCAAATATAATTGTAACAACCGGAACACTAAAGAGAGGTGATTTTTTTGTAAGTGGTTTAAAGTGGGGAAAAGTAAGAGCCATTATTAATGACAAAGGTAAAAATATTAATGAAGCATTACCTTCTACTCCTGTTGAAATCTTAGGAATAAATGGTGCAGCAAAAGCTGGAGACGATTTTATTGTTCTTGATACAGAAAAAGAAGCTAAGACACTTAGTGAAAATAGAGCTCAAGAAAGTAAGGATGGAAAAAATCCACTAACTTTTGCAACTCAAGACTCTGCTTTTTCAGATAAATCTACTGAAGAATTAAATTTAATTATTAAATCTGATGTACATGGATCATCTGAAGCAATTAAAAATGCGATTAGTCAAATCAAGCATGATGAAGTTAAACCTAAAATAATTTTAGCAGATATTGGAATGGTAACTGAGACTGACGTCTCATTAGCAAAAGCATCAAATGCAGTATTAATAGCTTTCAATGTTAAACCAAGTAAAGAAGCCAAAAAACTTGCTGAAAATGAGAAGATAAAAATATCTTCATACAATATTATTTATGAAGTTTTAGATTACATTAAACAAAGAATGTCAGGTTTATTGGCACCGGATGTTCAAGAAAAAATTACTGGTACAGCACAAATTTTGGAAATATTTAAAGTTTCAGGTGCTGGAAAAGTTGCTGGCTCGAAAGTAACTGAAGGAGAAATTAATAGTACTTCGGATGTAAGAATTATAAGAGACGGAGCTATTATTTATACCGGAAAAGTTTCATCAATATTTAGAGAAAAAGATCAGGTGAAACAGGTAAGTAGTGGTCAAGAATGTGGAATTACAGTCAAAGATTATATGGATTTCCAAAAAAATGATACAATAGAGGCTTTTAGTGTTACATCTACAGAGAGGTCAATTTAATGGCAGATAGAATAGGAAAACCAGTATCTCAAAGACAGCTTAGAGTAGGAGAAATGATTAAGCAGTCTTTAAGCATGATTTTTATAAGAAATGAGGCTAAGGTGCCGAATTTAGAAACAAACACTATAACGGTTACCGAGGTTAGAATGAGTCCAGATTTAAAAATTGCTAAAGCATATGTGCTTCCATTAGGAGGAAAAGATGCGGAGGAAACAATTAATGTTTTAAAGGAATACTCATTTTTAATTAGAAAAATTTTATCACAAAAAGTGGTTATGAAATTTTTACCAAAATTACTTTTTAGAAAAGACGAATCTTTTGAGTATGCGGAAAAAATAGAAAACTTAATAAAACAAACAAATAAATAGGAAGAAAGAGGCATGAACAAAAAGGTACAAGAATTAGCAATGCACGATAAAGACACTGGATCTTCAGAGATACAGATCGCTTTGCTAACAGAGAAAATTGAAACTCTCTCCAAACATATAAAGCAATTCAAAAAGGATAAACATTCATCTGTTGGATTGTTGAGAGCAGTAAATAGAAGAAAGAAATTGTTAGAATACCTTAAGAAAAATAAAATGGATTCTTACAAAAATGTACTGTCGAAATTGAATTTAAGAAAATAGAAGTCAAGTTAGATAGAACGGAATGGAACGAAACGAACGAAACGAAATGGAAATGAAATGTTTAAAGTATATAAGAAGGAAATTGAAGTAGCGGGAAAGAAGATAAGTTTAGAAACAGGTAAAGTAGCAAGACAGGCAGACGGTGCAATAATCGCAACATGTGGAGAGACCGTTGTTTTAGCAACAGTAGTGGGAGCAAAAAAAGTAAATCCTGATATGGATTACTTTCCATTATCTGTAAATTACCAAGAAAAATATTATGCAGCTGGAAAAATTCCAGGTGGATATTTTAAAAGAGAAGCAAGACCAACTGAGAGTGAAACATTAATCTCTAGATTAATTGACAGACCAATCAGACCTTTGTTTCCAGATGAATTTAAAAATGAAGTACAGTTGTTACCAACTGTAATTTCCTATGACAAAGAAAATGAGCCAGATATTTTATCAATCACTGCTTCATCAGCAGCATTAGCCATATCAGGAATGCCATTTATGGGTCCTGTAGGAGCTTCAAGGGTTGGATTTATTGATGGAAAATATGTTTTAAACCCATCTAAAGCAGAATTAGAAAAATCTAAATTAGATTTAGTTGTAGCGGGTACAAAAGATGCTGTGCTTATGGTTGAGTCTGAAGCAAATGGTTTAACAGAAGAAGAAATGTTAAATGCAGTTAAATTTGGTCACGAAGGTTTTGTTCCAGTGATTGAAATGATTGAGGAACTTGCAAAAGAATGTAGAAAACCAGAGTGGACAGTTGAAAAAAAAGATTTATCTGAAGTTAAGAAAAAACTTGAGGAAACTTTTACAGAAGATCTTAAGAAAGCTTTTGCAACAAGAGACAAACAAGATAGATCAAATCAAATTTCAGAGATTACTGATAAAGCTAAAAAGCTTTATGAAGAAGATGAAAACTACACTGATCTTGATGTTAACAGTCAGTTAAAAAATCTTGAAAAATCAATTGTTAGAACTGATATTCTAAAAAATAAAAATAGAATTGATGGTCGAGGTTTATCAGATGTAAGACCTATCGAATGTGAAGTTGGTGTTTTACCAAGAGCACATGGTTCTGCATTGTTTACTAGAGGAGAAACACAAGCAATTGTTGTTGCAACTTTAGGAACATCTGATGATGAACAAAGAATTGAAAGTTTAGATGGATTGCAAAGAGAACGATTTATGCTTCACTATAACTTTCCTCCTTTTTCAGTTGGAGAAACTGGAAGAATTGGAACTGGTAGAAGAGAAATCGGACATGGTAAACTAGCATGGAGAGCAATCAATTCTTCATTGCCTACAAAAGAAGCATTTCCATATACTTTTAGAGTAGTTTCAGAGATTACTGAATCTAATGGTTCTTCTTCAATGGCTACTGTTTGTGGAACTTCTTTAGCATTAATGGATGCAGGAGTACCAATAAAAGAGCCAGTTGCAGGTATTGCGATGGGATTAATTAAGGAAGGTGATGATTTCAGCGTCCTTTCAGATATTTTAGGTGATGAAGATCACTTAGGCGATATGGACTTTAAAGTTGCTGGAACTAAAGATGGAATTACTTCTCTTCAAATGGATATCAAAATTACAGGTATTACTTTTGAAATTATGGAGCAGGCATTGAGCCAAGCTAAAGACGGAAGAGTTCATATCTTAGGAGAAATGAATAAAGCATTGTCAGCTTCAAGATCTGATGTTGGAAAACATACTCCAAAAATGGAACAAGTTAATGTTGATAAAAAAGATATTGCAGCTGTGATTGGAAAAGGTGGTGCAACAATTAGAGAGATAGTTGAAAAATCAGGTGCGAAAGTAGATGTAAATGATGAAGGTGTAGTAACAGTTGCTGCGCCAGATGAAGAGTCTAGAAATATCGCAATGCAAATGATCAAAGACATCACTGCAAAAGCTGAATTAAATAAAATTTATTCAGGTAAAGTAATGAAGATTATGGAGTTTGGTGCATTTGTTAATTTCTTAGGAAAACAAGATGGACTTGTTCATATCTCAGAACTTGCAGATAAAAGAGTAGCTAAAGTTACTGATGTTGTTAAAGAAGGCGATGAAGTAAAAGTTAAAGTGATTGGTTTCGATAGAGGTAAAGTTAAACTATCTATGAAACAAGCTGCTGAATAATTAATAGTTTAAATTAAAATTCTAAACCCCTGGAATGAAAGTTCTGGGGGTTTTTTTATTCAAAATATAATCCAGAAATATCTGCAACCATATCAGTACTTTTTTTATCGATTAATTTAAAACCACAAGTTTGATATAGCTCAATTAATTTTTTTTGAGATTGATCTTTAGTTCTGTTTTTAAATTCAGAGTTATCAATCTTTTTTAATTTATCATCATCATACAGACGATTATTAAATTGAAGTGGAATAGCATTCAAAAATGCAAAATTAGCATCACGCTTACAATCGTTTAGAAGTGCCTGAATTAATAATTTGCCAATATTTTTCCCTCTATAATTTTTATCTACTTTAAGTATATGCAGGTAAATAAAATTAGCACTCATTTGCATTAATTCTTCTTTATCATAATTAAATATTTTTCCTATTTTGGGGGTAACTCTTTTATAATCTAAATCAAAATAACTTATTAAAGTTGCAGTATCACCATCAATGCTATCTAGTACTTCGTAAATTGGAACGTCAGAGGTTTCAATATCAAAAAAATAGGCATCTAATTCACCAACAGAAAAATAGTCTTCTTTTTTTTCGTTATAAACCATGGCTTCTGCTCTAATAGCATCATAATTATTCTGAAAATCATCAGTGGTAGTTGATTTTCGATATTTGAAATCGATCGAATCAACTATATCGTGCTCAAAATTCATATTAAAAGATTTAGCTTACAATGTAATAATTAACATTTAAATGCTCAATAAAATTTTATTGGAGGGGGGTTTAACCCCTCCATATACTATATTAGTTTGAAGACCTCCCATTAATTGCATTAAATGGTGGAAGAGCTCCTTTTTCACCTACATATTTGGTAATATGAAATCCTTCCCATTTTCTCCTTTCATCATCAGATATTCCATTCATTACCGAATACCTAACTTCATCGAAAGACATCGTTTCATCTCTTAAATGTTCTTTTATCCTTCTTGACAGGTTATTAGTTTCACCAATGTATAAGATTTCATTATCTAATACACATTGATAAATACCAGGGGCTGTTACCAAACTTTTTAATTCATTAGTTTTAAATTCAAAACTAGGAACTAAAGGTAAGTACCAAAGCTTCAATTCATCATCAAATTCGAGAAATATCCTTCTTTCATTTCTTGATAATTGAGTCAGCCTTTTGAGCTTAGGTATTTGATTAACAACTGTTGTTGTTCCACTTAAAGAAACTCCAGGTTTATTTTGACTAATAATAAAAGTGCAGTTTTCTTGGCTATCTTGTTCATTATTAAGTTCTAAATATACTCTTAAAGCATCAACACCGTTTAACCCATCTTCAATTGATAAATAACAATGACTGTATTTATCAATTTCAAGTGCTGTTCTAGCACTTGAATTAAAATAGATTGTTGCTTCTCTAAGTGTTACAGATGGTTTATCCATTAGATAATGACTTTGTTTTTGAAGTCTTTTTAACTTTCTGGATTGTCCATTCATACTTATGAGTTGTGGCATTAGTTTAACTCCTTTCTTCTGATGATTGTTGCTTTGAAGTTGACTAGAACTTGTGGTTCTAAATTAACTATGTCAGATACATAGTCTACAAAGTTCCCTGTTAGCATTACTTCAGGGGTATCAATACGGATCATTCTGGAACAGACATCTCCATATTTGTCAGCAATTTCATGAACTTCGTCATAAAATTTCTGTAGTTCAGCAGCTCGCCATAAGTGATCCTCTTCTACCTTTCGTTGGTTTGCTACTGCATGTTTAACAACAAGAATATTGCCATCCTCGTTGGTTATTGTTTGTGCACCTATCTCTTCGATAGGCACACCTTTCTCACATTTGTAAGTCATAAATGACTCCTTTATTTAATGGGCTTGCAACTTAAAAAATTGTAAGGTAATAAAACCTTGTATCTACAATTTTAAAAGGCCTCTAATTAAGTTGCTAAGCATTTTATTTATTGGCCTTAATTCTTTAATTATCATTTTCATTATTATTCTTTTTTGTTTCGTCAATTATCTTTTCAGATCCATATAACTGAACAGTTTTACCAGTTTCTTTAGAAAACATTCTAGAAACTGCTTCTTCAAATGTTTTTGATTTTCCATAAATAATTTTAAAATCTTCAGAGTCTAAATAATTTTTTGGGACACGATTATCACTCTGTACTTCTTTTAAAACTTTAGAATATGACCCATTATAATATTTTCCAAAAAGATATTCCTCAGTTTCTTCAGGTACTCCATAAATAATATCAGCTGTTTCTTTTTCTATTATCGTTTGAAGTTTATTAGGATGATACATGATATCAATTTCCTCTGATGAAATTATAAAAATTGAGTAATTCATTAAGACAGGGGTCAACCTATAATTTTCATCACTTTCAGGCATAAATATTTTTGGCATATCCCCTGGTTCTGGATTTTCGATATATGATTCTTCTTTAGGATAATAAATATCGTGTAAGAAAGGTTTTTCTTCATTAGTTAACATATATTTGTTGTATAAAAATTCTGGATAAGGCCAGTATGTTGTATATTCATAATTAGTTCCATAAAGATACAAAGGATTTATTTTTTTATTATCTTTATGCAATTCATTTTCATTACATAAATATTCCAGCTCATTTTCTAAATCATCAAACTCATAATCTCCTACCCAACCATAACCTTTTTTTAGCATTTGGATGCAATAATCTAAGTTACTTAAATTTTTTAATTCATCACTTGTTTTCAGTGCGTTAGAGGAGCTAAAATTTTGATTTGTAACTATTTCCAAAGCATTTTGTTGATTAGATGCATAATTATCAATTAAGTTAAATAATTGCCCAATTCCTTTTTCTTGATTACGTGAAAGGTCTTCAGGATTATAATCAAACAATATTATTCTTTTATTTGATTTTGAAATTAAATTTTTAATTTGCTTTGAATTTTCAATTATGAACGGTCTATTAAAAGCATTGTTCATAAAAGGAACTTCACTTTTATTATCTTTTAGTTTTTCAGAAATTTCATTTTTTTCTATTAGGTCTTCTTGAGATATACCTAAAAATTCACTTATTAATTTAATACTTTTGTCAGAAAACTTATTATTTTTTTCCATTCGCTGAATAGTTTTGTAGTGAGGCAATTCTTTTTCTCTTTTTTGTTTTTCTAAATAAACTTTGAGATTTTGGAAAAAACTGTCTCTAGTTTTGTATCCAGCCTTAGTTCTTGCTTTTACTAATTGTTTTCCTGAGTAATTTTTCATATAATTTTTATATAGTTATCAATTGGTCAAAAACAAGAAATTAATGTGGACATATTAATAGACATTATTAATGTCCATATTGTAATTATAAGTGTCCAAAAGAAAAATATTTAACTAAAATTAACTAAATTTCATTGATTTTGATGCTATCTAATAGTGAAACTTTACTAAACGTGTACCTATTAATGGTCCCTTATCTACTAAGGGTACTTTATTAATTTCGTTAGTATTTACGTAGTTTTTGGTAATCTTATCTAATAGTGTAACTTTAGTCGAAGTTCTTACACTAATAGTGCAGGTTTACTTTCTATAAGGGATACTTTAGTAAAAAACCCTGATTTTACTGGTTTTTAGGTAATATTCTTAGGATCTGGCATCCCAACCTTGTTATATCCAGCATCTACGTAGTGAATTTCTCCAGTAACTCCGTTTGCAAGGTCACTTAATAGATATAACGCTGAATTTCCAACATCATGGATATCCACATTTCTTTTCAGAAAAGAATGATCTTCATTCCATTTATAAAGGAATTTTGCGTCTCCAATTGCAGAGGCAGCCAATGTCTTGATAGGTCCTGCACTTATAGCATTTACTCTCATGCCTTTAGCACCCAAATCTCTAGCTAAATATTTAACACTGGCCTCTAAAGCTGATTTACAAACACCCATTACGTTATAATTTGGAATTGCTTTCGTAGACTCATAAGTTAAAGTTAATAAGCTTCCACCTTGTTTCATTACTTTTGAAGCTTCTTTTGCTACTTCAGTAAATGAAAAGCATGAAATTAACATACTTCTTAAAAAGTTTTCTCTAGTCGTATTTAAATATTCACCTGATAACTCTGATTTATCAGAGAAAGCAACTGCATGAACTACAAAATCAATTTCACCCCATTGGGATTTAATATCTTCAAATAGTTTTACAACTTCTTCTTTTTTTTCAACATCACAACTAAATGTAACATTTGAATTTAATTTTTCTGCTAAAGGAACTACTCTTTTTTTTAAAGCATCACCTAAATAAGTAAATGCTAGTTCCGCTCCAGCTTCAGCAAGTTTTTGAGATATGCCCCAGGCAATAGATCTTTCATTAGCGACACCCATGATTAATCCTTTTTTACCTTTCATCAAACTCATAAATTAAACCTTTTCAAAAATTAAAGCCGCATTAGTTCCACCAAAACCAAAGCTATTTGACATTACTGTATTTAAATTTGCTCCCGTTTCAGTTTTTGAAACTATAGGAAATTTTTTAGCATCATCATCCATATCGGTAATATTTGCAGAGCCTGTAATGAAATTATTTTTCATCATTATTAAACAATAAATTGCTTCATGAACAGAAGCCGCTCCCAGAGGGTGACCTGATAATGATTTTGTTGAACTTATTTTAGGAACATTGTCTACAAAAGTTTCTTTAATGGCATTGAGTTCAGTGATATCCCCTACTGGAGTAGATGTTCCATGCGTATTAATATAATCAATTTTATTTTTAGCAGTTGCCATAGCCATTTTCATACATCTTACAGCACCTTCACCAGATGGTGCTACCATGTCGTATCCATCTGAAGTTGCTCCATAACCAGTTAATTCGGCGTATATTTTGGCCCCTCTTGCTTTGGCATGTTCGTATTCCTCAAGCACTAACACACCAGCGCCACCTGCGATTACAAATCCATCTCTTGTTTTGTCGTAAGCTCTTGAGGCTGATTCAGGTGTATCATTATATTTTGAGGACAATGCAGTCATTGCATCAAACATTGCAGTCATTGCCCAGTGAATTTCTTCACTACCCCCTGCAAATACAATATCTTGTTTACCCATTTGAATTAATTCCATAGAATTTCCTATGCAGTGCCCACTAGTTGCACATGCAGAACTCATTGTGTAATTAGTTCCTTTAATTTTAAATGGCACCGCAAGTGTTGCTGAAGCAGTACTCGCCATTGTTCTTGGAACAATAAAAGGCCCCATCAGTTTTGGTGTCTTCGCCCTAGTTTTATCTGCTGCTAGAATTACGTTTTCAATTGATGGGCCACCAGAGCCCATTACAATCCCAGTTTTAAAATTGCTTACTTCACTTTCCTCTAATCCAGAGTCTTCAATAGCCTCTTTCATTGCAATATAATTGTAAGCTGAGCCTGAACCCATAAACCTAATTGTTTTTCTATCAATATGATCTTCAAGTTTAATATTTGGTTTACCATGAACATGGCTTTTCAAGTTATGTTCTTTATAATCTTCAGCATAAGAAATTCCTGATTTAGAATTTAATAAAGATTGACGAACTTCCTCTTGATTATTTCCTAAACAAGAAACTATTCCTAAACCAGTGATAACTACTCTTCTCATTATTTAAACAACCCTACTTTTAAACTTTCTGCTGAATATATTTTTTTATTATCTGCAAGAACAATTCCATTTGCAAGCCCAACAGTTGTTCCTCCTGGAGACATAATTTTTTTCATATCTATTTCATATCTTACATTTTTTACATTCTGCAAAACTTCACCTGTAAATTTTACAGTACCCACACCTAAAGCTCTTCCTTTTCCAGGATTTCCTAGCCAACCTAGAAAAAAACCTACCAGTTGCCACATAGCATCTAAACCTAAACATCCTGGCATAACCGGATCTTTTTTAAAATGACAATCAAAAAACCAAAGATCATCTTTAATATCTAATTCAGCTTTTAAAGAGCCCTTATTAAATGTACCATTATTTTCATTAATTTCAGTTATTCTGTCAAACATAAGCATTGGTGGAAGAGGTAATTTTGCATTGCCAGGTCCAAAAAGATCACCATTTCCACAAGTTATTAAATCATCATAGGAATATGAGTTTTTTTTCATAATTCGAGCACCCTTAATACTTGATTTAATCCTAATATAATATAATAAAACATCATACATTTATTCATACTTTAGAATAGTTATAAAAAAGAATGCCAAAAAACTGCAATTTTATTGAAAAATTAAGAGAAGCTGGGCTTAGACCAACTAAGCAAAGAATAAAAATGTGTGAAGTTTTGTATAATAGAGAGAAAACTTTCCATTTCACAATTAACGATCTTGTTAAAATTATATCTGAAAAAATGAATGAAAAGATATCTCTAGCCACAGTTTATAATACAGTTCATGCATTTGAAAAAAAAGGATATTTAAAAGAAATTTCAATTGATAGTCACAAAAGTTATTTTGATACAAACACATCAGCACATCATCATTTTTTTGATGAAGATACACACGAGCTAATTGATTGTGACGAGAGTGATATAGACAAAATAAATATTAGAAAAAATATTAAAGGAAAAAAGATAAATTCCGTTGAAGTGCTGGTTAGAGTTGCGAGTGATAATCAAACTCAAAAATAATTCTTTTAAATCAATAACTTAAAATCTACATTATAATAATTCTAAACTATTGACATACTGTCAAGATGCATTATATGATTTGTTTATCATTATAAAGGAGAAAAAATGTCTTTAAAAGGAAGTAAAACAGAAGAAAATTTAAAAGAAGCATTTGCTGGTGAAAGTCAAGCAAATAGAAGATATCTTTATTTCGCACAAAAAGCTGACATAGAAGGTTACAATGATGTAGCTGCAGTTTTTAGATCAACAGCCGAAGGTGAAACTGGTCACGCACATGGTCATTTGGAGTATCTAGAAGAAGTTGGTGATCCAGGAACTGGTATGCCAATTGGTGAAACAAAAGCAAATTTAGCTTCGGCAGTACAAGGCGAAACTCATGAATACACTGATATGTACCCTGGTATGGCTAAAACAGCTAGAGAAGAAGGCTTTGAAGAAATTGCTGACTGGTTTGAAACTTTAGCTAAAGCTGAAAAATCACACGCTGGTAAATTTCAAAAAACTTTAGAGTCTATTAGCTAATAAAATTTCTTAGTGGGCGACTAACGCCCACTAAAAACAATTCGAATTTCAAAAAACTTAATTATATGAGCAAAGAAGGAAGTTTAGGTGCACCTATACGACATCCTATAGATTTTGAGCATCCTGATTTTTTAAATCCTGAAAAATTAGATGCTGAAATGAGAAGAGTGTTTGATATTTGTCATGGATGCAGAAGATGTTTTAATCTCTGCGATTCATTTCCTAAACTATTTGACATGATTGATGAGTCTAAAAATGAGGATGTTGAAAGCTTATCTAGTGATCAATTTGCTCCTGTCGTTGATGCATGCACTTTGTGCGATATGTGTTTTATGACTAAATGCCCATATGTTCCACCTCATGATTTTGATTTGGATTTTCCACATTTAATGCTGCGATATAGAACGGCTCAAAAAAAATTAGGTAAATTACCAAGCGTACCAACACAATTAGCTCAAATAGATCGAAACGCTAAAATTGGTATTATGTTCTCAAAAATAGTTAACTGGGCATCAAATATTAAAAATAAATTAATTAGAAAAATCTTAGAACTAATTACTGGAATAGATAAAAGAGTTCAGTTACCAAAATATAACTCAGAAACTTTTTCTAATTTTTTTAAAAAAAATAAAGATAAGATAAATTATGCAACACCTTCTAAAGATAGAAAAGTAGTTATTTATTCAACTTGTTTTGTAAATTTTAATAAAAAAAATACGGGTGTTGCTTCTTTAAAAGTTTTAAAGAAAAATGGTGTAGAGGTTCAAGAAGCTTATCCTGGTTGTTGTGGGATGCCATTTTTAGAGCAAGCAGATCTGCCAAAAGTTGTTGAACAAGCGAAAAAAGTTTCTAAAGATTTAATTAAATGGATTGATAAAGGATATAAAGTAGTAACCTTAACAGCTAGTTGTGGATTGATGTTAAAATTCGAATGGCCCTTGTTATTACCAAACGATGAAAAAATTAAAAAATTATCTTCAAATGTTATGGATATTGATGAGTATGTTGTGGATATTGCAAACAATGAGGGATTAGCAGAAGGATTAAATGAGATTGATGGAGGAGTAACTGTGCATCATGCTTGTCATGCTAGAGCACAGAATATGGGTATTAAAGCAAGAGATATGTTAAAATTGATACCAAACATTAAAATTGATGTAGTTGAAAGATGTGCAGGTCATGGAGGAACTTTTGGAGTAATGAAAGAAACTCATGATTTAGCAAATAAAGTTGGAAGACCTACAGCTAGACAAATAAAAACTAAAAATAATAAGTATATGGCTTCTGATTGTCCTTTAGCTGGTAAACATTTAAAACAGTTAGAAGTTGATACAAACATATCTAATGATGAGGCACTACACCCTATCGAATTGGTGGCAAAAAGTTATAACTTATGATCATGCCTAGAGAAAAAAGAGAAATTCAAAAAGAAGACATCATGCCTTTAGATGTTTATATAGAAAAGAGACGTGAATTAAGAAAAAGTATTGTTGATTATAAAAAAAATAGAAGAGTTGCTTTAGGGCCTTATGCTACTTTTTATTTTGAAAGTTATGAAACAATGTTAGCTCAAGTACAAGAAATGCTATACATTGAAAAAGGTGGTGATGAGCAACTTCAGGATGAGTTAACTGCTTACAATCCTTTAATACCTAACGGCAAAGAACTAACAGCAACTTTAATGTTTGAAATAGACAATCCTATATCAAGGGCTGCGTTTCTAGGAAAAGTTGGTGGAATAGAAGAAACAGTATTTATGAAAATAAATGGTGAGAAAATTAAAGCAGTTCCCGAAGAAGATGTTGATAGAACTTCTTCTGAAGGAAAAGCTTCATCAGTACAGTTTATTCATTTTAATTTTACTGATGATCAAATAGAAAAATTTCAATCTAATAGCTCAGAAATTGAGCTTGGAATTGACCATAAAGAGTATTCTCATAGCACAAAATTATCTAAAGAAAATATAGCCTCTTTATCTTCTGATTTTAGTTAATTTAGTCCCCAAATATTATCTGTTTTAATCCAACCTTCAAATTCTTCTGATATAATTTTACACCAATTTTGTTCACATTTTTCTACAATTAATAATCTTCCCTCTTTTATTTGAGCAATTGGTTTAGCAAAAGATGTAGGTTTTTTAAATAAAACTTTATCTTTAGTAGCTATTACAGAATTACTTTTTTTTAATTGAGAGATATGAATCCACCCACTGTTATTTTTTAAATCTATAATTCGCCTGAAATTCTCTTTTTTATCGATTTGTTTTAATGGAAGATTTATTTTTTTATAAACGTATTTAATATCAGATTCAAAACTTGGTCCGTAACGAACGTTTACTTTATTTTTTTTAAGAGAGACAAAAATTTCATTAGCAAACGAAATGTGAGTAAAAAATAACAAAAAAAATACTATATAAATTTTTTTTATTATTTGCATGAGCATTTTTTTCTTTTATTAATTTTTGCTTTTCTGAAATTTAAATTTAATAGATCTAGAATTAGAATGTATCCATTTAAATTTTGTCCAATATTTAATATTTTTTTTAAAACTTCATTAGCTTGTAACGTACCTATTATTCCTGCAACGGTTCCTAAAATTCCCTCATATTCACAATTTAAAATTTCATCAGATATTGTTTCTTCTTGATAAAAACATCTCAAGCAAGGATCTTTTTTGTTGGTAAAATTAAAAGTAAAAATGTGACCATCAAACTTACTTATAGCACCAGTAACTAGAAATTTTTTATATTTTAGACTTAAATCATTTATTAAAAATTTACTTTCAAAGTTATCAGTTCCATCAACAATATAGTCATAATTTTTAATAATTTTTTCAAATGTAGTTTTATTTAATTTTAAATTAAAAATATTTATTTTTGTCTTTGGATTAATTTTATTTAATTTTTTTTTTGCAATCTTTACTTTAGATTGATTTATATCTTTTTCATTATACAGGCTTTGTCTGTGGATATTAGAGAGACTTACAGTATCACGATCTGCAATCCCAAGTGTACCAATACCCGATCTAGTTAAAAATTCTGCTACTGGACAACCTAGACCACCCATACCAATTATCAATACTTTTGAAGATAAAATTTTTTTTTGACCTGTTGCACCAATATTTTTAAGAATTATTTGCCTCGAGAATTTCTCTATTTCTTTGTTGTTTAAATTTTTGCTCATTTTCCTGTTGAGCCAAACCCACCTTCTCCTCTAATTGTTTCTGGTAGATTATCAGTTTCCTCAAGATCCATTTTAATTACAGGAGTTAAAATCATTTGTGCTATTCTATCCTTATTATTTATTAAAAAATCACTTTTTCCGTGATTAAAAAGGATTACTTTTATTTCTCCCCTGTAATCACTATCAATAGTTCCAGGTGTATTTAAAACACTAATGTTGTTTTTTGCAGCTAAACCAGATCTTGGTCTTATTTGGATTTCGAAATCACTTGAAAATGCAACAGCAAGCCCTGTTGGTACTAAGCATGATGAGTTTGGTTTAAGATTAATAGGTTCTTTTAATAATGCCATCAAATCCATACCTGATGCACCTTCTGTTTTGTAAGAGGGTAATTCAACCGCAGGGTCTAACTTTTTGATAAGAACTTTTGCCATTAATTTAATTGATCAATTATTCTATCAACTATTTCATCAGAAATTCCAGATTTTTTTTTGTACGAAAGTTTTTCTTTTTTAACGTCTTTGTTTTTATAATGAATTGTTACTTCATTATAATCAGAATTAAATCCTATATCTTTATTTGATACATCATTAGAAATTATCCAGTCACAACTTTTCTTATTTAATTTTTCCTCTGCATTTTTATCAATCTCATTAGTTTCTGCTGCAAATCCAATGACAAGTTCAGGTCTCATAGAGTTATGGTTAGACACATAATGAAGTATATCTACATTCTTTTCTAAATTTAAGTTTAAGTTCTCTTGTTTTTTAATTTTATTTTCATACTTTTTGTTAATTTTAAAATCAGCTACCGCAGCAGAAAAAATTGCTACATCAACAGGTAAATTTTCTTGAGTAGCAACTAACATTTCATCTGCTGTTTCAACTTTTATAAGATTAATATCTTTAGTTATTTCAAGATTAGTTGGACCTGATATTAATGTTGTATCAAAACCTTTTTTGGATAATGATTTTGCTAATTCATATCCTTGTTTGCCACTTGATTTATTTGTAATAAAACGAACTGGATCTATGTACTCATTAGTTGGACCTGCTGTAACTAATGCTTTAAATTTTTTGTTATTTTTTTGAGTTAAGAAATATTTATCAACTTCTTCAGCAATTAATGATGGGTCTGACATTTTACCCTCTCCATATTCACCACATGCCATATCACCAACCTCTGGACCTATTAGTTTATATCCAAACCCTATTAATTTTTTTATATTTGTTTTAGTAGTTGGATGCTCCCACATTCTTACATTCATTGCTGGTGCTAAAATAATGTCTTTATCTGATGCCAAAACAACAGTGGATGCTAAATCATCAGTTGTTCCTTGAGCCAGTTTCGAAATTGTATTTGCCGTTGCAGGTGCAATTACAATTATATCTGCCCATCTTGAAAGTGAAATATGATCCATTTCAGCCTCATTTTCTACACTAAATAAATCACTATAAACTTTACCTTGAGAAAGTGATGTTATTGAAAGTGGAGTTACAAACTCTTTTGCACTTGTTGTGAGAATTGTCTTTATTTCTGCACCATTCTTTTTAAAAAGTCTAATTGTTTCAAGACTTTTATAAGCAGATATTCCTCCACAGATAATAAATAGTATTTTTTTATTTAACAAATTTTTCATCTGCAGAATTAAAATACTATAAGGCCAAAAATTACAAGAATTAATAAACCAATAATAGATTGATTTCTAAATGCTATCATTTCTGATTTCTTATCATTCAGAGCGGTGTAAGAATTTGAATTTTGTGGAATTTGACCACTAGCTAAAAACGTTAATGCTTGATTTGCTTTATCCATAATCTCAGGAAATTCTGGTAAACGTTTAATCACTTCAGATGTATTTTTTAAAGTTTCATTTAAATTATTAATTGGATCTTTGGTTTCTTTAAGCCAATTTTCTAGTACAGGCTTTGAAGTTGTCCAAATATTTGTGTTTGGATTTAACTTTCTTGCTACACCTTCAACAACAACCATAGTTTTTTGCAACATTAATAATTGAGGTTGAGTTTGCATATTAAACTTTTCTGTTACATCAAACAATTGTTTGAGTAATTTACCTCCCGAAATATCTTTTACTTCCTGACCAAATATAGGCTCACCAATTGATCTCAAAGCTTGAGCTAGATCATCGATTGGTACTTCTTTTGGAACTAATCCAGCCACTAAATGAACTTCAGCTACTTTACGATAATCTCTTTGAATAAATCCAAATAAAATTTCTGCTAAAAACCTTTTACTAAGTTTGTCTAACCTGCCCATAATCCCAAAATCTATAGGTACAATTTGGCCACTATTATCAACAAAAATATTTCCTTGATGCATATCTGCATGAAAAAAACCATCTCTTACAGCATGTCTTAAAAAATGTTGGATAATATCTTCAGCTATTTTGTTAGTATCTAAATTTCTTTTCTTTAGCTCCTCAGCTTCTCTTATTGAAATTCCATCTATCCAATCCAAAGTCATTACATTTTCACTAGTAAAATTCCAATAAATTTCAGGAACTTTAAATCCAGCATCATTTTTAGTGTTTTCAGCATATTCATTAGCCGCAGCAGCTTCGAATCTTAAATCCATTTCAAGATTAGTTATTTCTTTAAGTAAAAAAACAACTTCAACAAGTTTTAATCTTTTTGTTTTTTTTACAAATGACTCAATAATAAATGCAAATAACATCATTGCATCTATTTCCTCATTGAATATTTTTTTTATATTTGGTCTTAAAATTTTTATTGCTACATCTTTAATTGTTCCATTATCATTTATTTTTGCTTTATGAACTTGTGCAATTGATGCAGCAGCAACTGGTTCACTTAAATCAATTATTGAATTAAATGCATCAACTCCAAGATCTTCTTTAATAATTTCTTTTGCTTCATGAATTGAAAAAGGTGGTAATCGATCTTGAAGTTTTTCTAGCTTTAAAGATAATTCTTTTCCAATTATATCTGGTCTAGTAGCAAGAAATTGACCAAGTTTGATGAATGTTGTACCCATAGATTCTAATGACCTAGATAGTCTTTCACCATCATCCTCAATTAAATTACTTTGTTCCTTTTTTTTAAATGAAATAGATAAAATTTGGAATAATATTGTTACAGCTAAAGGAGGTTTTTTAAATTTTGATGCAATTTTTAAAATATCTGATTTTGCAATTTTTCTACCTAATTTAAATAAAGTAATAAGTTTTTTAATCATTAAATTTTCCAACCACTATGAATTGAAACAATACCACCAGAAAGATTTCTATAAGAACATTTATGAAAATTATTTTTTTCCATCAACTCTATTAATTCATCTTGATTAATAAATTGTTCAATACTTTTGATTAAGTATTCGTAAGGTTCTTTTTCTCCAACTACAAACTGACCAATAATAGGAATAAGTTTTGAATAATTTTTATATACAAAATCAAGATTTGAATTTTGAATCTTAGAAAATTCCAGACATAGATAGCGTCCACCAGGCTTTAAAACTCTATAGGCTTCCGAAAGTGCTTTATTTAAATTTTTTGTATTTCTGAGCCCAAAGCTAATAGTGTAATAATCAAATGAATTGTCTGTTATTGGTAATTTTTCTGCTGGAGAAATAACCCATTTTACATTTTTGTAATTAGATAATTTTTGCTTTCCTTGACTAACCATTCCTTTATTAGGGTCTACACAAGTAATTTCAGCCTCTTTATTTGTGCTATCTAAAAATAACTTTCCAACATCCCCCGTCCCACACGCAACATCTATTAATTTTCTATTCACTCTTGGATTCATCATATTGATTAAACTTTTTTTCCAATATCTATGTACACCCATAGACATAAAGTCATTCATCAAGTCATATTTGTTGTAGACTTGATTAAAAACATTTTCTACAAGTCCTTTTTTATTTTGAAGATTTTGTTGCATAAAAAAATATATATTGAATATAGTATCAAATGCCAGAATTACCAGAAGTAGAAATTGTTAGACAATCCCTTCATAAAAAGATCAAAAAAAAAAGCATAAAAAAAGTAATAATCAGAAACAGGAATTTAAGGTTTAAAATACCAAGTCATTTTGAAAGTTTTCTTAAAAATAAAAAAATAATTAAAGTTAGTAGATTTTCTAAATATTTGATTATCCATTTTCAAAATAAGGACTACTGTTTAATTCATTTAGGAATGTCAGGAACAATCCATATTCTTGATAAGAAAAATCCTCTAAAATTTACGAATACTAGTTTTTATCATTCACCTTTTTTACCTAAAAAACACAATCATGCAGAGTTTGTATTTGATAGCTTGAAAGTAATTTATAATGATCCAAGACGTTTTGGATTTTTTGAAATAATTAAAAATTATCAAGATCTACAGAGAAAATTTAAATCAATGGGACCTGAACCTTTTAGTGACAAATTTAACTTAAATTATGTAGTTAATTATTTTAAGAAAAAAAATAAGGATATAAAAAGTTTCTTACTTGATCAGAGATTTGTTTCTGGAATAGGTAATATTTATGCAAGTGAAATTCTTTTCGCTAGTAAAATAAATCCATTTAAAAAGGCAAAAAGACTTAACAAAAATGAATGTTTAAATATTATTTTAAATTCAAAGAAAATACTTCAACAGGCAATTAATAAGGGAGGTTCAAGTATAAGAGATTTTAAAGATATTTCAGGTAACAAAGGTAACTTTCAAAAAGAGTTTAAAGTTTATCAGCAAGACGGCACTGGTTGCAAGCGTACGCAGTGCAAGGGTATTATAAAAAAAAAAATTACATCAAATAGATCAACTTTTTTTTGTATTTCTTGTCAAAAATAGTTAAATATTTAGTTGACCACTTTAAATTCTCAAGCTATACCCCTGCGCAGATGGCAAACACAAAATCAGCAATTAAGAGAATTAGAAGAATTTCTAAACAAACAGCGGTAAATAAAGCTAGAAAGAGCAGGTTTAGAAATGCTCTTAAGAAAATGAACCTTTTAATTGATGGTAAAAAGAAAAATGAAGCTTTAAAATTTTTACCAAAGTTAAACTCTGAGTTGATGAAAATTGCAAAAACAGGAATAATAAAAAAACAAAATGCTTCTAGAAATGTTTCTAGAATTACAAAAAAAATTGCTGCAATCTAAACGTTAGTTAAAATTTTTTAAACAACTCCTGATATCCACATTATATATTTAAGTTTTGTGTAAAGTTACTATATTTAGATTTAGTAAATATTTGGATTATAGTCATTCAATCTATGTTTGATTCAATTTTAATTCAATCAATTAATTGATTCAATCTATATTTGATTCAATTTATAATTTTAAATTTAAGTTCAATTTAGAATTAATTTTTTTAAATCTAAATCACAATCATAGATTTTATTTTTTTTTTAATTTCTTTATTAACTTGTTGCAAATTTTTTTAAATAGTTCTAACTGAGATTTCCCCTTAAGGTATGAATAAATTAACAAATACAAAAAATATTAACAATTTTTCTTCTGAAGGCTTTGAATGGAAGCAAGTGCAGAATGAAATGAAAAATAAACTAGGCTTAGAAATTTATGAGAGCTGGTTAAAAAAGATTTCTTTTGTAGAGGAATTCAATAATTATTTATTATTATCAGTTCCAACAAGGTTTATTAGAGATTGGATTACATCAAGGTATTTAGACCAAATATTGCAGATAATTAAAGTATATAAAAAAGACATTATTAGAATTGAGTTCAAAATAGTTGAAAAAGCTCAAGATATCACTTTAAAGGAAAATAATATTAATGAGAACAATACTAATGAAAATGTCTCATTTATTAAAGACTCTTACCTTCAATATAATCGAATTGATCCAAATAAAAGATTTGATAATTTTATAACAGGTTCAAGTAACAAATTAGCTTACGAAGCTTCTTTAAAAGTTTCAGAAAATATTTCTCATTATAATCCACTTTATATTTATGGTGGTGTTGGAATGGGAAAAACTCACTTATTAAATTCTATAGGTTTAGAGCTTAAAAAAAACAATAAAGTAATGTTTATTTCCGCTGAACGTTTCATGTATCAGTTTGTAAAATCAATTAAATCAAACGACATGGTTAAGTTTAAAGAATATTTTAGAAACACAGATATTTTATTAATCGATGATATCCAGTTTATAAGTGGAAAAGAAGCTATGCAGGAGGAGTTCTTTCATACGTTTAATGCATTACTTGATAAGGGATCTCAAATAATTGTTTCAGCTGATCGAGCACCAAACAAATTATCAAGAATTCAAGAAAGAATTAAATCAAGATTTTCCGGTGGATTAGTTGTTGATATTCAAAAGCCAGACCTTGAGCTAAGAAAAAAAATAGTTGAGAAAAAAACTGAAGAATTAAATGCTTTATATTCTGAAAAATTACAGGTTTCTAGAGAAATTCAAGATTTTATAAGTAATGAAATAACTGGAAGTGTAAGGGAAATAGTTGGCGCAATAAACAGAGTTGTATCATTTTCAAGAATTTACAACAAAATCCCAAATCTTGCTGAAACAAAAGTAGTTTTAAAGGATTTATTAAATTTTGCAGAAAACAAGGTAACAATAGATCTAATTCAGACAATTGTTTGTAAATTTTTCAAAATCAGCAAAAATGAAATGTTATCATCTAGAAGATCAAGATATTTAGTAAGACCAAGGCAAACAGCAATTTATTTAACTAAAATTTTGACTTCTAAATCATTACCTGAAATCGGAAGGGAATTTTCTAACAGAGATCATACAACAATAATTCACTCAGTAAAAACGATTGAAAAGATAAAAGAAAAAGATCCTGAGATGGTCGATAATATAAATAAATTAAAAAACCAGATTTTATACAATAATAAAGAAAATGAAATTTAACGTTAATCAACAAGAGCTGCAGCAAGCATTAAATTATTGCCAAGGCGTTATTGAAAAAAGAAACACATTACCAATACTTTCTAATATTTTGTTAGATGCAAGCAATTCAAAACTCACTATCACTGCGACTGATCTAGATTTAATATTTATACATCAATTAAATAATATAGAAATTTTAGAGGATGGAAAAACAACTACAACTTCCTCAATCATGTATGATATTATAAGGAAGTTTAACTCAGGAAAAAAAATAAATCTTTCTCTAACAGATATAAGTAAATTACAAGTAGAGTCTGAAAAATCTATTTTTAATTTAAATTGCATAAGTGCAACAGAGTTTCCACTAACAGATGAAAATTTTAATCAAAATGAATTTATAATTAAATCAAAACAATTATTGAAATTATTAAATAAGTGCAAATTTTCAGTTTCTAATGACGAAACAAGGCATTATCTAAGTGGAATTTATTTTCATCAAACAGAAGTTGAAGATAAAAATTATTTAACAGCAGTTGCAACTGATAGTCATAGAATGTCTATTTCAAAAGTTAGATTAGAGGATAAAATTGATTTTGATCCAATAATTTTACCTAAAAAAACAATTTTTCAACTTTGTTCTTTATTAGATAATTATGATGGAGATGTAAAAGTTTCTAATGTGAAATCAAAAATAAAATTTGAATTAAATAACAGTATTTTAATTTCAAAACTTATTGATGGAAAATTTCCTAATTACATTCAAGTTATACCTAAAAATAATCAAAAAAAATTAGAAATAGATTTAAAATTATTTTTAGATTCTGTTGATAGAGTAGCGTCAGTTTCATTAGATAAAAAAGATGGTGTGAAATTCAATTTATCTAAAGATACTCTAGATCTGTCCGTAAATAATACTAACAGTGGTGACGGTAAAGAAACTTTAAGTGTTAATTTTGATCATGATTTAGAGATAAGTTTTAATTCTAGATATTTGATAGATGTTGCCTCACAGTTAGATGGAGATAGAGTTGAAATTTTTTTTAATGACACTGGTTCACCAGCATTAATAAAAGATCCAGGTGATTTTGATAGTATTTTTGTTGTTATGCCTATGAAGGGCTAATTAATCAAGTCTAACTCTGAATAAATACTTTTTTCAAGAATTTGAATAAAATTTTCTTTAGTTAACCCAGAAGGAATTGGTTTTAGAATAGAGATTGTAATTGTTTTATTAGATTTCTTTTTACCTTTTTTAGGCCACACATATCCAGAGTTAATTGCAACTGGCTGACAAGAAACATTTAGTTCTTCATAAATTCTCGAAGCACCTTTTTTAAAAGGTGGTCTTTCATCTGGAAGAACTCTGGTTCCTTGAGGAAAAATAATTAAAGGTCTATTAGAAGTAGCTATCATTTTTGAAATATCATCAAAAAAACCCAAGTTATCTTTTGTAACTTTGTTTCTTTTTATTGAAATTGATCCTATTTTTTTTAAGTACCAACCAAAAATTGGAATTAACAATAATTCTTTTTTTAGAATAAATACAGGTGAGTTAAAGATTGTTTGTAAATAAAAAGTTTCAAACATTGATTGATGAGATGCTGCTATAAAAAATTTTTCATTATTAATAATATTTTCTCTTCCTTTGATTGAAATTTTTACTGAAAGAACAAACCTTAAACAAAAACTGGCCCAATGGCCCATTAATTTACCCCCCATTAAAACAACCTGTTTAGGCAAAAAAAATGATGGTAAAAAAATTATCGAAATAAAGATGATTCCAGTGAAAAACAATATTGAAAATAGAAAGTTTCTTATCATTTTTGTCAAAAGCTAAATTATATCTTTATGCTTTTGTCTTTTTCTTATTACTTTAATTTTTGATCCCTTTATTAATAATTCTATTGGCTTAGGTCTTAAATTATAATTTGAGCTTAGTGACATTCCATAAGCTCCCACATCACATATCGCTATTAAATCTTTTTCATTCAACACTTGAAATTTTTTTAATGTAACAAATTTATCTGTACTTTCACAAATAGGACCTACAAATTCATATGGTTTTTTAGACGTTTTGTTAGATTTGGTAACAGGTAAGGTTTTATGAAACGCACCATACAAAGCAGGTCTCATTAAATCGTTCATTGCTGCATCTAAAATTATAAATTTTTTACTTCCACTATCTTTTATATAGATTATTTTTGACACTAATGTCCCGGTATCACCAATAATTGATCTACCTGGCTCAAATATAATTTTAACTTTATGTTTTCTTAAAAATTTAAGAATAGCCGTGTTGTATTTTTTATAATTAAGTTTTTTATTTTTATCAGTGTAAGTAATGCCCATACCTCCACCTAAATCTATAAATTCAAATTTATGATTTGTTTTATTGAGAATTTGACTGACCGCTTTAAGCATTTTTTCATAAGGTCTATGGTCTAAAATTTGACTGCCTATATGAACGCTTAGACATTTTAAATCAATATTTTTTGAATTATTGCAATAATTTATAATTTCATAGAATGTATTTTTATTTACACCAAATTTATTTTCTTTTTTCCCAGTTGATATTTGGCTTAATGTTTTTGCATCAGTATTAGGGTTTAGTCTTACACCAATTTTTATTCTTTTATTTTTTGATTTTGCTATTCGATTTATTTCTTTTATTTCACTTAAAGACTCTGCGTTAATAAGCAATATTTTTTTATCAATAGCAAAGCCGATTTCAGTTGTTGTTTTGCCAACACCAGAAAATACTATTTTGCTTGGATTAATTCCTGCTTTTAGTGCCATCATCAGTTCTCCTATTGAAACAACATCAGCACCTAATCCAAATTTTTTAATTTCTCTAATTATATTAACATTTGTGTTGGATTTGACTGCAAAGCAGATAAGTGGTGAAAAAGATCTAAAGCTTTTTTTAAAATTATTAATATTTTCTTTTAATTTAGAATAAGAATAAGAATAAAATGGAGTTCCAAATTTACTTGCAATTTTTTGGAGACTAATTTTTTCTATTGTTAATCTTCTATTTATGTATTTCATTAAGTTAAGTTAATTGAAACTTTATTTATTTCTGCTTTTTTATCTGGATCTACGTATTTAGGATCACCTTTCTTTCCACAAGAAATAACTACACAAAATAACAATATAATTATGGTAAATTTTTTTATCATTTTACTTTTTTATATTTCATTATCATTTTTTTAATATTATCAAAAGAAGTTCCACCATAAGATTTTTTCGAATTAATTGAATTTTTTAAGTTAAATACTTTCAATACATCTTCTTTAAGTTTAGGTTCAATTTTTTTTAACTCATCTAAAGTTAATTCATTTAACTTCTTTTTTCTTTTTTCAGCAAAATTAACTATAGCAGCAGTTTTTTGATATGCTTTTCTAAACGACATTGAGTGATTTTTTACAAGATAGTCAGCTAAATCAGTGGCTGTAATGTATCCAGAATTAGCAAGTTCTAACATTTTACTCTTATTTGGATTGCAATTTTTTAGTACTTCATCAAAAATTTTTAAACAATTATTAAGATTATCGTTTGATTTAAAAATAATTTCCTTGTCGTCTTGTAAATCTTTAAAATAAGACAATGGTAAACCTTTTAAAATTGTAAGCATCGAAAATAAATTTCCATAAGCACTTCCTGATTTTCCACGCAAATATTCTAAAAGATCAGGATTCTTCTTTTGTGGCATTATCGATGATCCAGTAACAACTTTATCAGATAAATTGATCAAGTTAAAACCATCAGAATTCCAAATAATTAACTCTTCAGCAATTCTAGAAATATGCATAGCACACACAGATGAAGCATATAAAAAATCTAGAACAAAATCTCTATCCGAAACTGTATCAATAGAATTATTTGTAGGTATTTTAAAACCAAGTTTTTTGGTTGTATATTTTCTATCTATATTAAATGATGTTCCTGCTAAAGCTGCAACACCTAGAGGATTTTCATTTAAACTGTTTAAATTATTAGAAAATCTCTTTTTGTCTCTATTAAACATTTCTACATAAGACATTAAATAATGTGCAAAAGAGATAGCTTGGGCATTTTTAAGATGTGTAAAACCAGGCATGATAGTCTCAACATTCTTTTCAGCTAACTTGATTGTGCTCTTAATAACTTTATTAATATTGCTATTTATTTCGTTGGTCGAATTTTTCATCCAAATTTTAAAATCAGTAATTACTTGATCATTTCTTGATCTTGCAGTGTGAACATAGCCAGCTTCTTCACCTATTATTTGAAAAAGTCTTTTTTCGATATTCATATGAATATCTTCATATTTTTTATTAAACTCAAATTTATTTTTTGCGATTTCCTTATCAATTTTTGTTAGTCCATAAATAATTTTATTTTTTATTTTAAATGAAATTATTTTTTGCTTAAAAAGCATCTCAACATGAGCAATTGATCCTTGAATATCTTCTTTATAAAGTCTTTTATCAATATCTATTGAATTACCGACTTTTTGAAACAAACTTGACGCATTTTTTTTTATCCGTGTGTTCCAGATTGCTTGGTTGTTTTTATTTTTTGCCATGATATTTAATTATACCTATTTAACATGAGATTTTTAATAATATTTATTTTTTTGATAACAAATGTTGTAGCTGAAGAACTATCTGGTATTAAAAATATTGTAATCCATAAAATACCAAAAACATATGATAATGTTATTTTTTTAGACAAAAATGATCAAAAAATTAATATTAATGAATATAAGGGTAAAGTATTATTATTGAATTTTTGGGCGACTTGGTGTGAACCTTGCAAAGAAGAAATGCCATCTTTAGATAAACTCCAAGTTAACCCAGAATTGGATAAAATAAAAATTTTCGCAATAAATATTGGGAAAGAAACTTTAGGTAAAGTCAATAAATTTTTTATAGATCTCAACATTAAAAATTTTGAACCTTATTTTGATCCACCTACTACATTAGCAAAAATGTTTTCTTTAAGAGGTGTCCCTACATCAATTCTAATTAATAAAGAGGGCCAAGAATTTGCAAGAATAATGGGTTCAATTGATTTTGAAGATAAAAATTTTATTAATTGGATAAAAAAATATAACTAATTTTTAAAAAAATAAGCAAAGCCAACTAAAGCAATAATAGCAATAAACTGTAAAATAACTCTTAACTGCATTAATTTATTTGAATATTTTTTACTTGTCTCTCCACCCTTAAAAAGAGTCCCTATACCTAAGATTAAAACTATCCCTACGGCTATCAAAAGAGCTATTGATAAAATTTTTACTAATATTCCTGAAATCATTTTTTTATTTTAGATTGTGTTTTGACATAAAAAACATAATTTATCTACTATGACATTTTGCCTAGATTCCATAATTATTAAACCAGAAAATGGTGCTGAAATTAAAAAAGCAATTATTTTGCTTCATGGTTATGGAGGTGATGGAAAGGATATTAGCATGCTGTCTTTAAACTGGAAAAGACATATGCCCAATACAGTCTTTATCTGTCCTAATGGTCATGAGCCATGCTCTATAAATCCTTCTGGTTATCAGTGGTTTGATTTAACAAAAGATGATTCTGATTACATATTAGAGCAATCAATTAAGGCTGAAGAAGTTTTAAAAAAATTTATTAATGAAATAAAACAAGAGTTCAAATTATCAAACAATCAAATCTGTTTATCAGGATTCAGCCAGGGATGTATGATGTCTTTAAATGTTGGTCTTACAGCTGAAGAAAAATTTTTATGTATAGTTGGTTTTTCTGGAAAGATAATAAATCAAAAGGATTTAAAAAACAGAATCAAAAATAATACTGAAACATTACTTATACATGGCGATGCTGATCAAATTGTCTCATCAACACATTTACTAGAAGCAAAAGATTTTTTAATTAGAAACAATGTTAAAGTTGATACATTACTAATAAAAAATTGTGATCATCATATTCCTATTGAGGCATCAAGTACAGCTTTAAATTTTATTTTAAAAAAAATTTAACCTCTCTTATTATTGATAAAATTGTTTAACTAAGTTAAAATTAGTTAATGGATAATTTTATTGAACAAAATGTTTCATTAGAAAAGTGCCCTGCGCTAGTACTCAATGCAGACTATAGACCTTTGAGTTACTACCCTTTGTCTTTATGGTCATGGCAGGATACTGTTAAATCAGTTTTTCTTGATAGAGTTATTATTGTTAGTAATTACGATAGAACTATAAGAAGTCCATCATTTAATATGAAATTACCAAGTGTCATCGCATTAAAGGATTATATCGTTCCTCAAAGCAAGCCGAGTTTTACTAGATTTAATGTGTTTTTAAGAGATAAATTTTCCTGTCAATATTGTGGAAGTAACGAAGAGTTAACTTTTGATCATCTATTACCTAGATCAAAAGGAGGCGAAACTAATTGGGATAATGTTGTAACAGCTTGTTCTGCATGCAATGTGAAAAAGGGAGGAAAACTATTAAAACATTCAGGTATGAAGCTGCATCAGTACCCTTATCGACCATCAACAGAGGATCTACATAAGAATGGTAAAAATTTTCCACCAAATTTTTTGCATAAAAGCTGGATGGATTACTTATATTGGGATGTAGAACTAGAATCTTAAATTTTCTCAGAAATATTTATTGCAATTTTTGATCCAGTTTTAATAATTTTATCTAATATAGAGTATGGACCTTCTTTTGTAGCCCCTTTTTCATAGGCAATATCTTTATGACTTAATTCATCTTCTCTAAATTTAATTATTTTTTTTTTAAGTTTTGATTCACTATTATCAAGTTGTTTTATTTGGTTTAAATAATGCTCATCTATCACTTCTTCAACGGAAGCAGTGCAAAGCATAGCTGCTTTCTTACCAAGTAAAGTTGAACCAAAACCCAACCCTACACCTAATAAATCCCATAAGGGTAAAAATTTTGTCGGTTTTATATTTCTTTTTTTAATTTCTTCTTCAAAAAAATTAGAATGTTCTTTTTCATGAACTTTCATTTCTTCAATTGTTTTTTTTAAAGCTTCATCTTTAACTAGTGTGTTTAGAGCAAGTAATTGTCCCTCATAAATTTTAACAGCACCACGCTCCCCAGCATGATCAACTCTAATAAATTCTTCTATTTTTTTTTTATTTATTGTTGTCATAACTTAAATAAACCCTTGTTGTAAAATATACTATTAATATTGATATTATAATGTTGTAACTTGTAAGTGATAATCCTAAAATTTTAAATGTAACATCTTTGCAGCTTACATTCTTTTCTTGTAACTGTCTTAATATATCTTCTTTTGATAGTAAATTAGAGCCATTTTTTAAATCGCAAACCAATGATTCTTCAATAAAACCTTGCTCAATACCTAAATGATATAAA
The DNA here is from genome assembly GCA_902588895.1 of uncultured Pelagibacteraceae bacterium. GTDB lineage: Bacteria > Pseudomonadota > Alphaproteobacteria > Pelagibacterales > Pelagibacteraceae > Pelagibacter. Next base: position 261,506 of record CACIRC010000001.1, read on the forward strand.
GATAAAATAGTAGCAGCTAAAAAAATTAAAATAAGAGAAAGAATGAAATGTTTTTCAAGTTTTTTAAATTTATAATTTAATACAATAATTATTAATGCTAATAGGTATGGAATTCTTTCCAATATACACAAGTTACAAGGTTGATGACCTAAAATATATTCAATAAAAAATGCTGAAGATAAAGCAATAATACTAATTAAAAAAATTAATTTTAATGTAATTGTTTTGTTAAGCTCAACCATTAAATTTCAAAAATAAATAAATAATAATAAATATTATAACTATAATAATTCCAATTATTGTGAACCATTTTGATCCATGTTTTTCCATGTACTCTGTAAATAATTCTCCAAATCTATAAGATAAATAGGCAACTATAAAAAATCTCAGGCTTCTTGAAATTAAACTAACAATTATAAAAACAGGTAGATTAAAAGCAATTAAACCACTTGAAATCGTAAAGGCTTTATAAGGTAATGGAGTAAAGCCAGCTAAAAAAAGAATACTCAGCCATGCGAGGAATCCACTACCTTGAGACATGCTTAATTTTAAATTTTCAACTTTATCTTGATAACCATAAAATTCGATTAAATACATTGCTAAATCAAAAAATAAATAACCTATCAAATATCCAAAGATTCCTCCAAGAACTGAAAATATTGATGCTATTAAAAATATTTTCAGATATTCCTTTTTTTTAGCAATAACCATTGGGATTATCATTGCATCTGGAGGTATAGGAAAAAAAGAACTTTCTATAAAAGATACAAGCCCTAAATAAAAATTTGAACTTTTATGTGCGGCTAATTCTAAACATTTTTTGTAAAGTGTTTGAAACATTTTTTGGTTTTAATATAAATTTAGTTCTTATACTATTTAAATATAATTTAATTGAATACCTAGGGCGAATGGCGGAACTGGTAGACGCGCACGACTCAAAATCGTGTTTCGCAAGAAGTGAGAGTTCGATTCTCTCTTCGCCCACCAAGTAACTATGAATTTAAATAATTTAAATAATTTGATCGAATTATTTGTCAATCAAGCAAATAAACAAAATAAAAAAGATATTTTTTTAGAATGGCTAAACCCAAGCAATAAAAAAACATATACATGGGAACAAACTGAAAAGAATATTTTAAAATTATCAAAAGTTATTAAAGAAAATATAAATGAAGGTGATAGATGTCTTTTAGTTTCGGAGAATAGACCAGAGTGGTTTGTTTCTGATTTAGCTATTATGGTAGCTGGTGGGATTACAGTTCCAGCATACACAACTTATACAGAAGATGATTATAAGTACTTGATAGAAGATTGTGAGCCTAGCTTAGTTGTTGTTTCTAATAATGAAATATTAAAAAAACTAAATAATTCAATTAACGAAAAAGACTTTATCAAAAAAGTTATTACTTTGGATGAAAAAACCAAGGTAACAAATAGTTTAAATATGATTAACAAAGAAAAATATTTAGATTTTAATTTAATTATAAATAATAATTTATTAGCAGAAGATAAAATTGAAAATAATAAATTAAAAAGAAATTCTCCAGCATGTATCATTTATACTTCCGGAACTGGAGGTAATCCTAAAGGAGTAATTTTAAGTCATGGTGGAATTTTAAATAATCTCGTAGGAGCATGTGAAATTATGAAACCATTGTTTAACTCAAGACCAGTATTTTTAACTTGGCTTCCTCTTTCACACTCTTATGAGCATTGTGTTCAATTTGTACAGATAGCTGTAGGAGCAAAAGTATTCTATGCAGAAAAAATAGAAAAACTTTTAGAAAATATATCTGAGGCAAAACCCACAATTATGACAGCAGTTCCAAGGTTCTACCAAAACCTTTACAACAAAATAAACATAAATTTAAAAAAACAAACAGGTTTTAAAGCAAAATTAATTGAAGCAACTCTTCGTTTGGGAAGAAAAAAACTATTAAATCAAAAAATGACATTTTCTGAAAAATTACTCAATTTTATAGTTGATAAATTAGTTAGAAAAAAAATAAAAAAACAGTTTGGTGGAAATTTGAAAGCTTTCGTTTCAGGCGGTGGTGCTCTAGACAAAGAAATAGGAGAATTTTTGAATTCTGTGGGGCTGCCTACTCTTCAGGGTTATGGTTTAACAGAAACATCACCAGTAGTAAGTTGCAATCCAATACATAAAATTAAAGTGGAAACTGTAGGACCTCCATTTAAAGGGAATGAAGTTAAAATTGCTGAAGATGGAGAAATTTTAGTTAAAGGCGAAAATGTAATGTTAGGATATTGGAACAAAAAAGAAGAAACTGATAAAGTAATTATAAATGGATGGCTTCATACAGGTGATATTGGAGAGATAGATCCAAATGATGGTTATTTAAAAATTACTGATAGAAAAAAAGATATCATAGTAAGTGCTGGTGGAGATAATATTTCACCTGCTAAAATTGAAAATATGATTACAAATGAGCCCGAGATAGATCAATGCATGGTTTATGGAGATAAAAAAAATTACTTAGTTGCTTTAATTGTTCCTAATAAAGATTTTTTAAATGAAAAAGAAAAAATAAATAAAGTAATTGAAAAAATAAATACAAAATTAACTTTATTAGAAAAGATAAAAAGAATTCAATTAATAGATGAAAATTTTTCTATTGAAAATGGTTTAATGACACCAACAATGAAAGTAAAAAGAAAAAAAGTTACAGAAAAATATAAAAATCAGCTAGAGAATCTTTATTAAACAATTAAAATTAAATTGTTTATTAACCGCATAAACATTAACTAAATTAATAAAAAAAGTTTTATAAAAATAAAAAATTAAAATAAAAATTTTATAAAATTTAACTTTTAATTAAAGAATTGACATAACTTATAGAAAAAAATAAAAATATGTTAATAGCGAATCAATTTGATTCGTTTAACTAAAAAAGGGAGCTAAAGATGCCTAAGAAAAGAAAAAAAGCGGCAAAGAAAACTAAGAAAAAAGCTAAGAAAAAAGCTAAGAAAAAAGCAAAAAAAAGAAGAAGAAAATAGTAACTTAGTATTCTTTACAAAAAACGCTTCTCATTACAGTTTGTGTGAGAGGCGTTTTTTTTTACTCGTCAATCGGTTCGTCGTTATCAGAAATTGGCTCATCTACAGGTAGTTCACTAGTTGGAGCTTTTGCAGTTGTAACTGGTTGGGGCTGTACACCTAAATTCCTTTTTAGGGCTTTATCTAATTTCTTCTGAGTATCCTCTAAAGAAACATTTAAAACAATCTGAAATTCAGACAAAATTCTTTCATAAGCTTTTTCAAACAATTGTCTTTCACTATAAGATTGATCAACCATTAGATCATCACCTTTATTTAAATCTCTGACAACTTCAGCTAACTCATATATTTTTCCTGATGAGATTTTAGCTTCATATTCTTGTGCTCTTCGACTCCACATTGATCTTTTAATTTTTGGCTTACTTTTTAATATTGAGATACACTTGTTAACCTGGTTGATAGTTGCTAAGGGCCTTAAGTGAGACTGCTTGTTTACAGGAACCATTCCATTGGCTTTATCTTTTTCAAATTTAATAACATATGTTTCAACATCAATTCCACCAATGCTAATTTTCTTAAATTCAGTTATTTGGCCTACTCCATGTTTTGGATAAACAACATGATCTTTAATCTTGTATTCTCTTTTTTCAGTTTCTTGTTTTTTAACTTTTTTTATTTCAGGCTTAACTTCATTTGTTTTAGAAATTCTTAAATTTTCTACTTTTGGTTCAGCCGTTTTTTCTACAACTTTAACTGTTTTTTTTAATTTAGTTTTTTTAGTTGAAGCTTTTTTTAAAACTTTTTTAGTTTTTTTTGAAATTATTTTTTTTGTTTTTTTTGCTTTTACGACTTTCTTTTTAGAAACTTTTTTTTTCACCTTTTTATCTTTCTTGCCTTTAAAGATTTTCTTTAAAATATTTTTCGTACTTATTTTGCTCATTTTTAAATTCTTCGTGATCCGCTGGTGGATCTTTTTTTTCATTTATGTTTGGCCAGATTTCAGAGTATTTCTTATTGATCTCTAACCATTTTTCACTTCCAGGTTCAGTATCTGCTTTTATGGCATCGACAGGGCATTCTGGCTCGCAAACGCCACAATCTATACACTCATCGGGTTTAATTACAAGCATATTTTTACCTTCGTAAAAGCAATCAACCGGGCACACATCAACACAGTCTGTTAATTTGCACTTAATACATTTGTCATTAACGATATATGTCATTTTGAATTTTGTTTAATTTTTTCTTTAATATCTCCCATAGTTTTGTTGTCAATATAAAGTAGCCCCGCAAGTCGTCTCATTAAATTAGTTTCATATATATCAGCATCTTTATTTGAATAAATTATAGACCACAAAGCTTCTATGATTGTAATTTTATCTTGCTCAGGCAAATTTTTCACTTCTCGTGTAAAATCTAAAATTTGATTTGAGTTTTCCTCTATTACTTTTGCATCTTCAATTGTTTTAGAAATATTTTTATCTTCTACACCAAGCTCTTTAAGTGTTTTTTTAATAATTTCTTCTTCTTTATCTGTGTAATTCTCATCAATTTTAGCAGCATGAATTAATAAAGCACAAATTTTTGTTAGAAATTCGTTATTTTTTACTTTTTCCTTTTTAAAAAACATTTTAACTCAAATTTAAATTTTTTAATATTTTAAATGGATTTTCATTTGAGATTTTCTTTGTAGTAATTTTTTTAAATTTCTTAGCAGGACTATATTTAAAAAATGTTTCATTTTCTTTATCAAATATTTTGTAATTCATCTTTTGAAGTAATCTTTTGAAATTATCTTTACTACATCCTAAAAGATTTAACATTTCTGGAACTAATTTTATTTCAGAATTTTCTTTTGTACTAGAATTTATTATTAATACAAATAATCTTTCCAAAATATCAATTCTTACAAAAAAATTATCAAATCTCTCAAATCCGCACAAAAGCATAAAGTTTTTATTTTTTATTTCTTTATCGTCTAAAAAATTCAAACCAAATGTAGGTGGTTTTAAATTGTGAAATTTTTGATAAAAATTTTTCCACAATAATGTTCGCAAAGATACTGCTTCTGGCTTAATTAATTGATAAAGAAAAACATGGTATCTTCCAAACTTTACACCTAATTCTCTAAGAATTTTTCTCTCATTTTGTTTTAGGTTTTTTAGGTATTCAGAAACTTGATCTCGTTTTAACACCCCATTATTTTCATAAAGTTGGTATGCAAGTGCTTTAATTGATGAATTATTTTCTTTTATATTTTTTAAATCTATTAAACTTTTAAGAACGTTATTTATTTTTGCATGTACCCATCTGTTAATAAAATCGTTTAATTTTTGTTTAGTGTTTTGTTCAATAATATCATCAACGATTAAATCAAAATTAGGATTTAAATAATCACTACCTGTTGTTAATTTGGCAATTGGGAAATCATTCCAGTAGATTTTAAAATCATCATTCAAACTAATTAATCCTGTATCAATTATTGATTGAACACGTTTTTCTAATTCCGGACCAATAGTTTGCCTGGCAGCTTTTTTTAAAGATTTAATATCAGTTTCTAAAGCACCTTTTTTTAGGTCTAGTTCTAATTTTAATCCTTTAATCTTTCCAATGAATTGATCGTCAATTTTAACGTCATTGTTTTGTAAAATTTCAGTTTTAAATTCCATATCTTGTTTTAAACCTCTAGCAAGTACACTTGCTCTTTTGTCGATAAAAGTTTTAGTAAGTTCTTCATGCAATCTGTCTGAAAGTCTATCTTCTAAGTGTTTAGTTTTTTCTATCCAATAACTTTGATTTTCTACCCAATTATTTTTATTTGAAACATATGACCAAGTTCTGACATTTGCAATTCTATTTGATAAAGAATCTACATTTCCGTCTAATTTATCGAGTTTCATTAGTTGTAATCTCATATAATCTTCAGAAATCAGTCCTTTTTTGCTAGTTAAAAATTTAAATACATTTCCAATAACTTCAAAATGATTTCCGTAAGTTTTTTTAACAAAATCAGGTATTTGGCAACATTCCCATAAAAGTATTAAAGTTTTTTTATCAAATCCTATATTTAAAATTTTTTGATCTTTTAAAAAATATTTAAGTGCTTTTTCATCCTCACATTCATGAATTTTTCTTAGCCATTCCACCTGAGGTTTTTCCTCTAAACTTTTAATTAAACTAGTTGGGTTATTGAAATTAAGATTTGAATTCCTCCAAAACAAAGTTCTAATCTCCTCGAATTTATGATTTTCTAACAATTCTACCTCCTCTGGAGATATTTCTTTACAATCACCAGTAATACCGAAACCTCCATCGTTAAGGTATCGACCAGCTCTACCAGCTATTTGGCCTATTTCGGATAGATTTAATCTTCTTAATTTTTTACCATCAAATTTCTTAATATTTGAAAAATAAACAAAATCTAAATCCATATTTATTCCCATTCCAATTGCATCTGTTGCAACTAGGAAATCAACATCCCCAGATTGATATAATTCAACTTGAGCATTTCTTGTTTTTGGACTTAGTGATCCCATTACAATAGCGGCACCACCCTTTTGTCTTCTTATTAACTCAGCAATGGCGTAAACCTCCTCTGCTGAAAACGCAATGATTGCTGTTTTTCTGTCAATTCTCGATATTTTTTTATGACCAGCGTAGGTAAGTTTAGATAGTCTTTCTCTATTTATAAATTCAATATCTCCATCTAATTTTGAAATGATATTTTTAATGGTACTTGAGCCCATTAGCATTGTAAGTTTTTCTCCTCTTATATTTAAAAGTCTATCAGTAAAAATATGACCTCTTTCATGATCAGCACACATTTGAATTTCATCCACACCAACAAACTCTAGATGTTTGTCAATTGGCATAGACTCAACAGTACACAAAAAATATCTAGCATTAGATGGAATTATTTTTTCCTCACCAGTTATTAGTGCAACTTTATCTAAACTTATTTTCTTGATTACTTTGTCATATACTTCTCTTGCAAGTAATCTAAGTGGAAAACCAATCATTCCACTTTCAAAAGAAAGCATGGTTTCGATAGCAAGATGGGTTTTACCTGTATTAGTAGGACCGAGAACAGCTGTAATTTTATTTTTAGTCATTTCTATCTTTTGTGCTTCTTTTTTTTTACCTACCAGATATTGTTACTGCTAAAGAACAAAAATAGACTAAAACATGACCGAATCGGAGGGTAAAAAGTTCTCATTTTCTTTTAAATGTTAGTGAGATTATCATAAATAAGATTAATTCTATAACAGTAATTTAATTTAATAAAATGAGTAAAAAACTTTGGCAACCTTCTCTAATTTTAAAAAAAAATTCAAATTTATTTGCTTTTGAAAATTACATTTCAAAAAAATTAAAAATAAAATTTAATAGAAGTTATAAAAAATTATTAAATTGGAGTATTAAAAATTCTCCTGAGTTTTGGAGTAGATTTTGGGATTTTAGCAAAATTAAGGGAATTAAAAGTAATAAAAATTTTAGAAAATCAAAGATTTTTTATAAAAATTTATTTTTACCAGGTAGCAGACTAAATTTTGGTGAAAATTTATTATCTAAAAACAACAATGAAAAAGCAGTAACATTTATTAGTGAAAATGGATTTAGGGAAGAAAGATCATGGAGACAATTAAATTTAAATACTAATAAAATTTCAAAGTTTCTAAAAAAAATAAATATTAAAAAAGGAGATAGAGTAGCTGCATATATGCCAAATACTATTGAAACTGTTGAAGCATTCATTGCTACAACTTCTTTGGGAGGTATTTGGTCTTCTTGTAGTCCTGATTTTGGTTCTAAAGGTGTTATAGAAAGATTTTCTCAAATTAATCCAAAAGTTTTATTCATTACTGATCAGTATTTTTATAATGGAAAAAAAATAGATATTTTAAATAGACTTCCAGAGATTTTAAAATTAATCCCATCAATTAAAAGTGTTGTAATTAGTAACTATCCTGGAAAAAAATTTATTAAAAATAAATATAAATTTAAAAAAATTAATTTATTTAAATGGAATGAATTAATGCAAACTAATGCTGAAAAAATTGATTTCAAAAGATTTGATTTTGAAAAAGAGTTAGCAATATTATATTCAAGTGGAACTACTGGAAAACCTAAATGTATTTGTCATCGATCTGGTGGTGTTTTAATCCAGCATATGAAGGAACATCAATTACATTGTAATATTAAAGAAAATGATAACGTTTTTTATTTTACCACATGCGGATGGATGATGTGGAATTGGTTAGTTAGTTCATTGGCCTCTAAGGCATCTATTGTTCTTTTTGATGGATCTCCAATGTTTAAATCATCTGATTTGCTTTTGAAAATAGCACAAAGAGAAAAAATAACTTTATTTGGAATAAGTGCGAAGTATGTAGATGCTTTAAGAAAATTTAAACCAAAATTAAAATATAAATTTAAACTAAATAAACTAAGAACAATTTGTTCAACTGGCTCACCTCTTTCAGAAGAAAGTTTTAAATATGTTTATAAGCATATTAAAAAAAATGTGCACTTGTCATCTATTTCTGGTGGTACCGATATTGTTTCGTGCTTTGTGTTAGGAAATTTATATCAGCCAGTAAATATAGGAGAAATACAAAACAATGGTTTGGCTTTAGATGTAGATGTATTAAGTGATAGAGGTAAATCTTTAAAAAATAATAAAGGAGAACTTGTCTGTAAAAATCCTTTTCCATCAATGCCTTTAAAGTTTTGGAATGATAAAAATGATATAAAATTTAAGAGTGCTTATTTTAATAGATTTAAAAATATATGGCACCATGGAGATTACGCAGAGATAAAAAATAGTGGTGGGTATATAATTCATGGAAGATCAGATACCACCTTAAATCCAGGAGGTGTAAGACTTGGAACAGCAGAGATATATTCAGAAGTTGAAAAGTTTAAAGAAATAAAAGAGTCTATCGTTGTAGGACAATCTTGGGATAATGATGTTAGAATAGTTTTATTTATTGTTATGAGCAAAAATTATTCATTAACAGCAGAATTAATTAACAAAATTAAATTAAAAATAAAAAAAAATGCATCTCCTAGACATGTTCCAAGTAAAATTATTGTTGTAAAAGATATACCTCGAACAAAAAGTGGCAAAATAGTTGAACTTGCAGTTAAAAGTAAGATAGAAGGAAGTCAAATTAAAAACATTGAAGCTTTAGCAAATCCCGAAGCACTTGAACAATATAGTAATTTAAAAGAACTAAGTATCTAAATATATATTATTAGAATTAGATAATCTTAGATGATATGCTTAATTAATTTTTAATAAAAATATAAAATAGAAGGAGATTTATGTTTAAAAAATTATTTAGAACATTTGCAGTTTTTTTGTTTCTTTCAGGCTCTTTTGTGGGGAAAGCAATTTCTAACGAATTGACTTTTTTTACAATTGGTACTGGAGGAACTGCTTATACTTATTATCCGGTAGGAGGAATGATAGCCAATGCCATTTCAAAACCTCCAGGATCAAGAGAATGTGGAAAAGGTGGAAGTTGTGGAGTTGATGGTTTGATTGCATCTGCTGTTTCCTCTAGAGGTTCAGTTGATAATGTAAATGCTATTATTTCAGGTTTAAGAAACTCTGGATTTGCACAATCTGATGTTGCTTATTGGGCTTACACTGGAACAGGAACAATGGAAGGCAAAGAACCTGCTAAAGATTTGAGAACTATTGCGGCTTTATTTCAGGAACATATCCATTTAGTAGCTTTGAAAAAAAGTAATATTAATTCAGTAAAAGATTTAAAAGGAAAAAGAGTATCTTTAGATGAGCCAGGTTCTGGAACATATGTAGATGCTAAATTAATCTTAGAGTCAAATGGATTAAGCACTAATGATGTTAAAGCAGAAGCTTTAAAAGGAAAAGCTGCAACTGATGCTTTAAGAAATGGTAAAGTTGATGCTATTTTTGTTGTTGCTGGTTATCCAACAGGTGCAATTGTTGAGCTTGCATCTGCAGTTGATATTAAATTAGTACCCATTGATGGTTCTGGAGCAAAAGCTCTCACTTCAAAATATGGTTTCTTTTCTGAAAGTCCAATACCATCAGGAACTTATGAAGGTGTAGATGCGGTTAATACTGTAGCTGTTGGTGCTCAGTGGTTTACATCTGCAAAAGAAGACACTGATTTAATATATAAAATAACAAAAGCTTTATGGAATAAGGAGTCTAGAAAGTTAATGGATGTAGGACATGCAAAAGGAAAAACAATTACACCTGATACGGCACTTTCAGGAGTAGGAGTACCATTACATCCTGGTGCAGAAAAGTTTTATAAAGAAGCAGGACTTATAAAATAATTAATAAAAATATACTGCCCTAGATCTATTTTGATCTAGGGCATTTTTTCATGTCTAAGTTTAATATTTCACAAAAAAAAGTTTCTGATTTACAAAAAAGATATGAAGTTAAAACTAATGAGAGAGAATTAAAAAATTTTTTAAAATCTTTTGCTTTTTTAGTTTTAGCATTAATGTCTGTTTATCATTTCTATGCTTCTGGTTTTGGCACAATTAGAGAAATTTTGCATAGAGGAATACATATCTCTTTCGTTGTAGGTTTAGTTTTTATTTTTTATAGTTGGAAAAAAATTGATCATAGTAAAAAAAATTTTAACACACCTTTTATTGATATAATTCTTTCAATTTTAGTAGTTATTTCAGCCTTATATTTACCCTTACTACCTCCAGAGGTTTTAGCTCCGAGGGTCGGTAATCCTGAAAATATAGACATTATAATGGGATCTTTCTTGATAGTATTAACTTTAGAGGCTGCAAGAAGATCAATTGGTTTTACTCTACCTTTTATTTGTGTGCTCTTTATTCTATTTGCTATTTTTGGACCTTATTTTCCTGGTGCTTTAAAACATGGAGGCGCTAGTTGGGTTGGTTTTGTAAATCATATTTATCTTACCAATCAAGGAATCTATGGAATTGCTGTTGGGGTTATGGCTCAATATGTTTTTTTATTTATATTATTTGGTGTGCTTGCAACAAGAATTGGATTGGGTCAGCTTTTTATTGATTTAGCAATGGTTATAGCGGGAAAATATTCTGGAGGCCCAGCAAAAGTTGCAATTTTTTCATCAGCTTTTTTAGGAACTATTTCTGGTTCTTCTATCGCGAATACTGTTACTACTGGTTCTTTGACTATTCCAGCAATGAAAAAAGTTGGCTATCCACCACATTTCTCTGGAGCTGTAGAAGCAACAGCTTCTACAGGTGGCCAAATTACACCCCCAATACTCGGAGCTGCAGCATTTATAATGGTAGAATATTTAGAAGTTCCGCTAAGAGATATTTTAGCAGCAGCACTTATTCCTGCTTTACTTCATTATTTTGGCATATTTATAATGGTCCACCTGGAAGCTAAAAAGCTAGGTCTTAGAGGTTTAACAGACGAAGAAGTACCGAAATTTTTATCAGTAGTTAAAGATAACTGGTTGTCCTTAGCACCATTAATACTTTTAGTTTATTTAATCTTGATTGGTCGTACGCCTGACTATGCTGCAGTAATTTCAATTATAGCATGCGTATTAATTGGTTTTGTAAAAAAAACAAATAGACTTACAATTAAAGATCTCGTTCAGTGTTTATCACAAGGAGCAAAAAATACTTTAGCTGTTGGAGCCGCAGCTGCAGCAATCGGAATTATAGTTGGTGTTGTAACACTAACTGGGGTTGGATTTCGATTAGGATATGTTGTAATTCAAACAGCAGGCGACATAGGAAGTTTTTTTCTAAATTTTATTCCATTTGGTTTGCTAACTATTGAGGATTTGACACTTTTTTTTTCATTATTATTAATCGCATTTTCTTGTATTTTTATGGGTACTGGTGTTCCAACAACTGCGACTTATATAATTTTAGTAGCTGTTGCTGCACCAGCATTAACACAACTAAATATTGAGCCAATAGTTTCTCACTTCTTTGTTTTTTATTATGGTGTTTTAGCAGATATAACCCCCCCAGTAGCACTAGCTGCTTATGCTGCTGCAGGAATAGCAGGTTCTAATCCTTTTAAAACCGGAAATACGGCATTTAGATTGGGTATTGCCAAGGCATTAGTTCCATTTGTTTTTGTTTATTCACCATCTTTATTATTAGTAGCCCAAGGTTTTGATATATACATTTTTTTTCAAACTTTAATTTCTGCAATGATAGGAATAGGATTATTAGGAGTAAGTTTTTCTGGTTATTTGTTAAAAAGTGTACCAATTTATCAACGTTGGTACTTAGGTATGAATTCTTTATTCTTTATTGCTCCAGGAATTGAGAGTTCTATTTTAGGATTATTCTTAATATCTCCAATACTTTTTTTACAACTTAAAAAATAAACTGTTTATCCTCCTGGTCCTAAATTAGAAGGTTTTATTTTAATAATTTTCCATACTCCAGATGCAGATGTAATTATTTTATCATTACACTTCAGCTCACAAAATAAAAATACAAGAGTATTTGTTTTTTTTAAAATTTTTGTATGTCCAATAATCTCATCCCCAACTTTTGAAGCTCCTATAAATTTTATATCTAAAGAGATAGTTACACATGGAGCATTTCCTGCAGCTCTGTGTGCAGCTGTTCCCGCTCCTGCATCTATTAATGCGGATAAATAGCCACCGTGAGTTATTCCTGCAGCATTTAAATGGTTTTCACTAATTATAGATTTAAATTCGTATTCGGTCTCTGAAATAGTTCTAAATAAAACACCCCCATTGTGTTTCATAAATCCAGGTTTAATACTTATTTGCTCAAATTCTTTGCTCATAATTTTTTATAATACAAAAGTTAAAATTAATAAAATAATAAAAATAATTATAAAAAAATAAATTACTGATTTTTGTAAAGATGCTTTTAAAAGCCAATTAAACATTTCCATTTCCTTGTTGGTGGACCGCCCAGAACTCGAATCTGGAATCTCCCGGTTCGTAGCCGAGCGCCTTATCCAATTTGGCCAGCGGTCCATTTAAATAATATATTCCATATATCAAAGTTTTTGATGTAATTTAACTTATAAAATATTATGTTAATTACTTTATGAGCAAAAACTCTAACGATGTTGTAATTACTTCAGCACTAAGAACCCCAATTGGAAGATATAAAGGTTCGTTAAAAAATCTCAGCGCATCTAAATTAGGTTCAATAGTAATTAAAGAAGTAATTTATAAATCAAAATTAGATATAGAGGAGGAGATCGATGAAGTGATTATGGGGCACGTTTTAACCTCTGGACTTGGTCAAAATCCCGCTAGGCAAGCTTCAATTGGTGCCGGAGTACCAGTTTCAAAACCTGCTCACATTGTTAATCAAGTCTGTGGATCTGGATTAAGATCTGTTGTATCGGGTTATCAATCAATTAAGTTAGGAGAAAACCAAATTGTAATTGCAGGTGGTCAAGAAAATATGTCTAGAGCAAATCATGCAATTTATTATAGAGAAGATAAAAAATTTTCTGAAAATAAATTAGTAGATACTATGATAAAAGATGGTCTGTTAGATTCATTTAATGATTATCATATGGGTGTCACAGCTGAGAATGTTGCCGATAAATATAAAATTTCAAGAGATGAACAAGATAATTTTTCTTTAAATTCTCAGAAAAAAACAGAAAAAGCATATAGAGAAAATAAATTTCAGGATGAGCTGATTAAATTACAAATTGAAGATGGTGATAAAAAATTTATTTTTGAAAAAGATGAACATCCTAGAGAAAATTTAAGTATAGATGATTTAAAAAAATTAAAAACAGTATTCAAAAAAAATGGGACTGTAACACCTGGAAATTCCTCAGGCATAAACGATGGTGCTGCAGCCTTAGTTTTAA
>CACIRC010000002.1 GCA_902588895.1 uncultured Pelagibacteraceae bacterium
ATGAACAATAAAAATAATTTTATAATTTTAGATTTTGGTACAGCAACAACTTTCGATGTTCTAATTAAAAATACTTATTATGGAGGAATAATTGCTCCAGGTGTGAGATTATCTCTTAATACCTTGTCTGATAAAGCAACTTTGATTCCAAAAATAGATTTAAAAAAGATTAATAAAGTCATTGGTAACAATACAATCTCAGCTGTTAGATCAGGTTTTTTTTGGGGTTATTCGGGTTTAATTGACAATATTATTAATTTAATTAAGAAAGAGACCGGAAAATCTTTTAAAGTAATTATTACTGGTGGATTTTCAAATTTATTTAAAAACTCAATAAAAACGAAAGCAAGTCAAAACCAAGATATTACAATTAAAGGCTTAATAAAAATTTCAAAATTGATTTAATAATATGAAAGATGAATTATTATTTTGTCCCTTAGGCGGATCAGGTGAAATAGGCATGAACATGAATTTGTTCGGCTATGGACAGCCTAGTGATCATAAATGGATTATGGTCGACATAGGAGTAACTTTTGCAGATGATACTATTCCTGGTGTTGATTTAATTTACCCTGATCCAGGGTTTATAGTTGAAAGAAAAGATAATTTATTAGGAATAGTTTTAACACATGCTCACGAGGATCACATAGGTGCTATTGCTCATCTATGGCCAAAATTAAAATGTAAAATTTTTGCAACCCCTTTCACAGCTGTATTAATTCGAGAAAAGTTTAGAGAAAAACAAATCGATATAACCAATGATTTACAGATTGTTGAGTTAAATGGAAAGGTTTCTTTGGATCCATTTGAAATTGAATACATTACTTTAACTCATTCTATATTAGAACCAAACGGACTTAGCATAAAAACTCCTGCAGGAGTTATTTTGCATACTGGAGATTGGAAGGTAGATCCAAATCCTTTGATTGGAGATAATATAAACGAAAAAAGATTAAAGGAAATTGGTGAGCAAGGTGTGCTAGCAATGATTTGTGACTCAACAAATGTTTTTAGCGCAGGTAGATCAGGTTCAGAATTAGATGTAAGAAAAAATATGTTAAACGTTATGTCTCGATTAAAAAAAAGAATTATCATAACGTCTTTTGCTTCAAACGTAGCTAGAATGGAGACAGCTTTTTATTGTGCAGAACAAACAGGAAGACAAATCTCTTTAGTTGGAAGGTCAATGCATCGTATTTATAAAGCTGCACGTCAATGCGGATATTTAAAAAATACAATTGAACCAGTTGATCCAAGAGAAGCTAAAAATCTCTCAAGAGAAAAAATTGTATATTTATGTACAGGAAGTCAAGGTGAACCAATGGGTGCAATGATGAGAATTTCTAGCTATGTTCATCCAGATGTTTTTATTGAAACAGGTGATGCTGTAATTTTTTCTTCAAAAATTATACCTGGTAATGAAAAAAAACTTTATAAACTTCACAATCAACTTGTTAAGGATGGAATAGAAGTAATCTCTGAAGAAACTGAATTTGTTCATGTTTCTGGACATCCAAATAGAGAAGACCTTAAAGAGATGTATCAATGGGTAAAACCTAAATGTGTAATACCTGTACACGGTGAACATAGGCACATGATAGAACACATTAATTTTGCAAAAGAAATGCAAGTACCACATCCAGTTCAAGTAGAAAATGGTGATATTGTTAAGTTATATCCAGGTGAAAAACCTCAAGTATATGACAAGGCCCCGAGTGGCAGACTTTATTTAGATGGTAACGTAAGTGTAGATCCAGACGCACAATCGATAAAAGATAGGAAAAATTTAAGTGCTAATGGATATCTTGAGGTAACAATAATGATTACGCCCAAAGGAAATATACACAATAACCCTGTACTTTCATTTCGCGGTTTACCTGTGGATGATCGAGATGATTTTGTTTACGGATTAGAAGAGGAAATAGAGAAAACCTCTAGAACTTTTAAAATTGAAAGTAAACAACAAGAGCATAATCTTATTGATGCATTAAAAATTGCTTGCAGAAAATTTTCTAAAGAAAGAACCGGAAAAAAACCTTTTACCAATATCAATTTAGTAAGAATTTAATGAGCGCAACAGGCCTAGCTATTATCTACATAATTATATGGTGGATAGTTTTTTTTGCTATTTTACCTATTGATGTAAATCGAACAAAGACAGTAAAAATTGATGGTGAGGATCCTGGATCGCCTGAAAATCCAAAAATGCTGAAAAAATTCCTTTATTGCACTGGAATTACTACTGTCATTTTCATTATAATTTACTTATTAATTAAATTTGAATATTTAAATTTAAGAAATATTATTAATTAAGATGCTTTTATCAAATTCATTTATACCAGTATTAAAAAATAATCCTTCAGAAGCAAAAATTAAATCTCATCAATTAATGCTGAGAGTAGGCATGATTAAGCAAGCCTCTGCAGGAATTTATTCATGGTTACCTTTAGGTTTTAAAGTAATGAAAAAAATAGAAGACATTGTCAGACAAGAGCAAAACAAAATTGGAGCTCAAGAAATATTAATGCCAACAATCCAATCCAGTGAAATTTGGAAAGAAAGTGGTCGTTATGACGATTATGGTGAAGAGATGTTAAGAATAACCGACCGTCAAAACAGAGAAATGTTATATGGACCAACCAATGAAGAACAAGTTACTGAAATTTTTAGATCTTCAATAAAATCTTATAAATCACTCCCACAACTTATGTATCATATTCAATGGAAGTTCAGAGATGAAATTAGACCTAGATTTGGAATTATGCGTGGTAGAGAGTTTTATATGAAAGATGCCTATTCATTTGATGTATCTGATGAAGAAGCTTTTTATTCTTACAATAAATTCTTCCTTTCTTATTTAAGAACATTTAAAAGACTATCTTTGACAGCAATACCCATGGCTGCTGATACAGGACCTATAGGTGGAAATTTATCTCATGAATTTATTATTCTTGCTGATACTGGAGAAAGTAAAATTTTTACAGATAAAAGAATATTCGATCTTGATAGTGATAATACTGAACTAGAAAAAACATCATTAGAGAGTATGAGAAAAAAATATGAACAGTTCTATGCTGTAACTGATGAAAAGTTTAGTAAAGAAGAATTTGAAAAAATTGTTTCCAAAGAAAATCAATTGATTACAAAAGGTATCGAGGTAGGTCATATATTTTATTTTGGTGACAAGTATTCAAAACCAATGGGTGCATCAGTTGATTTACCAGGGGGAAAGAAAGATTTTGTTAAAATGGGATCTTATGGAATTGGAGTATCAAGGTTAGTAGGTGCTATAATTGAAGCAAAATATGATGACAAAAATGAAATCATGAAATGGCCATTCTCTGTTGCTCCTTATGAAATTGCTATAATACCTATGATAAATAAAAATGACACATCAGCTTTAGATAAAGCAAATAATATTAATAAAGAATTACTCAAAAATAATATTGATGCAATCATTGATGATACAGATGAAAATTTTTCATCTAAAATTAAAAAAATGAATTTAATTGGAGCCCCGTATCAAATTATTATTGGTAAGAAAAGCGAAGGTGATTTATTAGAGTTTAAGGAAACTGGTGAAGAAACTCAAAATTTACCACTAAGTAAAATTATAGAAATTATAACTAAACAAAGAAATTCAATTTGATTTCTACTTTAGAAAAAGAAATTACTTTTAGATTTTTAAAAGCCAGAAAAAAAGATGGTTTTTTGAATGTTATATCAATTTTTTCTTTTATTGGCATCAGCCTTGGTGTTGCAGTTCTTATTATCGTAATGTCTGTCATGAATGGATTTAGAACTGAATTAATTGACAAGATAGTTGGCTTTAATGCTCATGCAGTTGTTAAACCTTACAATAAACCGTTAGCTTCTTTGTTAGATAAAGATTTTGCTAAAGACGTTTTATCAAATGACGGAGAAGCAGTTATTTTTCACAAGAATGGTACCAAAGGAGTTTTATTAAAAGGTTATTTAGAAAAAGATTTTAAAGATCTGGAAATTTCATCTAATGATAGTTTTTTTGGCTCTAAAAATTTAAACGAAAATACAATTTCTATTGGTCGAGATTTAAGTAATATCTTAGGATTAGATATTGGAGATGAGGTTTCAATTACTTCACCTTCAGGAGTTCAAACGTTAGTTGGGTCATTACCAAAACAAAAATTATTTCTTATAACCTCAATATTTGAAAGTGGATTATCAGAATATGATGAAAATATTGCTTATATAAATTTAAACACCTTAGAGGATTTTTTTGACAAAAATAGAGATGATAGATTTACCGAGTATTATTTTAAAGACCCAAAAAATATAGAAAATCATAAAGAAAAACTGATCAAACTATATCCTGATGCATTTGTATATACATGGGCTGATATGAATAGTTCATTATTTTCAGCACTTAAAGTTGAGAGAAATGTAATGTTCATTATTTTATCTTTAATTATTATTGTGGCTGCTTTTAATATAATTTCAGGTTTAACAATTTTAGTTAAAAATAAAACTCGAGATATTGCAATTTTAAAATCTATCGGAGTTTTGAATAAATCAATAATTAAAATTTTTTTTCTTGTTGGTGTTTCAATTGGAACTTCAGCAACAATTTTTGGAATATTTTTAGGTGTAACTTTCTCAATTTATGTAGAAAACATTAGAAAATTTTTAAGCTCTACTTTTAATATTAGTTTATTTCCAGAAGAAATATATTTTTTAAGCAAGATGCCCTCAGAAATAAATGTTAATTCTATAGTAATTATAACAATTTGTTCAATATTAATAACAATAGTAGTTTCTATATTTCCAGCGCTTAAAGCTGCAAATATGGATCCTATAAAATCACTGAAGTATGAATAATTTTTTAGAATTAATTAATATACGAAAAAGTTTTGCTACGGAAAAAAAAATTAATGTATTAAGAGGTCTATCTAGAAAATTTAGGTTAGGCAAAACTTACGCAATAATGGGACCCTCTGGCTCAGGAAAATCAACTTTACTTAATTTAATTTCATTAATTGATAAACCAACATCTGGTACAATTAAGTTTGACAATCTTGAGATTAATTTCAATCAAAACAAAAAAAATGATTTAATTAGAGCTAAAAAAATAGGCATCGTTTACCAAGAGAATAATCTTCTTACTGATTTTACAGCACTTGAAAATGTTTATTTTGCTTCTTTATCTCTATATAATGACAAAGAATTATCATTATCTAAAGCTGAAAAATTATTAAAAAAAATTGGACTTTCAAACAGATTAAATCATTTTCCATCACAACTTTCTGGAGGTGAGGCTCAAAGAGTTGCAATTGCAAGAGCAATTATTAATGATCCTCAAATTATTTTAGCCGATGAACCAACTGGCAGTTTAGACATGAATACGGCTAAAGACATTTTTAAACTTTTAAACAATCAAAAAAGATCAGACAGAATAATTATATTTGCAACTCATAATAGATTTTTTGCAAAAAAAGCAGATTATCTATTGGAGATGAGAGATGGTAGTATAAAATCATCTAATGTCTGAGTCTGTCTCACAAAATTTTAATCATTTAAAAATTCATACTCAATATTCAATTTGCGAAGGAGCTGTAAAAATTGATGATTTGCAAGAATATTCTAAGAAAAACAA
This sequence comes from uncultured Pelagibacteraceae bacterium, assembly GCA_902588895.1. GTDB lineage: Bacteria > Pseudomonadota > Alphaproteobacteria > Pelagibacterales > Pelagibacteraceae > Pelagibacter. Next base: position 5,633 of record CACIRC010000002.1, read on the forward strand.
AATAAAATCCTTAGGTTTATGTGATACCTCAAATTTATGTGGTGCACTAGAATTCGCTGAAAAGATCTCAAAGTCAGGTACTCAACCAATAATTGGAACTCAAATTAACTTTAAAATAGAAGAAACGATAGGTTTACTCCCTTTGTTTGCTTTAAATGAAGCTGGATATAAAAATATAATAAAACTTTCATCTTTTTCATATTTAAATAACGATGAATTGTCTGATCCACATGTAGATTTTGAATTATTACTAAATAACTCTGATGGTGTAGCTGTATTTTCAGGAACTGTTTTTGGTTTGTTTGGTAAATTTTTTGATAAAGGTAAGTTTACTGAAATTGATGAGATTTATAGTAAAATTAAAAAAAGCTTTGGAGATAGATTTTATATTGAGATTCAAAGACATAATGATCAAAATGAAATTGGATTTGAAAAATTTAATTTAAAAAAATCTTTAGATCTAGAATTACCTATTATTGCAACTAATGAAGTTTTTTATTTAGATAAAGAAATGCATGAGGCCCACGATGCTTTAATTTGTATAGGTAACAAGACGTATGTGAATGAAAAAAACAGGTTAAGATTAACTAATCAGCATTATCTAAAAACTAACTCAGAGATGTTAGAATTATTTGCTGACTTACCTGAAGCTTTAGAAAATAATTATAATTTTCCATTAAGATGTAGTTATAGACCATTATTTTCTAACCCAATACTGCCTAATATTAGCAGTGATAAAGATGGAAATGCAGATGAAATTTTAAAAAAAGATTCAATAAAAGGATTAAAAATCAAATTTAATAAGATCTTTAATTTAAGTGATGAAGATTTAGAAAATAACAATTCCTATAGAGAATATAACGAAAGGCTTAATCATGAACTTTCTATTATTATAGAAATGAAATATTCTAGTTATTTTCTTATAGTTGCTGACTATATTAAGTGGGCTAAAAATAATGATATCCCTGTAGGTCCTGGGAGAGGTTCAGGTGCTGGTTCGTTAGTAGCTTGGTGTTTATCAATTACAGACGTTGATCCAATAAAATTTAATCTCATTTTTGAAAGATTTTTAAATCCAGATAGAATTTCAATGCCTGATTTTGATATAGACTTTTGTGAGGATAAAAGAGATCAAGTTTTTGAGTATCTGACAACAAGATATAAAGATAGCGTGGCTCACATTATAACATTTGGTAAACTAAAAGCCCGAATGGTAATTAGAGACGTTGGACGAGTTTTGGGTTTAGCTTATGGATTTGTTGATAGCATATCCAAAATGATACCTTTCGATCCGTCTAGACCACAAAATTTAACTCAGTGCATTGCAGGAGAGCCACGATTACAAAAACTTATTAAGGATGATCCAAGAGTAAAGAAACTTACTGATCTATCTTTAAAATTAGAAGGTCTTAACAGAAACGTTGCTACACATGCTGCTGGAGTAGTAATAGCTGACAAAAAACTTACTGAAGTTGTTCCTTTGTACAAAGATGTTTCTTCAGATCTATTATTACCATCTACACAATTTGATATGTATTCTGCAGAAAATGCAGGTTTAGTAAAATTTGATTTTTTGGGTTTAAAAACACTTACCGTAATTAATAATACCCAAAAACTTGTAAGAAAAAAAATTAAAGATTTTCATATAGAAAAAATTAATTACGAGGATCAAAAAGTTTTTGATCTAATGTCTACAGGTAAAACAGTTGGTTTATTTCAAATTGAAAGTGCTGGTATGAGAGAAGCCCTAATTCAAATGAAGCCAAATCATATTGAAGATATTATCGCATTAGTTGCCCTCTATAGACCAGGACCAATGAGTAATATTCCAACATATAATGATTGCAAACATGGAAAGCAAAAACCAGATTATTTACATCCACTTCTAGAAAATATTTTAAAACCAACTTATGGCGTAATTATTTATCAAGAACAGGTAATGCAGATTGCACAAAAATTATCAGGATTTACAGCAGGACAAGCTGATCTTTTGAGAAGAGCAATGGGTAAAAAGAAAAGAGCTGAACTTGAAAAACAGAAACAAGGGTTTATTGCTGGAGCAATTAAAAATGGAATTGCCAAAGATGTTGCTGCTGGAATCTTTTTAAAAATAGAACCATTTGCAGAATATGGGTTTAACAAAAGTCACGCAGCTGCATATGCAATTATTTCATATCAAACAGCATTTTTAAAAACGTATTATCCAAAAGAATTCGTCGCTGCCTCAATGACAATGGATATTTCTAACCAAAATAAGTTAGGTGAGTTTTACGAAGAATTAAAAAGATTAAAAGTTGAAATTCTTCGTCCAGATATAAATGAATGTTTTGCTGATTTTAGAACAATAGGTGATAAATTTTATTATGCTTTAGGGGCGATTAAAGCTGTGGGTTATGAAGCAATATCAAATATAGTTAAAGAAAGAAATTTAAATGGAAAATTTTTGTCAATTCATGATTTTATAAATAGAGTAAATCCAAAAGATATAAACAAACTTCAATTAGAAGGTTTAGTTAAAGCAGGTGCATTTGATAAATTAAATACAAATAGACGAGCTTTGTATGAGTCTATTCCAAGTATGATTTCTATCAATAAAAATATATTTGAGAATAAATCTGCTAATCAAATCAATTTATTCTCAGAGGATGAAAACGCTCAGGAAGATATTTTTATTAGAACTGAAGATTGGAAATTTGAAGAAAGATTATCAAAAGAATTTGAAGCTGTTGGTTTCTTTATCTCAGATCATCCTTTAAATCAATTTACAGAGATATTTGATGATTATAAAATTAAAGATTATTCAAGTTTTAATTCTAATGAAAATATAAAAGATTCTAACATTGCTGCAACATTGTTAAAAGTTCAAGAAAGAAAAACTGCAAAAGGAAATTCTTATGCCGTTTTAAAATTAACTGACTTATCAAGTGTATTTGAACTCTTTATTTTTTCAGATGTATTAGAATTAAATAGAGAAATTTTGAAAGAGGGCAGCTCTCTTATTTTGACATTATTTAAAAATATTTCTAATGATGAAAATAGACTCACTAGAATTAATGTACAAAAAATAGCTTCACTTAAAGATTTATTTAACAGTCCGTTAAATGAGGTTTCATTTAAACTTAAATCAGTGCAACAAATTGAAAATATATCTAAAATTTTAAAAGATGATGGTAAAACCATTATAAATATTAACCTTTTAATTGAAGATAATATTATTAAATTTAGATTAAAAAATGCACGTAAATTAGACAGAAAATCTCTAAATCTTTTAAGAAATCAGGAAATACAAGCAATTATTAACTAAATAATCACTTGTTAAATATAGTAAATATTTGTAAATACTCCATAAATTAATTAACACGCACACAGTTTTTGGTTTTATACCTCCGGTCCTTAATTGGAAATTACTGTGGTGGCTTAACCGGGAATAAATATGAAGATACCTAACTTAACAATACAACAATTATTAGAAGCAGGCGTTCATCTTGGTCATAAGACACTTAGATGGAATCCAAAAATGAAAAAATATATTTTTGGAAAAAGAGACTCAATTCACATTATAGATTTAACCCAAACTCTAGAGTTAACTAAAGTAGCTTTGGAAAAAGTACATAATACTATCTCAAACAACGGAAAAATATTGTTTGTATCAACAAAAAAACAAGCATCAGAAGCCATAGCTGAAGTTGCAAAAGAAACTGATCAATATTTCGTTAATTATAGATGGCTTGGAGGAATGCTAACTAATTGGGGTACAATTTCAAACTCTATTAAAAAGTTAAAAAAATTAGAAATTGATTTGTCATCAGAAAATAGAGGTTTTACAAAAAAAGAACTTTTAAAAATGAGTGTTAAAAAAGACAAATTAGAAAGATCTTTGGGTGGCATAGCTGAAATGAAAAAAATTCCAGACTTAGTTTTTGTAATAGACACAAATTATGAGTCTTTAGCTATTGCTGAGTCAGCTAAATTAGGTATTCCTATCATAGCTATATTAGATAGTAATTCTAATCCTGATAATATTGATTATCCAATTCCTGGAAATGATGATGCAAGAAGAGCTATTGATCTTTATTGCAATTTAATAAAAGAAACAATTAATAGTGCCAAAAATTCTATACCAGCATCTGGGACAAAAAATGACAAAACCAAAGGTTTTAAAGATGAAGATAAAACAAAAACTATTCAAGAATTAGATAGAGAAAAATTAGATAAAAAATTTTCTAAAGATGACAAGGAGAAATTAAACTAATGAGCGATATAGAAAAAGTTAAAAAGCTTAGAGAAGTTACTGGTGCTGGTTTTAAAGACTGTAATTTAGCAATTAAAGAGTCAAATGGAGATTTAGATAAGGCAGTTGAAATTTTAAGAGTTAAAGGTATTTCAAAAGCTTCAAAAAAAATGTCTAGAGATGCTAAAGAGGGGGTTGTTGTAGTTAGTGGAGATGATTCAAAAACCTCAGTTATTGAAGTAAATTGTGAAACAGATTTTGTTGCTAAAAATGATGATTTTATTTCTTTTGTAAAAGAATTAAGTGAACTAAATAATAAATCTAATTCAAACATCGAAAAATTAAAACTAACAAAAATGAAAAATGGTCAGACGGTTGATGATAATCTAGTTGCATTGATAGCAAAAATTGGTGAAAAAATTACAATAGGTAAAGCTAAAACGATTCAAAATTCTGATGGAATAAATAATCATTATCTTCATACAGTTGTAAAAGATAATGTAGCAAAATTAGCTGTTATGGTTTCATTAGGTACCAAAGATAACTCAGATACTGTTAAAAATTTTAGTAAACAACTATCTATGCATATTGCAGCATCAAATCCTTTAGCTTTAGAGTCTAGTTTGATAGATCAAGAAATAATTAAAAAAGAGCAAGAGCTTGTGGCTGAAGAACTTAAAAATTCAGGAAAATCAGAAGATATTGCAAAAAAAATTAGCTTAGGTAAAATGAACAAATTCATGGAGGAAAATGCCCTTTTAACTCAAGCATGGGTTATGGAACCAAAAAAAAAAGTTCAAGATGTATTAAAGGAACTTTCTATTGCTGATTTAAAAATAAAAGAGTTCTATAGAATTAAGATTGGAGAATAAATGTTTGATGAAAAATCATACAGCCTTAAAATGGATAAAGCCATTGAGGTATTCTCTAAAGAATTGTCTTCTCTTAGGACTGGAAGAGCAAATGCATCAATGTTGGATTTGATTAAAGTTGATGTATATGGACAACAGATGCCAATAAATCAAGTTGGAAGCATTACCACACCGGAACCAAGAATGATAAATATTCAGGTTTGGGACGTAAATAATGTTTCTTTGGTAGATGCAGCAATTCAAAAATCAGATCTAGGTTTAAATCCACAAATAGATGGACAATTAATAAGATTGCCAGTTCCAGAATTAAACGAAGAGAGAAGAAATGAACTTAAAAAGCTTATAAAATCAATAGGTGAAAAATGTAAAGTTTCAATCAGAAATATAAGAAGAGAGGCAAATGAAGATCTTAAGAAACTTTTAAAGACTAAAGAATTAGGTGAAGATGATGAAAAAATTTTAGAAAAGAAAGTTCAAACCATAACAGACAATCATATAAACTCAGTTGAAGATAAAGTATCCTCAAAAGAAAAAGAAATAATGACAATATGAACCCTCTTAAACATGTAGCCATTATCATGGATGGTAATGGAAGATGGGGTTTAAAATTTAAGAATTCTAGAAATGCTGGTCATAAAGCGGGATTAAAAACAGTAGAAAAAATTATAAAGGCAACGATTAAAAATAATATTAAATTTTTAACTTTATACGCATTTTCTACAGAAAATTGGAAAAGACCAAAAAAAGAAATAAATTATTTATTTCATTTACTCGAAAATTTTTTAATTAATAGAATTGAAGAGCTTCATAAAAAAAACATTAAACTAAAAATCATTGGTAATAAAAATTTTTCAAAAAAATTAAACAAATTATTAATTTATTCTGAGAGAAAAACAAAAAATAATAAAAAACTTCAGATCAATTTAGCTTTAAACTATGGTTCAAAACTTGAATTAATTAGTGCATTTAAATCAATAATCAAAAATAAAGAAGCAATAAATATCAAAAATTTTTCTAATCATTTACAAACAAAAAATATACCTGATCCTGATATATTGATTAGAACTGGTGATACAAATAGGTTAAGTAATTTTCTTTTGTGGCAACTAGCTTACACAGAGATTTTTTTTGAAAAAAAATTGTGGCCTTCATTTAATGATAAAGATTACAATAAAATAATCAAAAAATATAAAAGAATAAAAAGAAATTTTGGTGGTATTTAATGAATGTAAATTTATTAAAAAGAATAATAACATCATTAATTCTATTATTTATTTTATTTGTTAGTTTATTTTTAAATAAAATTTTATGGATTTACCTTTTAATTGCTGTATCAATAATATCATTTTATGAGTTTAATAATTTAATAAAAAAAACGTACAAAAGAAAAAAAAATAAAATTTATTTATTTAATTTAATTTCATTTCTGTATTTATCTTTTTTTATTTTTACTGCTTATGATATTCATAGTAACTCTGTTATTAGTTTATTATTTATTATATTAATATGTGTGTTTTCAGATACAGGTGGTTACGTAGTGGGTAAATTAATAGGAGGAAAAAAATTAACGAAAATTAGTCCTAACAAAACAGTCTCAGGATGTATCGGTTCATTTTTATTTTCATTATTTCCAGTTTTAATATTTGAAATGCAAAAAAATATTAATTTTCAATTAATTGATCATAATATTATATCTCTAATTTTAATTTGCTTATTTTTGTCTCTAATATGTCAGTTAGGAGATTTATTTATTTCCTTTTTTAAAAGAAAAGCTAAAACAAAAGATACCGGCACTATCCTTCCTGGTCACGGTGGTTTGTTAGACAGAATAGATGGTTTTATTTTTGTTTTACCAACATCTTTTGTGTTAATAGAATTATTTTATTAGAAATGAAAAAAAAAATTGCAATATTAGGTTCGACAGGATCAATAGGAAAAACTTTATTAAATATAATTGAAAAGGATAAAAGTAATTTTGAAGTAGTGCTTTTGTCTGCGAACAAAAATTACACAACATTAATCAAACAGGCAAAAAGGTACAATGTAAAGAATTTAATTTTAACAGATTCAAAAACTTACAAAAAAATAAGTAATCATAGCGCGAATTCTAAGTATAAAATTTATAATAATTTTGATTGTTTCAAAAAAATTTTTAAGAAAAAGATACATTACTCGATGTCTTCAATAACAGGCTTAGACGGATTAAAACCTACAATTGATATTATTAAATTTACAAAAAAAATTGCAATTGCAAATAAGGAGTCAATAATTTGTGGTTGGAATTTAATTAGAAGAGAATTAAAAAAAAATAATACAAAATTTATTCCAGTTGACTCTGAACACTTTTCAATTTGGTATGGTTTGAAAAATAATAAGGATTTGATTGAAAAGATTTTTATAACGGCCTCTGGAGGACCATTTCTTAACCTACCTTACTCAAAATTTAAAAATATTAAAATCAAAGAAGCTTTAAAACATCCTAATTGGAAAATGGGAAAAAAAATTACAATAGATTCTGCCACAATGATGAATAAAGTTTTTGAAATTATAGAAGCCAAAAAGTTATTTAATTTAAATTATAAAGATCTTTCAATTTTAACGCATCCTGACTCATATATTCATGCAATAATTAAATACAAAAATGGGCTGATAAAGCTTATTGCACATGAAACCAATATGACAATACCAATTAAAAATACATTATATGAAAATGATTATAAAATTAAATCACAGACCGCAAAGTTGGAAATTTCTAAATTAAACAATTTAAATTTGAAAACTATTAATATTAATAAATTTCCTTTAGCTAAAATTATAAATTCACTTCCAGATAAAAATAGTCTTTACGAAACAGTTTTGGTTTCAGCTAATGATGAATTAGTAAATTTATTTTTAAATAAAAAGATAACTTTTATAGAAATAAACACTAAGATTAAAAAAATATTGAAACAAAAGGAATTATTGAAATATAAAAAAAAATTACCTAAAAATATTGATGAAATTTTAAAATTAGCAAAATATGTTCGTTCCAATATTATTTTAAAGAGTATATAAGAGTATTTTTTTATGAATAAAATTTTAATATTTTTATTTTTTGCTCTATTTAATTTTAAATTTGCTTTTGCTGAAATAATAAAAGAAGTTAAAATTTTCGGTAATGAAAGAATACCAAAAGAAACTATTTTAATGTTTGCAGACATTAAAAAAAATGACTCAATTGATGATATAAAAGCCAATAAAATTTTAAAAGATTTATATGAATCAAATTTTTTTGAGGATGTATCAGTTAAATACGAAAATAAAATTTTAATAATCTCTGTAAAAGAATTCCCTATTATAGAAAAAATTATAATTGAAGGTATTAAGGCTAAAAAATTTGAAGAACAAATACGACAAGCTTTTCAATTTAAACCCAGAGCTTCTTTTAATGAGTATATTTTAAATGAAGAGGAAAATTTAATTAAATCTATATTAAAGAGTAATGGGTATTATTTTTCGAAAGTTGAAACATATATTGAAAATTTAGATAATAATATGGTTAATATTAAATATAAAGTTGACCTAGGAAATAAAGCGAAAATAAGGAAAATTACATTTTTAGGAGATAAAAAATTTAAAAACAAACGATTAAAAAGCATAATAGTTAGTGAGGAGTATAAGTTTTGGAAATTTATTTCTAGTAAAAAATTTTTGAATGAAGATTTAATCCAAATTGATAAACGATTGTTAAAAAACTTTTATTTGAATAAAGGTTATTACAATGTAGAAATTAATTCTAGTTTTGCAAAATTAATTAATAAAGACGAATTTGAACTAATTTACAATATAAATCCTAAACAAAAAATCTATTTTGAAAATTTAGAAATTATACTTCCTAATGATATTGACTCTTCTAATTATAAAAGTTTAATAGATTTTTTTGTTGATATAAAAGGCAAACCTTATTCTATTAACACGGTTGAAGATATACTAGACGAGATTGATTTAATTACGACAAACATGGAGTATAAATCCATCAAAGCTTCTATAAATGAAGAAGTTATTTCAAATAAATTAAACATAGATTTTATAATTGAGGAAACAGAGAAATTCTTTGTAGAAAAAATAAACATATTTGGGAACAATGTTACAATGGAGCATGTAATTAGAAATCAACTAGTGATAGATGAGGGTGATCCGTATAACGAAATTCTTGCAAAAAAATCTGAAAATAATATTAAAAGTTTAAATTTTTTTAGATCTGTTAAAACAGATATAATTGACGGTAAAAATGAAAATTCCAAAATAATTAACATTAATATTGAAGAAAAACCAACAGGTGAAATTTCTGCTGGTGCTGGTGTAGGAACTTCTGGAAGTACAGTAATGTTTGGTGTAAAAGAAAATAATTATCTTGGTAAAGGTTTGTCTGTTGACGGTAACGCAACAATATCAGAAGAAACTTTTAAAGGTCTTTTAAGAGTAACTAATCCTAACTATAATAATTCAGATAAATCTATTTTTGCCTCTATACAGGCTATCGAAACAGATCGACTAACCAATTATGGTTATAAAACCAATAAAACAGGCTTTGAAATAGGAACATCTTTTGAATATCTTAGAGATTTTAATTTTGGTTTATCATCTAGTACTTATTATGAAACAATAGATACCGATTCAACAGCCTCTACCAGACAAAAAGCACAAGAAGGAAATTATTGGGATACTTTTGTAAATTTTGATTTTTATTTTGATAGAAGAAATCAGAAATATAGAACTACCGATGGTTTTGTATCTAATTATAACTTAGATGTTCCTTTAATAAGTGATACAAATACTTTAACAAATAGCTATACTTATAAATTATATAGTGAGTTATATGAGAATAATATTTCCTCATTTTCAATTTTTCTAAAAAGTGCAAATTCATTGACAGGTGAAGATGTCAAGCTTTCAGAACGAATAACTATCCCTTCAAGAAGACTTAGAGGTTTTGAAAGAGGAAAAGTTGGGCCTAAAGATGGAAATGATTTTATAGGTGGAAATTATGTAACAGCATTAAATTTTAATACTACTTTGCCTCAAGTTTTTCCAAATTCTCAAAATATAGATGTTTCATTGTTTTTTGATGCAGCAAATATTTGGGGTGTAGACTATGATTCTTCATTAAGTGATAGTAGTAAAATTAGGAGTTCAGTAGGCATCGGAATAGACTGGTTTACTGTAGTTGGTCCTTTAACTTTTTCTTTAACAGAAGTAATTACTAAAGATGATACTGATATTGAAGAGACTTTTAGATTTAATTTAGGCACTACTTTTTAATGAAAAATTTTAATAAATTTTTATTAATACTTTTATTATTTTTTCTGAATTTTAAATTTGCAAATGCAAATAGTCAGATAGCATTTATCGATATCGATTATATAATAAAAAATTCAAATATTGGGAAAACTACTCTGGAAAAAATAAGTACTCTTGATCAGGAAAATGTTAAAAAATTAAAAGCTCAAAATACAGAACTAAAGGAACAAGAAATAGCATTAAAAAATAAAGAAAATATAATTTCAAAAGAGGCTTTTGAAGAAGAGGTAGAAAAATTAAGAAAAAAAATTAACATGTATTCGAAAGAAAAAAACATAATGGTTAAAAATTTAAGTCAATTTAAAAAAACAGAATTAGATAAAGTTTTTAAAAAAATAGGACCTATAGTAAGCAAATATATGGAAGAAAATTCAATTACCATGGTATTTGATACAAAAAATATGTTTATGGGAAATTCTAAATCAGATATTACAGAGGAAATTCTTAAAGAAATTAACAATTTGTTTAATTAGTTATGAATAAATTAAATAAAAATCAAATAATCGATTTATTGCCTCATAGAGAACCAATGCTTTTAATTGATGAACTTTATGACATAAAAAAACTTTCATCTGCTACGGCAGTAGTTAATGTAAAAAAAGACAGCTTTTTTGTACAAGGTCATTTTCCTAATCAGCCAGTGATGCCAGGTGTTTTGATAGTCGAGTCATTTGGACAAGCTGCCGCCGCTTTAACAGCCCAAGGTCTTGATAAGTCTACTTATGAAAATAAATTAGTTTTTTTAATGGGAGTTGAAAAAGCTCGTTTTAGAAATCCTGTGGTACCTGACTGCAAACTGATTTTGAAAATTGAAGCTATTAGATCCCATGGCCGTGTGTGGAAATACAAAGGTGAAGCTTTTGTCAATGAAGTAAAAATGGCAGATGCTATTTGGTCAGCTACTATTGTTGATAGGAAATAAATAGCAATAATTGTTGATAACTTTTTATTAATTGCTTTGATAAAAAGAAATCATGGTCAATCCTTTCTTTAAAAATAACGGTCCTTTTAAAATTTTAGAAATTATAAATTTTCTTAATATTAAAGATAATGACCTAAATAAAAATATTGAAATTCAAGATATTAAAGATTTAATAACTTCAACTGATAAAGATATTACTTTTTTTCATTCAAAAAAATACGTGGATATAGCTCAAAAAACCAAAGCCTCTTTTTGTATAACTGCTGAAGGACTTAAAAATTCATTGCCCAATAGTTGTACCCCTATAATTGTTGATAATGTCTTAGTCTCTGTTTCTAAGATTACATCTTTATTTTATCCAGATTCTATAAGTGATGATTTTGATGAAAATGTAACAATTATAAATGATACTAAATTTAAAAATAAAGTAAGTTATGGTAAAAATGTTTTAATTGGTAAAAACGTTTCAATTGGTGAAAATTGTAAGATTGGACATAACACAATTATAGAAAAAAACGTTACTATTGGTGACAATTGTTCTCTAGGTTCAAATAATATTATTAGAAACACTTTAATAAATAATAAGGTAAAAATATTAGACAATTGTGTAATTGGTAAGCATGGATTTGGTTTTTTTCCAATTAAAAATCAAAATTTAAGATACCCTCACATTGGAATAGTCTTAATTGAGGATAACTGCGAAATTGGATGTGGTGCCACTATAGATAGAGGCTCTATGTCTAATACAGTAATTGGAAAAAATACTTTTTTAGATAATCAAATTCATATAGCTCATAACGTTAAAATTGGCGAAAATTCTATTATAGCTGGACAAGTAGGTATAGCTGGAAGTTCTATAATTGGAAGTAATGTTAAAATTGGTGGTCAGGCCGGTATTTCTGGTCATCTTAAAATTGGGAATAATGTAGAAATTGGAGGTGGCTCTGGTGTAATTAAGGATATTCCTGACAACACCAAAGTAATGGGGTATCCAGCAAAAAATATTAAAGAATTTTTAAAAGGTAATAGATGATACATAAAACCGCTATAATTAACTCAAAAGCTAAGATTTCTAAAAATGTAAAAATCGGTCCTTACACTGTTATCGGTCCAAATGTTGAAATAGGTGATGAAACTGAAATTCAATCTCATGTAAATATTTCAGGGAACACTAAAATTGGAAAAAATAATAAAATTTATCCTTTTGCTTCAATAGGAAATGATCCACAAGATCTAAAATTTCAAGGTGAAGAAACAAAATTAGAGATTGGTCATAATAATAAAATTAGAGAATACGTTACAATTAATCCAGGAACAAAAGGTGGTGGAGGATTAACAAAAATTGGAAATAATTGTTTATTTATGGTCTCAGCTCATATAGCCCATGATTGTCTTGTTGGAAACAATGTAATTCTAGCCAACAATGTACCCCTAGGAGGTCATGCACACATAGATGATAATGCTATTATTGGAGGTAATTCAGCTGTTCAACAATTTACTAGAGTAGGTAAGTCAGCAATGATAGGTGGGATGTGTGGTGTTGTAAGAGATATAATCCCGTACGGTATAGCACACGGTAACAGGAGTGTTTTACAAGGATTAAATTTAATAGGTTTAAGAAGAAAAAATATTCCAAATAAAGAAATAATGACTTTAAGCGACGCTTACAAAGAGATTTTTATAAACGAAAATTTAACAGAGAATTTAAGCAATTTATCAAAACATTTTAAGAATAATGAATTGGTTGCAGAAGTTATTAAATTTATAGAAAAGGATAAGAAAAGACCAATTTGTACTCCATTTTCAAAATAAAATGATAGGTTTGTTTTTAGGTGATACTGATTTTTCTGATATAGTTTTAAAAAAAATTAAAAAACAAAAAATCAAATACTTTATTATAGATTTTTCAAAAAAAAATAAATTCAAGAGAGACAAACATTCTTTTAGAATAAGTATTGGAAAATTTGGATCAATAATTAATTTAATAAAACAAAAAAAATCTAAAAGAGTCTTGTTTGCTGGTAAAATTGCAAAACCAAATTTTTCTTCTTTAAGATTAGATTTTAAAGGAATCTATTATATGCCCAGTGTAATAAGAGCAGCTAAAATAGGTGATGCTGCAATAATTAAATCAATTATAAAAATTTTAAATAATGAAGGAATTAAAGTAATTAGTTCTGTATCATTTAATCCAGAACTGTCATTAAAGAGAGGAAATTACACTAAATTAAAACCTAATAAACAAGACTTAATATCAATTAATAAAGGGAAAGTTTTTTTTAAAAAAACAAAAAGTTTAGATCATATTCAGGCACTAGTAGTTAAAGGAAGTAATATTTTAGCTAAAGAAGGAAAAGAGGGTACAAAAAAAATGTTATCTAAATTAAAAAAACAAACGGATGGAATTTTAATAAAACTACCAAAAAGGAAACAAGATTTAAGAATGGACTTACCAACAATTGGTTTACAAACGTTTGTAGATATTAAAAAATATGGATTACGTGGTGTAGTTTTACAATCTAAAAAAAATATTTTTTTAGATAAAGCAGAATGTATAAAATTTGCTAATAAAAATAAAATTTTTATTAATATTATATGAAAAAAATATTCATACTTACAGGTGAACCTTCAGGAGATAAATTAGCTTCAACAGTTATTTCAAAGCTAAAATCTCAAACTCCTGATATTGAATATTTATCTGTTGGTGGAAATCATTTAAAAAAATTAGGAATAAATTCTATTTATAATTTAAATGAAATAACCTATCTAGGTTTTACGAGTATTTTGTTAAATATATTTAAAATAAGAAATAAAATTAACCAAACAGTTAATGAGATCATAAAATTTAATCCTGATATATTATTTTCTGTTGATAGCCCTGATTTTACAATGAGAGTTGCTGAAAAAGTAAAAAAAATTAACAAAAAAATCAAAACAATTCATTATGTTGCGCCTCAAGTCTGGATCTGGAGAAAAAATCGAGTTAAAAAAATTAAAAAATTCATTGATCATATTCTTTTATTATTTGACTTTGAAAAGAAATATTTTGATAAAGAAAATATAAATAATACCTTTGTTGGACATCCATTAATTCAAAATTATGAAAATAATAATAAAAAAATTATTGAAAATATAATCCCTAAAGATAAAAAAATTATATCTATTTTTCCTGGAAGCAGAAAATCTGAAACAGATGTTTTACTAAAAATTTTGATTGATTTTATTCAAATTGTTAACAAAAGACATAACGATTTTTATTTTTACTTTCATGCAACGGATGAAAATAAAAATTTAATTTTGTCAGAAATTAAAAAATTTAATATTGAAAATTTTGATGTAATTTCAGATGAAAGTATCAAATCAAAAATTTTATCTAATTCTGTTTTTGCTGTATCTAAATCTGGTACTGTTTCATTACAAATCTCGAGCTTAAACATACCGTCTATAATTATTTACAAACTTAGTTTTATAAATTTTATAATATTTAAAATGTTAGTTAATGTTAAATTTGCAAACATCATTAACATAATAAATAATCGCGAAGTTATACCTGAATTGTTACAAAACGAATGTAATGCTGATGAAATTTATAAAACTGTAATTTATCTTTTAAAAAATCCAGATCTTATAAAAAAACAATTGTCTGATTGTTCAAAAACATTAGAGGGAATTAGATCTAAAACTTCTTCTTCTGACGAGGCTTGTTTAGTTTTAAGAAATTATCTTAGTTAGCCTTTTTAAAACCTCTTCTTTGCCTAGCGCTATAACTATATCATATAAACCAGGTCCAAATTTTGATCCTGTTAAAGCAATACGTACAGGCTGACCAACTCCTTTAAAATTTGTTTCTTTTGTTTTTATCAAATTATTAACTATAGGCTCTAAATTCTCTTTATTTATTTTTTCTATTGATGAAAGTTCTTTACTAAATTCTGAAATAATTTTTTTCGCTTTATCATCAATCAATTTAAGATCTTCTTCATTAAAATGAACTTTATCATTGGTTATAAATTTTGCATTATTATAAATGTCTTCTAAGGTTTTGGCCTTATTTTTTAAAAATGATAATGAGGATTTAACTTTTGTTTCTTTATCATCTTGAATTTTTTCTTTATACATTTCACAATATTCAACTAGATTTTGATAAAGATCGTTTTCATCGATTGATTTTATATAGTGCTCATTCATTGATAATATTCTGCTCATATCTAGTTTTGATGGAGATTTACCAATACCTTCTAAATTAAAATATTCAATGCTCTCTTCTAAAGTAAATATTTCTTTATCTTGATATGACCATCCCAGTCTAAGTAAATAATTTCTTAATGAGTCAGGCATTATTCCTATTTTTGAATAGTCATCTAAAGTTGAGGCATTATCTCTTTTTGACAGTTTTTTACCTTCAATAGTATGAATTAATGGAATATGTGCAAATTCTGGAACATCCCAACCCATTGCTAGGTAGATTTGTATTTGTTTAAATGTATTTATCTTGTGATCATCTCCTCTAATTATGTGAGTTATTCCCATTTGATAATCATCAACAGTTGCCGACAAGTTGTAAGTTGGTGTTCCATCATTTCTTAAAATTATAAAGTCTTCTATAGTATTATTTTCAATTTCAACATCACCTTGAACTAAATCTTTAAGTTTAGAATTTCCTTCTATTTTACTTTTAAATCTTATTGCAGGTAAAATATTCTTAGGAGCATCTTTTTCATCAGCATCTCTCCATTTTCTATCATAAATATATGGCAGCTTTTTTTGTCTTGCTCTTTTCTTTTGTTCTTCTATTTCCTCAGCAGAGCAGTAACATTTATATGCATTACCTTTTTTTAATAATTCATTAGCAATTTTAATGTGATCTTCTTTTTTTTGTGATTGAATATACTCTTCACCATCATGTTCTATCCCTATCCATTTCAATGATTTAATAATTTGTATTTTGTGTTCCTCTTTAGATCTTTCTTTATCAGTATCTTCAATTCTTAGGTGAAAAGTTCCTTTTTGATTTTTAGAGAACAACCAATTAAATAAGGCAGTCCTAACACCTCCAATATGAAGAGCTCCAGTAGGAGAGGGCGCAAAACGTGTTGCTATTTTTGACATCAATGTTGTTTAGACTATTTTTTTAGAAGTTTCTATATAAAGATACTAAAACTCCTTGAACTTTTACTCTATCAGGTCCAAAAATCTTAGTTTCATAGTTTCTATTAGCACTTTCAAGGGCAACGACTTTACCTTTTTTTCGAATTCTTTTTAACATTGCCTCATGCTCATCAATTAAAGCAACAACAATTTTACCATTATCGGCAATGTCGGTTCTTTTTATAATAACCGTATCACCTTCATGAATACCCGCATCTATCATAGAGTCTCCTTGAACTTTCAATCCGAAATAATCTCCATTTTTTTCTAAATTATTAGGAAGTGGAATTCTAGAAACTTCGTTTTGTATTGCTTCAACAGGCGTACCTGCAGCAATTTTTCCAAGAACTGGTACTTCAATTTCATCAGAACTAGTTTGTTCTTCATCTAATCCACCTTTAATTACACTTGGTGAAAAATTATTATAAATATCATTTGCCGAAGCTGTTTCTGGCAATTTAATTACTTCTAAAGCTCTTGCTTTATGAGCTAATCTTTTAATAAAACCTCTTTCTTCTAAAGCACTAATTAATCTGTGAATTCCTGATTTAGATTTTAAATTAAGCGATTGTTTCATCTCTTCATAAGAAGGAGATACACCAGAATTTCTCAACTTCTTATTGATAAATAAAAGCAAGTTTTTTTGTTTTTTTGTTAGCATAAGAACAAATATCGTACAAATAATGTTCTATAAAAGTTCTTTTAATTTAACAATACTAAAAAAAACTAGCAAAATAGGGCTTTATTTGACTATAAAACTGAAAAAATAGAATTTTTATTTAAGTTTTTCAAAAGTGATTCACCAATTAAAAAAGTGTTAATTGATGTTTTGTTATTTAGCTCTAATAGCTCATCTTTATTCTTAATTCCACTTTCAGATATTAAAGGACCTTTGTGACTTTTTACAACATCATAAATATCATAAGTTGTATTTATATCAGTTTTAAGTGTTTTTAAATTTCTATTGTTTATTCCAATTAATGCATCTTTAAAATTTAATGCTTTTTTAGCTTCTTCTACTGTATGAACTTCAACTATAACCGACATATTGTATTGCATAGCTTCATCATATAATTCAGAAGCAAGATCATCTGAAACCCCAGCCAAAATGATTAAAATAGCATCTGCACCATAACTTTTTGCTAAAGGTATTTGAAATTTATCGATAAAAAAATCTTTACACAATATAGGTAAATTTATTTTATCTTTTATTTTACTGATGTGAATTAAATTACCTAAAAAGTAATCCTCTTCAGTTAAAACTGAAAGACAAGTTGCCTTATTATTTAAATAAATTTGAGCAATATCTACAGGATTATAATCATCAATTATTATACCCGCTGAAGGACTTGCTTTTTTAATTTCAGCAATAATTGAAGTTTTATTATTTTTTATATTATTTTCTATTTTCTCTTTAAAATTAATATAGCTGTTGTTTTTATTAATCAACTCATCCAAAGTTTTAAGATCTAAGGATTTTTTTAATTTATCAACTTTTTCAATTTTTTTTTGAATGATATTTTGAAGTATATTTTCAGACATTTTGAATTTTTTCTAGATGTAAAAAGCTTTTTCCAGAAAGGATATATTCTCTTGTGAAATTATATGCTTCAGAAAAGTCTAAAAATTTTTCTCCAACAATTAACCCCGCTGCAGCATTTAAACAAACTGCTTTTGAAAAATCATTATCTTCACCTTTAAATATTTCAATCATCTTGTCAGCATTAAATTTTGCATCATCACCCACTAAATTTTTAAAATTATCTGCATTAACCCCCAAAGCATTTGGATCTATTTTTATTTCAGATATTTGACCATCTTTTAATTGAATAACATTAGTGATTGCATATGGAGATATTTCATCTAATCCATCCTCGCTATTTACTATCCAAGCAAATTTTAAATTTAAATTTTTAAGTCCTTCTGCAAAAATTTTTGATAATTTTTTATCAAAAACACCTACAACCTGTCTCTCTACAAGAGCTGGATTACTTAATGGACCAATCATATTAAAAATGGTTCTTTTTCCAATTTTCTTTCTTACAGGTCCTACAAATCTCATTGCACTATGATAATTTGGTGCAAACATAAATCCAAAATTATTGGTATTAATTTCTTTTTCTATATCCTCAGGTTCTAAATCAATTTTAATTTTAAGAGCTTCCAAAACATCACCGGACCCACATTTTGAGGAAACAGCTTTATTCCCATGTTTAGCAACTTTTGTACCCATACTAGCTAAAAGTAGGGCAGAAGCTGTTGAAATATTAAGAGTATTCATTCCATCACCGCCAGTACCACAAGTATCAATACAATCACTTACATTTACTCTTTTAGACTTTTCTCTAAGAACAAAAACTCCACCTGCTATTTCAACTGAAACTTCTCCCTTTTCAGATAATAGTGTTAAAAAACTAAAAATTTCGTCATTACTAGCTTTTCCAGTCATTAATATTTCAAAAGCGGTTTTACTTTCTTCAAAAGTTAAATCTTTTTTATTTTTAAGTTTTTCTAAAATTTGATCCATAAATTTAATTATTAATAAAGTTTTTAAGAATTTTCATTCCAAACTTAGTTTTAATACTTTCAGGATGGAATTGTACACCATGAATATTAAATTTTTTATGTTGTACACCCATTATTACTCCATCTTCTGTCTCTGCTGTAATCTCTAGATCTTTTGATAACGTTTTTTTATCAATTACCAAACTATGGTATCTGGTAGCTTCAAATGTAATTGGGAGGTTTTTTAAAATACCAATTTTTTTAGATTTGATTTTGCTTGTTTTACCGTGCATTAACTTTCTTGCTTGAACAATTTTTGATCCAAAAACTTGTCCGATTATCTGATGACCTAAACATACTCCTAAAAAAGGTAATTCTTTGTATAATGAGTTCAATATTTTAATACAATTGCCAGATTGATTTGGGTTGCCAGGTCCTGGTGAAATAACAATTTTATCATATTTCTTTTTAATGATTTCTTTAGAATTAATTTTATCATTTCTAACTACATCAACCTTAATATTTAATGAGGAGATATAGTGATACAAATTAAAAGTAAAACTATCGTAATTATCTATTAATAATATTTTCATTATCTTAAAGCATTAATTAAAGCTTTCGCTTTATTAACTGTTTCCTCGTACTCATTTTTAGGCTTACTGTCTGCAACTATACCTGCACCTGCTTGCACATAAAATTTTTTATTTTTAACAACTGCAGTTCTTAAAGCTATACAAGTATCAAATTCACCATTTGCAGAAAAATATCCAATTCCACCTGCGTAAACTTTTCTTTTTGATGTTTCTAATTCATCTATAATTTCCATAGCTCTAATTTTTGGAGCCCCAGAAACAGTACCAGCTGGAAAACCAGCTAAGAGCGATTTAAATTTTGAAAATTTTTTATTATATTCCCCAACTACATTTGAAACTATATGCATAACATGAGAATATCTTTCAATAATGAAGCTTTCTGTAACTTTTACCGAATTTATCTTTGAGACTTTACCAGTATCATTTCTACCCAAATCAAGTAACATCAAATGCTCTGAAAGTTCTTTTTTATCTCTAAGCAGGTCTCTTTCATAAAAAAGATCTTCCTTTTTAGTTTTACCCCTTGGTCTAGTTCCTGCGATTGGTCTTACAGTAATTTTATTATCCCTGAGTCTCACAAGTATTTCAGGACTTGCGCCAATTATTTGAAAATCCGCAAAATTAAAGAAAAACATAAAAGGAGAAGGGTTTGTTACTCTTAGTTTTTTATAAATATCTAATGGTTTCTTTGTTAATTTAGCCTCAAATCTTTGGCTTAAAACAACCTGAAAAATATCTCCTAATTTAATATATTTTTTTGCCTTATTAACCATTGATATAAATTTATTTTTTGAAGTGTTAGATTTCACTTTTATATTTTTTGGTTTTTGAATTATTTTTTTATCAATATTTTTAATTGATGACTGAATGAGTAATTTAAACAAATCAGATTTAATTTCTTCATATTTATTTTTATAGTTTTTAATTTTTTCATCTTTAAAAATATTAGATATGTAAAAAATTTCTTTTTTTAAATCATCATGAATGATTAAAGTTCTTGGACGAAGAAGCCTTACATCTGGCAAATTAAGATCGTTTTTACAATTATTTGGAATTTTTTCTATGTATCTAATTGAGTCATAAGAAAAATACCCAGAGATTAATGAGCAAATATTAGGTAAATTTTTGGGAGTTTCAAACTTGAAATCTTCAATTATTTTTTCAATTAATTTATCTGGTTTATCATTTAATTTTCTTTTTTTATTTCTTTGAATTAGATAAGAATTATTATTATTAAATTCCCAAATTTTATCAGGATTTTTACCAAATATTGTATATCTACCTTTGATTTTACCTTTTTCTACAGACTCAAATATAAAACTATTTTTTTCTTCTAGAAAATTATCAATTAAATTTAATACTTCCTCATCATTTTTTACTTTCTTTTTAGTAAAGATGATTTGATTTTTTTTGCTTCTATGTCGAAACTTAAAATCTTTGAAGCTTCGATTAATAATCATTTGAAATAATTTTTAACTCTATCAATAGTTTTTTGATTTAATTGAACTTGATATTTATCATTAAGTAATTGATCATACGATTGTAAGATACTTTTTCTATTATTTGTATTTTGGCTATTTACAAATTTAAGATATTTTTCATCAGTTTTGTTAAATGAATTTTTATTTGTTCCACTAATTTTTACTAAATAAATTTTATCTTCTTTATTTACTAGAGCAAAAGAGTTAACAGGTAACGCATAAAGCATTTTTACTGAATTAATATCAATGAGCTTATCATCTTCTATAGAATTAATAGAAGAATATTTCTTATTTGATCCTGCTAGTTCTTCAAATCTTGAATTATCAAATTTCTTTTTTTGAATTTCTTCTATAATTTCTTTGTTGTAATCAAACTTACCTTTTTGATAAATAAACTCAACTATTTCTTCTTTAATGATTTCATCACTTAAATCTGGAGCTCGATCATATTGATTATTAATATTATAAAGTAAAAAGTTGTCACCACTTTCTATCAAGTCTATTTTAGATGCTTTCTTAGAATAAATTAGATCTTCATTAATTTGTTTACTAGAGCTAGGTGCAAACTCATTTACTTCAATAATTTCAACATTTATATCTTCTAATATAGTTTCAAATGTAATCCCTTGAGAAATTTTGTTCTCAATGGAATCAATTTCATCAAAAAATTCTTGATTGAATTCTTCAATTCCAATTAGATTTTTTGGATTTAAAATCACATACTTAAAATCTATATATTCTCTTTTTAATTGATCTTTATTTTCATCAATAAATGCTTCAATTTCATTTGCTGTGTAATCATCTTTTGTTTTATATAGATTTTCCATATCAAAATACTCAATATCCAAAGATTTATTATTTTCTTCAAACTTTTTTTCTATTAAAAAATTTGGTGTTATTGTTCCAGCACCAATAAAATCAAATAAATGTTTCTGTAATTCTCTATTTTTTAATTGCAATTCAAACATTGGAGCTGACAAGTTGTTGGAGAGTAAAAATTTTTCATATTTAATTCTTTGAAAAGTACCGTTTTCATCATGGAAATTTTTATTTTCTTTAATGTTTTTAAGTATGGTTCTTTCGTTGATTGAAAGATCAAAGTCTTTAATTTCTAAATCAATCAATGTAGTTGAAATTAATCCTGATAATAATTCTTCAATAATATTGTTGTCTAAATTATCTCGAATAGCTACTTGTGAAATTCCACTTTGATTCACATATTCAATAAAATCTTGGGTTGTTACATTTGTTTTATTTATTTTTGCAATATTGTTTTGATTGTTTGTACTAAACCCACCGCCAAAACCACCAAAACCAAAAGCGATGATGATTATGACAATTAACACCAATCCACCAAGTTGTTTCCAGCCTAAGTTTTTTAATTTTTCAATCATAGCGTTATAAATTTATTGATCTGTAAAAAACAAATCTATAGATTAAAAAGTCAATTATGACAAATAAATATATGTATTTTGTAGCTAATTGGAAAATGTTTGGTGATTTAAGAACTCTAAATTCGCTTGATAAAGTAATAAAGTTTTCAAAAAATATTAAAAAAAATAAGTTAAAAATAGTTTATTGCCCACCAAATACATTAATTCGTCCATTGTCGAGAAGACTTAAAAAAACAAAAATAGAGGTTGGTGCCCAAAACTGTCATCACAGCTATGACTACGGTGCGCACACTGGCCAAGTAAATTCTACCATGCTTAAAAATGTTGGAGCAAAGTTTATTATTTTGGGACACTCAGAAAATAGGCAGTTAGGAGAAACAGACAATCTAATTAATTTAAAAATTAAAAGTGCAATTAAATCAGGCTTGAAAATTATATTTTGTATTGGTGAAACTTTGAAAGAAAGAAGACAAAAAAAAACTAATCAAATTTTAAAAAAACAAATTGAAAAAGGGTTAAAATCAATAAAGAATAAATCTAAAATTATTATAGCCTATGAACCTGTGTGGTCTATCGGAACAGGTGTAATTCCAAAAGAAGCTGATTTAAATAAAACTATTTCATTTATTAAAAGTAAATTTATAAAAAAATATCCTAAAATTCTTTATGGTGGATCTGTAAATGCTAATAACGTAAGTATATTAAAAAAAATTCGCAACATTGACGGTTTTTTGATTGGAGGCGCATCGCAAAACCCAAAAAAATTTATTGATATAATCAAAAAAACCATTAATTAGACCCACATGGAAACTTTATTATTAGTAATCAACATCATACTAGCAGTTATTTTAGTTCTTTTGGTTTTATTGCAAAAATCGGAAGGAGGTGCTCTTGGTATTGGAGTTTCCCAAGAAAATTTTATGCTCTCTAGATCAGCAGGCAGCTTTATGACAAAAGCCACTGCAATCGTAGCAACACTTTTTATTATTTGCAGTCTAGCTCTAACAATAATTTCTAGAGCAGAACTTACTCCTACGGGGTCGGTATTGGACACAGTTGAGGAAAAAACTGAAGACACGCCATCAATTCCAGAAAATAATTAATTAATCCTTTTCAATTCATTTTTTATTCGCTATAAGATACTTCCATGGCGCGATATATATTTGTCACTGGCGGCGTGGTTTCTTCTCTTGGTAAAGGTCTCTCTTCTGCATCCCTTGCTTATTTATTACAATCAAGAGGTTATAGAGTTAGATTAAGAAAATTAGACCCTTATCTTAATGTTGATCCAGGAACAATGAGTCCGTTTCAACATGGAGAAGTTTTTGTAACCGATGATGGTGCTGAAACAGATTTAGATTTAGGTCACTATGAAAGATTTTCAGGCGTAACTGCAAAGAAAACCGATAACATAACAACTGGAAAAATTTATAGCGATGTTCTTAAAAAAGAAAGAAAAGGTCAGTATTTAGGTAAAACCGTTCAAGTAATTCCTCATATCACAGATAGAATTAAAGAATTTATAAAACACGATACATCTAAAGAAGATTTTGTAATTTGTGAAATAGGAGGAATAGTAGGTGATATTGAAAGTTTACCATTTATAGAAGCGATAAGACAATTTTCCAATGATATCGGTAAAAAAAATGCATTATTTATTCATTTAACTTTAGTTCCTTATTTAAAAGCATCTGATGAAATAAAAACAAAACCAACCCAACACTCAGTAAAAGAATTAAGAAGCATAGGTATTCAACCTGATATTATTATTTGTAGATCAGAAAGACCTATTCCTTTAGACCATAGAAAAAAAATATCTTTGTTTTGTAATGTTGATATTAAAAATGTAATTGAAACTGTTGATGTTAAAACTATTTATGAAGCACCAATTAGTTTTTTTAATCAAAAATTAGATATTCAAGTTTTAAATTATTTTAAATTAAAATCAAAAAAACCTGCAAATTTGAAACCTTGGAAAAAAATAACTAAAATTACTCTTAATACTAAAAGACATGTTAACATTGCAATTATTGGAAAATACGTTGAATTAAAGGATGCTTATAAATCTTTAGATGAAGCACTTACACATGGAGGAATTTCCAATAATCTCAAAGTTAATTTGGTTAGAATAGATTCTGAAAAATTAAAAGTTTCAGAAATAAAAAATAAACTTAAAAATGTTTCGGGAATTTTAATTCCAGGTGGATTTGGTAAGAGAGGAACCGAAGGTAAAATTGAAGCGATAAGATATGCGAGAATAAATAAAATTCCATTCCTTGGAATTTGCTATGGTATGCAAATGGCAATAATTGAATTTGCTAGAAATCAATTAAAGATTAAAAAAGCAACTTCTTCTGAGTTTGATAAAGGTGGTGTTCATATTATTGGTTTGATGCATGAATGGGAGAAAAGTGGCAGAAAAGTTAAAGGAACAGATAAAGACTTAGGAGGCACCATGAGACTTGGTTCTTATGATGCAATCTTAAAAGATAAATCTAAAATTAGAGATGTTTATAAATCTAGATTAATCAAAGAGAGACATAGACATAGATATGAAGTGGATATTTCATATAAAGAAAAATTTGAGAAGAAAGGATTAATATTTTCAGGTTTATCTCCAGATCATAAGCTACCAGAGATAATTGAACTAAAAAATCATCCATGGTTTATAGGAGTTCAGTTTCATCCTGAATTTAAATCTAGACCTTTGAACCCACATCCTTTATTCTCTTCTTTTATCAAAGCAGCAAAAAATCATAGATGAATGCTATTAAAGTAAATTGTGAAAATATAGAAATTTCAAACAACAATAAGATTTGTATTATTGCAGGTCCATGTCAGTTAGAGACAGAGCAACATGCACTCGATATGGCTGGAAAAATTAAGGAAATTACTTCAAAATTTGGCCTTGGATTTATTTACAAAACCTCATTTGATAAAGCAAACAGAACTAGTTTAAAAGGTAAAAGGGGAGCAGGGTTAGATGCATCACTTCCTGTATTTGATAAAATTAAAAAGGAGCTGAACGTTCCTATTTTAACAGACATACACAATGCTGAACAATGTGAAATTGTTTCAAAACATGTTGATGTTTTACAAATCCCAGCTTTTCTATGTCGACAAACAGACTTATTAGTTGCTGCAGCTAAAACAAATAAAATTATTAATGTAAAAAAAGGTCAGTTCCTAGCACCTTGGGATATGGTGAATGTAACTAAAAAAATTTCAGACTCAGGAAATAAAAACATCCTAGTCACAGAAAGAGGTGCAAGTTTTGGATACAACACTTTAGTCTCTGACATGAGATCATTACCTATAATGGCAAAGAATGGTTATCCAGTAATTTTCGATGCAACTCATTCTGTTCAACAACCAGGTGGCCAAGGTGAGTCCTCTGGTGGTCAAAGAGAATTTGTTGAATATTTAGCAAGAGCTGCAGTTGCGGTTGGAGTTGCAGGTGTATTTATTGAAACACATCAAGATCCTGATAATGCTCCATCAGATGGACCAAACATGGTACCATTGAATAAATTAGAGAATCTATTAAAACAATTACACGATATAGATAATCTAATAAAAAAATAGTGAGTAAAATTTTAAAAGTAAAAGCACGTCAAGTTTTTGACAGTAGAGGAAATCCAACAGTAGAGGCAGAGGTTTATATTAAAAATAATAGCGCATCCGCTATTTGTCCCTCAGGTGCTTCCACAGGAACTTTTGAAGCTTTTGAAAAAAGAGATAAGAATAATAAAAAGTATTTGGGCAAAAGCGTTTTTAATGCTGTTAATCTAGTTAATACAAAAATTTCAAAAAAATTAAAAGGACAAAGTATTCATAACCAAGAAAGAATTGATGCATCGTTAATTAATCTAGATGGCACAAGACAAAAGACTAATTTAGGAGCTAACGCGATGTTAGCTGTTTCGATGGCAGTTAAAAAACTTTCTGCAAAAGCTAAAAAATTACCTCTGTATAAAACTTTTTCTCAAAAAAATAATTATCAATTACCTTATCCATTAATGAACATTATAAATGGTGGAGCTCACGCCAATAATGGTCTTAGAATTCAAGAATTTATGATCAGACCAGATAGAGCAAAAAGCTTTTCTGAGGCTATGAGAATTTGTTTTGTAGTCATTAAAAACTTGAGTAAATTAATTAAAGATAAAGGTCTATCAACCTCTGTAGGGGATGAAGGTGGGTTTGCACCCATGATCAGTAGTAATAATCAAGCACTAGATTTGATTGTAAGTGCAATAAGAAAATCAGGATTTATTAACGGTAAAGATGTTTCTATTTGTCTAGATGTGGCAGCTAACGAATTATATAAAAAGAAAAAATATTCTATTCATTCAAAAAGTTATATTTCAGTAGATAAATCCATTAAAGAATATCAAAAAATTATAAAAAAATATAAAATTAAGTCTATTGAAGATCCATTTGCTGAAAATGATTGGTTAGCATGGAATAAATTAATGAAATCAATAAAAAAAGTTCAGATTGTTGGAGATGATTTGTATGTAACAAATCTTGAAAGGTTAAAGAAAGGTTTCTTAAATATTTCCTCTAATTCAATATTAATAAAGCTAAATCAAATTGGCACTGTTTCAGAAACGTTAGATGTAATTAAATTTGCTCAAACAATTGGATATAAAACAATTATATCTCATCGATCAGGTGATAGTGAGGATACGTTTATTGCTGATTTAGCAGTAGGCACTAACTCAAATCAAATTAAAACTGGATCCTTAGCTAGATCTGAAAGGGTTGCAAAATATAATCAATTAATCCGTATTGAAGAAGAACTTGGAAAAAAAGCGAGGATGAATAAGATTAATTAATGCTTCGATTAATAAAAAGAAATTATTTTTTATTAATATCTGTTTTTCTTATTTTTTATTTTGGTTTCAACTTAGTATCTGGAGAAAGAGGCCTTTTTTCGTATATAGAAAAGAAGGAACTTTTGTCTAACTTGAAAAAAGAAGAATTAACCCTAACTAATAAAATAGAAGATATGAATCATAAAAATTCACTTCTAAGTACTAATTTGGATCTTGATTATATTGAGACTTTAATTAGAGAACGATTTTTATTTGGTAAAAAAAATGAGACAATTTATATAATTAAAAAAGATGAAAAGTAGACATCCAGAAAAAGAAAATAAACCGGTTAATCCAATTAAAAAAAAACCAGAATGGATTAGATCAAAACTTACAAATAGTAAGGAATTTTTTTTAACTAAAACAATAGTAAATAACAATAATCTTGTAACTGTTTGTCAGGAAGCAAACTGTCCTAATATAACTGAATGTTGGAGTAAGCGACATGCAACTTTTATGATTATGGGAGACACTTGTACAAGAGCTTGTGCTTTTTGTGATGTTAAAACTGGCGTTCCAGGAAAATTAGATCAACTTGAACCAGTTAAGATTGCAGAAGCAGTAAAAAAATTAAATTTAAAACATGTTGTAATTACCTCAGTGGACAGAGATGATTTAGATGATGGTGGGTCAGAACATTTTTTTGAAGTAATTAATCAAACTAGAAAATCAAATCCAAATACTACTATTGAAGTTCTTACACCTGATTTTTTAAGAAAAGGAGATGCTTATAAAAAAGTTTTAGATGCTAAACCAGATGTTTTTAATCATAATATTGAAACTGTCCCTAGTCTTTATTTAAAAGTTCGACCTGGATCTAGATATTTTGCATCTTTAGAACTTTTAAAAAATGCAAGAAAAGTTAATAAAAATATTTTTACTAAATCAGGAATAATGGTTGGCTTAGGTGAGACAAGAGATGAAATTTTGCAAGTCATGGATGATTTAAGAGCTGCAGATGTTGATTTCATAACGATCGGTCAATATTTGCAACCTTCAACAAAACATTATCCATTAGATCGATATTACACACCAAAAGAATTTGAAGATTTAGGAACAATTGCAAAAGCTAAAGGATTTTTGTTAGTGTCTTCATCCCCTTTAACCAGATCTTCATATCATGCTGATGAAGATTTTGCGAAACTTCAACAAAATAGAATAAAAAATAATTAATGCCAAAAGCATCAGTTAAGCGATTAATTGATAACAGAAAAGATAAACTAATCGAGTTTGTTTTAGATATCGAAAAATACCCAGAATTTATTCCTTTCTGTGATAATTCAAAAGTTTATGAGAGAAGTGATAACGGAGATACCATAAATATAATTGCAGATCTTACAATAGGTAAGGGGCCGTTTAAGGATACATTTAAAAGTGACGTTAAATTAAATAAAAAAAATAATCATATTCATGTTGTTAATTTAGGTGGACCATTAAATCATTTGGAAAATAATTGGAAATTTATTGAAGTAGGAAATGATGCTGATGGTTACAAAACAGAAGTTTTATTTGATATTGATTTTGAAATTGAAAATAAGTTTTTAAATATTTTAATGACCAAATCTTTTCAATTTGGTTTAGAAAAGATAGCAGATGCATTTCAAAAAAG
Source organism: uncultured Pelagibacteraceae bacterium (assembly GCA_902588895.1). Lineage (GTDB taxonomy): Bacteria > Pseudomonadota > Alphaproteobacteria > Pelagibacterales > Pelagibacteraceae > Pelagibacter. Next base: position 34,608 of record CACIRC010000002.1, read on the forward strand.
AGCTGAAAGTATTAAATAATTTTACTGATTATCTTAATTACAGTACGAACTGTTGATTTTTGAATTGAATTACGATTTTTTGATTTAAATTTATTTTCTTTGATAAGCAAAGCTCTATCTTTTTTGACCCCAATATAAACAAGGCCAACGGGCTTTTCTTTTGATCCCCCTCCTGGTCCAGCAATTCCTGTTATGGAGATGTTGATTTTACTCTTTGAAATTTTAGATAAATTTTGAACCATTGCCTTACAACACTCATGGCTTACCGCGCCATATTTTCTAATAATATTTTTATTAACCTTTAATATCTTTATTTTAGCTTGATTAGAGTAAGTGGTTAGACCCATTTGAAAGTATTTTGATGAATTAGCTAATTTAGTCAAATTATGAGCCAATAACCCACCCGTACAAGACTCCGCTACAGATATAGTTAATTTTTTTTTAATTAATTTTTTATGAAGTAATTGAATACTCATTAGAATTTTAAACTTATTAAATATATCAATATCATTGAATATAACCCTGCCATTATATCATCCATAATTATTCCAAAATAGTTCTTATGATTTTTGTCAAAATAACTTACTGGAAAAGGTTTTAGGATGTCAAAAAATCTAAAAAAGACAAAAGATAAAATATAATAAATTTCAATTGATATATTTATTTGATTAGTTTGATTTAAATACAATAGTAAAATTAAAGGCATGGATTGACCTAAAACTTCATCTATTACTATTTGTCTTGGATCTTTATTTTTAAATTCAGATTCAGAGTCTTTTACGGCATAAAATGAATAAAAGAATAAAAGAATAAAAAAAATAATTGAAAACTTAAGATCTGTGTACCCTAGAATTTCGTAAGCAATATAAATAAAAATAGTTGTTACAGCAGATGTTACAGTGCCAGGAATTTTGGTTATATATCCATAACCAAAAAAAGTAGACAACAAAACATTTATTTTTTTCATTTTGTTATTGAGCAGATAACTTCACATGCTATCGCTTTTTCCTTTCCAATTAATCCAAGTTTTTCTACAGTTTTGCCTTTGAGGTTAATTAATTCTTTATCAACATTTAACAATTTAGATAATGATTTTATTATTTTATCCCGATGTTTTGAAATTTTTGGTTGTTCACATATTAAATTTATATCTAAATTATTTATATAAAAGTCATTATTCTTCAATATCTCAACAATAGGTTTAAGCATTTTAGGAGATCTAATATTTTTATATTTCTTTTGATTATCTGGAAAAAAAGTACCAATATCTTTTTTTCTCATGGCTCCAAGAAGCGAATCAATTATTGAATGAACAATCACATCCCCGTCTGAATGTCCTTTAAGTCCTGAGTGATAAGGAATTTTTGTACCACCTAAAAAAAGTTTTTTTCCTCTTATTAATCTATGAACATCAAAACCTATACCAAAATAAGTTTTATTAGTCTCAATATCTTCTTTAAATGTAATTTTATTATTTAAATTTTCTCCTTTAATAAATTTAACTTTTAAATTATTTTCAATAAATAACGTTGCTTCATCAGTAATTTTATTTTTTTGTTTATTTGAAAGAATATATAAATCTTCAAATTTAAAAGCCTGAGGGGTTTGGGTTAAAATTGAATTATTTCGGTTGAGGTTAAAAAGCTGTTTTTTTACTTTATATTTAATGGAGTCTCTTGAATTTATAGTTGGTATTACTGCTTTATTATTTTTAAGCGATTTAATTAAATTTTTTAAAAGCTTTATTGTGAAATTTGGTCGAGCCGCATCATGGATTAAAACATTTGTAGGTTTAAATTTTTTTATATATTTTAGAGCAATCAAAGAAGAATCGGATCTTTCTTTGCCACCTTTTATAATAAAAATATTTTTTGGAAATTTTTCTTTAATACTTTTTTTATTATTTACGACCAATACAATTTTTTTAAACAGTCTTGATTTTATTGCTTTTTCTAAAGAATGTTTAAAAAGAGCCTTATTTTTATAAATATTAAATTGTTTTGGTTTATTTGAATTAAATCTTTTGCTTTGTCCTGATGCTAGTATTATAAAATAATTATTCATTTATATGGTAGTTTTTATATTCAAATGTACGAATTTATTAAAAAAAATATATATCTAATAATATTATTTATTATCACATTATCGATAGGTTTTTTAACCTTTTTAACTTTTATAGATAAAGGTTTTATTGAATTATCAGATCAAAATTTACAGATTTTATTAGTTCTAAATATTGTACTTTTATTTGCACTTTTTATTTTTATTTTTATTGAGATTAAGAGTGCAATTAAAAACGATATTGATAAAGACGGTTTAAAATCAAATAAAAAATATATTACATACTTTGGTTTATTTACTTTAATTCCGTCAGTATTAATTTCAATATTTTCACTATTTTTATTTTCTTTTGCATTAGAAAAATATTTTGACAAAAAAGTTACCACAGTTGTTAATAATTCTTATGAATTAGCAAGAAATTATGTTGAAGAAATTAGAAACAAAATTCAATCTGATATTGTTTTGATAGCTTTTGATACCAATAAAAGTAAAAAATTTTTAAATGATAATCAGAATGAATATAAGAGATTTTTAGATACACAAAAATTAATTAGAAATGTTGATGAAGTACACATTATTGATATTAATAAAAAATTACTATTTACTACTTTGAAAGACGATCAACCATATATACCACCGGTTGATAGAGCTTTAAATTTAGTTTTAGATGATGATCGTCCTTTAAAAATTATTAACGCACCAGAAAATATCTCAGCAGCAATAATGAGACTACAAAATTTTGAAGATAGATTTTTGTATGTAGTTAAGTATCTTGACAAAGAAATTTCCAAATATTTAACAGAGTCTGAAGAAGCAATTAATTTTTATTATACAGTTGAAGAAAAAAGTACTGGAATTAAAATCTCATTTGCTATCATTTATATTATAGTTGTTAGTGTTTTATTATTTGTATCTATATCTATAGCTATAAGATTTTCATCTAGGTTTTTTAGATCTATCAATAACCTAATTCTTGCTTCAACATCCATTGGACAAGGAAATTTCAATGCGAAAGTTCCTGAAGTTAAGACAGATAAAGATTTAGAAACCTTAAATAAAAATTTTAACTTGATGATTGATAGGTTAAAAAATCAGCAAGAAAAACTAATTATTAATGAAAGACATGAGGCATGGGGTAGCTTAGCTAGAAAACTCGCTCATGAAATCAAAAATCCACTTACGCCAATTCAATTAACTATAGATAAGTTAAAAAATAAATATTCTAAACAATTACAGGAAAGCGAAATTGAAAATTTTAAAGACAACTTAAAAATTATAAATAACCAAATAAAACAAATTGAAAAATTGGTTAATGAATTTTCTGACTTTGCAAGAATGCCTAAACCAATTTTTAGAGAGAATAATTTAGTAGATATAATTCATGAAAATATAAATTTACTAAAAGAATTAGACGGTTCTATTGATATTACTTTTAAAAAAGATTTTGATAAAATTATTTTAGAGAGTGATAAAGAACAAATAAGTAGAGTTTTTTTAAATTTAATTAAAAATTCTATTGAAAGTATTAATCAAAAAGCTCAAAACAATAACAATTTCAGCAAAAAAATTACTATTGAACTTACCCAAGACGATAGCCACATTAAATCAACTATTGAGGATAATGGTGTTGGTTTTAATGAATTAAAAGATAACATTAAAAATATACTTAATCCTTATTTTACAACAAAAAAAAATGGAACCGGTTTGGGATTATCAATAGTTAATAAAATAATTAATGATCACAATGGAAAAATAGATTTTATACCAATTAAAAATGGTGCAAAAATTAATATAATATTTTTAAAACAAAAATGAGTGAAGAAATTTTAATTGTAGATGATAATGCTGATATCAGAAATATAATTAATGAATTAATTATAGATGCCGGTTATAAGACTAGATTAGCTGCAAATTATAACCAAGCACTAGCTGAAATAGATAAAAAATTACCTGATGTTGCAATTCTTGATGTTAAATTGGATAAGGGAGATAATGACGGTATTGAGCTTCTTTCACACATTAAATCTAAAAATAAAGATACACCAGTTATAATTATTTCAGGACATGCCAACATTGAAATGGCTGTTAAGTCATTACAACACGGTGCTTTTGAATTTATAGAAAAACCATTTGATCAAGAAAGGTTACTTAATTTTGTTAAAAGAGCGGTTGAAAATTTTAATTTAAAAAAACAAAATAGAGAATATGAAAGTAAATTGTTTTCATCTTATGAATTAATTGGAAACAGCAAAAATATACTAAATATAATTGATCAAATTAAAAAAATATCAATAACTGAAAGCAGAGTATTTATAAGTGGACCCTCAGGTTCAGGAAAGGAATTAATAGCGAGAAAAATTCACAAAGCTTCTAATAGAAGTAAAAATCCATTTATTGTTTTAAATGGTGCCTTATTAGATATTAATAAATATGAATTAGAATTATTTGGTGAAGAAAAAGAAAATGGATCTATTTCATATGGTGCTCTAGAGAAAGCGAACAAAGGCACACTTTTAATTGATCAAGTCTCGGAAATACCGTTAGATATACAATCTAAGATATTAAGAGTTCTAACTGATCAAAAATTTAAAAGAGTTAATGGAAGTAATGATGTAAGTGTGGATGTAAGATTAATTTGCTCATCAAGCAAAGATTTAAAAAAAGAAATTGAAATTGGAAACTTTAGAGAAGATTTATTTCATAGAATAAATGTTTTTGAGATAAACATTGAACCTTTAAGCCAAAGAATTTCAGATATACCTTTGTTAATTAAATATTTTTCAAAAAAAATATCTGAAAATTATAAAATTAAAGAATTGGATATAGATGAAAATAATAATTATATACTTAATCATAATTGGCATGGTAATGTTAGAGAGTTAAGAAATTTAATCGAGAGGATTGCAATATTGCAACCAGATTCAAAAGATAAAATTTCTAATATTATTAAGGAATCTTTAAAAAATACAAATTTTGACGATCAATTAGCTGAAAATAGCCTTTCTGTGCCATTAAAAGAAGCTAGAGAAAAGTTTGAAAAGGAGTATTTAACTATTCAATTGAAAAAATTTAATGGAAATATTTCTAAAACAGCTAATTTTGTTGGTATGGAAAGAAGTGCATTACATAGAAAATTAAAAGGTTTGGGCATCAAAGAATTTAACTAGATGAATATAATCATTTGTGGAGCTGGTAGAGTAGGGTTTACTATAGCTAAACAGCTAAGTGAACAAGGTCATTCTATAACTGTTATAGATCCTTCTAGTGAAGATATTCAAAAAATTGATGACGCTTTAGATGTTAAGGCTATTGTTGGAAAAGGCACATATCCATCAATTTTAGAAAAAGCTAACGCAACAGAGACAGATATGATTATTGCAGTTACTAGAAACGATGAAATTAATATGCTTATTTGCCAAATAGCATTTTCAATTTTTAAAATTCCAAAAAAAATAGCAAGAATAAGATCTCAAGATTATCTAAACCCAAAATTTACAATAGTTTATAATAAAGAAAATTTACCAATAGATGTCATCATTTCTCCTGAAATTGAAATTGCAAAATCAATTCAAAGAAAACTGGAGGCACCTGGAGCGCTGGATAGTGTTCCATTTGCTGATAATAAAATCAGATTACTAGAGATTTTAATTAATGAAAATTGTAAATTAATTAACATCAATCTTAATGATTTAACGAAAAAACATCCTAATTTAGATGCTAATATCATAGGAATTATAAGAGAGGATAAATTTATAATTCCAAAAAAAAATGATGATGTAAGAAAAAACGATAAAATTTATGTGATAATCAATTCATCACAAATGTCTGACACTTTGGAAGCTTTTGGACATGATGAAAAAGTATCTAAAAATATTTTAATCGTAGGTGGTGGTAACATAGGTTTTAATTTAGCTAAAAACATCGAAGAAACTTTGGATGCAGCAAGAGTAAAAATTATTGAAAAAAATAAAGAAAGAGCTGAATTTCTTGCTAGTGAATTAAATAATACAATTGTTATTAATGGAGATGCATTAGATGAAGAAGTTCTAGTTGAAGCTAATTTACAAGAAGCTGAAACAGTTCTTGCATTAACAAATGATGATGAAGATAATTTGATGGTAAGTGTTCTTGTTGAAAAATTTGCAAAAGATGAAAAAGATGTAAATGATAAAAGGACAATGGCTTTAATTAATAAGCCAAATTATTCTTTGTTACAAAATTCTTTAAAAATTGATGACCTTATAGATCCTCGAATGAATACTGTATCAAGTATTTTAAAACATATTCATAAAGGTACAATTGAAACAGCTTATACAATTATGAATGGTGAATATGAAGTAATTGAAGCTGAAATTATAGAAACGTCAGAACTCATTAATAAAGAATTAAAAAATTCAAATTTACCCGAAGAAATAAGAATAGGTGCTGTATTAAGAGAAAATAAAGTTATTATACCAAGATCAAATTTTGTTTTTCAAAAAGAGGACAAAGTTGTTTTTTTAGCCAAAAAAGACTCAATTTCAGTAGTAGAGAATATATTTAGAATTAGTTCTATTTAACTAAATGCAATTATTTAGAGTAAAATATTTAAGTTTTTTTTTTATATTAATTTCCTTCTTTTCGTTTTTAAATATAATTTATTCGTATTATTTTAACTTATATCTTAATCTTAATACTTATTATTTTAGTTTTATAGTATCTGCTTTAATCGGAATATTTTTTTATAAAATAAAAACCAGTGAAAAAAAATCAACAATATTCGAAAAAATATTGACTATTTTATTAGGATATGTGCTCATGCCTTTAGTTCTGTCGATACCTTTTTATCTGAGTATTTATAATTTGACTTTTTTAAATGCATTTTTTGAGGCTGTATCTGGATTTACATCAACAGGATTTAGTATATTTGAAAATATAAAACATATTGATCAAGGTTTAATTTTGTGGAGATCTTCAATCCAATGGATTGGAGGTTTATATTTTTTATATTCTATTATTTATTTAATAGATATTTATGATGAAAGTTTAAAAAAATCTTTAACTAATTTTATATCATTTAATTCGTCCGAGATAATTAAACAATCAATAAAAATTCTATTATTATACTCAGGACTAACTTTATCAATTTTTATAATTTTGAGTATTATTGGTATTAGATCATTTAATTCACTAAATTTAGCAATGACTATAATTTCATCAGGTGGATTTTTACCTGTAAATCAACTTTCTTCAATTTTAATAAATGATTTTCAAATAATTATATTTTCTTTTTTAATGTTGATTTCTTTTTTTAGTATTTTTTTTACATACAATTTAATTTTTTTAAGAAATAAAAATTTTTTTTATGAAGACATTCATTTATTTTTATATTTTATTGTTGTTGTAAGTATTTTTTTTGTTTTCTTTAGTTATGATGTAAATTTTACATTAAATTTTTTATCTATAGTAAGTAGTATTTCAAATATAGGCATTTCACTAAATGTTAATCAAAGTAATTTAAACCTTATATATATCTTGCTTGTAATTATTGGTGGATCTTTTTTTTCTACAAGTTCAGGTCTGAGATTTTTGAAAATTTATTCTTTAACAAAGTATTCGTTTAATCAAATACTTTCATTTAGTAGACCAAAGAATGTATTTATGAACAAACTCATATTTTCAAAAATTAACTTTGACAGCAAAGATATTAATAAATATTTTTTAACAATATTAATTTTTGTAATTTCTCTTTTTTCTTTAACTATTTTTTTATCTTTATCTAATATTCAATTTGAACATTCATTTAAATTAGCTGTATTAACCTTGATGAACACAGTAAATTCTTCTGCTTATGGTTTATCCGACTTTGATTTTCAAAATTTACACTTTTTAACCAAATATTTTCTTATATTTTTTATGATAATCGGAAGAGTTGAACTTTTATCTTTGTTATTAATAGCTAAAAAATTTCTTTTTAAAAATTAATTAAGTATTATATATATCTTAAAATTTTGCGCCCTTAGCTCAGCTGGATAGAGCATCGGTTTTCTAAACCGAGGGTCGGAGGTTCGAATCCTCCAGGGCGCGCCATTTCATCATTTTCTATTGATATTATTTAGATATTTGTCCTTGACTAGAATTCATCTAAATTAAGTTTTGCTAATTAATTTTTCTTGAAGAGTATTTTCTTACATGCTTAAATTAAGAATATTCAAAAGTAATTTTGAATTATTTGTTAACAAATAAAAATAACTAAAAGGAAGAATAATGTTTAAATACTTAAAACAATTAACTTCTTTAGTTGCTATGGTGGCTGTGTTGTTTACTTTTACAACAGAGACTATGGCTGCTAAAAAATCTAAGACACTTAAAAACACTCAAAAGAAGGGTTTTGTAAGATGTGGAGTATCTCAAGGTCTTCCAGGGTTTTCTAATGCTGACGCTGCAGGAAATTGGACTGGTGTTGACGTTGACGTATGTAGAGCTGTTGCTGCTGCAGTACTAGGTGATGCAAACAAAGTTAAGTTTACACCACTAAGTGCTAAAGAAAGATTTACAGCTTTAACTTCTAATGAGATTGATATCTTATCTAGAAACACAACTTGGACTCTTTCTAGGGATGCTGACATCGGACTTACTTTCGTAGGAGTAAACTTCTATGATGGTCAAGGTTTTATGGTTAGAAAAAATTCTGGATATTCATCTGTGAATGATTTCAAAAACGGTATTTCTGCATGTACAAACTTAGGAACAACAACTGAGCTTAATATGAGAGACTTCTTTAATTCAAAAGGAATTTCTTATGAGCCAGTAACTTTTGAAAAAGCTGACGAAGTTGTTGCTGCGTATGATGCTGGAAGATGTGATACATACACAACTGACAAATCTGGTTTAGCTGCTCAAAGGATTAAATTGAGTTCTCCAGACGACCACATAGTTTTACCTGAAACTATTTCAAAAGAGCCTTTAGGCCCTGTTGTTAGACAAGGTGATTCTGTATGGGAAGATATCGTAAGATGGTCTCTAAACGTGATGATCGAAGCAGAAGAGTATGGTGTTAATTCTGCAAACGCAGACTCTATGAAAACTTCAGATAATCCTGCTGTAAAAAGATTAGTAGGTGCTGAAGGTGAATTAGGAGCTGCTTTAGGTCTAGATAATGATTGGAGTTTAAGAATTATCAAGCAAGTTGGTAACTACGGTGAAAGCTACAAAAGAAATATTGCTGACACTGGAATTCTACCGGACAGAGGTCCAAATGAATTATGGACTAAAGGTGGAATACTTTATGTACCACCAGCAAGATAATTTAAATCTTTAAATAATAATTAAAAAGGGCTAGATTTTTCTAGCCCTTTTTTTTATAAGTCTTGAATTATTGTGAATATTAAAAAAATATTACCCCAATTACTTACACTTCTAGTTGTAATTTTAATATTTGGATTTTTTTCATATAACGCTCAAGTTAATATGGAAAACAGGGGAATTACTTTTGGGTATGGTTTTTTATCTCAAGAGTCATCATTTGATGTTCAATTTTCTTTAATTGAATATGATGGTTCTCACTCTTATTTTAGAGCTTATTTAGTAGGATTATTAAATACTATTTTAGTTTCCGTTATTGGAATTATATTTGCAACTATTATTGGAGTAGTTGTTGGAATTGCAAGATTATCAAACAACTATCTTATTAAAAGAACTGCTGCAGTTTATGTAGAATTTTTTAGAAACATACCATTATTATTACAAATATTTTTTTGGTATTTTGCTGCTTTAAGAGCACTACCATTACCTCAAGATACAGAACCAATGTTTGGAGTTTTTTTTCTTACTATAAAAGGTTTTTTTGTTCCTGCTTTTGTTTGGAATAATTTAGATATTTTTATTTACTCAATAATTGCTGCAATAATTTCAATTATTTTTGTTCGAATTTATGCGAGAAAAAAACAACAAAATGAGGGTATTCAAACACCAGTTTTATCAATTTCAATAGGACTGATATTAATTTTACCAATTTTAAGTTTTTTATTTGGTGGTGTTGATGCTTCAGTTGAAATACCTGTTATTAAGCAATTATCTCAAACTGGTTTCACTTACGAAGGGGGAATTAAATTACCGCCTGAATTAATATCGTTAGCATTAGCCTTATCGTTATATACAGCAACTTTTATTGCTGAATGTGTTAGAGCAGGTGTTCAGGGTGTAAGTAAAGGTCAAAAAGAAGCTGCAGCTTCTATAGGGTTAACCCCAAATCAAGTATTAAAATTAGTGATAATGCCACAAGCGTTAAGAATAATAATTCCACCAACTACCAACCAGTATTTAAATTTGACAAAAAATTCATCTCTTGCAGCTGCAATTGCTTACCCAGATTTAGTTCTTGTGTTCGCTGGGACTGCATTAATGCAAACAGGAAGAGCGATAGAAATTGTTTCTATAACAATGCTAACATATCTATCTTTGAGTATATCAATTTCAATATTTATGAATTGGTATAATAAAAAAATAGCTATTAAAGAAAAATAATGAAAATATTAAATTTTTTACAACCAGATAAAAATAATTTTAATACCTATCTATATTCAGGGGTAATTTTAATTTCACTCAGTATATTTATAGTTTTTTTAAATTCTTTTTTTAATAGAGATTTAGTTTCTTTTTTACCTGGAAGTATTAGTTTCTTTTTACCGTTAATTTTAGGTTTTATAGGTCTTCATTTAATTAGAATTGAATATTCAGGTTTAAGGTTTTTAGATTTAATTAATAAAAATATTAATACCAACAATTTTAATGCTTTTTTATCATTAATAATTGTATTTGTGGTTATTAAATCACTCCCACCATTATTAAGTTGGTTTATTTTAGATGCAAACATTGCTGGAGACTCAAAAGACGTATGTACAGGTAGTGGAGCTTGTTGGACTTACATTAAAATTTGGTTTAATAGATTTATGTATGGAATGTATCCTAATGCAGAACAGTGGCGTATTAACCTATCATTTATTGCTTTGGCTTTTCTTGGTACTATTGGTTTCTTTGCTACTGAAAAATTTAAAAAATATTTAACCCTTTATTATGTAGTTGTTTATCCTGTAATTGCTTTTTTCTTTATTTTCTTTTTCATATCTGGTGGTCCTATATTTTTTGATTTCTCGTATGGAATTATTGCAGCTGTAATTTCAATTATTTTAGGATTTTTTATTCCATCTAAATTTAAAATGTATTATTTTATAATAGTTCCGATCACACTCTACATATTATTAAAATATGTATTTTTTTATGAAGAGCTTATTGAACTTGGTAAATTAGAAGCATTAGAGTGGGTAGAGACAGGCGCTTGGGGAGGTTTGTCTTTAACTTTTATAGTATCATTTTTTTGTTTGATTTTCTGTTTTCCTATAGGTTTATTTTTGTCTTTGGGTAGAAGGTCTGATTTTCCAATAATTAAATATTTTTCAATAGGAATGATTGAATTTTGGAGAGGTGTTCCATTGATTACAGTATTATTTATGTCCTCAGTAATGTTTCCAATGTTTTTACCAGAAGATATGTTTATTGATAAATTAGTAAGGGTAATTATTGCAATCTCATTATTTGAAGCTGCTTATGTCGCTGAGGTTATTAGAGGTGGTTTGCAAGCATTACCAAGAGGCCAATATGATGCTGCTAAATCTTTAGGAATGGGTTATTGGAAAATGCATATTTTAGTGATTTTACCTCAGGCACTTAAACTTGTAATACCTGGTATTGCTAATACCTTTTTAGCGCTTGTAAAAGATACTCCTTTAATATTTGTTGTTGGACTTTTAGAAATTGTTGGAATGCTAAATCTTGCCAAAACAAACCCAGAGTGGCTAGGTTTTGCGATGGAAGGTTATGTGTTTGCATCAGTACTATTTTTTATTATTTGCTATGCAATGAGTAAATATAGTTATAATTTAGAACAAAAATATAAAACGGAAAGATAATGTCAGATAAAATAATTCAGATTACAGAAATGAATAAATGGTTTGGTGATTTCCAAGTATTAAAAAATATTAATTTAGAGGTCGAGAAGAATAAAAAAATAGTTGTCTGTGGACCTTCAGGATCAGGTAAATCAACATTAATTAGATGCATAAACAGACTTGAAGAACATCAACAAGGTTCAATTATAGTAGATGGGAATGAATTAACAGAAGATACTAAAGACATAGAAAAAATTAGAGCTGAAGTTGGGATGGTGTTTCAACAATTTAATTTATTTCCTCATCTTTCTATTTTAGATAATTGTACATTAGCTCCAATTTGGGTAAAAAAAATGCCAAAAAAAGAAGCAGAAGATTTAGCTCTTCAGCACTTAGAAAAAGTACAAATTGCAGACCAAGCTAACAAATACCCGGGACAACTTTCAGGCGGTCAACAACAAAGATGTGCAATTGCTAGAGCATTATGTATGGAGCCAAAGATAATGTTATTTGATGAACCAACATCAGCTCTAGACCCAGAAATGATTAAAGAAGTGTTAGATGCAATGGTTAATTTAGCAAAAGCAGGAATGACAATGATCGTAGTAACGCATGAGATGGGATTTGCAAAAGAGGTTGCAGATGAAGTAATTTTTATGGATGAGGGTATGATAGTTGAAAGAGCTGAAACTAAAGAGTTTTTTGCAAACCCAAAGAGCGATAGAACCAAGCTATTTTTAAGTCAAATCCTTTAAAAAATATAACAACTATAAGGCATAATTTAAGATTTAAACAATCTAAATATGTTCATTTTTCATTCAACTAATGCTTGACAGTATTTTGATTATTTCAAATTTCTCTCAAAAAAAAATAAATTTTTCTATTGCAGTAACTTTAATAAATAGGTTGAATGGACTTTATAAAATTTAATTAAGAGGGGTCTTAATGGAAGATAATTTCAATAAACACTTAGGCAATAAGCTTAAGCTAAGAAGATTGGCTTTAGGTTTAACACAAACTAAAGTAGCTAAAGCTATTAATGTTACATTTCAGCAAATTCAAAAATATGAAAAAGGTACTAATGGAGTAAGTTCGATTAGATTACTTCAACTTTCAAATTATTTAAAAGTACCAATTAATTATTTCTTTGAAGATTTTTCGGAATATTTAGTAAATTTAGAAAAATCACAAGAAGGTCACATGAATGTTAATTATAATTTTTTAGTTAAATTATATTCAGAACTTAATGCTGATCAAAAACTGAAATTTAATAAATCTTTACAAATATCAGGATCAGGAATTTCAAAAGCAGTTTAAAATTAATTTATATCTGACCCCAAATTAATATTTAGATTTGTAATAATAAATTTTTGGCTCCTCGGGCAGGACTCGAACCTGCGACCAATTGATTAACAGTCAACTGCTCTACCAACTGAGCTACCGAGGAATGTAAAAAAGCAAACTTACTTTTTTTTATCACTAAAACAAGATTTTTTTTGGAGGCAACGCCCGGAATCGAACCGGGATACAAGGATTTGCAATCCTCTGCGTAACCATTCCGCCACGTTGCCATCTTATTTTTAGCTAATAGCTACAGATGCCTTTTTATATTAAATTTTTTCTATTAGTCTATTAAATAACGATCCAAATTGATTATTGTTAATTTAGATTATTAAATTATAAACTTTAACATCAATGAGTAGCGATAAATATATACATTCTGATGTAGAAAATAGAGTTTATTCCTATTGGGAAAAAAATGGTCTTTTTAAACCTAAAGAAAATTCAAAAAAATTCTCAATTGTAATTCCTCCACCAAATGTAACTGGTAGTTTGCATATGGGACATGCACTGAATAATTCAATTCAAGATTTATTAGTTCGTTATCATAGGATGAATAATTTTGAGACTTTATGGCAACCAGGTACAGATCATGCTGGTATAGCCACACAGGCTTTAGTAGAGAAAAAGTTATCTTCAGAAAAAATAGATAAAAATGAAATTGGTAGAGAAAAATTTATTGAAAAAGTATGGGAGTGGAAAGAACAGTATGGAGATATAATAATAAACCAATTAAAAAAACTTGGTTGTTCATGTGACTGGTCGAGAAATGCTTTCACAATGGATGAGAATTTGTCAAAATCAGTTATTAAGGTATTTGTTGATCTTTATAACAAAGGTTTAATTTATAAAGATAAGAAATTAGTTAACTGGGATACAGTTTTAAAAACAGCTATTTCTGATCTTGAAGTAGATCAAAGAGAGGTAAATTCTAAAATTTATTACATCAGATATCCAATAGATGGGACTGAAGAGTTTATTACAATTGCAACCACAAGACCTGAAACAATGCTTGGTGACACTGCTATAGCAGTAAACCCAAAAGATGAAAGATTTAAATCCTTTGTTGGAAAAGTAGTGACTATTCCAATTGTTGGAAGAAAAATAAAAATCATTGAAGATGATTATGCTGATCCTGAGCAAGGAACAGGAGCATTAAAAATAACTCCTGCACATGATTTTAATGACTATGATGTTGGTCAAAGGAACAATCTTGAAATAATTAATATTTTTACTGAAGCTGGTAAAATAAATGAAAATGCACCTAAGCATTTTATAGGCCTTGATAGGTTTGAAGCTAGAAAAAGAATTCTAAAAGAACTTAATGAAAAAGAATTTTTTGTAAAAGAAGAAAATATAAAAAACAAAGTTCCTTATGGAGATAGATCTAATTCAATAATTGAACCTTTTTTAACGGAACAATGGTTTGCTGATGCAGGAAAATTATCCGTTAAAGCCAAAGAAGTTGTTAATTCTAAAAAGACAAATTTCTTTCCTGAGAATTGGTCTAAAACTTATTTTCAATGGATGAATAATATTGAGCCATGGTGTATTTCAAGACAACTATGGTGGGGACATCAAATACCCGCCTGGTATGGACCAGATGAAAAAATTTTTGTTGCAGAAAATGAAGATGATGCAAAACAACAAGCTAAAAAACATTATGGTAATGATGTTGAATTAAATCGTGATCCAGATGTTTTAGACACTTGGTTCTCATCTGGCTTATGGCCTTTCGCAACACTTGGTTGGCCGGATGATAATAAATATGTAGATAAATTTTATCCAACATCAGTATTAGTTACGGGTTTTGATATTATATTTTTCTGGGTTGCTAGAATGATTATGTTTGGTACTGAATTTTTAAACAAAGAACCATTTAAAGATATTTATGTCCATGCGTTAGTTAGAGATGAGAAGGGACAAAAGATGTCTAAGTCAAAAGGTAATGTAATTGATCCCTTAGATTTAATTGAAAAATATAGTGCAGATGCACTTAGATTTACATTACTTTCAATGGCATCACCAGGTACCGATGTTAAGCTTTCAGAAGACAGAGTTAAAGGATATAGAAATTTTTTAAATAAACTATGGAATGCAAATAATTTTTTAATTACTAATGAATGTGATTTTAAAGATATAGATAAAGTTCCAAGTCTTAAGGTAAATATTAACAAATGGATTTATTCAGAACTTATTGAAACAAAAAATAAGATAGAAAAAAACCTCGAAGATTATAGATTTGATGAAGCTGCTAAAAATGCCTATCAATTTGCTTGGCATTCTTATTGTGATTGGTATTTAGAACTATCTAAAACCATTCTTTTTTCAGAGGATGAAAAAGCTAAAGCAGAGGTTAAAAAAGTATCATCTTTTGTGTTTAAACAAATTTTGATTTTACTACATCCTTTTATTCCTTTTGTTACTGAAGAAATTTGGCTTAAAAACAAATTTGATAAAAACGGTAGTGATTATTTGATGCTTAAAAATTGGTTATCAGGTGAAATTAACAGGGATAGTAGCACTGAACAGGTAGAGAGCATCATCAACATTATTTCTGAGATTAGATCATTTAAAAATGAGCTAAATGTAAGCCCAGGCTCATTTATTGATGTATCAATAAGCAATATTAATAAAAATCAAAAAGACTTTATTAATACGAATGAAATTATTCTAAAAAAACTAGGAAGAATAAACAGCATATTAGATAAGGATTTAGATAAACCAGCTGCGACAATGGTTGTTTCTGGTGATTTGTTTAAGATTTATTTTGATAAAGATGTTGATTTAAAATTAATAAAAGAAAATTTAACTAATAAACAAAGTAGATTAGAGCAAGAGATGAATAAAATATCTCAAAGATTAGAGAATAAAAGTTTTGTAGATCGAGCTCCAAAAGAGATTGTTGAACAAGAAAAAAATAATTATAATAATTTAAAGAATGATATTGAGAAAATATCAGTAACAATAAAGGGTATATAATGGCTAAATTTAATAAAAAGAAACTTCCGAGTAGACATACATCATTAGGAGCAGACAGAGCTCCACACAGATCGTTTTATTATGCTATGGGAGAAACTGAGAAAGATGTAGCAAAACCCTTTGTTGGTGTCGTTTCTACATGGAATGAGGCAGCTCCTTGTAATATAGCACTAATGCGACAGGCTCAATCGGTTAAAAAGGGAGTTAGAGCTAATGGTGGAACTCCAAGAGAATTTTGCACAATTACTGTTACTGACGGTATTGCGATGGGTCATGAAGGAATGAAATCTTCATTGATATCTAGAGAAGTAATTGCAGATTCAGCTGAACTTACTGTTAGAGGTCACTGTTATGATGCTTTAGTTGGTATTGCTGGATGTGATAAATCTTTACCAGGATTAATGATGTCAATGGTTAGATTAAATGTACCAAGTGTATTTATATACGGTGGATCAATTCTTCCAGGCAGATACAAAGGTAAAGATGTAACAGTAGTAGATGTATTTGAAGCAGTTGGAAAACATTCATCTGGTCAAATGTCTGCTGCAGAACTTAGAAAATTAGAATTAGTTGCGTGTCCAAGCGCAGGTGCCTGTGGAGGTCAATTTACTGCAAATACAATGGCATGTGTATCTGAAGCTATTGGATTAGCACTTCCTTATTCAGCTGGAACACCGGCTCCATATGAAGAAAGAGATAAATACGCAAAAGCTAGTGGTAAAATGGTTATGAACCTTTTGAAAAAAGGAATTAAACCAAGAGACATTGTTACAAGAAAAGCTTTAGAAAATGCTGCAACTATAGTTGCTGCAACAGGTGGATCTACAAATGCAGGTTTACATTTACCTGCTATTGCAAATGAAGCAGGAATTAAATTTGATTTAATGGATGTTGCTAAAATTTTTAAAAGAACACCTTATCTTGCAGATTTAAAACCAGGTGGAAAATATGTTGCAAAAGATATGTGGTTAGCAGGCGGTGTTCCAATGTTATTAAAAACTTTATATGAAGGTGGATATATTCATGGTGATTGCATGACTGTTACTGGAAAAACTATGAAGGAAAATTTAAAAAGTATAAAATTTAATCCAAAACAAAAAGTAATGAGATCTTATAAAAATCCATTATCACCAACTGGAGGTGTTGTTGGATTAAAAGGAAACTTAGCTCCAGAAGGTGCAATTGTTAAAGTTGCTGGACTTAAAAAATTACAATTCACAGGTAAAGCAAGATGCTTTGATAATGAGGAAAGTGCAATGAAAGCAGTTCAAAGCAGAAAGTATAATGATGGTGATGTAATTATAATTAGATACGAAGGACCCGTTGGAGGTCCAGGTATGAGAGAAATGTTATCGACAACAGGTGCAATCTACGGACAGGGAAAAGGCGAGAAAGTAGCACTTATTACAGACGGTAGGTTCTCTGGGGCTACAAGAGGCTTTTGTGTCGGTCACGTGGGCCCTGAGGCCGCTCTAGGGGGTCCTATAGGCCTTTTACGAACTGGAGATATCATCGATATCGATGCCAAAAAAGGAACTATTAATGTGAGGCTTTCTAAAAAAGAAATGGCTTCAAGAAAAAGAAAATGGAAAGCTAGAAAATCAGATTTTGGATCAGGAACTTTATGGAAATATGCACAAACAGTTGGTCCTGCATATTTAGGAGCACCAACGCACCCAGGTAAGAAAAAAGAAGTTAAGGATTATTCAGAGATTTAATGAAAATTCGTCCAGTTATTTTATGTGGAGGAGCTGGAACTCGACTTTGGCCAAATTCTAAAAATTATCAAGCAAAACAGTTTATTGATTTTGGTAATTGGACTTTGCTTGGAAAGACACTTGAGAGAACAAAAGCCTCAATTTACGATGCTCCAATTATAAGTACAAATAAGAAATATTTAAAACAAGTTAAACAGCATTTAAGAAAAAACAAAATAAAAAAATATAAAATTGTTGTAGAACCCGCAAAAAGAAACACTGCACCAGCTATATTAAGCACTGCCTTAATTAATGATATACCTGACAATCAACCTTTAATGTTTTTTACCGCCGATCATTTGATCGAAAAAATGAGTGTTTTTAATAAGGCGATAAATAAAAATAAATCAAACCTAAATGAAGAAAACATATTTGTATTTGGCATTAAACCTAAATCTCCAACGAGTGATTATGGATATTTTTTAACCAAAAAAATTAAAGGAAATATCAATAAAGTAACTAGATTTATTGAAAAACCTAAAGAAGCTAAAGCAAAACAAATTATAAAGAATAAAGGCTATTGGAATTCTGGAATGTTTTATCTTCGAAAAGACTCGATTATTAATAACTTTAAAAAGTATCAGCCTAAAAGTTATAGAAATTGCTTAAATGCAGTAAAAAAAGCAAAATACAAGTCTAATACTTATTTTTTGAATAAAGCTTCATTTATAAAAGCTACAGCAAAATCTTTTGATTATGCAATTTTAGAAAAAACCAAACAAATTAATGCAATTAAACTAGATATTCCTTGGTCAGATCTTGGTAGTTGGAAAGAAATTCTGAAGATGTATGACAAAAATAAAAACAAATATATTAAGAAAAAAAATATTTATTATCGACCATGGGGTAAATATACAAACTTATTTGAGGGTAAAGAGTTTCTAATCAAAGAATTGTATGTAAAACCAAAGGGGATATTAAGTTTACAAAAACATCATCATAGAGTTGAACATTGGTTAGTCACACAAGGAAATGCAAAAATAACGCTAAATAAAGATATAATTACTAAAAAGCCTGGAGAACATATATTTATACCATTAGAAGCCATACATAGAGTTCAAAATCCTGGAAAAAAACCAGTTAAGATTGTTGAAGCTCAAGTAGGTTCAATTTTAAAAGAAACTGACATTGTAAGATACCAAGACGTTTACGGTAGAGTAAAATAAATTAATAATGGACACCACAGTTTTTTTTGTAATTTTATTAGCAACTATTATGCATGCCATTTGGAATGCGATGGTTAAACATCATCCAGATAAGGCTATAGCGGTTCTAGCTATTGTTTTAGGTCACATACCTTTAGCTTTAATTTGTATCTTTTATTTTCCTCTTCCCGGAAAAGAGTCACTTCCTTATATAATTGCCAGCGTATTAGCTCACCAAGGTTATCAATGGTATATGTTGAATTCTTATAAGGTAGGGGATTATACAAACGTTTACCCAATATTCAGAGGCTTTGGTCCTTTATTGGCTACATTGATCTCCATAATTTTTCTTGGTGTTGTATTTAAAATAGCAACTCTAGTTTCAATATTGTTAATTTGTGCTGGAATAATGTTTCTTGGATTATTTGGTTTAAAAAACCAAAATCAAATTGAGATAATTAAATACTCACTGCTCACTGGATCATTTATAGGTCTTTATTCATTGATTGATGGGTATGGGGCAAGAGTAAGTACATCAGCAATATCCTATATTAGTTTTTCCTTTTTATTTAGTGCTTTAGTTTTTCCTATTATTTTAAAACTCAATAAACATGAGAATATTTTTTCTAAGGTTTTTAAAGATGCAAAAATGATATTTTGGGTAGGGGGATCTATATCTTTTATCATCTATGTAATTGTTGTTTGGGGTTTCACAAAGGCTCCAATTCCTCTAGTTGCAGCTCTAAGAGAAACGAGTATTTTTTTTTCAATATTTATTGGATATTTCTTCTTAAAAGAAACTATCAATCTTAAAAAAATTATATCGATTGTACTAATAGTTATTGGGGTGATTGGGATAAAGCTATTTTAAATATAATTGAATAATTTTAGAATAATTATTGTATTCAAAAGTAATAGCATTATAGGGACAACAGTTCTTATTAGTTCCATTATATGATTAACTCTATCTAGTTTTCTCTCCAATTTTCTAATTGGACTCATATTGTTCCATTCTTTTTCTGTGAAGCCGTGCCTTTTTTGATTTTTTTTCATAATAAAAAAAAATACTTTTAATGATTTTATGGAAAAATTCAAATTTTTTGATTATTTACTAATGATATAATCATACTACTATATAAAAAATGGAACTTTTACTCATAATTTTAATAATTATCGTTGCGTTTTTAACTTATTTATTACTAAAAAAAGAAAGAGTATTAGGAATTAATGTTGAAGATAAAAAAGAACAAGTACAAACCAAAATTATTGAAAACAAAAATTATAGAAACAATATTTATAATTTATTAAATTATTTTCCTGAAGCCGTAATAGTAATCGATAAAGCCAAAAAAATTATATTTAGTAACAATTCTGCTACAGATTGGTTTCAAATAAAATTAAACGAAAACATTAGTGCGTTTTTAAGAAATCCTGATTTATTAAATTCAATAGATAAAGCTTTTGAGGGAAACAATATAACAGGACTTGAAATTGAAATTAGAAATCAAGCAATTTTAAGATTAAATGTTACAGTTTATTTAGATAAAAATGAATTATTCTTTGATGAAACAACATGTATTTTATTTATTAGAGACTTAACTGAGTTTCATAAATTTCAACAACTGAAATCAGATTTTGTTGCAAATGTATCTCATGAATTAAGAACTCCTCTTCAATCAATTAAAATGGGACTAGAGACATTTGAAAATATTTCAGATTTAAAAAAGAATTCAGAGGTAAATAATTTGTTACCTGTAATGACTTCTCAATCTGAGAGAATGGAAAATTTAATCAGAGATTTATTGTCATTATCTAAAATAGAATTACAGGAACATATACGACCAACCCATGAAATTGATCTGATTGAATTGATTGATTATGTTATTAAAACTTATGAAAAAATAATTAGTAAAAACAATATTAGTATTAAATTTAATAAAACTGAAAATTTTAAAATCGTTGGTGATAGAGATAAATTAATAGAAATTTTTACTAATCTTATCGATAATTCAATCAAATACAGTGATAAAAATAAAGAAATTATAATCACTGCTAAGAAAGATGGTGGTTTAAACGTTGTATCAGTAGCAGATCAAGGAATAGGTATTCCAAAAGAATCGATACACAGAATCACTGAGAGATTTTTTACTGTTGATCCAAGTAAAAGCCGAAGTGTTGGAGGTACTGGACTAGGTTTAGCCATTGTAAAACATTTGGTGTCACAACATAGAGCAGAAATGGATATTAATAGTGTAGAAAATGAAGGAACCACAATAGATATCAAATTCAATCCACTATAATTCAACTAAAAAGTTAGTCTTTGTAACAAAAGTTTAACCTTCTTTTAATAAAATATTTAAGAATCAATTTTATTTAGATCGAATTATGAATCTAAAAAGGAGAATTATGAATAAAATAATAAGCGTAATATTTGGATTTCTTTTAGTACTAAGTTTTACAACAAATAGTTACTCAAGAGACCAAATCAAAATTGTAGGGTCGTCAACTGTTTACCCTTATGCGACAGTGGTTGCTGAAAAATTCGGTAAAAGTGGAAAATTCAAAACTCCAGTTATTGAAAGTACAGGTACTGGTGGTGGAATGAAATTATTCTGTGCTGGTGTTGGTGTAAATCATCCAGATGTAACAAATGCTTCTAGAGCAATTAAACCAAAAGAAAAAGCATTATGTGAAAAAAATGGTGTGGCTGAAATTATTGAAATTGTAGTAGGTAATGATGGAATTTCATTTGCACATGCTGTGAGTGCTCCAGATGCAGATTTTACAAAAGAGCAATTATGGAGAGCTTTAGCTGCTAAAGTAGATGTTGACGGTAAACTTGTTGAAAACCCATACAAAAAATGGAGTGATATAGATGCAAGTCTTCCAAACAAAAAAATTGAAATTTTAATAGCACCCCCAACATCAGGAACTAGAGATGCCTGGAATTCTTTAGTAATGGGTAAAGGATGCACTAAAACTGCAAAATCACTTTATGATGCTGCAGGTAAAAAAGCAAAAAAAGAATGTGCTAAAATGAGAGAAGATGGTTATGCAGTTGAAGCTGGTGAAAACGACACTTTAATTGTTCAAAAACTAACATCAAACCCTGATGCTTATGGTTTCTTTGGTTATAGTTATCTGGTATCTAATAAAGATAAGGTAAAAGCTGCCTCAATCGAAGGTGTGCAACCATCTTTAGAAGGTATTCAAGATTACTCTTACCCAATTGCTAGACCATTATTCTTTTATGTTAAAAAAGCTCACATTGGTGTAGTTCCAGGTATTGAGGAATATTTAAAAGAATTTACTTCTAAAAAATCTATGGGTAACAGAGGTTATTTATCGAAAATTGGATTAGTTCCTTTAGCGACTGATAAGTACAAGGTTACTAGAACTGCTGCTTTGGATTTAAATACAATTAATATTAAATAAATTTAAACTTATCCACAAAAAAAGGCCGGTATTTACTGGCCTTTTTTTTTATTTCAATCAAGGCTTTAATTTGTAACAAAATTGTAACATTTGAAAGATATCAATCTGAGCGAATGAATTTCGTATTAATCTTTTTAATAACAATATTTTCATTATCATTATTTTTCTACGGTAGATCAAAAACTAAAAGTATTTCAGTTGAGAAAAATATAAAATTAAATGCTCTCCCAAAATTTTATGGGTATTATCTAGTTCTATGGTGTTCGATACCTTCATTGGTATTTCTTTTAATTTGGACATTATTTGAACCAGTAATTATTAAATCAATTATTATTGAAACTGCTGCTAATCAAGGAGCAATTTTTAATGATAAAAATGAAGCTAACTTAATTTATGAAAAAATTAAAGCTATATATGCAGGAACTTATTTTGGTGATATAGATACTATTTTAAAAGAAAGTGCGCTTTCCTACGCAAAATTTATAAATCTTTTTACTAATTCCAAAATAGTATTAATTTTTGGTATAGTAATTGCATCGGTAATTTATTCGTTAAAAAAAATAAAAAATAATAATAAAGCAAGAGATGATGTCGAAGTTATTTTAAAAGGATTATTATTTGCATCATCATTAATTGCAATTCTTACTACTTTAGGAATAATATTTTCACTTTTATTTGAAAGTATAAAGTTCTTTTCAGTAATAAATATATTTGACTATTTATTCGGTACCAATTGGAGTCCTCAAAGAGCATTCGTAAGAGATGCATCTGCAATTACAGCAGAGGAGTATGAGGAATTAAAAGATGCATTTGGCTTTATTCCATTAATAGCTGGCACTTCTTTTATTGCTTTCATCGCAATGCTTGTTGCTGTTCCTGTTGGACTTTTTTCTGGAATTTATATGGCTGAATATGCGTCATTAAAAGTTAGAAGAATTTCAAAACCAATTATTGAAATCTTAGCTGGTATACCAACAGTAGTTTATGGTTTTTTTGCTGCTTTAACTGTTGGACCTTTCTTTAGACAAATTGGTGAAAATTTAGGTTTAACAGTTTCATCTGAGAGCGCTTTAGCTGCTGGATTAATTATGGGTATAATGATTATCCCATATGTCTCTTCATTATCAGATGATGTAATAAATTCTGTTCCACAATCACTAAGAGATGGATCTTATGCTGTAGGAGCTACTAAATCAGAAACGATAAAAAAAGTAGTTATACCTGCTGCTTTACCAGGAATTATTGGATCTGTATTGTTAGCAGTCTCGAGAGCTATAGGAGAAACCATGATAGTAGTGATGGCAGCTGGTCTTGCAGCAAACTTAACAATTAATCCTTTAGAGTCCACAACAACTATAACCACACAAATAGTAATGATCTTAGTTGGTGACCAAGAGTTTGATAGTCCAAAAACTCAATCTGCTTTTGCTTTAGGTTTAACATTATTTATCGCTACCCTTGTTCTTAATTATATAGCTCAAAGGGCAGTTAAAAAATATCGTGAGAAATATGACTAAGGAAGAAAGATTAAAAAAAAGACATAGTGCTGAAAAAAGATTTAGATTTTACGGTCTTGCATCAATTTTTTTAGCTTTATTATTTGTATTAATCTTAGTTCATAATATTTTTTCAAAAGGTAGCTCAGCATTTATGAAAACAGCAATAAATGTTGAAGTTTTCTTCGATCAGGAATTATTAGAAATTAAAAATGGTGCCTCTGATGATGAAATTTTAGAAGCCGATTTTTTTGATATCACCATAGAAAGTTTAATAAAAGTGTATCCAGCAAAAAATGTTGAAGAGGAAGATGCTCTTATTGAACTTTTTACAACAGATGCAGAAATTGAAATTAAGAGAGCATTTTTAGAAAATAATAATTTAATAGGAAAAAAAATTAATTTAGAAATCACAGCTTCTGATGATATTGATCAATTACATAAGGGAAATTATCCAAGAGATATACCTGAAGATAGAAGAAGAATTTCTGACTTCCAATTAGTAATTTACGATAACTTAGTTGAAAATCAAAAAATTGTAAAAAATTTTAATAATTATTTTTTCAAAAATGGAGACTCTCGGGATCCTGAGCTTGCTGGTATAGGTGGTGCTCTAATCGGATCATTCTATAGTATAATTATTTGTTTATTATTAGCATTTCCAGTTGCAGTATTAGCATCGATTTACTTAGAAGAGTTTGCACCAAAAAATAAAATTACTGATTTTATAGAAATAAATATAAATAACTTAGCTGCTGTACCTTCAATTGTTTATGGTTTATTGGCTCTCCAAATACTTCTTGCTACAATTCAATTACCAAGATCAACACCGTTAGTAGCAGGTATTACTTTGGCGCTTATGACCCTGCCCAGAATAATTATTCCTTGTAGAGCTTCTTTGAAGGCAGTACCACCATCAATA
Source organism: uncultured Pelagibacteraceae bacterium (assembly GCA_902588895.1). GTDB lineage: Bacteria > Pseudomonadota > Alphaproteobacteria > Pelagibacterales > Pelagibacteraceae > Pelagibacter. The sequence continues at coordinate 59,673 of CACIRC010000002.1, forward strand.
AGAGAAGGTGCTTTAGCAGTAGGTGCTTCTAAATTTCAATCTGTTTTTCATCATGTAGTTCCATTAGCATTACCTGGCACTTTGTCAGGTACTATTATTGGATTAGCACAGGCTTTAGGAGAAACGGCCCCATTAATTTTAATAGGAATGGTAGCTTTTGTTGTTGATATTCCATCAACGCCAATTGACCCTTCTTCTTCTTTACCTGTACAAGTATATTTATGGTCAGAGTCTGCTGAAAGAGGATTTGTTGAAAAAACTTCAGCAACAATAATGATGTTGTTAAGTTTTTTAATTGTAATGAATTTCTTAGCAGTATACTTAAGACAAAAGTTTGAAAAGAGATGGAATTAATGAACGAAATTAAAATAAAATCAAAAAATTTAAATGTCTACTATGGTGAAAAACAAGCTTTGTTTGATGTAAATTTAGATTTAAACGAAAAAGAAGTTACTGCTTTAATAGGTCCATCAGGATGTGGAAAATCTACCTTTATTAGATGTATAAACAGAATGAACGATGTAATTGATATTTGTAAAGTATCTGGAAACATTGAAATAGACGGTGTTGAAATCAATGATAAAAATTTAGATGTAGTATCTTTAAGAGAAAGAGTAGGTATGGTTTTTCAAAAACCAAATCCATTTCCAAAAAGCATATATGATAATATTTCTTATGGTCCAAAAATTCATGGAAAAGGTGAAACTAAAAGTGAATTAGATGAAATTGTAGAAAATAGTCTTAAGAAAGCTGCTTTATGGGAGGAAGTTAAAGATAGACTCGATGAACCAGGAACTGGCCTTTCTGGTGGTCAACAACAACGTCTTTGTATTGCAAGAGCAATTTCTGTTAACCCTGAAGTTATATTAATGGACGAACCTTGTTCTGCCTTAGATCCTATTGCTACGGCAAAAATTGAAGAATTAATTGATGAACTAAAAAAAACTTACACTATTGTAATTGTGACGCATTCAATGGCACAAGCAGTTAGAGTTTCGCAGAAAACAGGGTTTTTTCATCTTGGTAAACTAATTGAAGTAGGCAAAACAGAGAAAATTTTTAAAAATCCTGACAATAAAATGACACAAGACTATATTACAGGTAGATTTGGATAAATTATGAGCAACGAGCATACAGTAAAATCTTATGAAGAAGAATTAAGATATTTAATAGACTCTGTAATAAAAATGGGAAGTCTAACTGAGTCTCAATTAGTTGACTCTATGGATGCAATTATCAAAGTAGATAAAGACTCGATTGATAAAATTATTAAGAGCGATGATGAAATTAATAAGTTTAGATCTAAGATTGATACTCAAATAATGACTTTGTTAGTAAAGCGAGCACCAATGGCAATAGATTTAAGAGAAACAATCAGTTCATTGAAAATTTCCCAAGATTTAGAAAGGATTGGTGATTTATCTAAAAGTAACGCAAAAAAAGTTAAGCCTCTTCCATTAGATTTACCAGAGGAACTTTTAGGAAATTTAAAAAGACTAGGAGAATTAGTAATTAAACAATTAAATGACGTACTAGATAGTTACGTTAACAAAAACTATGATAAAGCAAAAGAAGTATGGGAAAAAGACGAACAAGTAGACGATCTTACTTATATAGCCATGGAAAGTGTAATTGATTTTCTTTCAAAAGATAAAAAAAATTTAGATTTTTCTACTCATTTAATTTTTGCTACAAAAAATCTAGAAAGAGCTGGTGATCATATAACTAATATTGCTGAGTCAATATGTTTTTTAATTAAAGGCGAGTATCTAAAAGGAAGTAGACCTAAAGGAAAAGTTATTGAAAAATAAAAATGAATGGTAAAATATTTATTATTGAGGACGAACCTTCAATAATTCAATTAGTTCAACATAATCTTGAAAAAAACGGTTTTATAGTTTCATCATCAGTAAATGGAAATGATGGTTTAAAAGAATTAAAAAAGTTTCAACCAGATTTGCTTTTATTAGATTGGATGCTGCCCGATCTTTCAGGAGTTGAAATTTGCAAAAATATTAGAAAAGACACTAGTTACAATAATTTACCTGTAATTATGTTAACTGCTAAAGGTGAAGAAGAGGATAAAATAAAAGGGTTAGATAGTGGGGTAGACGATTATTTAACCAAACCTTTCAGTTTCAATGAACTAATGGCGAGAATTAAAGCTGTTTTAAGAAGATCTAATCCAAATACTGTATCTGATAATTTAAAGTTTGATGACTTAATGTTAGATAGAATTGAAAAAAGAGTTTTTAGAGACGATCAAGAAATTAAACTTGGGCCAACTGAGTTTAGGTTATTAGAGTTTTTTTTAACAAATCCTAAAAGAGTTTATTCTCGAGATCAAATACTAGAGAGTGTTTGGCCAAATAATGTAAATGTTGAGAGCAGAACTATAGATGTTCACATTAGAAGATTGAGACAATCAGTTAACTTAAAAAATAAAAAAGAATTAATTAGAACAGTTAGATCTTCTGGTTATTCACTTATTTAAGAAAATCTTTTTCACCAAATACACAGCAATCAACATACCAATTAATTCAGCAACTATATAAAAAGGAGTGTTTAAATAACTTATTCCAGTAAAAGACTCTGTGAATGTTCTTGCTATTGCTACAGCAGGATTTGCAAAAGATGTTGATGAAGTAAACCAATAACCAGCTGTAATATATAACCCAACAGATGCAGCTACAGTAATTTTACCTGACTTCATAGATCCAAAAATAATGATTATTAGTCCTAATGTTGCAATAATTTCTGATACAAAAATATAGATCCCATCTCTTGATTTTGTTGATAATTCAAAAATCTGATGTTCAAAAAAGAAATTTGCTAAAGCTACACCTAGTAAACATCCAAGGATCTGAGCACAAATATAAAAGGGTAGAAGGTGTTTTTTTAACTTTCCAGTAATTGTCATAGCAATACTTACAAATGGATTGAAATGAGCCCCAGACACATCAGCAAATACTGTTATTAAAACAAACAATCCAGCTCCAGTTGCTATAGTATTTGCAATTAGCATTACCGCTGTATCATTGGTAAGATTTTCTGCCATTAAACCTGACCCAACTATGATCATTACTAGAAAGCAACTTCCAATAAATTCTGAAAGAAAATATTTATTTTTATTTTTCATCTAGCCAATCTTTAATTTTATTGCTTATAATATTGAAAGTGTTTCTAATGATTATTTGCTTTTCTTCGTCATTAGCATTTTGAAGTTTAGTTACTGGATCGTCTATATCCCAGTGTATAATTTGATTTTTATCAGGCCAAATAGGACATACCTCATTATTTGCGTTATTGCATACCGTTATTATATGATCCATCTTTATTTCATTATTGATAAACTCTTCAAAGTTTTTAGAACTATAATTAGTTAGATCATAATTTTTATTTTTCTCTAAAAAACTTCTAACATCAATATTGATTTCTCCAGATGGGTTACTACCAGCACTAAAAGCTTTTAATTTATTTGAGTATTCGTTATTAATAATACTCTCAGCAATAATGCTTCTTGCTGAATTTCCTGTGCATACAAATAAAATATTTTTCATTAAAAAATAATTTTATAAATACCAATTACAAATAATGGAATTTGTAATCCAAAATTTGTTAAAATAGCCTTATCCTTTAATAAGAAACCCGAAATTGTCCATCCAACAACTCCAAGTCCATGAAAATAAATATTCAGTGGGTAAATATTAAGATTTGTAAGTAAAATACCAGTTAACACTAAGAGTGTACTGATCCACTTTAGATATTTTTTTAAAAATGACATTCAAAATTTATATGAATGTTTTGTTAAAGATTTATTACAATAAACTTTAATGTGATTTAATTTTTTTGAAGCTCATAGATAGAAACATAATGTTTCTTCTTAGGCAGTGGGATTATGGTAGGAACTTTAGTCAATCTTGGTTTTATTGATTTATTTCCTACAATTATATTTTTGTCATAATTTTCCAAATCAACCTCAGGATGAGGGTTTCCGTCATTGATTAATGGCCACGCATCACAAGCTCTATATCCAAATAAAATTAAGGGTCTTGAGTTATTCATTTGATTGTGTCCAGATCCATGAACTGATCTACAATGAAAAAATACTACTGTTCCTGCTGTCCCAGTTATAGAAACACTATCTTTAGTTCCTATTTTATTTTTCTTAGTGTCTATTTTTCCAACAAAATAATTTTCTTTGCTGTGGTGGCTGTACAATTTCTTTTTGTGTGAATTTTTTATTATTTTAAGTGGCCCATTTTTTTCATAGCAATCATCTAAATATATACCAACTGTAATTAAATCATCGTTTGTATGAGGGTAAAAAGCCCAATCTTGGTGCCATCCAATTTCACTACCTTTTTTCTTATTTGGAAGCTTAAAATTTAATTTACCCAGATGAAATCTCACTGTTCCACCTAATAATTTTTTAGCTATAGATATAATTCTTTTATCTCTAGATAATTCATAGAAAACTTTATGTCTGTTTTGAGGATTGTTTAATCTTAGAATTTCTTTATTTTTTGATGAGCTTGAATTGTATACAAAATGGTAATTATCATAGGACTGAGTTCCATTTGTGCCATTACCTTTTTCTCTCTTTTTTTCTTTTGAAATTACTTCATTAACAATTTTATTTATTTTATTTATCTTTGTTTGAGAAATTAGATTTTCTTTAACAAGAAAGCCATTTTTTTTAAATAAATTTAAATCATTCATAAAGCTAGGTTATGAAAGAAAATAAATCTTCTTAGAAAAAATTACAATATTTATTGTGCTATAAAAATATAAGCGAATGGTATTTGTTAATCCGAGAATTTAAAAAAATTCCCGGATTAAACCTAATTTTTAATTAACAACCTTTGAAGGATGCAGACATATTTCTAATTAAATTGAAATATAAGTCTTTTCCTGGATCTAATGTTGCACCTAGAGGATCTAGAACACCAGTTTTAATCTTCATATCTTTTGCTACTGCATTGATAATATCAGGATTAAACTGAGGTTCTGAGAATACACAAGCCACTTTATCATGCTCGATAATTTCTCTAATTTCAGCAAGTTGTTCAGCTCCAGGCATAACATCTGTATTAACAGTAAATGCACCTAATACTTTCACGTTAAATCTTTCCTCAAAATATTGATAAGCGTCATGAAATACAATTGAAGAAACACTATTGTTTAAATCTGTCATTACATCAATTGTAAGTTTATCGATTTCTTGTAAAGCTTTAGCTAAATTACTTTTATATTTAGCTTCATTTTTAGGATCATTTTCAATTAAATGTTCTGCCATTTCATTTAACATAGCTTTTGAATTAATTGGGTCCAACCAAATGTGTGGATCAAATTCACCATGCGCATGTCCGTCATGATCGTCATGTCCATGGTCGTCATGATCATCCTCTTTTTTACCATGGTCATCATGATCATGGTCATCTTCTTTTTTTCCATGATCATCATGGTCGTGATCATCTTCCTTTTTACCGTGGTCATCATGTCCATGATCGTCGTGATCATCTTCTTTTTTACCATGATCGTCATGTCCGTGATCGTCATGATCATGTTCGTCAAAAATATTTCTTTCTCTAAATTTTAATACCTGTAATCCTTTAGTTTCCATTAATTCAATTTTTTCTGCTTTCTTAGCAATTGAACTCAATGGTTTTTCTAAAAAACTCTCTAAATCTTCACCAACCCAGAATATTAGATCTGCATTTTGAAGCATTTTTGCGTGTGAAGGTTTCATTGCAAATCCGTGTGGAGAAGCATATCCATCAACTATTAAATCAGGTTTAGCAATACCATCCATTAAGTAACTAGCTAATGAATGAATTGGTTTAATAGAAGCAACTACTTTTATTTCAGCATTTGCTGGTGTAAAGAATGTTAGAATTGATAATATTGAGAATATAAGTGGTATTTTTTTAATATTTTTCATAATAAGTAATTTTATTGGTTGTTATAATATAACGTTATGTAATAATATAACATTTATAAGTCAAGCAATATATGAGCTCAGAAAATAGTACATTAGTAAAATTAAATAACGCTGGTTTTAAACAAAATGATAAATGGCTAGTGGAAGGTGTTTCTTTAACAGTTGAAAAAGGAAAAATCGTTACCCTTATTGGACCTAATGGTTCAGGAAAAAGTACTACCGCAAAAATTGCATTAGGAATTTACAAAAACATAGAAGGAAGTGTTGAGAAATACACAAATAAAGTTGGATATGTTCCTCAAAAAATATCTATTGATTGGACTTTACCGTTAAGAGTTTATGATTTTATGCTTCTAACAGAAAATATTAAAGAAGAGGCAATTGATGAAGCACTTACATTAACAGGGGTTATCCATCTTAAGAATAAAAATCTAGGAAATTTATCAGGCGGTGAATTTCAAAGAGTTTTAATTGCAAGAGCTATTTCAAAAAAACCTGAATTATTGGTTCTTGATGAACCTGTTCAAGGAGTTGATTACACTGGTGAGATTGCTTTGTATGAATTAATAAAAAGAATTTCTGATACACTAAATTGTGGAATTCTATTAATCTCACATGATCTACATACTGTTATGACCGCAACTGATCATGTTGTTTGTTTAAATGGTCACGTATGCTGCTCTGGATCACCAATGGATGTTGCTAAAAACAATGAATATAAAACCTTATTTGGTGAACAAGCATCTCAAATTCTTTCTGTATATGAACATAAACATGATCACGTTCATTCAGATAAAGGTGAAATAAAGAAAAACTAATATGTTTGATGATTTTTTTATAAGAGCACTAATTGCAGGTTTAGGAATAGCTTTAGTAACTGGACCTCTTGGTTGTTTTGTTGTTTGGAGAAGATTATCTTACTTTGGCGATACATTAGCTCACTCAGCTTTACTTGGTGTAACTTTGGCTTACTCGTTTGAATTAAACATTGCTCTTTCCGTATTTATTATTTCATCTCTAATTGCATTGATTTTAATTCAATTACAGAAGAAAACTAATTTACCTGGTGATGCTTTGCTTGGTTTATTAGCTCATTCTTCATTAGCAGTTGGATTAGTAGTAATTGGATTTCTAACCTTTATTCGTTTTGATATTATGGGGCTTTTATTTGGTGATATATTAGCTGTAACAACTGATGATTTATTAATCATATGGACTGGTGGAGTATTAATATTATTAGTTTTAAAATTGATTTGGAAACCATTGTTTGCGTCTACTGTTAATTATGAATTGGCTGAGGCAGAAGGTTTAAACCCTGATAGAGCAAAAGCAATTTTTACAATTTTGATGGCTGCTGTAATTGCAATATCAATTAAAATGGTAGGGTTGTTACTAATTACAGGTATGCTTATTATTCCAGCTGCGATGGCTAGAAATATTTCTGATAGCCCTCAAAAGATGGTGTTATTTTCAATAATTGGTGGATTATTGTCAGTATTATTAGGACTATTTTCATCTTTAGAATTTAATACATCATCAGGTCCATCAATAATAGCTGCCTCTTTAGTATTGTTCATACTATCTTTATTTAAAATAAAACAATCGATTAAATTGAAAAACTGATAACTAATTGATAAGAATTTAAAATGCAAAAAGAACATAGCCTTTCAAAAAACCAAAAAATTATTTTTGACTTAATTGATAAATCTGGTGAGCCTATGAAAGCTTATTCAATTCTTTTTAATGTTCAAAAAAAAGGAATTAAAGCACCACTACAAGTTTACAGAGCTTTAGATAAGTTAGTTGAAATTGGAAAAATTCATAAGATAGAAAGTAGAAATGCCTTTATTGCTTGCCAAAATTCTAGTTGTCAAATATCAAAAGCGACAGCATTTTCAATTTGTGAAAGCTGCGAAAATGTATCTGAAATAAGTAATTCAAAACTTTCAAAATATTTATCTAATTTTTCAGATGACTCTGGAATGAAATACAGCAAATATAATTTAGAATTTTTTGGTTTATGTAAAAAATGTAAATCAAAATAATGAGCACTGTTCCATTAACTTTAGACGAAATATTTGAATTAGCCAAAAACACACTTTTGGCAAATGGATGTGATGATGAAACAGCATCAATACTATCAGACTTGATTAGAAATGCTGAACGAGATGGCTCTGTATCACATGGTCTATTTAGATTACCAGCATATGTAACAGGTCTTAAAGGTGGAAAGATAAATGGAAAAGGTAAACCTGAAGTAAAAAAAATATCTCCATCAGTAATTAAAGTTGAAGGAAATAATTGTTTAGCGCCTGTTGTTTTAAATAAAGGATTGCCAGAATTAGCAAAAACTGCAAAAGAAAATGGTGTTGCGGTATTAGCAATAAACAATTCACATCATATGGCTGCTATGTGGCCTGAAACAGAAAAATTAGCAGAGGAAGGTTTAGTTGCATTTGCTTGTACATCTTACAAGCCTGCTGTAGCTCCTGCTGGTGCCATAAAACCATTATTTGGAACAAACCCAATTTCGTTTGCTTGGCCTCGTCCAGGTAAAACACCAGTTGTTTATGATATGGCAACAGCTTCAATGGCAATGGGAGAAGTTCAGGTTGCTAAAAGAGAAGGGCACAAAGTTCCACTTGGAACTGGTTTAACTAAAGATGGAAAAGAAACAACTGATCCAGGTGAAATTGCTGATGGTGGTGTTTTATTACCTTTTGGTGGTTACAAGGGATCTGCAATTGCAATGATGGTAGAATTAATGGCAGGAGCATTAGTTGGAGATAATTTTAGTTTTGAAACAGCTGCCAAAGATAATAATGATGGCGGTCCTCCAAGTGGCGGTGAATTCATACTAGCCATTAACCCAGATAAAACTTCAGGTACTAATTGGCAAAAACATGCTGAGGAATTTTTTGAAAAAATGAAATCAATGGGTGAAGTAAGATTACCTGGAGAAAGACGTCATAAGAATAGAACGGACAAAGGTCCAAGAAATATTAATGAAGAATTAGTAAATAAAATTAAATCTTTAAGCTAAATTAATCTCAATTGGTGTGTGATCAGAAGGCTTTTCTCTACCACGTGGATCTTTATTAATATTAATATCTTTAACTTGATCAATTATAGAATTTGAAACTAAAAAATGATCAATCCTCATGCCATTATTTTTTTGCCATGCACCTCTCATATAATCCCAAAATGTATATCCTTCTTTATCTTCATAAAAATGTCTGTAAACATCATTAAAACCAAGATTAATCATTTCTCTAAATTTTTTTCTTATTTCAAGTCGGTATAATGCGTCGTCTTCAAAACTTTTAACATTATAAACATCTTCTGCTGAAGGGATAATGTTGAAATCACCAGCTAAAATAATATTTGAATTTTTTTTAGATAAAGTTTTTAACTGTTTTATTAATTGATCAAGCCAATCTTTTTTATAATCATATTTTTCAGTATCTACAGGATTACCATTAGGGGTGTAAATATTTATTAATTGTATATTTTTTTTCTTATGTTCAAATTCAGCTGAAATTATTCTTGATTGTTTTAACTTATCCTTAATTAAATCTGTTTTGACATTTTTTAATTTATTTTTAGATATAATTGCTACACCATTGTAACTTTTTTGACCAAATACATGACTTTCATAGTCCATTGATGAAAAATCATCATACGGAAAATTAACATCTTCAGTTTTGATTTCCTGCATCATTAAAATATCAGGTTTATATTTTAATAAATAGCTTTTGATATTTTCGATTCTTGCTCTTACCGAGTTTACATTCCAAGATGAAATGAGCATTAAAGTGAGAAAGACACTCCACAACCACATGAAGATTTGGTTTGTGGATTAGAAATTTTGAATTGTTCACCTATAAGTTCAGACACATAATCAACCTCAGATCCTTTAAGCAAATCAGCTGAAGTTTTATCAATTAAAATATTTTGATAATTTAAATCATCATCTTGTTTTGATTTATCAAATGTAAATTCATATTGAAAACCAGAACATCCACCACCTTTGATAGCGATTCTGAAGAATGATCCTTTGTCTTTTTTTGATAACAAATTATCTATTTGTTTTAACGCTTTATCCGTAAATTTAATTTCTTTAATCATGTCTGAACACTGATATTACTAATATAATACTTAATTATTTAAATTAAAGGATGAAAAAAGACACTTTGTTAGGCGTATTTAAAAGTAAAGGCAGACTTAATAAAGAAGCTAATTCAAAATACAGATCTCCTTTTCAACGTGACAGAGATCGGATAATACACAGCGCATCATTTAGAAGATTAAAGCATAAAACCCAAGTATTTGTTAACACAGAAGGGGATCATTTTAGAACAAGGATTACTCATTCAATTGAAGTTGCACAAATAGCAAGATCAATTGCAAAATATTTAAAATTAAATGAAGATTTAGCTGAAACCTTAAGTCTTGCTCATGATTTAGGTCATACTCCATTTGGCCATGCAGGAGAGGATGCTTTAGATGAATGTATGCAAAACTATGGAGGTTTTGATCACAATCTTCAGACATTAAGAATAGTAATGTTTTTAGAGAATAAATATTTTAAATTTGCTGGATTAAATTTAACTCTTGAAACTTTAGAAGGGCTTTTAAAACATAACGGACCCGTAGATGATCTAAGCATGATCAATAAACTAATTGGTTTAAAAGTTTTCAAAAATAAAATTAACTTTAATACCTATCCATCATTAGAAGCTCAAATATCAGCTATATCAGATGATATTGCATATAATAATCATGATATACAGGATGGAATTAAAGCAAACCTATTTAAACTTGAGGAATTAGTTGAATTAGATTTTTTCAAAAATATTTATCAAAAATATAAAAATAAAATTAATAAAAAAAATTATAAAATTGTTATTTACCAAATCATAAGAGACTCAATAGATATTATGATAAGAGATTTACTAAGAAATACAGAAAAAAATATTAAAAAATTTAAAATCAAGTCATTAAAAGATGTATCAAAATCAAATCAATTAATAGTTTCTTTTTCAGGTAAAATAGAAAATTCAGAACAAGAAATTAGATCATTTTTAAGACATAGAATGTATGACAATAAATCGGTACTTAATAAGAATCAAAGAGGTAAAATGATAATTAAGAAATTATTTAAAATAATTAAATCAAATCCTAGAAAATTTCTTACTAAAGAGCAATTGACTAAAGACAAATATAGAGCTATTTCAGATTTTATATCTGGTATGACAGACAGATACGCAATTAACCTTTATAACGATAATAAATGAATATTTTTGAATTATATTTGGATAAAATTAAATCTATTATTGTTGAACTTAGTAAAAAAAATCAACTTATCGTTCCAGAAAGTTTCAATGGTATTAATGCGGAAATACCGCCTCCAAAATTTGATTGTGATATTTCAACTAATGTTGCAATGGTTTTATCCAAACTAAATAAAACCTCACCAATAGAATTGGCAGAAAAACTTGCATCTGAAATCAAAAATAACGATGATCAAATAGACAATATATCTGTTGCTAAACCTGGTTTCATAAACATTAAATTTAAACCATCTTTTTGGTCAAACTTTATTAAAGAAATTATTGATAAAGCTGAAAAATTTGGAATTAACGAGAAAGAGAAAAAAAATAATTACTTAGTTGAATTCGTATCAGCCAACCCAACAGGACCTTTGCATGTTGGTCACTGTAGAGGAGCTATTTTAGGTGATGTCATATCTAATGTGTTAATATTTAATAAGCATAAAGTTACAAAAGAGTATTATGTAAATGATTATGGCAATCAAATTATTAATTTTACAAAATCTGTATATTTTAGAATTAGAGAAGTAAAGTTTAATGAAACTTTTCCACAAGATAATCCTGATTTGTATCCAGGTGATTACCTTGTTGATTTTGCAAAAAATATAGTTTCAGAAAATTCAGATCTAAATTTTGATAATTATGATGCAATAAGCGATAAGCTAACAGCTTTATCAATAGAACAGGCGCTACTTTTAATTAAAAAGAACCTTAAGAGTTTAGGTATTAACCATGATAATTTTGTTAGTGAAAAAAGCATCGTTTTAAACAACGAAGTAGAGAGTGTAATTAAATTTTTAGAAAAAAATAAATTTGTATACAAAGGAAAAATTAAAGCCCCAGCAGGAGAGGACAGTAAAAACTGGGTGGAGCGAGAACAGTTGCTTTTTAAATCTACAGATTTTGGTGACGATAAAGATAGAGCATTACAAAAGTCTGACGGAGCCTGGACTTATTTTGCAAGTGATGTTGCTTATCATAAAAACAAAGTTGATCGTAAATTTGATTATTTAATAAATATTCTTGGAGCAGACCATGCTGGCTATATCAAAAGAATTTCATCTTCAGTTGAAGCTTTATCAGGAAAAAAAGATAAATTGATTTGTAAAATTAGTCAGCTTGTAAAATTAATTAAAGATAACAAACCATTTAAGATGTCTAAAAGAAAAGGTGACTACATTACGGTTGATGATTTAATTGAAGAAGTTGGAAAAGATGCAACTAGGTTTATCATGCTCAACAGAAGTAGTGATGTGGAATTAGATTTTGATTTTGATGCTGTAAAAGAAAAATCTAAAGATAATCCGTTATATTATGTTCAATATTGTTATGCTAGAATTTCATCTGTCTTTAGACATATTGGTAAAGATTTAAATTCAAATATTGAATTAGATGATTTTAGTTTTGAATATTCAAATGATGAGATCAAAATTTTAAAAAGGATTTCAGAATGGCCTAAATGTATTGATGCAGCTAGTTCAAAATTAGAGCCACATAGAATACCTGTTTATTTATATGATCTTGCTTCAGAATTTCACTCATATTGGAATCTTGGTAAACAAAACCCAGAAAAAAGATTTATTAATGATCAAAAAACAGTTTCACCAGATAAGTTAATTTTTTTAAAAGCAATATCTAATGTTATAAAATCTGGAATGGATATAGTTGGTGTTGATACACCAGATAAAATGTAATGCTAAAAGAAATTAAGTATTTAATCTTTATTGTTGTAATTATTTTATTTATTTTTTTTACCGGTAAATATTACTTTTCAGATGAAAATAAGAAGAAATCATACAGATCTTACAAAAATAACGATGAAAAAATTAAATTATATTCAAAAAATTTACCTGTTTTGGAAAACGACACACAAAATGTAATAGAATACGTTAATCAAACAAACAAAAAAAAGAAAAAAAAGTTTAATTTTTGGAAACTTTTAGAGAATGATTAAGAATAGAAGAGCATTTATTGTAGGTTTGAAATCATTAACATTATCAAAGAAAGAAATAATTTTTTTGAAGAAATATAGACCGTGGGGTATTATTTTATTTTCAAGAAACATTAGTTCAATTGAACAAACTAAAAAATTAACTAATAAAATAAAAAAGATATTTAAAGACAAAAAATACCCAATACTAATTGATCAAGAAGGTGGTCGAGTAAATCGATTAAGTAAAATTATTTCATTTGACAATTTAACTTCTGAATATTTTGGTAATTTATATAAAAAAGATAAGAAAAAATTTAATATTATTTATAAATTATTTATCGATAAGACTTCGTATTTACTTAGATCAATTGGTGTAAATATAAATATCGCTCCCGTTTTAGATCTTCGAGCTAAAGGAGCAAGCAATGTTATTGGTGATAGATCTTTTTCAAAAAAAAAAAAAATTATCTCTAAAATCGGAGATATTTGTATTAATTATTTTCATCAAAATTCAATTGGTACTGTGATTAAACATATTCCAGGACATGGATTAGCGAAGGTGGATAGCCATAAATTTACTCCTGTAGTTACAAAACAATTAAATTATTTGATAAAAAATGATTTTTTTCCTTTCAAGAAAAAACATAGTTATTTTGCAATTACCGCACATGTAATCTACAGAAGTATTGATAAACTTAATACAGCTACTCACTCAAAAAAAATTATAAATTTAATTAGAAATAAAATAGGATTTAATAACATTTTGATTTCAGATGATTTATCAATGAAAAGTTTAAAAGATGATTTAAAAACCAATGTAATCAAAACATTTAGCGCAGGTTGTAATCTAGCTCTCCATTGCAATGGCAAATTGTCTGAAATGAAGGTGGTTGGTAATAATTCACCAAAGGTTAGTAATTTTATTATAAAAAAAACAAAGTTATTTTATAAAATTTTAAGCTAATATAAAAAAATGACTATTTCTGATTCTACATTATTTAATGTTAATATAAATAATTATAATGGCCCACTAGATGTACTTTTAGATTTAGCTAAATCTCAAAAGGTAGATCTTGAAGAGATATCAATTACAAAGTTAGCGGATCAATTTCATGATTATATTACAAAAGAAAAAAATTTAAATTTAGAAATTGCTTCTGAATATTTATTGATGGCAACTTGGTTAGCATATTTAAAATCTAAATTGTTACTTCCAGGAACACCAGAAGAAGAATTTAAAGTTCAAGAAGTCGCTGAAAAATTAAAATTACAACTCAAAAAATTAGAGTTAATTAGATTGCTCTCAGAACAAATGCTCAAAAGAAAAAGATTAGGAAGAGAGATTCGATCAAGAGGAATGAAGGGAAATATAAGATCTATTTATAGCACTGAGTATAATTTAAGTTTATTTGAACTTCTTAAGTCATATTCAACAATTATTATGACCAAGGACTTTCAAAAAATGAACATTCCCAAATTACCAGTATTTACTGCTGAGGATGGAATTAAAACAATAAGAGAATTTTTTGGTAAGTTGATTGATTGGAAAAAATTAGATGATTTAATTCCTAAAAATTTTAAAAGTAGTTCAAAATATAAACGTACTGGAAAAGCAGGAATATTTGCTGGTTCTTTAGAATTGGTTAAAGAGGGAAATCTAACCATGAAACAGGATAAGTTGTTTGATGATATTTATGTGAAGGAAAATAATGATTAAAAAAGAAAAAATTACAAAAGATAATATTGTTAAATTTCCATCTAAGTTATCTGATTTAGAAAAAGAAATTGAAGCAGTTATTTTTGCTGCTGCTGAACCATTAGATGTTGATACAATTGAAAGTAAAGTTACTAAAAAAGGTAGCGTCTCTAAATCATTAGAAAAGTTGCAACAAGAATATTCTAAACGTGGAATTAATCTGGTTTGTATAAAAGAAAAGTGGTCCTTCAGAACTTCTCCTAACTTGTCAAACATTATGTCACAAGAAAGAACGGTTGAAAAAAAACTTTCTAGAGCAGCCGTGGAGACTTTAGCTATAATCGTTTATCACCAACCTGTTACTAGAGCAGAGATTGAGGAGATAAGAGGTGTTGCATTTGGAACGAATACACTTGAGATATTGATGGAACTCAATTGGGTGAAACCAGGTGGTCGTAAAGATGTACCAGGTAGACCAATTCAATATATAACAACTGACGAATTTTTAAGTCATTTTAATCTCCAAAAATTATCTGATTTACCAACAATTGATGAATTGGGTGCAGCTGGTTTAATTGATAGCTCTAGCATTGATAATGCAATTTTTGGAACAGGAAAATTCTATAAAGAAAAACAAGAAGAAAAAAAAGAGGATATTTATTCTAATATTGATGAGATGTTAAATAGTACTCTTGATACAGAAGAGAAAGATTAACAAAAAAGTAACTTTTAAATTAATCATAAAAAGGTTATAAGTTTTTTATGAGCATAGGAATTTGGCAAATTGCAATCGTAGTTATATTAGTAGTCTTATTATTTGGACGAGGTAAAATTTCTAGTCTGATGGGTGATGTAGCTAAGGGAATTAAAAGTTTTAAAAAAGGAATGGCGTCAGATGTTACTGACGATACAGAGCCAAAAAATATTTCCGACGAAAATAAAGACTCAGAAAACAAAGATTAAATCACATGCCTACTATTGGTTGGTTTGAGATATTAATTGTTGTTGGTATTGCTATTGTTGTTCTTGGCCCAAAAGATTTTCCAATCATGTTAAAGAAAGCTGGTTCTTGGATAGGAACAGCTAAAAGATATGTAAGCAACATTCAAAATGAAGTTTCTAATTTAGAAATTGATGATGAAAAAATTGATAATGAAATAAAAAAAGAAACTAAAAAAGATGAGCAATGAAGAAAATGAAGGTGGATTTGTTAGCCATCTAACAGAACTAAGAAAAAGATTAATACATAGTTTTGTATTTCTAATAATCTTTTTTGTAATTTGTTATATATTTGCAGAACACATCTACGGTTTTTTAGTTGATCCATTTGCTCAAGCTGTAAAAGATGATGGATCTGATCGAAGGCTTATTTTTACAGCCTTACAAGAAACTTTTTTAACGTATATTAAAGTATCCTTTTTCACCGCTTTTTTTGTAACTTGTCCATTTATTCTAATGCAAATATGGAAATTTATTGCACCGGGTTTATATAAACATGAAAAGGTTGCGATACTCCCTTATCTTGTATTAACACCCATACTTTTCTTTTTAGGCGGCATGCTTGTCTACTATTTGATAATGCCTCTAGCTATCAAGTTTTTTTTATCTTTTGAAAGTACAGGGATGTCTACAAGTCTTCCAATTCAATTAGAGGCTAAGGTAAATGAATATTTATCACTTGTAATGAAGTTAATTTTTGCATTTGGAATAAGTTTTCAACTACCTATAGTCTTAAGTTTATTAGCAAGAATAGGTGTAGTTGATAGTCAATTTCTAAAAGAAAGAAGGAAGTATGTTGTGGTAATTATATTTGCTGCTGCTGCATTACTAACACCACCAGATCCAATTACTCAAATAGGTTTAGCCATTCCTTTATTAATTTTATATGAATTATCAATATTTTCAGTAAAATTTATAGAAAACAAAAATTTAGAAAAGACCGATGCATAATTTAAAAGAAATCAGAAAAGACTTTTCAAAATTTGAAAAAGATCTTGAAAAACGTTCAGTTAAAATTGATTTTAATAATTTAAAAAAACTTGATGAGTTAAATAGAGATTTAATTCAAAAGAAAGAAAATTTAGAAAAAGAAAAAAAAGATATTTCAAAATCTAAAGATGAAAGTTTATTTAAAAAATCTAAAGAGCTATCTATAGAATTAGAGAAGATTTCTGAGCAACAAAAAAGTACTAAAACTGAATTAGATAATATTTTATCAAATATACCAAATATACCTCACCAAGATGTTCCAAAAGGTAAAGATGAAAATGATAATGTGGAAGTTTTAAAAGCTGGAAAAGTTCCTGTATTTGATTTTAAAGCCAAATCTCATTATGAGCTAGGTGAGAAATTAGGAATGCTTGATTTTGATCTTGCAACAAAAACAACTGGATCAAGATTTGTTTTTGTTAAAAAGGACCTAGCATTACTGGAACGAGCTTTATCCAACTTTATGCTAGATACTCATATAGTCCAAAACGGCTATCAAGAAATCTCACCCCCATTGATAGCTTCTGAAAATACGATGTATGGAACTGGTCAATTACCAAAATTTGAAAATGATCAATTTGAGATAAAATTTGATGAAGGATCTGATAGAAAATTTTTAATTCCAACAGCTGAAGTAATATTAACTAATATTGTCAAAGATAAAATTGTTGATCAAAAAGAATTACCTATGAGATTTGTTGCCTCAACCCCGTGTTTTAGAAAAGAAGCTGGTAGTTATGGAAAAGATACAAAAGGAATGATTAGGCAACATCAATTTTATAAAGTTGAGATGGTAAGTATTGTTGAAAAAGAAAATTGTCTTGATGAACTAGAGCGAATGACTAATTGTGCAACAGATATATTAGATAAGTTAGAGTTGCCTTATAGAAAAATAATTTTATGCTCTGGTGATATGGGTTTCAGTGCTGAAAAAACATACGATATTGAAGTGTGGTTACCATCAGAAAACCAATATCGTGAAATATCATCATGCTCTTCTTGCTCAACATTTCAAGCACAAAGAATGAAATCAAGATATAAAAATCAAAATAAAGAAACTGTTTTTGTTGGAACATTAAATGGTAGCGGTTTAGCTGTGGGCAGAACTTTAATTGCTGTGCTAGAAAACTATCAACAAAAAGATGGTTCGATTATTGTTCCTAAGGTGCTGCGACCGTATATGAATAATTTGGAATTGATTTCAGCTAAATAAAGTTGTTTTAATTACATAGATAGTATAAGTATTCACATAATTTATAAGGAGATTTATGGAAGGCTCAGGAATAGGACAATTTATACCGTTAATTTTAATATTTGTTATTTTTTATTTTTTCTTAATCAGACCACAGCAAAAAAAAGTTAAAGAACACAAAGCAATGGTTGAAAGTCTTAAGAGAGGTGACAAGGTTGTTACTTCTGGCGGAATTACAGGTACTGTAGAGAGACTTATAGACAATGATAAAGTTGAAGTAGAAATTGCTGACAATGTAAAAGTTGAGATAGTTAAATCAACTGGTATTCAAAGTCTTGTTAATACAAATACACAAGAAGTTAAAAAATAATTATTTTTAGTTAAGTGCTTTATTTCTCTAAGTTAAGAATTTTATTTATAACTCTTTTTTCAGTTTTATTTATTTTAATTGCTTCATCAAATCTTTTTAAATTTGATGATAATTTTTTTGATAAAAAAATTAATCTAGGATTAGACCTTCAGGGTGGATCATATCTATTACTCGAAATTGATAATGAACCTGTAATTGAACAAAAATTACAAAACCTAACAACAACAATTAGAAATTACTTCAAAGAAAAAAATATTAAAATCAACAATATAAAAATAGATAATCAAAATATTTTTTTTAATGTAACAGATAATGATAAGCAATCTGTTTTAGATGTTTTCCAAGACGAAAATAGTGACCTTAACCCTTATTACCCAAGATTTAAATCACATCAGTTAGAAATTGAAGATACAGGTTTAAATTTTAAAGTTAATTTTTCAAGACAAGGTTTAATTAAACTTAAAACTTCTTCTCAAGATCAAGCTATAGAAATAGTTAGAAGGAGAGTAGATGAGGTTGGAACTAATGAGCCAAACATACTTAAAAGAGGAAACAACCGAATTTTAGTAGAGCTTCCTGGATTAGATGATCCAATGAGAATAAAATCATTACTTGGTAAAACTGCAAACCTTACTTTTCGATTTGTAACAAATGACGACAATGACCGTTTTGGAGTTGAAAAGTTAAAATTCGAAAATGGTCTAGAAGAAGCCACAGTTAGTAAAAGAATTATAATAAGTGGTGAAAATTTACTTGATGCTCAACCAAAAATGGACACACAAGCTAACCAAACAATTGTTTCATTTACTCTAGATAGAGTAGGTGCAAAAAGGTTTGGTAAGGCAACTTCAACTGGTATTGGAAAGCAATTAGCAATTGTTTTAGATGGTAAAATTATTAGTGCGCCTGTAGTTAGAGATACCATTGCCAGTGGATCTGGTCAGATAAGTGGTGGCTTTACTTTTCAAACAGCAACCGATCTAGCTTTATTGTTAAGATCAGGAGCATTACCAGCACCTTTAGAAATAATTGAAGAAAGAACAGTGGGACCAGATCTTGGACAAGACTCAATTAATGCAGGAATGATTGCTTTAGCAATAGGTTTTATGTTGGTAATAATTTTTATGTTCGTAAAATATAAAATTTTTGGATTAATTACCAATGTAACACTAATAGTTAATTTGTTTATTCTTTTGGGTGTTTTAACTTTATTTGAAGCTACTTTAACATTACCTGGTATTGCAGGGATTATCCTAACTGTAGGTATGGCAGTTGATGCAAATGTTTTAATTTTTGAGAGAATTAAAGAGGAACTAAAAGATGAGACTAATAACATTTTAGCTTTTGATGGTGGTTATACCAAATCAAGAACAGCAATTTTAGATGCCAATATTACTACATTATTAGCTGCAATTATTTTATTTTTTATGGGTTCAGGTCCAGTTAAAGGTTTTGCTGTAACCTTAGGAGTTGGAATATTTACAACACTATTTTCAGTCTATTTCATAGCAAGATTGTTCACTAGTATTTATGTATCAAGAAATAAAGATAAGGAAAAATTAATCTAATGATTGCTTTTAATAAATATTATAACCACTTTAATTTACTTTCATCAGTTTTAATTCTTGTTTCATTATTACTGTTAATATTTAAAGGGCTTAATTTCGGTATAGACTTTAAAGGTGGTACATTAATTGAATTAAGAGCTTCAGATTCAAAAATAAATGTTAGTTCATTAAGAGATAGATTTAATCAAATGGACTTAGGAGATGTTTCAGTTAAGAAATTTGGTAATGATACTGATTTTTTAGTAAAATTTGAAAATAAAGACAACAAAAAGAACATTATTGAGGAAATTAAAGCTAATTTAGATAAATCTTTTGGAAACAATTATGATTTTAGAAGAGTTGAAAATGTTGGTCCAAAAGTTAGTGCCGAATTATTAAAATCAGGGGTAATAGCAATATCTTTGTCTTTAGCATTAATGTTGATTTACATTTGGATTAGATTTGAATGGCAGTTTAGTCTAGGTGCAATTTTAGCTTTGTTCCATGACGTAATTGTAACTCTAGGAGTTTTTTCTCTATTTAGTTTAGAAATTAATTTATCAATTATAGCAGCGGTGTTAACAATAGTTGGATATTCAATGAATGATACAGTAGTTATTTTTGACCGTGTGCGTGAAAATTTAAGAAAATATTCAGATATAAAAATTTTTGAATTAACTAATATTTCAATCAATGAAACGTTATCAAGAACTATTATAACATCTGCAACTACTTTACTTGCTTTATTAGCGATCTATTTTTTTGGTGGAGAAATATTAAAAGGATTTTCACTTGCAATGATACTCGGTGTTGTTTTTGGAACTTATTCCTCAATTTATATAGCTAATACTGTTTTGGTTAGACTAAGAGTTTCACAAAAAACTGTTCTTAGAGAAGAAGAGGATAAAAAATAATTTAATATAAATTCTGAGCTATTACCATTGTAAGTAACATTGGTAATGATAACAAAGTATTTGTTCTTGAGAATAGCATTGCAGTTTTAGCTGATTTAGCTTTAATTTCTGGATCACTCTCAACTATTCCTAAAGCTCTTTTTTGATTTGGCCAAATTACAAACCATACATTAAATGCCATTATAATTCCTAGCCACATTCCAATCCCAATTGCAGTGTGCTTAGCTACACCTGAACCAAGACTTAAAGTCATTGCATCATGAAGATATCCATTAAGATAAGCAAGAATTAAACCTGAAAGGACAGTTAACGCTGCAGCCCATCTAAAATAAAATAATGCTGCAGGGGCAATTACTTTGCCAATGGCTGGTTTTTGTTCATCTGGAATTTTTCCCATGTTTGGAATTTGAACAAAATTGAAATACCACAATAATCCAATCCACATAATTGCAACAATCACATGTATATATCTAAACAACCAGCTCCAGAATAATGTATCAATAGCTATCCCATCGTTTAAATAAAATAATCCTAAAAACAATATTATTGCTAACGCAAGTGATGTGTGAATTGTTTTTGATAATGATGACAATAAATTACTCATGATTCTGTATAACTATACACTAATTTTTTGATATTTTTAAGTTGTTAAATCTAAGCTAATAGAGGTTTTAAAAATTGACCGGTATAACTATCCTTAACTTTGCATACTTCTTCAGGTTTTCCTTCGGCGACAATATTTCCACCTTTTACACCACCCTCAGGACCCATATCCACAATGTAATCTGCTGTTTTAATTACATCTAAATTATGTTCAATGACAACTACTGTGTTCCCAAGTTTTACAAATGTATGAAGTATTTCTAAAAGTTTTTTAATATCATGTTGATGCAAACCTGTTGTTGGTTCATCTAAAATATACATAGTTCTTCCTGTTGATCTTTTTGAAAGTTCTTTCGCAAGCTTAATTCGTTGCGCCTCACCTCCTGATAGTGTAGTTGCTTGTTGACCAATTTTTATATATCCCAATCCAACTTTTTTAAGAGTTAACAATTTTGTTTTTATATTAGATATATTTTCAAAATACTCACACCCCTCATCAACAGACATATCTAAAACATCAGCAATACTTTTACCTTTAAATTTAATTTCTAAAGTTTCTCTATTGTACCTAGTACCCTTACATTCATCACACTGTATATAAACATCAGGTAAAAAATGCATTTCATATGTAATTACACCATCACCCTCACATGCCTCACATCTACCTCCTTTAACATTGAAAGAAAATCTTCCTGGTTTATACCCTCTTGTTTTGGACTCTGGCAGGCTTGTAAACCAATCTCTAATGGGTCCAAAGGCCCCTGTATATGTTGCTGGATTTGATCTAGGGGTTCTTCCAATAGGAGATTGGTCAATATCAATTATTTTATCAATTAATTCTACGCCCTTATAACCTTTAAATGATTTAGGTGCTTTTCTTGCTTTATTATTTAAAGTTAAATTTAAAGCATGAAACAATGTTTGTAATATTAAGGTAGATTTTCCACTTCCAGAAACACCAGTAACACAGGTGAATGTTCCAGTTGGAATTTTAAGATTTACATTATTTAAATTATTTCCACTTGCACCATTGATTTCTACAAATCTTCCATTTTTAGCTAAACGTCGTGATTTTGGAATTTCAATTGTTTTTTTATTTGCAAGATATTGACCTGTAATACTATTTTTATCTTTTTTAATCTCATCATATGATCCTTGAGCTGTTATCTCGCCGCCATTACTTCCAGCTTCAGGTCCTAGATCAATAATATGATCTGCATTTTCCATTGTCTCAGTGTCATGCTCTACAACAATAACAGTGTTACCTAGATCTCGTAATCTTTTTAGTGCATTAATCAGTTTAACGTTATCTTTTTGGTGTAATCCGATTGAAGGTTCATCCAAAACATATAAAACACCAGTTAATCCAGATCCAATCTGTGAAGCCAACCTTATTCTTTGAGCTTCACCACCTGACAAAGTTCCAGACTCTCTAGACAATGTTAAATAATCTAGACCAACATTTAAAAGAAAATTTAATCTTTCATTGATTTCTTTTAGAACATGTTCAGCTATTTTAAATTGTCTTTTATCAAGGTTATTTTCTAAATTTTTAAACCATTCTGCTGCATCTAAAATAGATTTTTTTGTTACTTCACTAATATTAAGATCATTTATTTTTACACATAATGCTTCTTCTTTTAATCTATCACCATTACAGGCTTCACAGGCAGTGTCAGATTGATATTCAGCTATTGCTTCTCTTTTCCATTCGCTATCAGACTCTAAAAATCTTCGTTCAAGATTATTAATTACACCTTCAAAGGTTTTTTTATAAGAATATTTCTCGTATCCATCGTCATAATTAAATTTAATTTCATCTTCGTCTGAACCATAAAGAATAATATCTTTTATTTTTTTAGGTAATTTTTTCCATTTTTCATCTAAAGAAAAACCATAATGTTTAGCTAAAGATGCTAAAGTTTGAGCATAATATAATGTGGTTGATTTTGACCAAGGTTCTATTGCTCCATCTGCTAAGCTTTTTCTTTCATCAGGAACAACTAAATTTGGATCAACATTTAACTTCATACCAATTCCTTCACACTCTTCACAAGCTCCATAGGGACTGTTAAATGAAAAAAGTCTTGGCTCAATTTCCTCAATTGTAAAACCACTCTCAGGGCATGCAAACTTTGTAGAGTAAATTAATTTTTCAATTTTTCTAAATTTTTGAGGAAGTGTTTCATCTTCATATTCTACAAAAACTAAACCGTTAGCTAAATTTACCGCCGTTTCAATGCTTTCAGCTAATCTGTTGCCAAGTTTTGAATTTA
Source organism: uncultured Pelagibacteraceae bacterium (assembly GCA_902588895.1). Taxonomy (GTDB): domain Bacteria; phylum Pseudomonadota; class Alphaproteobacteria; order Pelagibacterales; family Pelagibacteraceae; genus Pelagibacter. Next base: position 83,470 of record CACIRC010000002.1, read on the forward strand.
AAACTATTCTATCTACTAAGACTGAAATATCATGTTTAAGTTTTTTATCTAGATTAGGTGATTTTTCTATATCATATAGAACATTATCAATTTTAATTTTTCTAAACCCTCTTCTCTTGTAGCTTAAAATATCTTTTTTATATTCACCTTTACGACCTCTTACTACTGGAGCGTAAATATATATTGTTGATTTTTTTGGTAATTTTTTAACTAAATCTACTATTTGTGTAATTGTTTGAGAAGTTATTGGTTTACCTGTAAATGGTGAGTAGGGGATACCTGCTCTAGCGTATAACACTCTCATGTAATCATAAATTTCAGTTACAGTTGCAACAGTTGATCTTGGGTTTTTTGAGGTATTTTTTTGCTCTATTGCAATAGCTGGACTTAACCCTTCAATTAAATCAACATTTGGTTTTTTCATTTTATCTAAAAATTGACGTGCATAAGCAGACAAACTTTCCACATAACGTCTTTGACCTTCTGCATAGATAGTATCGAAAGCCAATGATGATTTTCCCGATCCTGATAGACCCGTTATGACCACAAATTTGTCTTTTGGAATCTCTACAGTAACATTCTTCAAATTATGTTCTTTAGCGCCCTTAATAACTATCTTTTTCATCATAATTTTAGTTGCTTTAAATTAATAAAATTAATATTCAGAAGAATTGTGATATAATTCTAATTAACTAATTTAACAAATATTAAATATTATGGCTGGAAGTTTAAATAAAGTATTATTAATTGGTCGTTTGGGCGCAGATCCTGAAATTAAGCAAATGGTTAATGGCAAAAGTGTTGCTAGATTAAGCCTTGCAACGAGTCAATCCTGGAAAGATAAAAACACAGGTGAAAGAAAAGAAAAAACCGAGTGGCACCGTGTAGTTGTATTTAATGAAGGTTTAGTAAATGTCGTTCAACAATATTTAAAAAAAGGTGCTCAAGTTTATGTCGAAGGACAACTAACAACAAGAAAATGGAAAGATGAACAATCAGGGCAAGATAAATACTCCACTGAAATAGTTATACAAGGATACAATTCTTCACTTACAATGTTGGGTGGAGGTAACTCTGGTGGTGGAATTCAAAATGACACAACTCAACAAAATAACGTTGAGGATTCTTCACAAGTGTCAGATATGGATGATGAAATTCCATTTTAATTTCTATGAAAAATACTGAAGAGTTTAAAGATAAAAATATAAAATTAATCTCAATGCATGATGAGATGAGTTCATCATATCTTTCTTATGCAATGAGCGTAATTGTAAGTCGTGCTCTTCCTGATGTAAGAGATGGATTAAAACCAGTTCATAGAAGAATTTTATATGCAATGTACAAAGGTGGATACGATTGGTCTAAACAATTTAGAAAATCTGCAAGAATAGTTGGAGACGTTATTGGTAAATATCACCCGCATGGTGATCAATCTGTTTATGATGCTTTAGTTAGAATGGTGCAAGATTTCTCCATGAGTTTACCGTTAATTCAAGGCCAAGGAAATTTTGGTTCAATAGATGGCGATCCTGCTGCAGCAATGAGATATACCGAAACACGTTTGTCGAAAGTTTCTCAATTTCTGATTGATGATATTGAAAAAAATACAATTACTTTCAAAAGCAATTACGATGAAACTGAGAAAGAACCTAGTGTTTTACCAGCACAGTATCCAAATTTATTAGTAAATGGAGCCGGTGGTATCGCTGTTGGAATGGCAACAAGTATACCTCCTCACAATTTAGGTGAAATTATTGATGGTACTTTGGCCTTAATAGATAATAAAGATATTAAAATTAGAGAGTTAATGAAACATATACCTGGTCCAGATTTTCCAACTGGCGGTGTAATTATAGGTAAAGATATAATTAAACAAGGATATAACAACGGTAGAGGGTCCTTTAAGATAAGGGGTGAAATCTCAATTGAACAACAAAAAAATGGTCGTGAAAGACTGGTAATAACTTCAATACCGTATCAAGTTAACAAATCTGTTTTAAACGAAAGGATTGCTCAGTTAGTAAGAGAAAAAAAGATAGAAGGTATAAGAGATATTCGTGACGAATCAAACAGAGAAGGTATTAGAGTAGCAATAGATTTAAGAAACGGTGTAGAACCAGAAACTATAAAGAGACAATTATATAAAAACACTCAAATAGAAAGTTCGTTTGGCTTTAATACTTTAGCTATTGTTGAGGGAAAACCTCAAACTTGTACTTTAAAAGATTTTTTATCTAATTTTTTAACTTTTAGAGAAGATGTAGTTATTAAGAAAACTAAATTTGATCTTCAAAAAGCTGAGGAACGAGCACATATATTAATCGGATTATCAGTGTCAGTTGAAAATCTAGATAAAATAATAAAAATTATTCGATCATCCAAAACACCTGATGATGCAAAAATATCAATTCTAAAAACTAAATGGAAAATAAATAAATCACAAAAATTAATTTCTTTAGTAGAGGGAAAAAAGGGTAAAAACAATTATTCTTTATCTGAGCCACAAGTTGTAGCTATTTTAGAATTAAGACTTCAAAAATTAACTGCATTAGGAATAAATGAAATCGAGATCGAAATTAAAAAATTAGCTGAATTAATCACTAAATATAAAAAGATTATTTCTTCAAAAAAAGAACTTTTAAAAGTAATCAGTGAGGAATTAAAAAATATTAAAGAGAAATTTGCTATTCCTAGAAGAACTAAAATTATAGATGCTGTTTTAAATTACGATATTGAGGAAACTATCCAAAAACAATCAGTAATAATTACTGTTACACTACAAGGATATATAAAAAGAGGTTCCTTAGATGGAGTAAAAAAACAAAAAAGAGGTGGTAAGGGAAAATCAGGCATAACAACTAGAGATCAAGACTCAGTTGTTCAAACATTATCTGTAAATACTCATACTTCAGTTCTCTTCTTTTCTACTGAGGGTTTAGTTTACAAGATTAAAGCATGGAAAATTCCAGAGGGCTCATCATCGTCTAAAGGTAAGTCTTTATTTAATATTTTACCCTTAAAGAGTCACCAAGCAATAAGCTCAATTATGCCAATGCCTGAAGATGAAACAGACTTGAAAAATTATCAAATTATATTTGCTACTGCTCAAGGAAAAGTAAGAAAAAATAGTTTAGAAGATTTTTCATCAATCAACGCATCTGGAAAAATTGCAATGAAATTGGATAACAATGATAAAATTGTAGGTGTTAAAATTTGTAAAGATGATCAAGATGTAATTTTAAGCACTAAATTTGGAAAATGTATTAGATTTGAAGCTAAAAAACTAAGAGTTTTTAAAGGCAGATCTTCTAAAGGAATTAAAGGAATAGAATTAGCATCAAATGATCAAATAGTATCTTTATCAGTTATTGATAACGATAAAATTAATAAAAACGGAAAAAAATCAAAAGATGAAAAATCTGAATTAAAAGCACGAGAGAAATTTGTTTTATCAATAAGTGAGAATGGTTATGGTAAAAAGACCTCACATGCAGATTACAGAGTTACTAACAGAGGTGGAAAAGGCATTATAGGAATAGTAAATTCACCAAGAAATGGAAATATTACTTCATCCTTCCCTGTTTTTGAAGGCGATGAAATTTTAATTTCTACGAACAAAGGTAGGGTTATAAGAGTTGCTGTTAAAGAAATTAGAACTGCAGGCAGAAATACCCAAGGTGTTAGAATAATTAAGTTATCTGGAGATGAAAAAGTTGTTTCAGCTATTAAAATTGATGATAATTTAATTTAATGAGTAAAATTGCAATTTATCCTGGAACATTTGATCCAATCACATTCGGACATATAGATGTAATAAAAAAATCATTAAAACTATTCGATAAAGTAGTTGTAGGAGTTTCTGATGAAAGTAATAAAAATTATTTATTCAGCTCTGATGAAAGAATAGAAATAGTTAATAAAGCTTTATTTAAAGATCTAAAGTTAAATAGGAAAAAAATAAAAGTAGTATCATTTGGCTCTTTAACCACTGATTTATGTAAAAAATACAAATCAAACATTATTTTAAGAGGATTGAGAGCTGTATCTGATTTTGAATATGAATTTCAATTGGCCGGTATGAATAGAAAATTGAATCAAAATATTGAAACAATTTTTTTAATGTCTGATATAGAAAATCAAATTATTTCATCTAAATTTGTAAAAGAGATTGTTAAATTAAAAGGTGATATTAAAAAATTTACCACCAAAAGTACGATCAAATCTTTAAAAGAGAAATATGAATAAAATTTTTATTAAAATACTTATTTTGTTTTTTTTTATTACAAATCAATCAATAGCTAAGGAGAATATAATGATGTTAAAATTAAAAGATGGTGACGTTAAAATTGAATTGTTTGAGGATGTTGCGCCAAATCATGTTAAAAGAATTAAGGAATTAGCAAATAGTGGTAAATATGATAACGTTGTTTTTCACAGAGTTATTGATGGATTTATGGCTCAAACAGGTGATGTAAAATTTGGAAATTCAGAATCAAAAGATTTTGATCTTAGAAGAGCTGGTATGGGTGGATCAGATTTTCCTGATTTAGAGCAAGAATTCAATAGTTTGCCACATGATAGAGGAACTTTATCAATGGCTAGATCTCAAGACCCAAATAGTGCAAATAGTCAATTTTTTATTTGTTTTCAACCAGCTCCATTTTTGGATCGACAATATACAGTCTTTGGAAAAGTGATTGAGGGTATGGAATTTGTAGATAAAATAAAAAGAGGTGATCAAAACAATAACGGAGCTGTAACTGATCCTGATAAGATTATTAGTTTCAAATCCCAATAAATTTTTTAATGGCATTAAAAAAATTTGCCTTTAACGTTTTAAAAAAAGATAAATTTGCTAGATGTGGTTTAATTGAGACACATCGTGGAAATATACAAACTCCAGCGTTTATGCCTGTTGGAACTCAAGCTACTGTAAAAGCTTGTACGATAGATGATATAAAAAAAACTGGATCAGAAATAATACTTTCAAACACATATCATTTAATGATACGCCCAGGTGTTGAAAGAATTAAATCTGCTGGTGGTCTCCATGAATTTATGAATTGTGATTTACCTATTTTAACTGATTCTGGTGGATTTCAAGTTATGTCTTTGTCAAAATTAAATAAAATTGATAGAGAGAAGGGCGCTATATTTAATTCTCATGTTGATGGAAAAAAATTTTATTTAAGCCCAGAAGAAAGCATTAGAATACAATTAGGTTTAAATTCTGATATCGTAATGATTATGGATGAATGTCCAAAAAAAACAGATGATTATCAACTAATAAAAAAATCCATGGATCTTTCTCTCTATTGGGCTGAAAGATCAAAAAAAGCATTTGGCAACAATCCTCATAAAGCTTTATTTGGTATTGTTCAGGGTGGTTTGTTCAAAGATCTGAGGCTCATATCGTTAAGAGAACTTATGAAAATTGGTTTTGATGGATATGCGATTGGTGGTTTAGCAGTTGGTGAGACTCAGAAAGAAATGTTTTCAACCTTAGATGATATTAAAGAATTTTTACCAACTGAAAAACCTCATTATTTGATGGGTGTTGGAACGCCATCTGATATATTGGGCGCAGTAAAAAGAGGTGTCGATATGTTTGATTGTGTTCTACCAACAAGATCTGGAAGAACAGGTTTGGCTTTTACTTGGCAAGGGAGAATCAATATCAAAAATAATAAATATCAAACTGATAATACGCCCCTAGACCCTGATTGTGACAATTTAAATTTGAATAGGTATTCAAAAAACTATTTAAATCACTTATTTAATACAAATGAAATTTTAGCATCTATGCTGCTTAGTCTTCATAATATTAATTTTTATCAAGAATTAATGGCTTCAATTAGAAATAATATTAATGAAGGCACTTTCGATCAATTTCATGATAAATACATTGATAAGTTGTAACAGCTATAGTTTTTTTGGTTCAAATTGACATTTGAAAAAATAGAATAATTCTGTATATAACAAATATTCAATTTGAATAATTTGGGGGCCCTTAGCTCAGTTGGTAGAGCAATTCCCTTTTAAGGAATGGGTCGATGGTTCGAGTCCATCAGGGCTCACCATTAATTGAATTAGCTAATATCTAATGGAGGATAATCTAAAATAACTCCATTCATTTTTTCATTTAAATCTTTTATTCTATTATTTGATGAAGGATGAGTACTCATGAATTCCGGTGGTTCCTTACCCTTATTAAGTTCTCTCATTCTTTCCCAAATCTTAACTGTTTCACGAATGTCATATCCTGATAGAGATGAAAAAATCATTCCTAAATAATCTGCTTCACTTTCTTGTTGTCTGTTAAAAGGATTTAATAAGCCTATTTGAGTTATTAAACCCACAGTATTCATCCCTGTAGTTCTATTTACTTGAGATAGTTTTCCACCACTAAAAATGTCAATTAATTGAGCGCTTGTATTAACAAGAGTTGCTCTGCTTGCTCTTTCAACAGAATGTTTTGCAACGGCGTGAGCTATTTCATGTCCCATCACAGCAGCTAATCCATCAGTATTTTTAGTTGCCTCTAGTATACCTGTATAAACCGCTATCTTGCCTCCAGGCATGCACCACGCGTTTCTCACTTTTTTTCTATCAATTAATATATATTCCCATTCAAAATTTAGAGTAGGGTCTTCTAACCCAGCTCTATAAAAATATTCCGAAATTGAGTTTTCCATTTTTTTTCCAATTTCTTTGATTTCATTTAGGGTTTTTGTGTCATCACTCATTTTTTCTTTTTCTTTTATTTTTTCATAAATTGCAGCTGCCTGAGCATTTAGTTTTGCCTCAGAAACAATTTTTAATTGTTTTCTGTCAGTTATAGGTGCAGTGGTACAAGAAGATAGTAATAAACTTCCACATCCACAACTCATATAAGATAAGAATTTTCTTCTATTCATAACTATAAAATTTGATAATACTAGTTTAACATGAATCTTAATAATAAAATATTAATAGTATTATTTATTATTTCAATATTGTTTGTAATTTACGCAAGTTACAGTTAATTTTATGGCAAAAAAAAGTACAAAAAAATCTTTATCTTTAACTCTTAGAAACTATTTTATTACTGGTGTTGTTGTTTTAATACCAATAGGTTTCACCCTATATTTAACTAAAATTTTAATAGGAATATCTTCAAATCTAATTCCAAAAAATATTAATCCAAATAGTTATTTACCTTTCAATATTCCTGGCGCTGAAATTGTAATTTCAATTTTTCTTATTACTATTGTTGGTGGCCTGTCTTTATCATTTTTAGGAAGAAGAATTCTAAAATTAATTGACGATTTATTTAAAAGAATTCCTTTTTTAAGAACTGTTTATTCAGCAATTGTTCAAATGACTGAAACTTTTTCAAAAAAAGATGATGGTAAAAAGAGTGTTGTTTTAATTGAATATCCCAGAAAAGGAGTTTGGGCAGTGGGATTTGCAACAAAAGAAAATAAAGGAGAGATGGCAGAAAAAACAGGAAAAAATTTAATTAATGTTTTTGTTCCAACAACACCAAATCCAACCAGTGGTTTTTTATTAATGTTCCCAGTTGAGGATGTTATATATTTAAACATGTCTTTCGAAGAGGCTTCTAAATTCATAGTATCAGCAGGCACTTCAACTAAAAAATCTTAGGCAATATCATTAATTATATCAGCTCTATCGTACAATTTTATCAAAGGTTTGAATTTACTTATATCTTCATTTGATTTTTCTATTCTTCTCATTTCCTTTTCAGCTAATAAGAAAAGATCACTATTCTGAATTGGATCTGCTAACTTAAAATTTTTTACACCACTTTGTTTAAACCCCAAAATATCCCCAAAACCTCGTAATTTCATATCTTCTTCAGATATTAAGAAACCATCATTAGTGTCTTTTAAAATTTTTATTCTTTTTTTTGCATTTTCGCTTAGATTTGATTTAAACATTAATATGCATGTAGAGTCTTTATCTCCACGGCCAACTCTACCCCTTAATTGATGAAGTTGAGATAAACCAAATTTATTAGCATTTTCAATTACAATCGTATTTGCATTTGGAAAATCTATCCCAACCTCAATAATCGTTGTAGAAACCAAAATCTTAAATTTATTATTTAAAAAATTGTTTAGTATTTCATTTTTTTCATCTACATCAGTTTTTCCATGAAGCAAACAAACTTGATTTGGAAACTTGCTTTCTAAAAATTTATATTTTTTTACAGCTGATGAGTGATCCAATTTTTTAGATTCTTCAATTAATGGACAAACCCAAAAAATTTGATTTCCTAAGTTAATTTCTTTTTTTATAAATTTTAAAACATCTTCAATTTTAATCTCTAATTTACTATATGTTTTAATTGGTTTTCTATTTTTAGGTTTTTCTCTAATTATTGAAATATCCATATCACCATAAATTGTCATTGTTAGAGTTCTGGGTATAGGTGTTGCTGTCATTAATAATACATCACAATTTGATCCACCTTTGTCTGACAATTTTTTTCTTTGATTCACTCCAAACTTATGTTGTTCATCTATAATTATTAATCCTAATTTTTTGAAAATTACTTTTTTTTGAAAAATAGCGTGTGTACCAAAAATAATATCAATTTTATTATTTTCTAATCTTTGAAGTATTTCTTTTTTTACCTTGTATTCTGATTTTCCAGAAATTAGAGCTATATTTATATTTTTAGGAAATAATTTTTTTGCCAGATTAAAATGTTGTCTTGCAAGAATTTCTGTAGGAGCCATAAAAGCAACCTGGAAACCAGAATTTATACTATTTATTGCTGCTAAAAGAGACACTATTGTTTTTCCACTACCAACGTCTCCTTGCAAAAGTCTAAACATTTTAGTTGGTGAACTTAAGTCTTTGTTTATTTCGTTAAGTGATTTTTGTTGATCATCGGTAAGAGAAAAATCCAATTTATCAATTATAGAATTTTGTTTATTTAAATTAATAATTTTATTTTTTTTTTTTATTTTTCTAATTTTTTTTCTTATTTCAGAATTAACAAGAAATGTTGAAAATATTTCATCAAAAGCAAGTCTTTGATAGAAATTTGATTTATAATTTCCAATATTTTCAGGTTTGTGCAGTTCTTTAATTGAGCTATTCCAACTTATATTTTTAAATTTAGATAAAATACTTTTAGAGTGCCATTCATTAAAAACTGGTAAATTATTGATTATTTGATTTAAGATTTTATTATATATTTTTTCAGAAATACCCTCAGTTAATGAGTATTTATTATGAGTTTGCTTGATTAAATAAGAATCCTCAGAAACATATTTTGGATTTGTAATTTGGTATTTATTCCTAAAATGACCTATTTTACCACTAACAGTAATTTCTTTTCCTAATGGAAGTATTTTTTTTATGTATCCTTCATAACTATTAAAAAAAATAAAATCTATTTCACCAGTTTCATCACTACACAAAACTCTATTTGGTAATTTCCTTATCCGCGGGAAGTTATACTTTTGAGGAATTATAGTTACTGTTTGTATTTTACCAATTTTTAAATCTTTTATTTTTGATGACAAGCTTCTATCTGTATAAGATTTTGGAAGTTTCCATAGTAAATCAAATAAATTATTAATATTTTTCTTCTTTAATAAATTTTTTGTTTTAGTTCCTACACCTTTTAAAGAACTTAAATCTGACAATAAATATTCATAATTTGTTTTATTATTCATTAACTACTAATATATTCTAATTATTATGATCAATATAGATGAATTAAAAAAAAAAATTATTTACCGATCTAATTATAGAGGCACAAAAGAAATGGATAATCTTTTAGGTGCATTTACAAAAAAATATATAAATAATTTAAATGAGAATGATCTTCTTGATTTAGAAAAACTACTGAATATAGATGACACTAATTTGTATAATTTTTACAATGGTTTTAAAACCGATTTTGAATTTGAAAATAATAATATCAATTTCTTATATAAAAATTTTAACTATGCACAAAAATGATGGCGGAGAGACTGGGATTCGAACCCAGGAAAGAGTTGCCCCTTTGCCGGTTTTCAAGACCGGTGCTTTCAACCACTCAGCCATCTCTCCGTGAGCAAGTAAATACAAGGCTTATTGAATCTTTTCAACTTAAAAGACACATTAAAAAAAAATTTTTTTATTGCTTGTCTCAAGTTTGTCTCAAGTTTTGACATTATTATTCTTATTTTTATTAGTTTTATCTAGATTAAAACAATAGGATTTTAATACACACAACTGATCGTTTTACGCCGTTTTAGACTCTTTGTATGTTGGATGTAATGTTCTAATTATGGACTCACTCACGGCTGTTGCCGTTCGTTCGTCCGGTTCCTCCAAAGGAGGCTCATTTAAAACTCAAAATAGACGCTTCTATGGAGTCGTAATGACCATATATTATTAGATGTATCTTACAGATAGACCTTTAGTGTTTGATCTAGACATTTATAGGGGTCCAGATTGATTTCACTTTCTGAAACATTTTAGAATCTTTTTTAGGTTTTTTTTGTTATTGATTGAAACAGAAAGGACAAAAATTTTTTGAAAAATTTATATCAAACGGAAACAAGAATTAAGCCCATTGATGAGTGCTTTATTGATTATTGTATCTATTGTGAGAAACACAAGAAGATAGCCAGGAAGGACTTTTGCCTGGAGAAGATAAGATCAGGAAATATCTGTAAGGATTGTTTGAGCCTACTTGTTAAACAAACCGGATCTTCGCAATAGATCTTTAACAACTTCTCTTTCAGCTTTATTCATACGGAGAAAGGTTTCGCCAAGTTTATTTAATTGGCTATCCAGGTCTATATCTTTGATAGGAATATCTTCTTTGACCTTTGGTTTTACAGGACCTCCGGCGTCGTATTTGAGTCTTTGAAAGTAATCTTTATCTTTGGATTTTAACCAGTCTAGGAAGGATGTATCAGGTTTAGCTTCTTTTTTAAATTCTTCCATAAGCGTATCAAGGATATCGTTCATAGCGTCAAACTCTAACTTCTCTTTATCGACTGCTAATAAGATCTCTTTAGTAGCTTCATTATCTCCTCTGCCAGGAATTGGTTTTTCTATGTTGTTTGGTGTTCTCATAATTTTGTAGCCTGGAAGATTAAATTCTATTTTGGCAAACAGGAACAACTTCCTCCAGGCGTTGATTGATATATAGTTTATAATCTTGGTAAGGCAATTTTTTTGTACTCCTACATTTTCATATAGCTGTGGTGCCTGGACTGAATAATCAGGCGACAAGAAACTCTGACAAATTCCCATAGGATTTTGACTATTCGACCACGGATCAGGCTAGGCAAATATTCTGATACCACTATGGTATTTCTTGCTAAATGCCCGGATTGAGACTCGCCTAAAACTTTATGAAACAGCAAAGACGCCGTTTTTATTAAGTTAAGTATCGTACACAAGGTACACAAGTATAATTTTCTTGCCTAGACTGAATTGTTTTTAATTATTGTTGTATATAGGGCTTCGCCTAGACTGACTAACCTGAATAAGCTGATATGAAAGTTCTTTGTCCGTCCTGGATATTTAGGGGTTCAGGATAACAATAGGAAACAGGGTAGGAGATTAGGCATTAGTACATTTGAAAAGGTCTAATTCGTTTCGCTTTACAATGTTTGCAATCACATAAGTAAGGTTCAACCATATCTTTTGGATCTGGAAAGTATGTATTAGGTGCTTCTGATCTTAATACCCACTTATTACCAACTCTCACACACTCCTCGCCAAAGGCATTAACCTTTATTTTCCGTCCGGAATAATCTCTAGGTCTAGACGCTCGTTCCATTATTGCATTTAGGCGTTTAAATGCTTTGTCTTGTCGTTTCTTCTCTCTTTGGATCTTGTTCCACTCCTTATTGTACTTCCGGAATATGCTCTTTGAGTCCATTAATCTGATTTCTCCAATAAACTAAATAAATGATCTATGTCTATTATAGCCAAAGGCGTCTCTCTGTTCATCTTGATAACAAGCAAAGGTTCTAATTTGCCGTGGTTTTGGCATTGTTTAAAATGTTTGTAGATCGTCTTATATTCCTCTCTGTTCTTACACTCAACATCATAAGGAAATAATTTTCTAGCTGTTAGACTCAATAACTTAATATCAGATCCAGGTTCACTATCTCTGGCTGATCTAATATCCTTCTTCTTCAAGTAGGGAAATAAATCTATTATCTTTTGTAAGACAACATTTTGTAGATACTTGCCTTTAGCTTTGAGACTTTTTGCTGATCGCATTTGTACCTTCTTTACTAGGTCTTTGATCTCGCATTGTTTGATGTCTCATAAAACTAAACTCATCCGGATATGCTTTAATCATTTTATTAACCGGACCTTCTATTACACCTAACATCTTTGGAATCTTTATACCTTTAACTTCTGTAATGATTGTCTTGGTATAAAACTTTAGACCATATTTTTTATAATCCATTATATTATTCCTCCTTTCTCTAGATCCTCTGGCACAACAGGGAAATATAATTCATCAACCAATTCCTGTGGTTTCTTGCCAAAGTGTTTATCTAAATCTCTAATTAAATACAGCGTTGGTTTAGTAATCTTTTTATCTATTGAGACTCTGCATTGTCCTAAAGATCTTCCACCTATTTGTTCAAGCGCCATAGCAACATCATTAATTCTTCCGTTCCTCAACATTCCTTTGGATCGGAGGATGTTATATAATTCAGTAGATCCAATTATTATTTGCTTCTCTCTAAATGGATATTCTTGTTCTTCAAATAATTGTCTTACTATTTTGGTTAATGGGTGTTCTCCACCTTTACTCATTTGTGATCTAAATGGTGTATCAGGTGCAACTCCTTTTGGTTTAAAGTCCTCTGATATTTGTCTCTCCTTTAAACTATTAAGAATAGCTTTAGCGCCTCCTTCATCTAACCAGGTATGATAATCAGAATAGAATTGATCATTCATTCTTGGCTGTTCTGATATATAAACCCAATATCTAACTTCATTTGGAGGTAGTGATAGGGCGTCTTTGTGGTTCGTAAATAATAAATAATTCGTACAGGATTTGACTATCTTATAATCAACATACAACGCTCTAGAAGATATATTCTCCTCTGTAATAATTCTTTTTAAATTATTCAATAATGCTGTCTTCTCATCAAACTTTCCGGCTGATTGCATTTCATCTATCAATACAATTTGGCTATTAGTTAAATATCCTTTTGATTTATCTAGTGCCTGACCAACATCTATTTCTTTGGCATTGTGAGAACCAAACATTAATTTAATCGCTCTCCAGATTGAACCTTTTCCGACCTGGAATTGTGTAGATACAAGAATACAGGCGTGTCTTATTTTTTCTCCAGGATGTTGGACCATATAAGCCAACCAATCTAGAAAGTGTTCTTTGTATTTTGTGCTGTCATTAAAATAATGATCTAACAACATATCCCATAATGTTATGTCTCCAATTTCTGGAATAATATCTCCAGGTATATATGAATTTAGATATAGCTTTTTTTCTATTTCAATCAGTCTTTGTTTAGGATCATAACTCTTTGGATCATACACCCAATCCTCAACAACAATCCTTCTGGCGCTGTGCATAATGAATTGACTAGCTGATTTCTCTTTGAACAATCTAGCATAAGTAAAATTAATAGCTGATTTGTCATATTCTTCGTTAGTAGTTAAATCAAAAAATTTATCTCTCTGCTTAATATAGATAACATTCTTTAGTAATTCTGCTCTGGCTATTTCTGGATCTTCTATTTTAAATTTTAATCTAGCTCGTTCTATCTTCTTTTCATAATAGCTTTCATCTGCGCCGGTATCTTTGAGTCTTAATAACATTGTCATTATTTCCTCATCTGTCTTCATAGATACAATCATCTTGGCAACATACAGAGTAATCATATCATCAAAGTATGAGTCATCATCTAGGCTCATCTTTTCATCTACAATCTGTCTATAAATATCTTTTGGAGATAGCTTTTGTGTACCTGGATCTAGTATAGATCCTTCGTTGTCTTCTTCTATTTCCTGTTCAACTTTATCCTGTACATCTTCTTCAAGGTCCTCCGGATCATAATTAACAAAGTGTGCCGTTGATTTAGAAGCGTTTTTGCAATTAGTTATAAATTGCTCTGGTGTAATACTAACAACTTTATCTCTATAAACTATCAATGCTGTTGGAGATGTTTCTTGATTTAGATTGTAAGATCTATACGGAAGTGTAATTCCATTTCCGTAATCTCCAGGCTCAACACTATCTTGTTTAGGAAATATTTCTGTCTTTGAGGATAGCTTTAATTGTTTTCTACAATACCTCAACCAACCTCTCATCCTTCTTGCTAGTACAGGCGCATTTGCAAAAGAATAAAAATGTAATCCTCCAGATTTACTTTCACAAGCAATCAGGTCAAACTCTCTAGCTTTGATTATTAGATCTACTTTGTTTTTTACATCCAGGTCATAGGTATCAACATCTATTGCACCCCAATAACAATATTCTGAATCTATAATAGGGGAAGGTGTTAAGCCTCCGGCTGTCTTAAAATGATTATAATAATTCTGTAATTTCAGATCTCCTGTAATAGCTGTATATGTGAATTTTACTTTACCATTACTGCCTTTTTGATTGATAGGTAAAGCCTGATATCCTTTTGTAGCTTTGAATATATCCGGAAACTTATCTATTACTTCATCACTCGCTCTCAATGTCTTCCTCCTCTGTGAAATCTATATTTTTTAGCTTTTTAATTTTATCTGGTAAGCCGTCTGGTACCTCAACTGACAAATCTAAACTGCCGTCAGTAGAGCTATCAACTTTAACATCCAGGTCTTGCATATCCTCAATGTGTATTATTTCTTCGTTCAATCTTTTCAATACATCATCAAGATCAACGCAATCATCATAGAGGTGTGTTATTCTATGACACTTAAACAATCTTTTTATAACCATTTATAACTCCTTGTTTTTTTGGATTAGCCAGGCGATCGCTTACAAGTGCTTCAATAGTTTTAGAAATACTTATCTGAATTCCTGGCGTTATTGTTTTTGATAACCTATCTAATTTGGAATAGGTCTCGTGTTTTAATGAAACATTTCTGTATTTATTAAAATCTGTCATCATTTAATTATCAAATCTATTTGGATCAAAGAATTCTTGGATGTCTTTCGTTCTTTGAGATTTTATTACATCCTGGAGTTCATAAATTTTAGAAGTGAGTTTTGTTATCTTCTCATTCTTTAAACCTATTTCAGTCCAGAGTTCAGCTATATGTGTTGTTTGCTTACCGGCAACATCTGTCAATCTATCGTTTGAAGATATTAGAGTTTCCAATAAATATTTTAATTCATACTTATTCATTATTCAGGTCTCAATATTTTAGGAATACCACCAACGCCATATTCTTTGTCGTATGCTTCTTGTTCTCTTTTGAGTCTTGCGTCAGCTTTCTCTTTGATTATTTGGTCCAGGCTCTTTTCAGGAACCTGGACTTTAGGTGGTGTGGTGTTGGTTATAGAAGAAGGTATATTTACTTCTGGTAATTTAATTTGTTGTACAGGATGTCTTCCAATAATTTTTAGTTCTTTATCAGATAAAAACTTCTTTCCATTTCTTTTATATTCTTCATTAAGAGTTTGTCTTATCTCCTTCATCTGTTCTTTATCTCCTTTGGATGTCTCCAGGATTAGATCCCAAGTATTTAATTTCTGTCTTTGGTCTCTATCACTTGGATAAGTAGAAGGATCATTGTTATCAAAAGGTTTAGGTCTTTTTCCGTAATTCTCCTCGTCTATGATGTAAGGATTATTATAGTGTGGTGGTGGTTTATCATTTGGCTTTCCGTCATATTGATAAGTCATTCTTTGAATTCGTTCATTTAAGTTTTCTTTTCTTACAACAGGCTTCACAGGACCACCTGATTGAGCTTTAATTATCGTTTTAGTTTTTGGTGGTACAGCGTTTGGCTTTCTTACCGGTTTTCTTTTTGTCTCCGGTAGTTTCATATCCATATCTATAAGATTTCCTTCATTGTCGTATGTGTATGCCATTTATTCATCCTCCTTGAAAAATATGACCTGACATTCATCACACAATCCAGAGATATAATATTCGTCAGCGTCTATTTGATTTTTGTATGTTTTTGGATCTGTGATTTTATTGCAATTAGTACAGAAACTTTTGGCAATAGTTTTCTGAATATATCCGTGTAAATTAGCCAAAGCGTTTGGCTTCTCTTGGTCTATATCATTTACTAATACTGAAATCTGTTTGTTAATCATATTGTTTTACTAGGGACCGATTTTGAGTAGGGGAGATTAATTAAAAACTCCCCTGATACATCCCTAGATTTACCTCCTTTTGGGGGTGTAATTTTTCTAGGTTTTCTGTTGTGAAATTTATTTGTTTGTGTAGCCGGTTCTAATCGTGTTTCGATTAACCAAGTGTGAAAAGGAATTGGATCAATAACATAATAATTAGATCCTTTGACTTTTAGTAATCCTGGTATTTCAATTCCTGTATCTCTCCAGGCTTTGAAAGTTCTTAACTTTAAACCAAAATGCCTACACGCTTCTTCTATTAGGAAATACTTTTGTGGATATAGAATTTTTGTTGTTTCGTTTGCCATATCCGACACATAAGAAACAAGGCTCTGATAATCAATTCATTGTGTATCCGAATAATGCCTTAATGTATCCGAATATTAAATCACGCCTCTAGCTTTTAAATCATCTACATATTTCTGGTGTATTTCAATAAGTCTTAAAATAACTTTGTATGCTTTGTCAGAGTATCCTGTATTTGTTTGTCCAGGTTCTCTAGGATCCGGAATAGACTCAATTTGCTGTTTGATTGTTTGATAATCTTCAATAATTGAAACTAGATCGCTCTCCTTAAAAAACTCTCCTGTCTCTGGTTCAACATAATCGTATCCACACTCAACCATATATTTTTTAGTGTCTTCTGGATCGTGCATAGATCTATCTTGATAATCTCTTAAAATATCTTTGTGGTTTTGTTTGATATCCTCAATACCTTTTTCCCAAGACTTAACTAGATTTGCAAACTTTGGTCCTTCTAGGAATTTGTATATAGCCTGTCTTCGTGTGATTGGTTTATTCTGTCTTTCAACTTCATCAACTAAAACATAACATTGTTCAGCTAACCACCAATGAAATTTAGGTCTTCCTCGACCTTTGTTCTTGTTTGCCATTCAAGGCATATAACATATTACGCTGACTTTTTCTTTGGAAATTTATAGATCTTCGCAACAATACCTTCGTTCTTCATAATCTCTGGTATCATTCCTTTGTCGTAATGTATGTCTATCGTCTTCTCTTGGTCGTGGTGTGAGATATACTTCATTTGTTTATTTGTTAATCCGGCGTCTTTTCCTAAAGTGACTAATGTCTTTCTTGCCATTCTAACAACGCCGTCTATCTTTAAATCTTGTCTCAATGTATTCCAACAGCCTTTAGTGGATCGTAGTCTAGTTAAATGAGATCTTATATATCCGGACTCTTGATTATTTAATCGCTGACTATCAATTCGTGTAGGACTAGGAAATAACCAAGGCACAAGTCTATATTGTTCATAGCCAGGTCTTTTGTAGATTGCTCTTATTTGGTCCAATAAATCTTTTACCGGTTCAGTAATAAATTTAATCTTACCTTTGTTTCTTCTCTTTGTAGTG
The DNA here is from genome assembly GCA_902588895.1 of uncultured Pelagibacteraceae bacterium. GTDB lineage: Bacteria > Pseudomonadota > Alphaproteobacteria > Pelagibacterales > Pelagibacteraceae > Pelagibacter. Next base: position 101,155 of record CACIRC010000002.1, read on the forward strand.
CCTTTTCTGAATTGTATTTCTCCATAGATGTTTTCAATAGATCCGTCATCCTCCTGTACTTGGACCGGTGTATTATAAAATTTAATATCTTTTTTCTTTAGTTTAAAAACTTCTTCTTGTCTTTGTCCTAGTAAGAACACCATTTTAATATTCTCACTAGCAAACGGATAAGTCTCTGATAGTTCATCCAACTTATCAAATATCTTATTTAATTCTTCTACTGAAAATGCTTTGTCATTGTATTTAGAGTTAATCGCTTTCTCTGAATATTCTGTTGGTCTTTTAATCATCACGGCTAGAGTAGGATCTAGACCTGGACTTTCTCCTAAATAACCTTGGTACGAGGCAAAGTTCCAAAGTGTTTTAATAGCTGTTAAGCAATTCTTTTTATAAGAATAACTAGGTTTATCTTTTAGATATTTATTTATTCTACCGGTGTTTAATTCATCTATAAATGTTTTACCAAGATCATTGTCATAGATAGCTGTCTCTCTGTTTAAGTTCTTTTTTGGATCTAGAATTATACCTTTACCTGACGGATACCATTGAAACAATTCATCCCAACTTTCAGGCGCCGGTTTTCGTTTAGCATAATTAGGTCTAAATGTTATTCTTCCATTACCACTTTCATTGTCAGAGTAGGAGAGGAACCTGGATCTTTTGTTATAACCTATAAGAAATCTAGATTGTTCACGAATAGATTTAGCGCAAAGTGTACCTTCTGCTTTGATCTTTGGCATATTAGCTTTCATCAATTCAACAATAACTTCATTAATTGTCTTACGCTCTGCCTGGATATACTCCTCTGATTTGATTAATCTTTCTTTATCTGCTTTTTCTTTACGCTCTGTTTCATTTGGATTTTTAACCCAATGACCTTTGTCGTTAGTGTGGGATCTTATTATTGGATGTAGCTTATCTTCAACATCATTCACTCCCCAAGAACCAGGCACAAACTTACCAACAGAATAATAATCATTCTTGCTGTTGAACCAGAAGGACAGCCAGAAATACTTTGATCCTGTATCTCTGTGGATACAAAGTTTTAATCCTTTTAAGATTGATCTCTTTGGTACATCAAAAGGAATTAATATTTTTCTTCTTCCTTTTGTCTCTCCGGCTTTGTTAATGTAAGTCCATTCCAACTCATTTGTCTTAACAGCCTCAATGCTCTTATTATCAAATTTAATATGTCTCAAGTTTCCTTTTTTCATTCTGTCTCAAGTTTGCTACCAAGTTTGTGTGGACCTGGTATCATTCGTAAATAAGCCTGATTAAACTTTAAATCAATATCTAGTTAATCTTTGACTTGTTTTGTATGTTAAACGATTTGGAGGTAAAAGTGAATCCTAGGTATTTCAAGACCGGTGCTTTCAACCGCTCAGCCATCTCTCCGTGAGCAAGGTTTTATAAGTATAATTGTAAAATTCAACAAAAAAACAGAGCTGTTTTTTTTATAAATTTTAATGTCGCTTCAAGTTTACTTCAAGTTGTCCTATAAAATCCTATAATCATTTGGTAAAGTATTACTATGAAGCGTCTACTAGCATATCTGTTCATCGTTCTTGGTTTAGGGTTAATGTTTAATGTTAATGCTAATTCATCAAAGTATTCTTATGACAAAAATTTTATATGTTTTCAAGATGTTGGTAATGGCACAGTATTTGTTGGAACAAGTAAATCTGGTTGGGCTACAGAAGTAAATAATATAGAAAATTTATGTTCAATATTTGTATATGAGGACAAACATCCAAAAAAATATAAAGAGATCACAGATAAATGGCCTTATCTTCTTAAAATAAACTTAGGTAATCATAAAACACCTGTCGCTGAACAATATTTAAAATGGTGGAAACTAAGAGATAAGAAATTTTTAAAAATAAGTCATGGTAAGATATTATTAAAGGAAAAAACTAAAATTGTTAAAAATGAACCGAGCATAAAGAAAAAAATTGTTAAAAAAAGTAGTAACGATTGGAGAAAAAATTTAGCTGTTGAAGGGACAGTCTCCGAAAAGAAAAAAACTCTTCCAAAAAAAAATTTAAATAAAAATTTAAGTTTAAATGATTATACATTTTATGCCTTTGAGTATCCGAACTCTAATACTTTAAGTAGAATTTATGGAACAAGAACATATAACAATTCTGAAGCAATTTTACTTTTAGAAAATGGAGATTGTAAATTCGGATCAAGTTTAGATAAATTAATTGAAAACACAAAATATGAAACAAGTTTTGATTTGAAATGTAGCTATAGAGTGTTCAATAATAATATTCTTGCCAGAGTCCAAGACAGAATAAATATTTCTATATATCCAAAAGAAATGAAAGTGAGAGGAATTAATTCTATAGGCAAAACTATAAGTAGAGTTACAGATCAAAATGAGACTTTATATCTCGCAAAAACTTATAAAGCTTCAAAATTAATTGCTCAAATAGGGGGTACTGAGAGTAAAACTAAAATTGCTAAGAATAAAACTAGTCAAACAAAAAAGATTGCAAGGAATAATAAAACAATAAATTATTCTGACGGTTCAAAATATATTGGTGAAACTCAAAATGGCAAACGTCATGGCCAAGGTATATTTAAGTGGTCTAATGGAGATGAATATGAGGGAAATTTTAAAAATGGTAAATTAGTTGGTCAGGGCACTTTTGTTTTTGCTGATAGTGGAAATAAGTACGTAGGAAATTTTAAAGATAATAAATTCAATGGGTCAGGTTATTTTGTTTTTGCTGATACAGGTGATGTAGTAGTTGGTATTTATAAAAATGGAAAAATAATTGATGGTGATGCTGAAGTATATGATTCATCTGGAAAATATTCAAAAACATACGTTTATGGAAATTCTACTGTTATAAAACAAAAGAATGAATGGTTAAAAAAAAGAAAAAAAACTCTTGCTGAAGCTTTAGAAGAAAATAACTTAAAATTTGAAGATACAGAAACAGTCATTGTCAAAAAAGAACAAAAGAATAAAGAAAGTAAAAATAAAAAAGTAGCTAAAGTTTCTGAGGAAAATCAAAAAGAAATTAAGATTAAAACTAAGGAATTAGATACAGAAGGACCAAAAATATTAATTGCTGAAACCATTACAGTTGATGACAGTAGTTATAGCTTAAAAGGAAAGGTTTCTGATGCAGGTTCAGATAAAATTTATTTAAAAATTGATGGACAAGATATTCCTTTGAAAAAAGGTAGTTTTAAGGTCGAACGTTATAGTCCTAATGATGAAGAAATTAAAATTGTTGCGATTGATAAGTGGGGCAATGAATCAACTAAAATGATAAAAGTCATAGTTGATATTAAAGAAGAAACTGTTGTTGAAAAATTAGAACCACTAAATCCATCCACTATTAGAGCCAAAAATTCAGGTGAGAAAGTTGCTCTTATTATAGGTATCGAAAATTATATTGAAGCCCCAATAACAAAATTTGCAAACCTTGATGCTAAATATTTTTCAGACTATGCCAGAAAAGTTTTTGGAGTTAAGAAACAAAATATTAACTTATTAGTTGACGAAAATGCTACATTTGTAAAAACAAATAAAGCTTTAACACTCTGGTTGAAATCAAAAATTAAAGCCAATCAAACAGATCTCATTATTTTCTTTGCTGGTCATGGATTGGCTTCAAGTAATGGAAAAGAACTTTATCTTCTTCCACAAGATAGTGATCCAGATTTATTAGATATAACCGCTTTATCTCGAACAAAATTATTTCAAACAATACTTGAATTAAATCCGAAGACTGTAACTATGTTTTTAGATGCTTGTTATAGTGGTGTTTCAAGAGATGAGGAAATGCTTCTTGCATCAGCTAGACCGATACGAATTTTAACTAAGGAACAAGATGGTATACCAAATAATTTTACTATCTTTACTGCATCTCAAAATGATCAAATTTCATCTGGATTAGAAGAAGCAAAGCACGGAATATTTTCATATTATTTAATGAAAGGTTTAGAAGGGAAGGCTGATAGCAATCAAGACAAAAAAATCACTAATGGTGAGTTGTTAGCTTATATGGATGAGAATGTATCTCAGAAGGCAGCAGAACAGGGTAGAGAGCAAAATCCATCTTTAGCTGGTGATCCAGATAAGGTTTTAATTAGTTATAAATAATGAAAAAATTTTTAGTATTACTTCTTTTAAGTTTTTTAGTTTTAATACCTAAGTCTTTTTCTAAAAACTATGGTGAAGGTCAATTAATACTAAACGATAGTATTATTAAATATTTCCATGAATATTTAAAAGGCAAAGGGAACAAAAAACCAATGATATTCACTATTTCTATTGATGGTAGTTATGCAACATATTGGTATTGCCCAGCTTCTCAATGCTCAGGCAACGATCCAGTTCAATTTATAAGAGCTTGCGAAAGAGATGCGGGAATTGAATGTAAAATTTTTGCAAAAGGAAGATATATAAAATGGAAGAATGGTATTAATAAAGGAAAAGGGAAAGAGTCAAAAATTAATTCAAAACAAAGTTTTAGCGAACTTAAAGCACGATTAACAGAACTAGGTTTTGTAAATGACGGAGTTTCAAAAACTACAAAATCTTACTCAATCGATAATTCAGAATCAAAAAAAAAGGAACCTGTTAAAACAGCAAAAACTGTTAAAAAAGGTGACTTAAATGGTTTTATGAATGCTCTAGAAAAAGCAAAAAAATGCTGGATTAACAATAGATGCTGATACTACTGCTAAACAATTTGGTTATAAAAATTTTGATGAATTCTTTATTCATTATAAATCTGAATATGAAATTGGAGACTTATCTGTTGAAGACGCAAAGGAATTTTTACTAGGAGCAGATAATACGGTTGATATTGTAGAGTCTCAAGAAAACTTAGATAAATTACACAATCTTATAATTAATGACAAATATTTTAGAAAAAGAACTAGCTATTTTAAAAAAAAATATAATGATAAACTAAAACTTTTAGTAGTTTACATGAACTATGAAAAGGAAATGTCGAAAATTACTAAAAACCCAAATCTTAAAAAAGTTGGTAGATTTGATTTTAGGTTTCGCTTTGGTGGATCGTTAAGTGGCATGAAGCCTTATGCCTTTGAAGACTGTGAAAAAAGTAGAAAAAAATATAAATTATCAGGAGGAGAATGTATTATTGTTGAAAGCAGAATAGGTGATAAATTCACAAATCTTCTTGAGCCAAGACTTAAAGATAAAAATAAGGAAAAGACCTTAGTTACTCAGAAAAAAATAAAAATTAATAAGAAATCTCTTGATAAAGATCCTCCTATTATTGTTATTAAAGATACTTTTAATGTTAAAAGCTCAAACTTTGAGATAAGTGGCAAAGTTAGTGATGAAGGGTCTAAACTCGTCTACGTTAAGGTAGCAGGACAAGATATTCCTGTTAACAATGGAAAATTTAAAATTAAAAAATATAGCCCTTCAGATACTGAAATTAAGATCACAGCTATTGATGAATGGGGTAATGAGGCAACTAAAATAGTTAAAATTATCATTAAAGAAGATCAAAATACAGCTAAGTTACTAGAGCCTTTAAATCCGTTAGCATTAAAAACAAAAGCTAATGAAAATAAATTAGCTCTAGTTATTGGAATTGAAAATTATTCAGACCTAGTAAAAGCTACTTATGCAAATAATGATGCACAATATTTTAAAGAATACGCAAAGAATTCTTTAGGTGTTAAAAAGGAAAATATTAAACTTTTAACAGATGAAAAAGCAACATTTATTGGAATAAATAAAGTTTTAAAAAAATGGTTAAAATCAAAAATTATTCCAAATAAGACTGAACTAGTAATTTTTTATGCAGGTCATGGTTTAGCAACTCAAGATGGAGATAAGCAAGATCTTTATTTGTTACCACAAGATGGTGATGCTGACTTATTATCAATATCTTCTATTTCTAGGAATAGCTTTTTTGAGGAAATAAATAATTTAAATCCTAAATCGGTGACTATATTTTTTGATGCTTGCTATAGTGGAACTTCAAGAGATAACAAATCTTTATTAGCTAGCTCTAGACCAATAAAAATTTTAAAAGAAACTGACAATAATATTCCAGAAAATTTCACAATCTTTAGTGCTTCGCAACTCAATCAAATATCTTCAGGTTTAAAAAATGGTGAGCATGGTATTTTTAGTTATTATCTAATGAAAGGTATGGAAGGTACGGCTGATATTAATAAAGATAAAAAAATTACCAATAATGAATTATTAAAATATTTAGATTTAAACGTTTCTAAGAGTGCTGCGGAATGGGGGCGAGAGCAAAATCCATCTCTTGCAGGAGATCCAGATAAGGTTTTGATAAGCTATAGATAATGAAAAAAATCTGTAAGATAGTAGCTAATATTCTAATAATTAGCTTGCTTTCAGGATGTATTACTCCTGAGGAAAAAGCTCAACTCAAATTAGAGCAGCAAAGAAAAATAATCGAAGCAGATAACAATAAATGTATAGGTTATGGTTTTACTAAAGGCACTGATCAATTCTCAAACTGTATGATGCAACTAGACATTTCAAGAAAAGAGGAAGCAGCTTTAAAAAAAATACTAAGGTGTGAAAGAGCTAAACAAAGACAAGAAAATAAAAAAGGACCTAGTGCTAGTGGCTGGGGTGCAGTGTTGGAGGGTGCTCTTGATGGCTTAGAAGTTTCTGATTGTGATTAAAAAATTAAGCTCCACTAAATTCAGCTACATATTGCTCAAGCTCTTTAAAAGCATCAGTATTTTTTAATTTATTAACTTCTGCTTTAACACTTAAACTATTATCTATTTCAGCAATAAAGTTTTTATACGCAAGACTTACTGGGAACTCTATAACAACAAAAGTTCTATATTTACCATCTGCTATTGCTGCCATCTTTGTTTTGAAAATTTTGTAACCTCTAATAGTTGCATCTTTTACAACTACATTAGAAATTCTTTGCATTTCAGTTTTTAAAGTTAGATCTGCATCAACACCTGCTTCTTTAATAACTAAATTTGTTTTGCTACTAATTCGGTTTTGCATTTGTGTAGATAATTTAATTAGAGCATTTTCAACAGCTCTTTGTTCTGAATTATCTAAATCTGCTGAAATAGCACTTCCTCTTGCGTACATAATTGTTTCAGAGCTTGCAGGCATTGAAACATACCAATCAGGAATTTCAGCATTAATTTTTAATTCTTCTGCTTCTTTAAGTTTTTTTACTTCTTCAACTTGTTTTCTAAGGGCCGCTATATATTCATCTTCAGTGGTAAACTCATATTCTGACATTGGAGTTTCACCCATAAATAAAATTTCTTTTTTTACTTTTTCAATAGCATCTAATCTTGTTTGTTTTCTTTCTTCTGCTTTTCTTTCCTCTTCTTCTTTTTTTTCTGCTTCAGCTTTTTCAGCTTTTCTTTTTTCTTTAATATCTTTTATTTGTTTTTTAAGAGCTTTTATATCTTCATCAGAGTCAATATCGCTAGTATCAATTATTGGTTCTTCACCCAAAGCTGCAAGCTCATCTTTAAGCATTTCAACAGCAACTGCAATTTTTGCCTCTCTTTGTTTTTTCTCTTCTGCAGCTTTTTTCTTAGCTTTAACATCTTCAATTTGTTTTCTTAAAGCAATAATTTGTTCATCAGCTTCAATTTCTTTATTTTCTTTGCTTTCAACAGTTTCCCCTAAATCTTCTAATTCTTTATTAAGTTCAGCTTTTAATGCTTCGACTTTTTTTAATTTTTCTAATTGTAATTTTAATTCATCTATCCATTTTTGAAGAGAAGATAATAAATGCTTTCTTTTAACTGGTGTACCACCTAAATCAGTAATTTCTTTTTTTAACTCTTTTATTATTTCTTTTTTTGAAAGGTGATTGTCAGCATACGAGTAATTTAAACTTGAAGTACTTAATATAAATACTGAAAAAATTACTATAAGTAATTTTGATATTTTTTTTGATATCATTTAATTAACATATAACCAGAATAATGATTTTCCATCAAGATGTTTGTTTTTGTAAATTCTCTTTTTAAACTCTCAATTTGTGAATAACTTTTCAGCCAATTAATATCTTTTTCTGAAGCTACAAATATTAAATATTCATCTACTTTATTTTCCTTTATTTCTTCAGGAAAATAGGTCTCGTATTTTAATACCAACTGTCCTTCAATTAAATTATTTATATTTTTGTTATATTCTTTATTTGGAAATATTTTGGTAATTATATTAAATTTCTTACCTCCATATGGAAGCCATTGAAAAATAGTCATATACATTTTTTTTGATGTATTTATTTCAATTTCCATGTTTTCACCTGATCGAAATATCTCTTGATTAAGTTTTACATCAAATTGAAACGTAGGATCCAAGTTTTTTTTTACTGGTTCAACATTTGCCCTGATAGTTACTTCACAGAAAAATATTCCATCACTACCAAGCTCTTCTCCATAATTTGGTTTACCTAATCTTTTTGAAAAAGTGATTACTCCATTAAGTTCGAATAACGATAATTGATTTCTTTCACACTCAAATTCACCATCAACCTCAGAACAATTGGACACAACATCAGATGATATAGTTTGGCCAATTGATTTTATTATTGCATTTTTTTTAGCTTTTTGTTCAGCAATTTTACAAGATTGATTTGGTGAAATATTACCTACATGTCTGTGTTTACCTTTTTCGGTAACTATTTCTGCTTTTAAAGGAGTTATTATCAATAAAAAAATTAAAATTAATTTCTTAATCATTAATTTTCATCAAGTAATACAACTACCAAGGCTATACTTGGAAGCATTTTTTCATATAATTTTGCTTTATTAAATTTTGCTGACTTAACAGGAACACTTTCTTTATGTTCAAAAACTTTTTTAATCATATTGCTTTTAATTGCATATCCCATGTCTGTTGGAATTTGACCCATTTCATCTAACCATTTTTTTTTATCTAAAGCCGCAAAACTTACACCTACTAATTTTCCATTTAGATTAAATAATGGACCTCCACTGTTTCCAGAATTAATTGCTGCTGTTGTTAAAAAAATTCCCATTTCGTCATCAAATACTTTACTTATAATTCCTTGAGTAATTGTTGGTTGTTCAAATGTAATTCCTATACCAGGATAGCCTATGCTTATAACATCATCACCAGCCTTAGGTATTTCAAAACTTTTAGAATCTATAGAGAAATTTTTAGGGTAGGGTGAAGCAAGTTCTAATATGGCTAAGTCATAATCTTTTGAAAAAGCCGCAACACTAGCATTAGTAACTTTACCAGTTCCATTTCTTACAGCTATTTTTTTAGCACCCTCGATTACATGATGATTAGTAATTACATATTTTCCATCACCAACAATAAAACCACTACCATGTCCATTTGGCGCAAAAGCAAACTCCTCATAGATTGGTGTTACTTTATTTTCGTCATAATTTGAAATTTCTTCCTCTTCATATTCTTTTTGTTTCTCTTTTTCTTTTTTTTTAATTTTTATAGGTTTGTCAAAATAATTTGGATTTACTGACAATATCCATGCTTTAGCTTGCTTTTGTTTTTTTTTATTACGATTAAACTCATGATATTTATAAACAATTATTTTATACTCTATTGCTTTATCTTTATTTCCATTAAATAAATGAAGACTAGCTAATTGGTTTAATACTTTAATATTTTTTGGATCTCTTTTTATAAATTCTTCTAATATTTGTATTGCTTGGGTTACATCATCAAAAGCGTTGTAATAGTCAGAAATAGCTAATGCAACTTCAGCATCTTTTCTGTTATCGTATAATTCATTTAAAATTTTAATGCCTTCTTCTCCATCACCAATTCTAGTTTTAGCAATTGCTAATATAATTTTTGGTCTAATTTTATTTGAATTTATTTTAATTGATTGTTCGGCAAATTTGATTGCTTCATTAATTTTTCCTTGAGCTAATCTAACCTCTGCTAATCCAATAAATGTTAAAGCTTCAATATTTTCATCTGATGTAAAAAAGTTTTTTTGGTAAAATTCTTCAGCTTTTTCGATTTGATTAATTTTTAAATAAATATCACCAAATAAAAGATCAATATTTTCTTGTTGTATCTCACTACTAATATTTATTTTTTTTAATTTTTTAATTGCTTCTTGTAAATTATCTCTATTTATCTCGCTTCTAATTTCACGTAAATTTTCATTAAATGATAATGCAAATGCAGATTGTATATAAGAGACTAAAATTAATATAAATATAACTATTTTTTTTTTAATTTTCATAAGACTTGATAATATTAATAAAACTCTCAATTTAAGTCTAAATAAAAATGAATAAATTATAATTTAATTATTAATTTTTGTTATTAAATAAAGGTTTTTTTTGATATGTTTTTATTATTTTAATATGTTTGCACAAATTAAAATTCTTATATTTTTATTAATTATATCGTTATTTTTTACATCATTTTACGCCAATTCTGACGAGATAAAAAAAATCAATGAAGATTTAAAAAATATTAAAAATCTTTATCAGCAAGGTGTATTAGATGATGATGCTTATAACTCAGCTAAAAATAGATTAGAACTTAAAAAACAAAAATTAATTGATAACAAAAAAAAAGTAAAAAAATCAAACACAGATAGCGAGACTTTAGATAAACAAATTGAGGTACTAGAAAAACTTTATAAAGACGGAACACTTTCGGAAGAAGAATTCTTAAAAACAAAAAAGTTTTTAACAGACAAAGAGGAGTCAGGTCAAAATATTGATTTTAAGGATATTAAAACAAAACCTTATGCTCAATATACTTTAAATATAAAAAAAACAGTTGGTAATAAAAATTGGGAAAAAGCTGAAATAATTTTTAAAAATTATAGAATTTATACCCATAGACCAGGAGGAATTAAAGTTGTAAGAATTTCAGATCAAAAACCACTTGTTAGAATTACAGATAATTACAAAATTAAATATTTTGACAATAGCAAAGATGTTATTCGCATAGAGAAAACACAATATAGACCTGCAAATTTGAGTGAGGCTATTGGAGGTCTTGATAAGGAAATTGAAAGCAAAGTAAAAGAAATCTCAGAGATACTTAAAAATCCTTTCAAAAAAAGAAATAAAACTTTATTTGATCCTGAAACTCATAAATTAGAATTATTTATTGAGGATCAAAGAATACTTCATTATGTAGGAAGATATGTAAGACAACACAAGGCTTTCTTTTACCAAGTTTTAACAGATAAGGCAGAACCATTTCACTATTATATAAGAATCGATGGTAAAGCTGCAATTGCCCTTAATATGAAATTTTTTAATGCAAAAATTGATAAAGCAGTAAGGAAAGTTAAAAAAGAATTAGCAATAGAATACAACATCAGTGAAGAAGAAATACAAAAAATCATAGATGAAAAAGTTGGTGAGGAAACTAATAGAGCTATAGAGGAACAAATGCAAAGTGCAATTAATGATAGTGTTAAAGAAGCTATAAAGCAAACTATTGGACAAGAACTTTCTAATATGCTTGTATCTGCAGTAGAACAGGCTACAGGTGAGGCAATAGACTCTGCTATTGAACAAGAGTTAGCTGATGCTATAGATCAAGAAATTGCAAGAGCTGTTGCAATGGGTATTGATGAAGCTGCTGTTACAGCTGGCTGGGAAGCATATTTTGAAGTGCTAGCACAGGGAGGTACTTATGAAGAAGCTAATGCCGCTGCTTACGAAGCATGTGGTTCAGCTTGTGATAATTATTAAATTAAAATGAAAAAAAATTTATTATATTTATTTGTATTTATTTTCCTAAAACTAAATTTTGTAGCGTATGCTTCATATCAGACTGAAAAAACTTTAATTAATAACAATGTTATAGAAAAAAATTTAAATTGTAATGATCTAGTTAGATTGTTAGGAGGATTAAATAAAATTGAACTCTTGTGGTTAGGAAATTTAAAACAAGAAAAGTTTCAATATGCTTTAATAAATTCTTCAGAAAAATCTAATCAAAAAATATTTTATCTTTGTGAAAATTCTAAAGATAAAAAAATAACATCAAAAGACACGATGCAGGTTCTAAGCGAAAGGAATATATTAAAGATTTATTATAATTCTTATGACTTATTCACTGATATTTTTTCCATTACATCCAAAGAAAGCAGAAATTATATTATGTCAACATTGAATTTAAGATATTTTAATATTTCAAAAAATGACTTGAATAGGGCGTATATTGAGGGTCTGATGAAATTAAATGAAAAATTAAACCCAACAAAAGAAAAAAAATTAGCTGAAAACAAAAAATTAAAAAAAATTGATAATAAAACAAAAGAAAAAGTTGAAAATAAAGAAAAATTTGTTCCAGAAAAAACTACTGATAAAGATCCACCAAAAATAATAATAGCTCAAAATTTAACTTCTAATAGCTATAGCTATAAATTAACTGGTGTAGTTAAAGACGATACTTCGAAAAACCTATATGTAGAAATTGATGGTATGATCCAGCAAGCTAAAAATGGCAGATTTAGCTTTGATAGGTTTAGTGTAATAGATGAAAAAGTATCTATAATAGCTATTGATGAATGGGGCAACAAATCAAAGCCTAAGATAGTAAATGTTAAAATTGATATTAAAGAAAAAAAAATAGTAAAAGAATTTGAAAAATTAAATCCATTAAAAATAAACACAAATAATTTAAATTCTAATAAGGTAGCTTTGATAATAGGTATTGAAAATTACTCTTCAAACCCAAAAGCAACTTATGCTAATTTTGATGCAAAATATTTTTATCAATATGCCGTAAATATATTTGGTGTTAAAAATGAAAATATAAAGTTATTAGTTGATGAAGATGCTAATTTAGTCTCTTCGTTAGGTGCTTTAAATAAGTGGTTACCTAGTAAAATAAAAGAAAATCATACTGAATTAATAATTTATTTTGCTGGACATGGTTTATCAGATCCTAGCGGTAAAGAGTTGTATTTAATTCCGCAAGATGGAGATAGTGATCTTTTAGAACGAACGGCAATTTCTCGTAATGAAATTTTTGATATCGTAAAAAAATTAAAACCAAAAAAAGTTATTGTTTTTTTTGATACATGTTACAGTGGTATTTCAAGAGATGAAGAAACATTGATGGCTGATGCTCGTCCATTAAGAATTATTGCAAATGAGCAGGATGTACCTAAAAATTTTACAATATTTTCAGCCTCACAACTTGATCAAATTTCATCTGGATTAAAAGAGGTTAAACATGGAATATTTTCGTATTATTTAATGAAAGGTTTGGAAGGTAATGCTGATATTAATAAAGATAAAAAAATTACCAATGGTGAGTTGTTGGCTTATATGGACGAAAATGTTTCTCAAAAGGCCTCAGAACTTGGTAGAGAACAAAATCCATCTTTAGCCGGTAATCCTGATAAGGTTTTAATTAGTTATAGATGAATAAATTTAAATTAATAAAAATAATAATTATTTTTATATTCTTTTTATTTTACTCAAAATTACTCTTTGCTGAGAATCTTTATATAAATTCGTCAGAGCTTTCGCATTTAGAAAAAATTAAAAATATTAAAAATAAAAAAAAACAAAAACCAAGAAAAGATGGTGTTACATACGTTGGACAAAAAAAATTAATATTACAAAATGGTTATGGAATAATGAGATTTGTAGATGGAGGAATTTTTGCAGGATATTTTCATAATGGTAATCTGAGAGATGGAGCGTGGATAATTAATGGAGACGTAAGTTATGAAACATACGAATATATAGAAAAAAATAAACCAAAAAAAGATTCGAATGGTCTACCAATAATAAATAAAACTACATTCAGACCAGCTAAAGAGTTTGAAATTGATTACATTAAAGAAAATGTTTTTTTAAAAAATAAAATTAAATATGAAGAATATTTAAAGATAACAGGTAAAGACAAACTTATAGCAAAGAAAAAAGTAGAGAAATCCGAGAAGACTGTAAAAAAATCTAATGAAGACGATCAGTATTACAAATACTCAAAAACTGGTTTTAATATTTTTAGTGGAAATCTAGATGATGGTACAAATCAACCTTATTTAGTTAGAGCCTACTACGAAGATGATTGTATTAAGCATGGTACAGTTGTTTATATGAATAATGATCAAAAACCAAAACAAGAAATAATTGGTATTTTTGCAAATTGTCAAGTTTCAGACTCAGATTCAAAAATCTCAAATGTGTTTTTTGATGAAAATGGTAAAATATTAGAAATTACACTTCATAAAAAAGATGTGTCTCATATTTATGGTGTAAGAAGGTTAATTGGTGTTGAAGTAGAAAATACACCTAATAAAACAGGTGTTAGAATTCGTGGTTTTCAAAAAAATTTACCTGCTATTGACAGTAGTTTAGAAGAAAATGATCTTCTACTCAGAGTAAATGGAATTGACATAAAAAATACACGTCAATTTATACAGTTAATAAAAGAATCTGAAATTAACAAAAAAATAAGTTTTGATTATATAGCTAGCAAAAATATTAATGATAATCTTAGTTTTGATAAAACAAAAATTAAAACGTTAAGTCTTACGCCAAAACAAATTAAATCGAAAATTGAGTTAAGATTAACATATATTCCCAAAGATGATGTTTATCATGAATATATTTTTGACCATACAAGTCAAAAATCTTCAAATATTTTAGATTTAATTGAATTAAAAAAAGACTCTAATGAATGGATAAGCAGACAATCTACTTTAAAGAAAGAATTTAATGAATTATATGATTATTTTAGATCTATTAGAAAAGTAAGAAATAATAAAATACCACTCTTTGATTATAGTCAGCTTTATATAGTTAGTAATAAAAAGACAAATAATAATATTGCAAAAGAAACTCAAGAAGAATTTAAACCAGATGGTCTTGATGATAAAGATCCACCAATTATTAAAGTTGCAAATACTTTTACCTTTGAAAACAGTAGTTATTCAATAAAAGGCGAGGTTAAAGATAATAAATCAGATTTAATTTATATAGAAGTGGATGGAATTCTATCAGAGGCAATAAATGGTACATTTGAAATAGATAGATTTAGTCCTGTTGATGAGGAAATTAAAATTGTAGCCATTGATAAATGGGGCAATAGGTCTGAACCAACCATCATCAATGTTAAAATTAAAAAGAAAAAAAAATTAGCTAAAAAACTAGATAAACTTAATCCATTAGTTAATAAAATTAACGAAATCGAAGGCAGAGTTGCTTTGATAATAGGTATAGAAAATTATCAAAAAAACCCAAAGGCAAGTTATGCTAATTTAGATGCTGAATTTTTCTATGAATATTCAAAAAATGTTTTTGGTGTTAAAGATGAAAATATAAAATTACTTGTAAATGATCAAGCAAGTTTAATTGAAACTCTAGGTGCATTAAATAAATGGTTACCTGGTAAAATAAAAAAAAATAAAACAGAATTAATAGTTTATTTTGCTGGACATGGGTTGGCTTCTTCAGATGGTGAAGAACTATATATTCTACCACAAGATGGTGATAGTGATTTATTAGCAAGAACTGGAATATCAAGAACTGAGCTTCATGAAACTATAATTAAATACTCACCAAAAAATGTAACAATATTTTTGGACACTTGTTACAGTGGAGTTTCTAGAGACGAACAAACTTTACTTGCATCTGCTAGACCAGTAAGAATAATTGCTAATAATAAAAGTACACCTAAAAATTTTACAATATTTTCAGCCTCACAACTTGATCAAATTTCATCTGGATTAAAAGAGGCCAAACATGGAATATTTTCGTATTATTTAATGAAAGGGTTGGAAGGTAAAGCAGATCTAAATAATGATAATAAAATTACAAATGGAGAACTCCTTGCTTATATGGATGAAAATGTATCACAAAAAGCAGCAGAGCTTGGTAGACAGCAAAATCCTTCTCTAGCTGGTGATCCTGATAAAGTTTTAATTAATTATAGATAAATATAATTCTTGGTACAAGTTTGGTACGAGTTTTGTAGCTTAGGCTAGTCAAGAATGATGTGTTTTTCATAAAAGATAAATTTCAAAAATGAGAATTGTCTTGATTAGTATGTGAATCGTCTTTAAGTGAATAGGGTAAGCTTTGTATTTCAAGACCAGTGCTTTCAACCACTCAGCCATCTCTCCGTGAGCAAGGTTTTATAATTATAATTATTTAATTCAACCATAAAATAGTCTAATAAACTTATTAATTACAAGCATCATGCTTTCCTATGAATAAAGAATTTAACAAAGGCTTATTACTTGCTGGGTTTGGATCTTTTTGGTGGGGATTTTTTGGTGTAATTTATTTTAAATATATCGCTTATATTGGGTATATTGAATTAGTAGTTCATAGATGTTTGTGGACAGCTTTTACTTTAATTCTGACTACTTTTTTTTTCTCTAAATGGAATGTTTTTTTTAAAATTGTAAAAAATAAATCAAATTTATTTTATTTATTTATCTCAGGATTTTTAATTTTTATAAATTGGGGTGTATGGATATATGCTATAGCAACAAATAGAATTATAGATGCAAGTTTTGGGTATTTTATAATGCCCATTTTAAGCGTAATGCTAGGTTATCTCTTTTTTAAAGAAAAACTTAATAAAAAAAGAATCTTTTCAATTTTCTTAGTTATTCTATCAATTCTTTTTTTAATAATAGTAAGCATTAAATCATTGCCTTGGGTTGGTTTAATTGTTGCTTTAAGTTGGGGGTTCTACAATCTTGTTAGAAAAAAAATTAACGTTGAAACTGATATAGGACTTCTTATCGAGAGTTTATTTATATTACCATTTGCACTATTAGCTTTTTATTTGATAGCAAGCAAAGGATATAATGATTTTCAATTATCTGATCCATCGATGATGATATTTATTTATCTTGCTGGACCTATGACTGTCATACCTTTATTTTTATATGTTAGGGGAGTTGAACTCTGTGGTTTAGGGCCGACAGGCATGATATTTTATATAACTCCCACTTTTCAGTTTTTATTAGGGTACTTTTATTACAACGAGCCTTTCTCAATAACAAAATTAGTTAGTTTTATTTTTATTTGGATTGCTGTAATTATATATATGAAGGATTTACATGAAACTAATTAATTTTTTTTTATTTTTTATTTTTATTTCTATTAAATTTTCATTTGCTGATATCAATAAAGAATTTGAAAATTGGAAATTAAATTTTAAAAAAATAGCTTTAGAAAACAATATTTCAGAAAAAACATTTGATATAGTTATGTCTGATACTAAATTTTTATCAGATGTAATAAAATACGATAGGTATCAACCTGAATTTTACGAGGATACTAAAACTTATATTTCAAAAAGAACATCCTCAAAAAAAGTCTTGTTAGGAAAAAAATTCTATGAAAAAAATTCAACGTTAATCAATAACGTTGAAAACGAATTTAATATAGAGAGAGAGTTACTATTAGCTCTAATGGGAATAGAGACTAATTTTGGAACTTATGTTGGTAAAATGGATATTTTATCCTCTTTGGCAACCCTAAGTTTTGACAAAAGAAGATCAGAATTTTTTACAAATGAATTATTAATTCTTTTGAGATTAATTGAAAATGAACAAATAGATTATAAAACGTTATATGGATCTTGGGCAGGTGCTTTTGGTTTTTTTCAATTTATGCCATCAACAATGAAAAATTATGCAATTGACCATGATGGCAACGGATATATAGATTTAAAAAATAATAATGATGCTTATGCTTCAGCATCAAACTATTTAAATCAAATTGGTTGGAAAAGTGAGAATCCTTGCTTTTATAGAATTGATTTATCAGAGAATATACCAAGTAAATATTTGAACATTTCTGCAAAAAAACTTCATGATAAAAAAAAATTAAAATATTTTAGAAAATTTATTAAAAATAATGATCAAATAGATAACAAGTATAACGCTTTAAAAGTAGCCATCATAACTCCAGATAAAGATATCATACCTGATGCCGAAACTTTAAATCCAGCTTATATCGTGTTTGATAACTATGAGATAATATTAAAATGGAATAGATCATTGCGATTTGCTTTAGCCGTTTGTACATTAAAAGATAAATTTAAAAATGAACTTTAAAAAAATAATATTAATTCTTTCTATACTTTTTTTATCTGCATGTAATCAATTTGATCAAAATGATAAAAACTTAGTTTATATTAGTGATCAAAAGTATAGTAATACTGGATTTGCTTTAATTTATGATGATGAATTAAAAAAAGAAAAAAAAATATCTAAAAAAATTGATAATAGATCTCTTTTAATTTTTCATAATAAAATTAAAAAAAATTCATTTGTTAAAATTACCAATCCAGTTAATGATAAATCAATTATAGCAGAAGTAATCTCTAATAATGTTACATTCTCATCTTTTTACAACTCTGTAATTACGCAACGAATTGCTGAGGAGTTATCACTTAACCCTAAAGAGCCTTATATTGATCTTGTTTTAATCTCAAAAAGTTCAACATTTGTAGCTAAAAAAGCAAAGACTTTTGAAGAAGAGAAAAGTGTAGCCGAAAAAGCTCCTGTTGATGGAATTACGATAGATAATCTTGGTAAAGAAAAAGAAGAAGAAGTCCAAATAAAAAAACATAAATTTTTATATTCAATAAAGATTGCAGATTTTTATTACAGAGACTCTGCAGAAAATATGGTTGATAGAATAAAAGATGAGACAAATATAAAAAAATCTGTAATTAAGAAATTATCAAAAACTAAATATAGGGTATTATTGGGTCCATTTAATGATATAAAAAAACTGGAAAAATCATTTAATGAAATTAGAGTATTAAATTTTGAAAATATAGAAATATTAAAAGATGTTTAAAATATTATTAACTGTAATTTTTTTTAGCTTTTCATTAATAAATACCTCAAATGCAAATTTTGATGTAAAAGCAAGAACTGCAATATTGCAGGATTATCATTCGGGTGAAATTCTTTATGAAAAAGAACCTGATATTTCTATTTATCCAGCATCTATGACAAAAATCATGACGGCAATTATAGCTTTTGATTTAATAAAGTCAGGGGATCTTAACTTAGATGAAAAATTTATAATATCTGAAAGAGCTTGGAGATTATCCACTTCTGGATATTCATCAATGTTCATAATGGTCGGTGATGAGGTGTCTGTTGAAAATTTATTAAGAGGCATAATTGTTGCTTCTGGTAATGATGCATGTATAGCTTTAGCGGAAGGTATAGCAGGCACTGAAGAAGAATTTGCTATTTTAATGACAGCGAAAGCAAAAGAATTAGGAATGGATAATACAAATTTTTCAAATTCATCAGGTATTAATGATCCTGAAAATTATTCAACAGTTAGAGATATTTTAAAAATGTCTAGATATTTAATTAAAGAACATCCTGAGTTTTATAAGATGTTTGCAGAAAAGGAGTTTACTTGGGACAGAACAGGAGGTGATCCTATAACACAAGGAAATAGAAATCCTTTACTTTATAAAAATTTTGGAGCTGATGGAATAAAAACTGGATATTTGGCTGTCGAAAAATATTCTTTAGCTTCATCAATTGATAGGAAGGGTAGAAGATTAATTGCAGTTGGAAGCGGTTTTAATTCAAAAAATTCTAGATCTAGGGAAAGTACAAAATTACTTACATTTGGTCTTACTAATTATGATCTTGTTGAAATTGCTAAAGCTAATAAACCTTTTCACAAAATTGACGTATGGCTTGGAAAAGAAAATACCGTGGAAGCATATACAAATAAAGATATTTATAAAACAATCAAAAAAGCAAAAAAAAAACTTTTAAAAGTTGTTGTGAAGTATGATGGTCCGGTTGAAGCACCAATCAAAAAGGATCAAAAAATAGCTACACTACGAGTTGTTTATGATCAAGAACTAGTCGGAGAGTATGATTTGCTTTCATCGAAAGAAATTAAAAAAGTTAATTTTTTAACAAGATTAATAAAATCAATAAATTATTTAATTTGGGGTGATGTCTAAAAAACCCATCATTGTTTTTGAGGGTATAGAGGGCAGTGGTAAAAGTCACCATATTAATAAAGTATCTAAATATTTAGATAACAAAAAAATTAATTATATAAAAATAAGAGAACCAGGTGGAAGTTTTAACTCTGAAAAAATAAGAAGATTAATTTTAAATAAAAAATCTAATTTTAATATACATACTGATTTACTTTTATATTTGGCAGCACGTAGTGAAAACATTAGTCTTATAAAAAAATCTTACAAAAAAAAAATTATTTTAATTGATAGATTTGTAGACTCAACTATTGCATATCAGCATTATGGTATGGGTGTTGATTTAAAAATTATAAATATCATGAATAGATTTTTATTAAAAAAAATCAAAGTCAACTTTACTTTTCTTAATATTGTTAATAAAAAAAATCTATTTCAAAGATTAAAAAATAGAAAATCCTTAAATAGATATGATCAGTTTAATATGAATTTTTATAATAAAGTTCAAAAAGGTTTTTTAAAACTAGCTAAATTGAATAGAAAATCATACAAAATAATCGATTCAAATTTAGATATAAAAAAAAATGAAGATTTAATTATAAATCAACTCAAAAAATTAATTAAATGAATTTAAATCCCGCAACTCAAATAAATTTATTTGAGCACAAAGAAATTTTTAATAAATTATACAAATTATATAAAAACGATACTTTGCCTAATAAAATTCTTTTATCTGGTGAAAAAGGAATTGGAAAATCAACATTAGCATATCATTTAATTAATTTTGTATTATCAGAAAATGAAGAACACTCTTATGATTATGAAAATAATAGAATTAATTCTAATAATAAGTCATACAAACTTATACAAAATAAATCTAACCCAAATTTTTACTTAATTGATGTCGTAGAAGATAAAAAAAATATTGATATAAATCAAATTAGAGAATTGATAATAAATCTAAACAAATCCTCATTTAATAAAAAAAAAAGATTTGTTCTAATTGATAATATTGAATTATTAAACTTAAATTCAATTAATGCTTTGTTAAAAACTTTGGAAGAACCTAATGAAAATATAAATTTTATTTTAATTAATAACAATAAAAGAGTGTTACCAACTCTTAAATCCAGATGTTTGAATTTTAAAGTTTATTTAACAAAAGATCAGTCTATTAGAATTTTTAATCAATTAATAAATGATGATATAAATACTATTATCAATAATAAGTTATTTGATTATTATGCTACCCCTGGAAAATTATTTAAATTAATTAAGTTGTCCGAAGAATATAACTTAGATCTTGTTAATTTTGATTTAAACACAACTCTAAAGACTATAATAAAAGATAAAATTTATAAAAAGGATAAATCAATAATTGAAATTATTTATTCTTTTATTGAACTTTATTTTAGAAACAATATATCTAGTGAAAATATTAGTTTACTAAAGTCATACCATTATTTTTTAGAAAAAATTAATAATACTAAAATTTATAATTTAGATGAGGAAACATTGTTTATGGAATTTGAGGATAAAATATTAAATGGATAAAACTTTTTATATTACTACGCCGATATACTACCCATCAGCAAGCCCACATATGGGTCATGCATATTCAAGTATTATCGCAGATTTTTTTGCAAGATTTAAAATAATTGATGATTATCAGGTTCATTTTCTTACAGGTACGGACGAGCATGGTTTAAAAATTCAAAGATCTGCAGAAAAAGCAGGGAAGGAACCTCAAATATTTTGTGATCAAATTAGTCAAACATTTAGAGATCTTTCAGATACTTTGAATTTATCAAATACTGATTTTATAAGAACTACGGAGTCTAGACATAAAAAAACAGTTCAGCATCTTTGGAATGAACTTGAAAAAAACGATGATATATACCTATCAAATTATTCTGGATGGTATTCAGTATCAGATGAAGCTTTTTATAACGAAGACGAAATTGAAGAAGTAGATGGAAAAAAAATTGCTATACACTCAAAATCCCCTGTTGAATGGATTGAAGAAGAATCCTACTTTTTTAGACTTTCAAAGTGGGAAAAACCGTTATTAGATTATTATGAAGCTAATCCAGATTTTATTTCTCCACAATCTAGAAAAAATGAAGTTATTAGTTTTGTAAAAAGTGGTCTTAAAGATCTTTCTGTAAGTAGAAAAAGTTTTTCATGGGGTATACCTGTTCCAAATAATAAGAACCATGTGATATATGTTTGGCTTGATGCATTAACAAATTATTTAAGTGCATTAAATTACCCTAATACAGATGATGATTTGTTTAAAAAATTTTGGCCAGCTTCAATACATTTAATTGGAAAAGATATATTAAGATTCCATGCTGTTTATTGGCCTGCTTTTTTATTGGCAGCAAAAATTGATTTACCAAAGAAAGTTTATGGGCATGGATGGATATTATCAGGTGAAGAAAAAATGTCTAAATCTAAAGGAAATATACTTGATCCACTTAAAATAATTAAAGAGTATGGTTTAGATCCTTTAAGATACTATTTAATTAAAGAAGTTTCTTTTGGTAATGATGGGAATATATCTCAAGAAAGACTAGAAGATTGTATAAATAGTGATTTAGCTAACAATTATGGAAATTTATGTCAGCGTGTAACTGCTTTTGCAATAAAAAATTGTGATGGAAAAATTCCATTAGAGGTAAAATTTTATGATGAGGATTTATTAATACTAAATAAATATAAAGATAATTTAGATAATATTAGGTTGCAAATCGATAATCAAAATATTAATTTTTACATTGATTATATTGTAAATTCACTTTTTGAAGCTAACAAATATTTTAATGATCAAGAACCTTGGAAAAAGAAAAATAATATAATTAGATTAAATACTATTGTTTACACAACTTTAGAAATTGTAAGAAAAATAAGTTTTTTATTGTATCCAATTATTCCTGATGCCTCTCAAAAGGCATTAAAGATTTTTGATATTGAAGAAAAAGATATAAAATTAGATACAGTTACAAATAATAATTATTTAAAAAAAGGTAATAATATAAATAAAATAGATATACTTTTTAAAAAAATAGAAAAAAACAATGATTGATTCACACTGTCATCTAGATCACGAACCATTACTGAGCGATCTATCTAACGTAATACAAAGATCGAAAAAAGCAGGTATAGAAAAATTATTAACTATCTCAACTTCATTTGAAAGTTTTTCTAGAGTAAAAGAATTAGTTAATAAAGATGAGATGATTTATGGTACTATTGGTATTCACCCTCATGAATGTTCCACAAATATTATTACTTCGAAACAGATCGTAGAAAGTCTGAATGAAAATTCAAAAATTATTGGAATTGGAGAAACCGGGTTAGATTTTTATTATAATAATAGCGAAAAAAACAAACAGATAGAAAGTTTTGAAGAACATATAGATGCATCCATAAAAACCAATATTCCATTAATTATTCATTCAAGAGATGCAGAAAAAGAAACTTTTGAGATTTTAAATCAATATAAAAATGAAGACCTTAAAATTTTGATGCATTGTTTTACAGGATCAAAAGAATTCTCAAAGAAACTTATGACTTTAAATTCATTCTTTTCAGCTAGCGGTATTATTACTTTTAAAAACTCATTGGATTTACAAGATACTTTCAAATCTATTTCAATGGATAATATCTTAATTGAAACCGATAGTCCTTTTCTAGCACCTGTTCCTAAAAGAGGAAAAAAAAATGAACCATCATTTATTGATTTTACTGCTGCTAAATTAGCTCAGATTAAAAATCTATCCAAAGAAAAGCTTATTAAAAAAACTACAGATAACTTTAATAAACTTTTTTTTAATTAAATTAATGAAATTTATTATTTTAGGATGTGGTAGTTCAATGGGTGTACCAAGACCAGATGGTTTCTTTGGAAATTGTGATCCTAATAATAAAAAAAATTATAGAACAAGATGTTCTGCTTTAATTAAGACAAGTGATGAAAATATATTAATAGATACTTCTCCTGATTTAAGAAACCAACTATTAAGGCATAAAATTAAAAAAATTAATAAAGTTCTATATTCACATATGCATGGAGATCAAACACACGGTATTAATGATTTAAGAGCTTTTTTTATTAGTGGAAAAAAACCTATTGATATTTTTGCAGATAATCCAACATCTAAATATTTAAAAAATAGTTTCTCTTATTGCTTTAATAAATTTTCTCGAGAATACCCAGCAACTCTAAAATTAAATAAATTGAACGATAAACTTTTCACCATTAACAAAAATAAAAAAATTAAAATAAAATCTATTACAGTAGAGCATGGTAAGGTTAAATCTAATTGTTTCATAATAGATAATAAAATTGCATATATTAGTGATGTCAGTAAGATATATAATAAGGACTTTAGATATTTCAAAAATTTGAAATATTTAATTATTGATTGTTTGTGGTATAGATTTCATCCTTCTCATTTTAATTTAGAGAAATCTTTAGAAATTATTAAATTATTTAAACCCAAAAATTCGATCTTAACAAATTTACATACTGATTTAGATTATAAAAAATTAAAAGAAATTTTACCAAGAAACGTTATTCCAGCTTATGATGGATTGACTATAAACTTATAAGATATTTTCGATAGCTTTAATTATTTTTTTTGACATAGGTTTTGTCATAGATGCAAACGTATCTTCTACTTTGCCTTCTTTATTAATTAAAATTTTATGAAAATTCCATTTTGGAACAGCTGATTTACCATGATTTTTTTTTGCCCATTTAAAAATTTCGTGAGCATTTTTACCCTTAACGTCTGTTATAGTTGTAAGAGGAAAGTTAATATTAAAGTTTACTTCACAAAATTTTTTAACATCTGCATTATTATTTTTTTCTTGATTAAACGAATTTGATGGAACACCTAGAACGATTAAACCTTTTTTTTTATATAAATCCCACAATTCCTGTAATTCATTATATTGTTTGGTAAATCCACAATAACTAGCAGTATTCACAACTAAGACAATTTTATTTTTATAATTTCTCAAATTTATTGTTTCACCAGTTATACTTTCTATACTGAAATCATAAATTTTTTTTTCGTAGTTTGCTGTTACTGAAGTTTTAAAAAAAAACATTAATATAGATATTAAAAATATTACTTTTTTCATTTATTAGGTTTATTTGGTGTAAGTAATATCAAAAAATAACCAAATAAAGTTGATAACAAAGATCCAGTTAATACTCCTATTTTAACACCATCCATATATTGCATGTTTTCAACAAAAGCTAAATTCCCAACAAATAAACTCATTGTAAAACCAATCCCAGTAAGAACTCCCACACCATAAAAATTATACCAACTTGTATCATTTGGCATTTGAGCTACTTTTAATTTTATAGATATATAAGAAAATATAAAAACGCCTAGTTGCTTACCTAGGAATAGTCCTAATACGATGCCTAGGGGAACTTTATCAAGTAACGAAGAAAATGATAAACCTTCTAGAGATACTCCAGCATTCGCAAATGCAAATAGAGGCATTATTCCGAAAGCAACATATGGACTAATTGCATGCTCTATTTTAATTAATAAAGAAAAATCTTTTTCTTTTTTTCTATGGGGAATTGTCATTGCTAACAAAACTCCAGCGATAGTAGCGTGTATTCCTGAATTATGTGTAAAATCCCAAAGAAAAAGCCCTACAACCAAGTAAGGTAGAAACTTTTTAATATTAAATTTGTTAATTAATAACAAAACAATAAAAGCTAATAACATTAAAGTTAAATACTTAATGCTCAAATCTCCAGAGTAGAATAGGGCGATAATTACTATTGCCCCCAAATCATCAATTATAGCTAATGCAGTTAAAAATACTTTTAAAGATAAAGGGACTCTTTTTCCCAATAAGGATAAAACTCCTAAAGAAAAAGCAATGTCCGTTGCTGATGGAATTGCCCACCCATTTAAAGTTTCACTATCACCTAGATTTATGAAAACATAAAATAGTGCAGGAACTAACATTCCTCCTACAGCAGCTATTATAGGTAATAAAGCTTGTTTAATATTTGAAAGTTCCCCTTGTAAAAATTCTCTTTTAATTTCTAAAGTAACGAAAAAAAAGAAAATTGCCATTAATGCATCGTTAATCCAATGCAATACAGATAATTTTAATCCAAAATTATTAATACCTATAAATAAATATTTGTTTAGAGTGTCAAAGTACAATTCAGCTAGCTCAGAGTTACTTATAAATAATGCAATTATTGCAGCAAATAGTAGTACAAGACCACTTGCGGCTTCTAATTTAAAGAACCATCTAAAAGGCTTAGAAATATAATTAATCATAAAAATTAAATTAGGTCTATAATAAATAGTTTTATATCTTGCAATGTTTCATAAAGGCTAAATAAAATAATTTCTAAACCAGGAAATTTATTAATTAGTGGATTTTTTAGCGTATCAAGTAAGATAATTAGTGCTATAGAAGAAATAATAAACACAATTAAATAAGAAAAAAAATTACTTACATTATTTGTTGTATTTTTAGATGTAGTTTTATTTTTTTGCTTTTCTGGAATTTTTTCTTTTTTTACAGTATTAATTTTATCTTTTTTTTCAATTTTTGTTTCAATATTTTTACTTACTATTTCCTCATTTAACTTTAAAATTTTATTATTTTCTTCTTCGATTTTATAAAACCAAACATGATTACATGACCCACATTGTAAATCTCTGCCTTCTTCAGGTATTAAAGAATTATCAATATTAAATTGCTTGTTACAATTTGGACAAGTTATTATCATGCCTCGTTATATACCAGATTTTAATCAAATTTCTTTTAATTTTGGCTTCTTTATACATTGAAATTATCAATAACTGCTGTATTAGTACTCGGATCGGAGTGTAGCGCAGCCTGGTAGCGCATCTGGTTTGGGACCAGAGGGTCGCAGGTTCGAATCCTGCCACTCCGACCATCATTATGAAAAAAGCAATTATTTACATACCTAACAAAAATCCAATGCAATCTGGTTTGGCAAAAAATAGCAAATGGGTTTTAGAATTTAAAACTAAAGATCCAACAAGAAACCCTTTAATGGGTTGGGAAAGTTCATCCGATACTTATACAGAACTAAAGTTAGAATTTTCATCTAAAGAATTAGCAATCAATTATGCAAAAAAGAAAAAAATTGATTTTGAATTAATTGAACCAAGAAAAAGAAAAACTGTAAAAAAGTCTTACGCAGATAATTTTCTCAAATAAAAAATGTTTAGATTTTTCACTGAAAAGCATTGGTTTATTTGGTCTTGGATAGGTTCTTTTATAATCCTTTCATCGCTTTGGATTCAAGTTGAAATAGATGTAAAGATAAATGAATGGTTTGGTGTTTTTTATGACATGATTCAGAAAGCACTTGCTGAACCAAACGCAGTTTCAATTGAGGAGTATTTTGCAAGCCTATTTTCATTTATTACATTGGCAGGAATGTATATTGCTGTTTATGTTGCTATTAGTTTCTTTACAGCACATTTTTTATTTAGATGGAGAACATCGATGGTTGAATGGTACCACTCTGTTTATGACAAAGCACGTAAAATTGAAGGTGCATCACAAAGGGTTCAAGAAGATACAATTAAATTTACAAGAATCATGGAGGGATTAGGTACAAGTTTAATAGAATCTATTATGATTTTAATACAATTTATTCCAATTTTATTTGGCTTGAGTGTAGGTATACCTATTTTCTTTTTTGGTGAATGGGAATATGGCCTTATCGTTGGAGCATTGATTTGGACTATTGGGGGAACTGTTTTTTTAATTGTTCTTGGTTTGATATTAAGACTTGTTGGTGTGGAATATGATTTACAAAAACAAGAAGCTGCATATAGGAAAATTTTAGTTATTGCAGAAGATGATGGCAGTGTAAGACCAAAAAAAATTGATGAGTTGTTTGATGATGTGCGTAAAATTCATTTTTTAAGTTATTTGAGATACCTATATTTTAATATTGGACGAATTGCCTATTTACAAGCTAATGTTTTGTCTGCATATGTTTTTTTAGCTCCAGCTATTGTTGCGGGCGTAGTTACATTAGGAGTCATGCAACAAATAATAAGAGCTTTTGGAAGAGTTGAAGGATCAATGCAATATTTATTAAAAGCATGGCCAACAATAATAGAACTTGCTAGTGTTTATAAACGTCTAAGAGAATTTGAGTCTAAAATCAAACTAGAAGGTTTAGTAGATGAAAAAATTTAATGCCAATAGATAAAAAATTTGTAGATCAATTAGCTAT
Organism: uncultured Pelagibacteraceae bacterium; assembly: GCA_902588895.1. Lineage (GTDB taxonomy): Bacteria > Pseudomonadota > Alphaproteobacteria > Pelagibacterales > Pelagibacteraceae > Pelagibacter. The sequence goes on from CACIRC010000002.1 coordinate 129,360, forward strand.
CGTAACGTCAAAAGCAGCACTAGCATCATCATATCTAATTGGAAAAAAAGATAAAATTGCAGCAGATAAAGCAGCTGTAGATTCAATGAGATCCAATTTAAATAATTTTGATATTCAGGGTCAGATAGTAATAGGTGAGGGAGAACTAGATGATGCACCGATGCTTTATATTGGAGAAAAGTTAGGAACAAATAAAGGACCAGAATTTGATATAGCGGTAGATCCATTAGAAGGAACAAATTTTGTTGCTAACAATCTGCCAGGTGCGTTATCTGTTATAGCTATAACTAAAAAAAATAATTTATTTAAAGCGCCCGAAACCTATATGGAAAAAATTTCAGCTAAAGCAAATGAAAAAAATGTAGTAGATTTAGATTTTTCAGTCAAAAAGAATATTTTTAATTTAAGCGAATATTTAAATAAAAAACCAGAAAATCTGACAGCATGTATTTTGGATAGACCAAGACATAATGAAATAATTAAAGATCTGAAAGAATTAAAAGTTAAAGTTAAGTTAATTACTGATGGAGATGTATCAGGTGCCTTATTAGTAACTGATGATAAATACAATGTTGATATTTTTTTGGGTGTTGGTGGTGGTCCAGAAGGAGTTATTGCAGCAGCAGCCTTAGATACATTTAATTGTAGTTTTCAAGGAAGATTTTTATTCCAAACGGACCAAGATAAAATTAGAGCAAAAAATATGGGTATAAATGATTTATCAAAAAAATACGAACTAAATGAAATAGTATCTGGTGACTCTATATTTTGTGCTACAGGTATAACATCAGGTGATTTAGTTTCTGGAATTAAACTTGATGGAAATGAATTTATTTCTGAGACATTAGTTACGCATAAATCTTCAGGATTAAAAAAAGTAATAAAACTAAAACAAAAAATCAGATGATTAGCTTGATTAATTATCTAATTTAAAATAAAAAGCAATTTCTGGTCCCTTCGTCTATCGGTTAGGACACGTGGTTTTCATCCTCGAAAGAGGGGTTCGATTCCCCTAGGGACCGCCATAAATATGTTCTTTTACGTCTATATGTTGAAATCAATTAACAGTGATTTTAGTAAAACATATGTTGGATATACACACAATCTAGAAGCTAGACTCGATAAACATAACACTAATAAAGGAGCAAAATCTACAAAAGGTCATAAATGGGTACTAATTTATAAAAAAAAATTTAAAAGTAAAAATGAAGCTATGTCATTTGAATATAAATTAAAAAAAGATAAAAAAAAAAGAAAAGATATTATTAAAAACTTTATCAAATGAAAATCTCAATATTATTACCATATAAGGAAGATTATTCTAAAGACTACGCTGGTGCAGTATCGATTTTTATAAACGGTGTAAATAAAAATAGTAAATTTAAATCTACAACAAAAATATTTGGAAATACAATTTATAAAAATCCACTTTCAAATAATTATATTAATATACCTTTTGAAAAAAAATTTCTTCAAAGTTCTTCAAAGATTTATGTAAAAAATTTTATAAATCTAGAAAAAAAGAGAAATTCTAATATAATTGAAATCCATAATCGTCCTACTTATTTAAAATATTTTAAGAATATTAATAATAAAAAATTTGTCTTTTATTTTCATAACGATCCTTTATCAATGAATGGTTCAATAAGCATTAAGGATAGACTTTTTATTTTAAATTTTTGTGATAAAATTATATTTAATAGTGAATGGACCAAAAGAAGATTTTTCTTAGGATTGAGTAAGTTCTATGAGAATAGTGAAAAAGTTGAAGTCATTTACCAATCTACTAATAAAACAAAAGTTAATATTAATAAAAAAGAAAAAATCATCACATTCGTCGGTAAATTAAATAAATCAAAAGGTTATGACCTATTTGGTAAAGCAATTTTAAAAATATTAAATGAATTTAAAGATTGGAAAGCCTTTGTTTTTGGTGATGAGCCTAGAGAAGAAATAGATTTTAATCACAAAAATTTAAAAAAACTTGGTTATAAATCTAATGAAAAAGTACTTAATTTATTAAAAAAAACTTCAATAGCAGTAGCCTGTGCTAGATGGGATGAACCATTTGGTAGATCAAGTCTTGAAGCAAGCAGTAGAGGATGTGCCGTAATTATTAGTAACAAAGGTGGGCTTCCAGAAACAATTACAGATGGAATAATATTAAATGAATTAAGCTCTAATAATGTTTATAAAGAAATTAAAAATTTAATTTTAAATAAAAAAAAAAGAATTAAGATCCAAACTAATTCACTTAAAAATTTCTATTTAGATCACAAATATATATCAAAAAAAATTGACACTTATAGAATTAGTTTTTTTGAAAAAATTGTAAATTATAAAAAAAAATTAAAAATCCTTCATATTACCAACTTTAATGAGAGACATAATGGGAGACTGTTTTATAATACAGGAAGAAGAATAAATAACGGATTTATTAGATTGGGACATACAGTTCAAACTTTAAGTGACAGGGATGTAATAAGCCGTGAAAGGAAAATTAGCGATATATCAGGTGCTAAGTCATTAAATTATAAATTTATTGAAATTATAGGAAATTATAAACCAAATATTGTTGTTTTAGGACATGCTGATTTAATTCTAAACGAAAGTTTAGACGAGATCAAAAATTTTTATCCATCAATAAAATTTTGTCAATGGTTTCTTGATAAGATGGATGACAAATTGTGGTTAACAAATAAAAAAAGATTTTTAAAGAAAATTAGACATTTAGATGTAAATTTTTGCACAACACACCCCAAAGATATAACTTTGTTAAATAGGAAAAATATTCATTTTATTCCAAATCCAGTTGATGAAGCATTTGAAAATTTAAATATTTTTAATAAAAAACTACCAAAATATGATGTATTTTTTGCATTATCACATGGTGTTCATAGAGGAACTTTAAAAAAAGGCAAAAAAGATAATCGTGAGTTCTTTTTAAATAAATTAATAAAAGAAAGTAAAGAGGTTAGATTTAATTTTTTTGGAATTAATTATAAACAACCAGTTTGGGCAGATGAATTTAAAAAAGAATTAGCTAATTCAAAAATGGCTCTTAATCTGAGTCAAGGTGATCCATTAAAATTTTATTCAAGTGATAGAATTGCACAATTAGTTGGTAATGGAATATTAACATTTGTAGATATTAATACTGAATTAAATAAACTTTTTAATAATAATGAAATTGTTTTTTATAAAAATATTAACGATTTATCTAAAAAAATTATTTTTTACAAAGATAATATTAAAGTTAGAAATAAAATAGCAAAAAGAGGTATGGAGAAATACCATAAATATATGAATTCTAAAATTGTTTCAGAATTTATAATTAATAAAACTTTGGGTATTTACCCGAATAAAAAATTTTTTTGGGAAAACAAATAATAATTATTTTAAAGAATGTTTTCAATATTAATTCCCTCTTACAATAATATTGAATATTTGAAAATATGTGTAAATAGTATTAAAAAAAATTCAAAATATAATCATCAAATAATCATCCACATCAACGAAGGAAATGATGGTACTATTGAATATGTAAAAAAATCTGAATTAGACTATTCTTATAGTAAAAAAAATATAGGTATGCCTTCAGCATTAAATAATGCATCCAAATTAGCAAAATTTGAACATTTAATCATCTCTCATGATGATTTTTATTATTGTCCTGGATGGGATATAGAATTTATTAATGAATTAAAAAATTTTACAAATAAAAACTATTATCTTTCAGGAACAATGATAGGTCCTTTGAGTAATCCAAATGAACCTTACAGGGATGCATCTAGAGAGATGGATGCAGGTGAAAACTATCATAATTTTAATGAGGATAAATTGTTAAAAAATATTAATAAACTATTAACATTTGATTTTCAAGGAACAACAAAACATCCTGCTTTAATTCATAAAGATATTTGGAATAAAGTTGGAGGTTGGAGTGAGGAATTTTTTCCTACGGGAGGTGATGATTCTGATTTTAATATGAAACTTTGGAAAGCAGATGTTAGAATTTTTAAAGGTCTTGGAAAATGTTTAGTTTATCATTTTGGATCTATTACTACTCGTAAAAAAGATAAAAATTTATTTACATACCTAGGTAGCAAGGGTAACAAAATATTTTTAAAAAAATGGGGGATTAGTATTAATTTTTTTGAAAATTTTTATTTAAAATCTGGTATCGATAAAAATAAAAAGCCAATTTATCTGAAATACGATGGTCCTCTTAAAAATCCAAAAAAAAATTTTAAATTTTTTTTTGGATTGTTGAAATGCAAATTACAATTACTTTATCTTTATTTAATTAATTTTAATCATAAATGAAAAATAAACTTATAATTATTGAGTCTGAAATGATTGAACCAAAAGGTCATTTTTTAAGTAATTTGATAGACATATCTAATTTTTTTAGGAAAAAATTTGATATTTATTGGTTTTTAAACAAAAATTTTCATCCTCATAAGGCATTTATTCCCAGAAAACCAACAATTATAAAAACAATAAAATCTAATAAATTTAAAAGAAAAAATAACAAGTTAAGTTATATTTTAGAAGAAATTGTCTTTTTAATTTCAAATATTTTAAATATATTTTATTTTTCAATTATTTTTATTAGAGATAAAAATTTTAAAAATTATATATTAGCACTTCGTTCTAATTATTTTTTACTACCAAGATACTTTAGCTCTTTTTATCATAACTATAAAAATTTAGGTCTTAATAAAAAAGATCATGTTCTCTTCCCCTCAACCAGAAGGAAGGATATAGCCTTAGTAAATTTTATTTCAAAAATTGATGTGAACCACCCGAAATTTCATATGCGTCTTTTTATAATGCCAAAAGATAGATTTAAAGGTTTTTTTTATTATTTAAAACAGATTGATAATCAACTTATTAATAAAAGAGCTTTTTTGTATATATGGAATAAAAATAATTATAACTTTGTTTTAAAAAAAACATTAAGTAAGCAAGGTATACTAATATCAAATCTTATATTTTCATATAATCCATCTAAATTATTTAATAGAAAATTTAAAAAAAAAAATTTTACTGTTGGTTATGTAGGTAATGCAAGAAGAGCAAGAGGGTTTCATAAATTACCTAAATTAATAAATTTTATCGAGCAAAAAAATAAAAAATTTAATTACTTAATCCAATTTTCAAAAATTTCAGATGATTTAATTCCTGTAAAAAAAAAATTATATGAACTTGCCAAAATAAATAAGCGGATAAAAATAATTGAAAAATATACCAACAACGAAGAATTTAATAATATACTTAAAAGGATTGATATCATGCCAATACTTCATGATGCTAAAGAAATTAACAAAGTAACATCTGGAACTTTATATTCCTGTTTGCCCTATGAAATTCCATTTGTAATTCCAAAAGGTTTATCATTTTTGAATAACATTAATAAATTTAAATCTTTTGAAACAGGTAAAAATTTAAACGATATTTCTTCTAAAATTATTAAAATTTCAAATAAATATTCTTTTTATCTTAAAAATGCTAAATTAAATTTTAAAATTCTTAAAAAAATTGTAATAAAGGATCCATTAAATATTAATTTTTTTTTAAAGCGTTATTTTTAAATAAATTAGCCTCTCTGATATATCTTCTGACCATTTGTGTTGTTTTATGTCCTGTCATAGCCATTATACTTCTTTCATCTGCACCCAACTCAGCAGCTACTGTTGCAAAACCTGACCTTAAACTATGACCTGCAAAGTTTTTATTTTCTATTCCTGCTAAATTTAAATAATTTTTCATTAACAAAACTACAGATTGGTCAGTTAATCTTTTATCTGTTAATGATAAACCTTTAGAAAATCTTCTAAAAATAGGTCCAGACTTAATTTTAGAAATTTCTAACCATTTTTTTAGATTTGTAACAGGACAATAAATTTCATTGTTGAAGTAGGGTAGTCCTTTAATCATTCCTTCTCCAAATTGGTCAGTTTTTGATCTCTTAATATTGATTTTTAGACCTTCAGTAACAAATTCTAAATCCTCATGATCAATTGAAATAAGTTCAGATCTTCTGAATCCTCCTCCAAAGCCAATTAAGATTATTGATTTGTCTCTAAGTTTTTTTATTTCCTCAGATTTTTGTTCATTAATTGCATTAATAATTAATTTTAAATGATTGATTAATATAGGTTTTTTACCTTTTTGAATACTTCCTTTAACCCTTCGTATTCCCATTAAATTTTCAACTATGATTGGATGTTTGGTATCCAAGTAATGCCCTTTAAGCTTATGAACTATGCTTATTGATACCAATCTTCGTTTTAAAGTGCTTATTTTTGAATTTTTAGAGAGATGGGTTAGGTATAAGGAAATTATTTTTGGTTCTGTAGGTAATGAATTTAACCCATGCTTTGCACAAAAAGCTCCGAAGTCTTTAAAGTCAGATTTATAAGCTCTTAATGTATTATTTGCCTTGGAGTTTTTTAGATTATTTATAGTTGCCTCATGAAGCGATTTTAGGTCCGTTGTTATTTCATTCATATAATTACTATTGATAACAATTAATTATCATTAGTAATATATCAAGAGTTTTCTAATGTCAAATAAAATAATTAGTCATTTTTTAGGGACAATTAATGATATTGCGAGGTCAATAATGATGAAATATAATTTATAGATGGGCATAGACGGAGTAATTGAACCGATATATTTCTTAATAACATCTTTTGGTTTTGCAATATTAAGCTTTATTAATTATAGAAAATCTGGAAAAACTCTTGAAACTATTTATCTTTCAATTTTAACTGTTTTCTTTATAGTTTGTTTCATTATTTTAAATTTTTATTGATGAAAGGTACTAAATTTCAATTAAAAGTCTGGAATTACCTTAAAACTATACCAAAAGGCTCTGTTAAAACCTATAAACAGGTAGCAATAGCTATAAAAAGCCCTAAATCAGCGCGTGCTGTAGCTAATGCATGTGGAAAAAACCCTTATGCCCCCAAAATACCCTGTCATAGAGTAATTCGGTCCGATGGAGGCCTTGGTGGATACTCAGGGAGAGGTGGAATTAAGACAAAACTGCGTTTATTGAGATCCGAAAAAGTTGATATTTAGTGGCTTTTTTGGCCTATTTTATGGTCAAAAAGACTAGTAAAATCAACGTTTTTTTAATATTTAAGCTTATTTAAACATAAATAGTAATATTCACCCTTCAGTTGCACTATATATCGAGATATAACAAAATAAAGCACCTCTATGGCCGTTTAAAACATATATTCTATAACTGCATTGCTCTAGTTTTCAATGATACCAAGGCTAAATTTAGTATCAATTTTTATAGAATTTTTAAAAATTTTTGTTCCCCTACCCACTTATTAAAATAAGAATTTTGAATTTAGTGTTTAATTAGCTAATAAAACCATTGGTATTAAACACTTTTAAGTATTATGTTTTATTTTCTTTATTAATATTGCTATTTATGTCTTTATCTATTTAAGATAATAGTAATTTATTTGATAATTTGTATTAATTTATCTATATATTATATATGAAAAATATAATAATTACAATAATTTAATTAATTATATTAATGTATTACATTATATATTAGTATCTATTTATTTACTATTAATTAGAACGATTAAGCAAATATTCTCTTCTAGAAATATATAGACCACTGAGAACAATGATAAATAAACCTAAATAAGTCCAGTTATCTGGTAATTCATGAAAGAAATAATAACTAATTAGTATATTGGTAATTATCTCTGTATAGCCCAAAGGAGCTAATTTAGAAGCATCAGCGTATTTGAGTGATAATATGAGAAAAAGATGCGCTACAGAGGCTATAAGGCCGATTAAAGCCATTAAAATCCACTGATTTGACGTAGGATTAACCCAAACTGAGGGCATAAATAGGCTAATTATAATGGTTCCTATTAAACCTGATAGTAAAAGGGTTAAAAGAGGATTGTCAGAGGTACTGAGCTTCCTAGTGATAATAAGATAAAACCCATAGCAAATTCCATTACCTAAAGCAGCCATGGTAGCTAAATTAAGTTCTATAAAGCCAGGTCTGATTACAATTAAAGTTCCAATAAATCCTAATGATACAGCAGTCCACCTCTTCACCCCTACTTTCTCATTTAAAAAAAATGGAGATAAGGCTGTAACACAAATTGGAGCAACAAAAGCTAAGGTTAAGGCTTTAGGAAGTGAAATTTCCGATATTGCATAAAAGAATAAATAAGTAGAAAAAACAAAAATTAATCCTCTAATTAATTGAAGAGCTGGTTTTTTCGTCCAAACTAATGAATGCCTATAAAAGATAAGCATTAGGGATAATGTAAAGACTACAGTAAAAAAATATCTTGCCCACGTTATCTGCAAAACATCCATAGATGAGCTTAAATATTTAGCAAAAGCATCCATTACAGGAACAATCATCCAAGCAGATGCATTTAAAATTATAGCCTTCATAAAAGAAGGATATCTCTTAATAGAAGTATTTTAAAGCAAAGAATAATGTAATCGGAATAGTGAATAAGGACATGATTGTAGATACTACAATTGTGCTAGATATATTATCTACAATTTCTTTAGGAGAATACATGTGCGCAATCAAATAACACAAAATTGCACTAGGCATACAAGACTGAATTAACAGAACACCGGCTGGTATTCCAGATAAATTAAAAAATTTTATAACAGCAAATCCTATAATAGGACCTAATATTACTCTTCCAAAAGAAGTTATTAATGCATCTTTAAAAGAAAATACTTTCATTTGTGTAAGAGCAACACCTAGCGACATAAGGATCATTACAATCATTCCATAAGCTAAAAGCATTACAGTATTTAATACAAATTGAGGAAATGGAATTTCAAAATACAAAAAGAGTACTGTTATTAAAATTGCGTAAAATGACGGACTTTTTAATATTGTTTTAAAATCAAAGGCTCTTTTTGCTAAAAAAATATTTAAAGTAAAGTGGAGTAAAACAATAAGAGATGAAATTGCAGCTGCTATACCCATTCCTAATTCACCATAGGCAAATAAACAAATCGGAATACCCATATTTCCAGTATTCGGCAAGATAAAAGTTGGTAATTCACGAATATAATCTTTCTTCATAAGAACAAGAAAAATCAAACCTACAATCCCAAATAATGTTAATAAGATAATTGCGTAACCAAAATATTCACTAAATAACTCAAAAGTTACTCCACCTGCAGTAATAGCAAAAATAACGAGAGCTGGAGTTCCAAAATTACCAGCGTATGTAGTTATAAATGATGTATCAAAATTGGGATTTTTTTTACCCAAATGATATCCAAGACCTACTATTAGGAATACTGGAAATAAAACTTCAAAAAGTTTTAAATAAATTTCCATTAACCAAGCAATCTAATTAATGTTGGTGTTTTTAAAATATTTTTATTTTTTTTGAAAATAGACAAGCAATTATGAATATTAGTTTCAGATGTTTTATGAGTTATAATAACTATTGTTGCCTTATTGTTTTTCTTATCAGGTGTCTGGATTAACCTTTTAACTGAAATTTTGTATTTAGCTAAACGATTAGTTATTTCGGATAATACACCGGGCTTATCTTTTACTTCAAATCTTAAATATAATGAATTTACATAATTATTTACATTATATGGCTTTAAAGATTTGAGCTTAGAAACACTAACACCGAAAGGTTTTTTTATATTTCCACGCAAAATTGATAATAAATCAGAAAGTAATGATGAAGAAGTAGGGCCTGGTCCAGCTCCCTCCCCTTGCAATACACTTTCTCCAACAGGTTTACCTTGCAGAATTACTGCATTCATTACACCGTTAACATTACCAATATAAGATTTTTTACTAACCAAACATGGATGAACAGTTTCAAAAAGATGATTATTCTTTAACTCAGAAATTCCCAGTAGCTTTATTCTTAAATCTAATTGATTTGCAATTTTAATATCTTTTAATTCAATTTTTTCTATTCCTTCCATTAAACATTTATGTTTTGAAATTTTACTATTAAAGGCTAAAGCAGACAAAATTCTTACTTTTGCAAAAGCGTCAAACCCATTTAAGTCTAATTTAGGATTACCAGGTTCAGCATAACCAAGTATCTGTGCTTTTTTTAAAACGTCAGCAAAATTTTCATTTGAATTTTCCATTTCAGATAAAATATAATTTGAGGTACCGTTCAGAATTCCATAAACCTTTGATATTTTATTTGTTGCCAATCCTTCTTTAATAGATCTTAATATCGGGATACCTCCAGCAACTGATGCTTCAAATTCCAAATTAACTTTATTTTTTTCTGCAAGTTTTGCTAACTCATTACCATGTTTTGATATTAAAGCTTTATTAGGTGTAATAACATGGATTTTACTTTTTAAAGCAGTTTCTACAACTTTTTTAGAAACTCCATCTGATAAACCTATAGCTTCAAACAATATATCGATGTTATTTTTTTTAAAAATTTCTAAAGGATTTTTGTAAAATATTTTTTTATTAACTTTAAATTTTCTTTTTTTATTAATACTTCTTGCAGATACAGCCACTACATTTATTTTCTTACCTGTTTTAAGCTGAATATCTTTCTTTTTTGTATTTAGTTCGTTTAGCAAATAATTGCCAACCTGACCAAGCCCTACTACTGCAATATTAATTAATCTACTCATTTACTTATATCTGGATATTTACTTTTTTTTGTATAGTCATCTATATAAATCTCATATTCCTCTAATGTCATTGACGTTATATCGTCTGCCTTTTTTAATATTTGATTTAATTTTTTTTGATTATTTTTATTTTCAATAGAATTTTCTGTCCAATATTGAGAATCTTTATTTAAAGAACAATTGGCTAATATGAATGAAAAAAAAATTATTATAAATTTTCTCATTTTAATCCAGTCTTTTCCGGAAAATTAAATTTATTATTTAAATTTTGTACAGCTTGACCTGCCCCACCCTTAATTAAATTATCAATAGCAGATAGAATGATTATTTTATTACTATATTTAGATTTGCAAACTGAAATATAACAATTGTTAGTATTTATTACGTCATTAGTGCTTAACAATGTGTCAGATTTAAATATTTTTACAAAACTTTCATTTTTATAAAAACTAATTAATGTTTTTAATACTTTTGTTTGTGAAATATTATTTTCTAAATCAACATATATAGTGCTCAGAATACCTCTAAACATTGGTGATAAGTGAGGAGTAAAACTAAATTGAAATTTTTTCTTAGTAAATTTTCTTAACATTTGATCTATTTCAGAATTATGACGATGAAAGCCGACTCCATAAGCACTCAAAGACTGATATAGATTTTTATCTTTATATTTTTTGTGAACTCCTCTACCAGCACCTGAATATCCGGATTTTGAATCAATTATAATGTTATTAAATTTAATTAAATTTTTCTTAAATAAAGGAAAAAGAGGAAGCAATATTGATGTTGGATAACATCCTGGACATGAAATAATATTATATTTTTTAATCTCTTTTCTATTAATTTCAGGAAGTAAATAAATACTTTTTTTTATTAAATTAGTTGCTCGATGTTTTTGTTTATACCATTTTAAATAATCAGAAGCTTTTTCTAATCTAAAATCTGCAGCAAGATCGATTAGAGTATGATTTTTGCTTAAATGTTTAGATATATCTTGCGCTTCTCCATTTGGAAGTGCTGTAAAAATAACATGAACGTCTTTTAATAATTTTTTATTAAATTTTAAAATTTTTGGTAATTTATATTTAGATAAAGATTTATCGTAAAATTTGACGTGTTTACCCACAGAAGAGTTTCCACAAAGGTATTTAATATTAATATATTTGTGTTTAACTAATAATTTAATTAATTGAACACCAATATATCCAGTTGATCCAGCAACTAATGCGTTAAGCTTAGGCATTTTTTATTATAACAGTTAAAAATTAAAAAAAAATTATCTTTTAGAGAATTGGAAGCTTCTTCTAGCTTTTCTTCTACCAGGTTTTTTTCTTTCAACAGCTCTTGAGTCTCTGGTAGTAAGTTTCTCTGTTTTTAAGGTGGCTTTTAGATTTTCATCAAATAATACTAAAGCTTTTGAAATACCGTGAACCATAGCCCCTGCTTGGCCTGTAGGCCCTCCTCCTTTTACACTACATCTTACATCATAATCAGTAGCCTGATTAATTATCTCAAAGGGTCTTGTAATTTGCATTTTATGAGTTTCGTCAGCAAAATAATCACTAAATAATTTACCATTTACATAAATTTTACCAGAACCTTTTTTTAGCCAAACTTTAGCTATTGATGTTTTTCTTCTTCCTGTAGCATATTTGCTATCTTTAAAATCTAATTTTAATTTAGGAGATTTTGATGCTGATTGAGTATTTTCCATCTTAGTTTCTTGCTATATTTTTACTATTTAATTTGTCTAACTCGATAACTGTAGGATTTTGTGCTGAATGAGGATGTTCATTTCCTGCATAAATTTTTAATTTTGTTAATTGTTTTCTACCCAATACACCACCAGGCAACATTCTTTTAACTGCCATTTTTAAAGTTTCTCCAGGTTTTTTTTCATGAAGTTTCTCAGGTGTTGTAACTTTAATTCCACCTGGATGACCAGTGTGTCTGTAATATTTTTTATCTTGAAATTTTTTTCCAGTAAATTTTGCTTGTTCAATATTTTTAACAACAACAAAATCACCATCATCCATATGAGGTGTGTATGTAGTTTTGTTCTTGCCTCTTATGATATTGGAAACAACAGTTGCTAATCTTCCAACTACCGCATTCTTCGCGTCTATTTCATACCAAGATGAATTTAATTGGTCTTTTTTAGTGAATTTTGTCATTGTGCGAGGATTAATACTATTAATAATTACAAAGTCAATTTTATATTTAGCTTGAAATATGTAGCTATTATGCTACAAATTACTTGCCGATTTGATCCTATTGCGGGCTTATAACTGCTAAAAAGGAAATTTCATAAAATTAATAAATCGGCAGGCATTTGAACTGTATTGTGCGCCTAACATAATGTTGAAGCACTAAAAAAGGAGTAAAATGACTAAAAAAAGAAATAACCCTGAAACTATTGCCATACATGGTGGTGACTATAGGAGTGATCCAGCGACGAACGCCGTAGCTGTTCCAATTTATAGAACAACATCGTACCAATTTAACAACACAGAGCACGCTGCTAACCTTTTCGCTCTTAAAGAATTTGGTAACATTTACACTCGTATAATGAACCCTACAAATGATGTCCTGGAAAAAAGAGTTGCCGCTCTTGAAGGAGGTCTGTCATGTGTAACTGTATCTTCAGGTCAAACAGCTTCAACGTTTGCTGTATTAAATGTAGCTCAAGCCGGTGATAATATAGTTAGCTCAACCGATCTTTATGGTGGAACGGTATCTTTATTTACACATACGCTTAGTAAACTTGGTATAGAGATAAGATATGCAGATCCAAGTAATCCTAAAAACTTTGAGAAGTTAATTGATGATAAAACTCGAGCTTTTTATGGTGAAACTCTACCCAATCCATATTTAAGAGTCTTTCCAATAAAGGAAGTTTCTGACATTGGAAGAAAATATAATATACCATTAATCATGGATAACACAGCTGCACCCGTAATATGCAAACCGATTGAACATGGAGCTGCAGTAGTAATTCACTCACTTACAAAATATATAGGTGGGCATGGTACTGCAGTAGCAGGAAGTATAGTTGATAGTGGTAACTTTGATTGGACTGCAGATCCTAAGAGACAACCATTATTTAACGAACCAGATGCAAGTTATGGCGGTGTTATTTGGGGAAAAGCTGTACCGGAATTAACTGGTGCTAATGTCCCTTTCGCTGTTAGAGCAAGAGTTTGTTTATTGAGAGACTTGGGATCAGCTCTGGCTCCAGATAATGCTTTTGCAATAATTCAAGGACTTGAAACGGTTGCTTTAAGAATGAGACAGCATTGTGCTAACGCCGAGTATGTTGTTGATTTTCTTAAAAAACATAAAGAAGTTACAAAAGTTATTTATTCTACAGAGCACGACAAACCCATTGCCGATAGAGCAAAAAAATATCTTAAAGGTGGAAATGGACCGATGATTGGTATCGAGCTTAAAGGTGGAATTGAAGCTGGCAAAAAATTTATCGAGTCTTTAAAAATGTTCTATCACGTAGCTAATATTGGTGATGCTAGAAGTTTAGCAATTCATCCAGCAAGTACAACTCATAGTCAATTAAATGAGAAAGAACTAGCTGCATCAGGTGTTACCCAAAGTTATGTAAGACTTTGTATCGGTATTGAACACATCGATGATATTATTGAGGATCTTGATCAAGCATTGAATAAATCTTCAAAGGGCAATTTAAAAGCTGTAAGCTAATTCGAGGTTTTAATGTCTACCAATAGAAACTAATAAATATTCTCTTTGTATTTTGTAATATAAAGAAAATACAAAGTTGAAAGTATTATTAAAATAGAATTTATCTGGTGTAGAGATGCATAAAATATCTTTACTCCAGATAAAAGTGTTAGAATTCCTAAAAAAATTTGAAATAACAAACTTATTCCGATAATAAAAATTGGAATTCTTAAATTTTTATTTCCATTTTTCAGAACAATATAAAGTATGTAAAAATATATTATGACAATTAAGTATGCTAAATTTCTATGAATAAATTGAACGAGTGATTGATCATCAAATACTGAAAGTTTAAAAAAATCAGTGATCACACTGTCATCAGGAAAGTATGATGAACCCATTAAAGGCCAAGTATTAAAAATTTTACCTGCATTCATACCAGAAACAAAAGCACCAATAATTAATTGAAAAAATAATAATACAAAAAAGAATTTAATTGAACTTAATTGAATATTAACATGATTAATTTTTATATTTGTAAGTTTTAAAAATTTCCAATAAACCATAGATAAAATAATGAAAGCTGTTACTAAATGTATTGATAATCTGTAATGACTAACATCAACTCTATCAACCAATCCACTTGAAACCATATACCATCCAATAAATCCTTGAAAACACACCAATAAAAAAATAATTGAATATTCTTTTAAAATCCAAAAACCATTTTTAATTGTAAAATAGATCATAGGTAAAAGGACAGTTAAACCGATTAGTCTACCCAATTGACGATGTATCCATTCCCACCAAAAAATAATTTTAAATTCATTTAAAGTCATATTAAAATTTTGCTCTTTAAATTCAGGTATTGTTTTATAGAGATCAAAATATTCTATCCATTTATCATTTGATAAAGGGGGTAATGAGCCAATAAAAAGTTCCCAACTAGTAATAGATAGTCCAGAGTCAGTTAATCTAGTTAGGCCTCCTACTAAGATAATAAGCACAATCATCGCTAACAAAGTGATCATCCATATTTTTAATTGAGAATTTAAAGAATAATTCTGACTGTACATGAATAAATAAATATAATAATTATTAATTAAACCAATAAATTAAATGTCGCCTAAAAACAAAAAAAAATTAGAAATAATAAGAACTAAATTAGATAAGTTAGATAATAAGTTGTTATCATTGATTAAATATAGAACAAATCTTGTAAAAGAAGTTTTAAAACTTAAAGAATTCAAAAAAGAAATTGTAGATAAAAAGCGTATCAATTTTATACTTAAAAAAATTCACTCCAAATCTAAAAAACTAAATATTGATCCTAAAATTACTAATCGGATATGGAAAAACATGATTTTGTCTTATATCGATTACGAAAAGAGAAACTTTAAAAAAAAATAATTACTTACTGTGTGGTGGAAGTTTCTTTTCCACAAACATTTCATGTTTTCTTGTATCCGGATTATATTTTTTTGCTGAAAGTTTAACTTTAGCTTTCTCACCACCAGCTGGTTTTTTTACATAGTAGAAATAAGAACTGTCTGGTTTTGCCTCAGGAACCATCCTTACTTTAACGTGTGTTTTTTTTGCCATTTTTCAATTCTTTTAATTTATTTGAAATTTTTAACAACTTATTTCTTAAATTTTCAGTTCTTATAGATTTATCTGCAATTACGTCAAGCTTTAAAGAATCTTCATTATTTAATATTTTTTTCACACCATTTATTGTCATGCCTTGATCTTTAAGTAAAAATTTAACTTTTTTAAGAAGATTTATTGTCTTTTCATCATAGTATCTTCTATTTGAATTTAATATGGTTGGTTTAATTTGTCTAAATTGAGTTTCCCAAAATCTTATTACATGTGTTGGCAAGGTACCTTTATTATTTGATTTTAGATTTAATATTTTAGCTACTTCACCAATAGTTTTGTAAGCACTATCTGATTTATTCATTATCCTTCAAATTAACAAATTTTTTAAATTCTTTTGATGGCTTAAATAAAACAACATCTCTACTTGAAATTACTGTTGTTTCTTTGGTTTTAGGATTCCTTCCAACCCTAGATTTTTTTTGTCTAATTGAAAAAGTTCCAAATTTTGATAATTTCAATTTTTTTTCATTTTTAATGTTAGATACTATAGTTAATAAAAAATCCTCAATCAAATTTTCTGATATTTGTTTTGAAAAACCAAGCTGCATATAAATTAAATTAACTAAGTCTTTTTTAGTTAAATTTATTCTCATATTATATATTCTGCTTTATCTTTTCTATCAAATTACCTTTTACTATTCTATGACAAACTTCTAAAGAATTTGAAAAACCAATATGATCAGTTCCTCCATGACTTTTGACAACTGGAGAATCTAAACCAATAAAAATAGCACCATTATATAATCTTGGATCTAGCCTTTTCTTAAATTTCTTTAGGTTTGATATATTTAATAAAGATGAAATTTTACCTAATAATGAACCTGTCATAGCATTTTTTAATTCACTGGTTATAAAATTTGCAGTACCTTCTGCTGTTTTTAAAGCAACATTTCCTGTAAAACCGTCTGAAACTATTACATTAACATGTCCATCCATAAGATGATTTCCTTCGATGTATCCAGCAAAATTATAATTCTCTGATTTTTTTTCATTTAATAATTGATAAGTTTCTTTTATAGTTTCATTTCCTTTTAATTCTTCTGATCCAATATTTAATAAAGCAACATTAGGTTTAACATTAGGATATAGTGAAGTGTACAAAGAGGCTCCCATTATTGAAAAGTCTAATAAATTTTTAGAACTACATTCGATATTAGCTCCTAAATCTAATACAACACTCATACCCTTCTTGTTTGGCCATAAAGCAGACAGCGCAGGTTTATCAATATTTTCTATCATTTTTAAATTCAATTTTGATACAACTAACAATGCTCCTGTATTACCAGCAGATATAACTATATCAGCATTTTTATCTTTTACACTTTGAATAGCAAGCCACATGCTAGTATCCTTTCCTCTCTTGGCTCCTTCTAGAGGGCTATCTGTACTTTCAATTTTTTTTTCTGTATGAATTATTTCAAAAAATTTACTCGAGATTTTTCCATCAATTAAAGGATGTATCTTATTTTTATCTCCAAATATTTTAAAATAATTATTTTGATTTGAAGAATGATTTAAAATAATACCATCAATTATTTTTTTTGGTGATCCATCACCACCCATTGCATCTACTGCAATTTTTATCAAATCTGACATTTTAATAGATTATTATATACTATTCTTTTGGGTCTAAAACTTGTCTTCCCTTGTACATACCAGTTTTAAGATCTAAATGATGAGATAACCTATATTCACCTGATTTTTTATCTTCAACTATATTTTTAGTTGAAAATTTCATAGTTTGGGCTCTTCTCATTCCTGTTCTGGAAGGTGTTTGTTTTCGTTTAGGTACAGCCATAATTATGGGTTACTTACACTTTTTAAATAAGAATTCAAAGTTTTTTTTGACAATTTTAAGTTAAATTCCTCAAAATAATCAAGTAAATGATCAATATCTTTAAAATCAGTTAAAAATAAAGAAATTTTTTTGTATTTTTCTTCCCTATTTAATTCGTCCCAAAAGTGAATTTCAGAAACCATAGAATGAAATAAATTTATATAATCTTTCATTTTTTTGTTAATTGACTGATCACCGTAACCGATTTCTCTTATACTTAATTCAAGTTGTCTAAAATTAAAGTCATAAATTTCTTGTAAAATTTTAGTATTTTCTTCATTTTTAAATTTTTTTAAAAAAAAGGTAAAATGAAGTAAAAACAAAGTTAACCGATCTGAAAAATTGTCATGTCTATTGAGATTTTTATATAGATCTTTATTTCTAGTGTAATTAATTAAATTGTTATAAATATGTATATATTTTTGGTTCATGAATAAAATATTATATATAATTTTAATATCTATTATAGTTACAAATTGTTCATTAAAACCTGTGGTAAAACATCATGGTGTGCCTTTTTTAGAAAAAAAACAAACAGATTTAATTGTTAATCAAACAAATAAAAATGAGATCAAAAAAATTTTAGGCAACCCTTCAACAACTAGTAAATTTGACAATGATATTTGGATATATATTGAGAGAAAACAATCTCAATCTAAACTTAAAAATTTAGGAAAAATGAAAATCATCAAAAATGATGTCTTAGTTTTGGAGATTGATGATTATGGAATTCTAAAAAAAAAAAGTTTTTATAACAAAAATGACATGAATAAAATACAAATAGTTGAGGCAACAACCTCATCAGGATTTAAAAAAAATTCATTTATATACGATTTTATGTCTAGTATGAGACAAAAAATTAATGACCCTCTTGGACAGAGGGCCAAAAACCGTGAAAAAATTAACCAGCGATAACTGCTAATAAAAGTAAGGCAACAATATTTGTAATTTTAATCATGGGATTGACAGCAGGACCTGCTGTATCCTTATAAGGATCTCCAACTGTATCTCCAGTTACAGCTGCCTTGTGTGCTTCAGACCCTTTTCCACCATGATTACCATCTTCTATATATTTTTTTGCATTATCCCATGCACCACCTCCAGCAGTCATTGAAACAGCAACAAATAATCCAGTAATAATTACACCTAGCAACATTGCACCGACAGCTGCTAGAGCAGCTACTTGGCCTCCGATAGATAAAATTATAAAATAAAGCACTATAGGTGATAAAACTGGTAATAATGATGGTATAATCATTTCCTTGATTGCTGCTACTGTAAGTAAATCTACCAACTTAGCATAATCAGGTTTTTGTTTTTTTTTCATTATTCCTGGGAATTTTTTAAATTGTCTTCTTACCTCAACAACTACAGCACCACCCGCTCTACCAACTGCTTGCATTCCCATCGAACCAAAAAGATATGGTAACATTCCACCAATTAATAAACCGACAACTACATAAGGGTTAGATAGATCAAAAGTTACTACAATTCCTTCTAATGCTGATCCTGCCTCTTTTGAGAAATGTTTGATATCCTCAGTATATGCAGCGAATAAAACTAATGCTCCTAAACCAGCTGAACCAATTGCATAACCTTTTGTTACTGCTTTAGTTGTATTTCCTACAGCATCTAAAGCGTCTGTTGTTTTTCTAACTTTTTTATCTAGATTAGACATTTCAGCAATACCTCCAGCATTATCCGTAACTGGTCCGTATGCATCTAAAGCAACAACCATACCTGCTAATGCAAGCATAGTAGTAACGGCTATTGCTATACCAAAAAGTCCAGCAATAGAATTTGTAATAAGAATACCGGCAACAATTATTAATGCTGGAATGGCAGTTGCTTCCATAGAAACAGCCAAACCTTGAATAACATTAGTACCATGACCAGTTGTTGATGATAATGCAACAGATTTTACTGGTCTATAGCTTGTTCCTGTGTAGTATTCAGTAATCCATATTAATAATCCAGTAATAAGTAAACCTATAACACCACAATAATACAGATCCATTCCATTAAAAGTTTTATCATTTACTGTATATTCACTTGTAAAACCAATTACGTGATCTGTAACAGGCCATAATATTATTAAAGAAGCTACTGCAGAAACAACAAATCCTTTATACAAAGCATTCATAACGTTATTACTTTTTCCAAGTTTAACGAAAAATGTTCCAATAATAGATGTTAACAAACATGCTGCACCAATAGATAAAGGGTAGATCATCATATTAAGATCATCAACAAAGAAAATTGAAGATAATACCATTGTTGCAACAATTGTAACTGCATAAGTTTCAAACAAATCAGCAGCCATACCAGCACAATCTCCTACATTATCACCAACGTTATCTGCAATTACAGCAGGATTTCTAGGATCATCTTCTGGAATTCCAGCCTCAACTTTTCCAACTAAATCAGCACCAACATCTGCACCTTTTGTAAAAATTCCACCACCTAATCTTGCAAAGATAGAAATTAGAGAAGCACCAAAACCTAATGCAACTAAAGCATTTACAATTTCTCTTTCATCAACATTAGATTTCAATAATATATAATAGTAAACAGCTATAGATAATAGCGCCAAACCAGCAACCAACATTCCAGTTACAGCACCAGATTTAAATGCAACGGATAGACCTTGAGCTAAGCCTTTTCTAGATGCCTCTGCTGTTCTTACGTTAGCTTCTACAGAAACTAACATACCAACGTACCCTGCAATACCTGATAGAGCAGCACCAATTAAATAACCAAGACCTACTAGTGGACTAAATGCAATACTCACAATTACTAAAACTACAGCACCAACAATAGCAATAGTTTTGTATTGTCTTGCTAAATATGCTTTTGCACCAATTTGAATTGCAGATGCAATATCTTGCATTTTTGCATTTCCTGCACTTGAATTAAGAATGTTTTTACCAGTTAAAAATCCATAAACGATAGATAATAAACCAGCTCCAATTGTGTATAATAGTATTGTTTCGACTGTTCCGCTCATATTAACCTTAAGTTGTTGGTTGTTAAATTTTTAAGCCCGCACAATACAAAAAAAGATAGAAAAGACAACGATTAACTTCTAAAACCGATGAATATAACCTTTGGATTTAGCTCGTATTTGCTTGCCTTTTTTATCGAATATCAAAGATCTATCTTTACCAGATACAATTTTACCAATTTTGGTAATTTTAATTCCAGTTGTTTTAGATGCATTTTTAATGATTCTAGATTTATTAGCATTTGCAGTAAATAAAACCTGATAATCATCTCCGTTAGAAATCAAATTGATTTTATTTAATCTTTGATTTTTAATTAAATTACTCAATTTATTGGAAACGGGTATTTTCTTTTCGTATAAATTAAAAGATAAAGCTTGTCTGTTAATCATTTTTGATAAATCATCAATTAATCCATCCGAAACGTCTATGGAGCTATTAGCAAATTTTAATAGGTATTTTGTTAAATTTAAAGGTAACTCTGGTTTGTAATATTTATTTATAAAGAATTGCTTATCTTTTTTTTTAATATTAACTTTATTACTTAATAGTTTAAAGCCTAAATAACTATCACCCAAATTTCCAGTAACATAAATATCATCATTCAATTTAGCTTTATTACGATAAATTATTTTATTGGAGTATCCCAACGATGTAATTGTGAAACTTAGTTTGGCTGAAAAGGTAGTATCACCTCCACATAAAACTATATTAAATTTATCTTGTTCTGATTTAAGTGACTTTGAAATTTTATTTAAATTTTTTTTTGTAAATGTTTTTTTATTACCTGAGCCAGAAATAAAATAAAATCTAGGTTCTACACCTTTACAAATTAAATCAGAAATAGATGATCTTAATATTTTTTTTATTACTAGATCTGGGCATTTAAAATTAAAAAAATGTGTACCAATATTGTACGTATCTATAGATATAACTACACCTTTTCTTTTATCAAAAAAAACATCATCATTTAAATTAAGAGCAGATTTATTGTTTTTAGATATTTTTGAAAAATAATTTTTTATTAGCTCAAATTCATGCATTGTTAGATCTTAATTTTTTTCCAACGTTATCTAATAAAGCATTAAGATATTTTGTTTGTGAGACTTCGAGGAAAAAATTAGATGTATTTAAATATTCTTTAATGATTATATTAATAGATAAATTTGGTTTATACATAAATTCATAGGTTGCTGCTTTTAAAATTGTTTGGAAAACTTTATCTAATTTTTCAAATACAAATTCATCTCCTAATTTGTTATTTAATTCATTTAAAATAAGATCATTTCTTTCTATTGTTCCTAAAACGATATCCTTTATAAATTTTTTGAATCTATGTTTTGGAAAATCTAAATCATCATCTTCATTATAAAATTTACCATATAATTTCTGAATAATTATAACTCTAGGGTTATTTTTGGGATTAAAATGAGTTCTCATTTTTGAGACAAAACTGAAATCACAGCTTCTGCAGCTTCAGCACCCTTTTTTCTTCTTGCTCTTGCTTGAGCCATATTAAGACAGGTAATTATCCCATTTCCAATTGGTTTTTTACTATCTATAGATAATTTCATTATGGCATCTGTTGCTGCTTTAGAAATAAAATCAAAATGTGGTGTTTGACCTTTAATTACACATCCTAATGCTAAAAAACCATCATATTTTTTTAAATTTTTTGAGATTGTAACTGGAATTTCAAAAGCACCTGGTACTTTAATAATTTTTATTAAATTTTTTTTTGGAATTATTTTTAAAGCACTTCTTGTTAAGCCGTCAGCAATATCTTTATAATAATCTGCTACCACAATTAGATATTTTTTTTTCATTAAATTAATTCTTGTTTTGTAATTTTTATACCATAACCATCAAGACCAATAACTTTTTTTGGTGATTTAGTGATTAATATCATATTTTTAATTTTTAAATCCTTAATAATTTGAGCTCCAATACCATAATTTCTAATTAACTTATCATTTCCTTTTTTGTAAAAATCCTTGTTTTTATAATCTTTTAAGGTTTGAGTTACTGATTTTAAATTTGAATCTTTAATAAACACTAAAACACAATTTTGATATTTTTTAAAATAATTTAAAGTTTTGTTAAATGAATTTGGCAATGATTGATTTATAAGATAATTTTGCACAACATTAGATGAAATTACTCTCACTCTTGGGGTTATTCCTTTTTTTATCTTACCTTTTATTAAAGCAAAATGTTCTGAGCCATCTAAAAGATTCTCATAAATTCTTATAATATATTTTTGATTTTTTACATCAATCTTGCTTTGTTTTTTAAGTTTAATTAGTTTTTCTTTTTTTAGTCTATAAGCGATCAGATCTTCTATTTTTCCAATTTTTAATTTATGTTTTTGTGCAAAATTGATTAAATCGTTACCTTTAGCCATTGTCCCATCTTCATTCATAATTTCACAAATTACTGCTGAATTATTTTTTTTTGCTAATTTGGATATATCTACAGAAGCTTCAGTATGTCCTGCACGAACAAGAACCCCTCCATCTTTAGCAATAATTGGAAAAACATGACCAGGAGAAACAATTTCATTTTTATTAGCATTCTTTTTAGAGGCAATTTTAATTGTTCTCGCTCTATCTTTTGCAGATATACCTGTTGTTATTCCTTTTTTTGCTTCAATAGAAACTGTAAAAGCTGTTTTGTTTCTTGATTGATTTACAGGAGACATTAAAGATAAATTTAATCTTTTTGCTTGAAGAGTATCAAGCGCCAAACAAATTAAACCTCGTCCGTATTTTGCCATGAAGTTAATATTTTTTGCATTTGAGTCTGAAGTAGAAATAACTAGATCTCCTTCATTTTCTCTTTTTTCATCATCTACTAAAATAAACATACCTCCTTTTTTGGCTACATTTATAATCGACTCTATTGAAGTAAAATTATTTTTTTCCATTAAAATAATTTCTAACGTATTTAGACAGGATATCTATCTCTATGTTAACTAAACTAGTTTTTTTTAAAGTTGATAAATTCGTTTCCTTGTAGGTATGAGGGATAATCCAAATTTGGAAACCTTTTTTAGTTACTTTTGATATTGTAAGAGAAATACCATTTACACAGATCGAAGCTTTTTCTATTAAGTGTTTTCTTTCCTTTTTAGGTAATTCAAAGTCAAAAAGAAAGGATTTATCTATTTTTTTAATACTTAATACTTTACCAACAGTATCAACATGTCCTTGACAAATATGTCCTGAAATTTTTGTTCCATATTTTAAAGGTAATTCTAAATTTATTTTATCATTTATTTTTAAAAATTTAAATTTTGAACGAATAATTGTTTCTTTGGAAAGATAAAATTCCATAATTTTAGATTTATATGAAATTAAAGTTAAACAAACACCATCACAGGAAACAGATAGACCCATGTCTTTATTGGATACTTTAATATTGCTTTTTACAAAAATGTTAAGACCTTTTGGTCTTTTCAAAATTTGCTTAATAATACCTTGGTTATAAATTATTCCATTAAACATTTTTTCTAACTATATAATGTTATTCTGTCTTTTCGTAAATTGAGATTTAGATTAATTTTTTTTCTATATTTTCGATTTAATATATTTTGACTACTAAATTTCAAATATTCGAAGCTTTTAGAAAGGTTTTTTGGACTTTTATATAAATAAAATTTATTAAAAATTTTATTCTTAATTAGTGAATTTGTTAATTTGTCACCTCCCTCAATTAGCAAATTCCTGCATCCATAATTATATAATTTTTTTAAAATTATCTTAATGTCAAATCTGTTATTTTTATCAATTTTAGATTTAATTAAATGAATACCTTTTCTTTTAAATTTAGAAATTTTTGATTTATCAGCTTTATTATAAAATATTAAAGTATTTTTGTTATGAGAGGATTTAATTATATAACTGTTTATTTTAGAATTTAGATTGTTGTCTAAAATAATTCTTTTTGGAGAAAATTTTTCTAAACCTTTTAAACGACAATTTAATTTTGGATTATCTTTATTTAATGTTTTATACGAAATCATCAAACTGTCATTTTGATATCTTAAGAGATGAGTAAAATGATCAGAATAAGAGTTTGTAATTTTTTTTTGAATCTTACTGTAAATAATATTGTTTTTTGAAAGAGCTATTTTACCGGTAACAAAAGGTAATTTTTTTCTTCTATTAAAAAAATATGGGAAATAAAAATTTTCAATTCTATTTTTTAATAACCCTTTTTTAACAATTATTTTTTTTGACTTTAAAATTTTAAAACTTTTATTTCTTACTCTTTTATCTATATCAGTGACTGCATATATAACTTCTGAAATTTTTGATTTTATTATCGAGTCCGTACAAGGTGGTGTTAATCCATGATGACAACAAGGTTCTAAAGTAACATACATTTTTGAGCCTTTTAAATCCTCAAAACTATTTTTTATCGCATTAAATTCAGCATGTGGTCTTCCATTAAAAGAAGTTTGGCCTATAGAAATTATTTTATCATTTTTGACAATAACGCAACCTACTGATGGGTTTGATCCAGTCAATCCATGACGAGATTTAGCCAAGACTAAGGCTATCTCCATGTAAAATTTATCTTTTAATGTAAATTTATCTTTTTTTGTAGACATCAAGCTTGTCCACGAATTGTACGAAGTCTTTTTCTTCTCTAAAGTTTCTATATACAGATGCAAATCGTACGTATCCAACTGGGTCTAAATCTTTTAAACCATCCATAACCATAGTTCCAATTGTATTGGTAGATATATCACTTTGGCCAAGTTCTTCCAAAGATCTTGAAATATTACTAATAAATTTTTCTATTGTTTCTGTGTCTATAGGCCTTTTTTTTAGAGCAATATAAATAGATTTAGATAATTTATCTCTATCAAATGCTGATTTTCTTCCATTTTTTTTTACAACCATTAATTCTCTGAATTGAACTCTTTCAAAAGTTGTAAAACGAGCTCCGCAGACACATAGTCGTCTTCTTCTAATGGCCGTACCATCTTCCGTTGGTCTAGAGTCGACAACAGAGGTCTCCCCTTTTTTACAAATCGAACAAATCATCTATTATAAGTTCTTATATATCGGAAAAGATGAAGTTAAAGAAATAACTTCATTTTTTACTTCATTTTCTATTTTACTATTATCTGTTGGATTTTCTGATAATCCTTTTAGAGTTTTTGTTATCAATTCACCTACTGTCTTAAACTCGCTTAAGCCAAATCCACGTGTTGTAGCTGCTTGTGTTCCTAATCTAATTCCTGAAGTAATCATAGGTTTTTCTGTATCAAAAGGAATGCCATTTTTATTACATGTGATATTTGCTCTACACAAACTTTCTGCTGCAAGATTACCTTTAACATTATAAGGTCTTAAATCTACCAACATCAAATGTGTATCAGTTCCATCTGAATAAATTTTAAATCCATTATTTTTTAAAGTTTCTGCCAACATCTTGGCATTTGCTAGAACAGATTTGATATAATCTTGAAACTCAGGTTGTAATGCCTCAAGAAATCCGGCTGCCTTTGCCGCAATAATATGCATTAAAGGTCCACCCTGATAACCAGGAAAAACTGCCGTATTAAATTTTTTAGCAAGATCTTCGTAATTAGTTAAAATTATTCCTCCTCTTGCACTTCTAAACACCTTGTGTGTTGTTGAAGTAACTACGTGAGCATAATCACAAGGGTTTGGGTAACCTTTGCCCGCAACTAATCCTGAAAAGTGAGCCATATCAACCATTAGATATGCTCCAACTTTGTCTGCTATCTCTCTAAATCTTTTGAAGTCAATTACTCTAGAATATGCACTTCCACCTGCAATAATTAGTTTGGGTTTATGTTGTAAAGCGAGTTTTTCAACATTGTCATAATCTATCAACTCAGATTTTTTATCTACATCATAACCTACAGCGTTAAACCACTTACCAGACATTGAAATTTTTAATCCATGAGTAATATGACCACCTGAATTTAAACTCATACCCATGAATGTATCACCTGGACTTAACAATGCTAAAAAAACTGCTCCATTAGCTTGTGCACCAGAGTGTGGTTGTGCATTTGCAAATTTACAATTAAATAACTTTTTTAATCTTTCAATAGCTAGATTTTCTGCTACATCAACGTGCTCACAACCATTATAATATCTTTTACCAGGATAACCTTCGGCATATTTATTAGTTAAAACCGATCCTTGTGCCTCTAATACAGCTTGAGATACTATATTTTCAGATG
>CACIRC010000003.1 GCA_902588895.1 uncultured Pelagibacteraceae bacterium
CCCCAACAATTATTGAATGCGACAATCATAATCTGCCTGTAGCAGAAAATGAATTATTTG
The DNA here is from genome assembly GCA_902588895.1 of uncultured Pelagibacteraceae bacterium. Classification (GTDB taxonomy): domain Bacteria; phylum Pseudomonadota; class Alphaproteobacteria; order Pelagibacterales; family Pelagibacteraceae; genus Pelagibacter. Next base: position 61 of record CACIRC010000003.1, read on the forward strand.
GACCTGTATTATCAGTCATGAAATTTGATACAGAAGAAGAAGTAATTTCTAAAATGAATGATAATCAATATGGATTATCCTCTGGGGTTTATACAAGCAATTTATCTAGAGGCATGAGAGTTTCAAAAGCAATTAGGGCAGGAATAACCTTTGTAAATACTTATAGATTAATTTCACCCTCTGCCCCTTTTGGAGGTATCAAAGATAGTGGGTATGGAAAAGAAGCAGGAATTGACTCAATTAAAGACTACACAAGGGTAAAAACAACATGGTTCTACACCTCTGACGAACCTTCTCTAGACCCTTTCTCAATAAGATAATCACTAGCAATTAACCTCTATAAAATAGGATAATTTTGTCATTGAATATTAATTGTATTCATACTTAAATTAGCTTTTATAAATTGTTAACAATAAAGAGGAAGATAATGAGAAAACTATTTATCGCTGCTTTTATGTTTGTTTCTATTTTTGGAACAAAAGTAATGGCAGATATTAAAATGGGGATTATTTTAGGATTTACTGGTCCTATTGAATCTCTAACTCCAGCTATGGCTGCATCTGCAGAGCTTGCATTTAAAGAAGCTTCTGACTCAGGTTCACTATTAGGTGGAAAAAAAATTGAAGTTATGAGAGCGGACTCAACTTGTGTTGACTCAGCAGCAGCAACAGCAGCGGCTGAAGGTTTAATTTCAGGTGGTGTAGCTGCAATCATGGGGGCTGACTGTTCAGGTGTAACTGGTGCAATTGCAACAAACGTTGCTGTACCAAATGGTGTGGTTATGATTTCACCTTCAGCAACTTCTCCAGGATTAACAACTCTAGATGATAAAGGGTACTTCTTTAGAACTGCTCCATCAGATGCTAGAGGTGGTCAAATTTTAGCTGACATAACTAAAGATAGAAAAGTAAAAAGTGTTGCAATCACTTATACTAATAATGACTATGGTAAAGGTTTAGCTGATGTTTATAAAGCAGCAGTTGAAGCTCATGGTATTAAAGTTACAACTGTAACTGCTCACGAAGATGGAAAAGCAGATTACTCATCTGAAGTAGCAACTCTTGCTTCTGCTGGTGGTGACGCTGTAGCAGTTATTGGTTATCTTGACCAAGGAGGAAAAGGAATTATTCAAGCTTCTTTAGACTCTGGCGCATTTGATAAATTTGTTTTATCAGATGGTATGATCGGTCAATCTTTAGTTGATGCTTTTGGTAAAGATTTAAGTAAATCATTTGGATCAATGCCGGGTTCTACTGGCAAAGGTGCTGGTATATTTGCTGAAGTTGCAAAAGCTGGTGGTGTAGAAGCATCTGGTCCATACACAGCTGAGTCTTACGATGCAGCTGCTTTAATCGTTCTTGCAATGCAAGCAGGTAACTCTGCTGACAGAGCATCTATTGCAAAAAATGTAATGGATGTTGCTAACGCGCCTGGAAAAAAGATTTACCCAGGTGAACTTAAGAAAGGTTTAGATTTATTAGCAAAAGGTAAAAAGATAAATTACGAAGGTGCTACTGGAGTAACTTTTACTGATGTTGGTGAAGCTGAAGGTTCTTTCTTAGAACAAGAAGTTAAAGGTGGAAAATTCAAAACTAAAAAACAAAGATAATTTTTTATCTTAATTCAAAAAACCCCAGTAATTTAATTACTGGGGTTTTTTTTTAAATCAGCTCTTATGGTAGATAGAGCTATGATAATTAGAAAAATCAGACATATTAAATTCATAGTTTTCCAGCTAGTTAAGCTAAGAAATACTCCAGCAGACAAACTGGCTAATGCTTGTATAGAATAAACAATTAAATCATTATACCCTTGGGCTCTAAATTTTTCTTCTTCTCTGTAACACAAAACAAGTAAGCTTGTTCCTGAAATGAATAAAAAATTCCACCCTAGCCCCAGGAAAATAAGTGCAACCATGTAGTTAATATAATTCTGTTCAAATAAACTGGTAATAATTGTGACTAAAAACAATAAAACTCCCACATACATTATTTTACTATGACCAAACCTTTTAATTAAATTTCCTGTAACTAGTGAAGGTAAAAACATGGCTGCTATATGAAGCTGAATAACAAATCCAGTCTTGCTTAAACTTATTTTCTCCATCAGATGCATACTTATAGGAGTTGCTGTCATTAAAAAAGTCATTACAGCATATGCAAAAGCTGAAGCTACGAGTGCCTGTAGAAATCTAGGTTGAGAGATAAGTTCAAAAAAACTTCTTCCAGTTTTATATTGATTGCTAGATATCGTTTTTGCTTCCTGATAAAAAATTAAAAATATTGTTGATAAGATAGATAAAATTGCAAGTGCAAGATAAGAACCTGCATATATATGATCTGAAATAAATCCTTTCGAAATGTTTGCAATGTTTGGACCAATAAACGCCGAACCTATTCCTGCTAACAAAATGATAGAAATTGCTTTTGGTGCATAATCCTTATCCACAACCTCCACTGCTGCAAAACGATATTGATGGCTAAAAGCTATTCCTCCACCAATTAAAAAGCATCCTAAATTATATAATACAAAACTTTCTATAATTATAGAGTATGCAGTTAAAAGAGATGCAAAACATGTACCTATAGATGCAAAAATAAAACCTAATTTTCGTCCAATTATACTCATTAACTTTGCAGCAAAAAAAGCGAATAAGGCAATTCCAACAACTGACAAAGCCATTGGAAGAGTAGCTAAAGATTTTATTGGACTAAATTTTGAACCAATTATACCGCTTAAAAAAACGGTAACAGGTGCAGCTGTAAAAGCGAAAATCTGGCTTAATATAAGTAACGAAAGATTTTTATTCATTAAAAGAATAAATACTTATCAGCCATATACAAAGCCCAAGCAGCAGCAGCACCTAATATAATATATTTCATTATGTTTACTTTATTTCTATTTTTTCAGGAAGTATACCTTTAGGTCGATACCTCATTATAAACAACAACCCTAATCCCATCAGTAAAAATCTGAAATAAGGAACACTTTCTATTAAGTGAGCTTTAAGCGCATTTGTTTCAGGAATTCCCGCAGTGAAAAAGTTTATTAAGAATAATGATATTGGTGCAGCTTCAATCCATAAGAACCAAACAACAAATCCTCCTAAAATTGCTCCAAAATTATTTCCACTTCCTCCAACAATTACCATCACCCAGATCAAAAAAGTATATCTCATAGGTCTATAACTTCCTGGTGTAAATAATCCATCCTGAGTAACCAACATTGCACCAGCAATACCAACAATTGCTGAACCTAAAATAAATATTAATAAATGTTGTTTAACAACATTTTTACCCATGGCATTTGCTGCCTCTTCATTATCTCTTATTGCTCTCATCATTCTTCCCCAAGGAGAATAAAGAGCTTTTTGAGTTAAAATTAAAAGAATAATTACTACTACTAAGAATAATCCTGAATAACACAGTTTTACAAACACTGATGAACCTTCAATAACAAGTTGGTTTAAAGCAGCTTGACGATCAGCTAAATTCTCAATTACACTTAATTTTCCTGAATTAAATTTTTCAACTAATTTAATAAACCAGTCAGTAGTTTGAAGATCTACTTCATAAGGTGCAGGTCTTTTTAGTCCAATAACGTTTTTGACCCCTCTTGTGAGCCAATCTTCGTGTTTAATAATCGCAATAACAATTTCGGAGATAAGAAGAGTAGCAATAGCTAAATAGTCTGCTCTAAGACCGAGCGCAACTTTTCCAACTATAAAAGCTAAACCACCAGCAAAAAGAGCTCCTACTATCCAAGAAAATACAATTGGTAATCCAAATCCTCCTAAGAAACCAGTTTTAGCAGGATCAACTGCTTCAATAGCTTCTATACCTGGCTCTGCAGAAAATCTAATAAGCAAAATACCTGAAATTATTATTGCAGCTATGCTGTATGTTCTGATTTTTGATTTTTCAAATCTTTTTAAAATAAACCTTATAACTAATACCATTACTACTATGAGCCATAAGGCCATTAAAATATCAAAACCTCCTGCCCTCCAGGCTTCTTGAACAGGATCGACAGATATTAATACTGCAGCTAAACCACCTAAAGCTGTATAACCCATAATTCCAAAATTAATTAAACCAGCATAACCCCATTGAATATTCGCACCCATGGTCATGACTGCTGAAATTAAGCAAAGATTAAATATTGATAATGCAATATTCCATGATTGAAAAATTCCAACTAATAGAATTAAAACCATCATGATACTGTATGCTGCAATGACGTTTAAATTTTTTCTCACAATACTTTTCCTTTAAATATTCCTGAAGGTCTATAAAGCAAAACAATCACCAAGATTGAAAATGAAACTGCAAATTTATAGTCTGTTGAAAGCAATTGAACTAAACCTTCTGGCTCCATACTTGCTGGTAAAACATACATAAAGAATTTCTTGTAGGCGTATGTTAATAAAATTTCAGAAAAGGCAATTACATATCCTCCTAGAAAGGCTCCAAATGGATTTCCAATTCCTCCAACAATTGCAGCAGCAAAAATTGGAAGCATATTGTTAAAATAAGTAAACGGTTTAAAACTTTTATCTAAACCATACAATGCTCCACCTATTGTAGCTAAAATTCCAGCAATTATCCAAGTAACTAAAACTATTTTTTTTGGATCAATACCTGACAGCAAAGCAAGATCTTCATTATCAGAATAAGCTTTCATACTTTTTCCAGTTTTGGTTCTATTTAAAAACCAAAATAATAAAGAAACTAAAACTATTGTTACAAAAATAGTTATTACTTGAGTTGATTTTAATGCAAGACCTTCATTTAAACCCGTCATCTCTTTAAATTCACGGGCTTTAATAATAAATTTTTCTCCATCGAAAAATCTTCTATCAGCAGGTCCAATAATAATTCTTACCACTGCTTGTGTTACAAACATTACACCTATACTTACCATTGCAAATTGAACTGGAGGGCTTTTCTGATGTCTATAATATTTGAAGACAAATTTATCTATTAAAAGCATGTAAAGAATCATAAAAATAATTCCAAATGGGATAGCTAACAGAGCAGTAGGTAAAACACCTAAAGAGACTCCTAATGATTGAAAATACCATGTGAATAAGATTGTAGCCATGGTTCCAAAAGACATCATGTCACCAGTTGCAAAATTAGCAAATCTTAAAATTCCATAGATAAGTGTTACAAATATTGCACCCAGTGCTAACTGAGAACCATAAGTTAATGCAGGAATAAAAATATAATTTAATAAAAGAATTATCGCATTTACAAAATCCATATTACCCTCCCAAAAAAGAGCTTCTTACTCTTGGATCGTCTAATAATTCTTTTCCAGTTCCTGAATAACGATTTTCTCCAGTAACTAGTACATAACCTCTATCAGAAATACTTAAGGCTTGTTTTGCATTTTGTTCTACCATTAAGATGGCAACATTTGTTCTTTTAACTTTGACAATATGATCAAATAATTCATCCATAACGATTGGCGATACCCCTGCTGTTGGCTCGTCTAACATTAAAACAGTGGGTTTAATCATTAAAGCTCGACCTAGAGCTACTTGTTGTCTTTGACCTCCAGAAAGTTCACCCACCAACTGATTTCTTTTCTCTCTTAAAATTGGGAATAATTCATAAATTTCCTCAATTATATTTTTGATTTCATCCTCAACAAGAAATGCACCCATTTCTAAATTTTCTTCAACAGTCATCCCTGCAAAAACATTTTTAGTCTGTGGCACAAAAGAAATACCTTGCTTAACTCTATCTTGAGGAGATAATTTTGAAATATCCTTACCGTCAATCTTAACTGATCCAGATTTTAAATTAAGTAAACCCAACATTGCTTTCATAGCAGTTGATTTACCAGCACCATTAGGACCTAGAATAGAAACTATTTCACCCTTATTTACATTCACTGAACACGAACTAATAATGTCAGGACCATTTCCATAACCACCTGTCATTTCTATTCCTTCAAAATATGCCATTAATTTGTATCCTTTAATTTTGATCCTCTTCCAAGATAGCTTTCGATAACTTTCTCATCTTTTTTTGCTTCCTCAACACTTCCCTCAAATAAAACTGATCCTTCAGCCATTACAATCACTGGATCACATAATCTTCCAATAAAATCCATATCATGTTCAATCATACAAAAAGTATAACCTTTTTCTTTATTTAACTTTTCTATTGCAGTTCCAAGATCTTTTAACAAAGTTCTGTTAACTCCAGCCCCCACTTCATCTAATAGTACTAATTTTGCATCAACCATCATGGTTCTTCCAAGTTCTAATAATTTCTTTTGTCCGCCTGAAAGATTTCCAGCAAGCTCATTAGATAGATGTCCTAGATTTAAAAATTCAACAACTTCTTTTGCTTTTTCTTTAACTACAGCTTCTTCTTGTGCAACTAAACCTGGTTTAAATAATGCGGTCATTATTTTTTCACCAGATTGATTTCCAGGAACCATCATTAAATTTTCTAAAACAGATAAATTTGAAAACTCGTGTGCAATTTGAAATGTTCTTAACAATCCTTTAGAAAATAACTCATATGATGGAACATCTGTAATATTTTCATCATCAAAAACAACATTACCGCCAGAGGATTTTAAGTTTCCAGCAATTAAATTAAATAAAGTTGTTTTACCAGATCCATTTGGTCCAATAATACCAGTGATTGTTCCTCTTTTAACTTTTATTGAACAATCCGAAACTGCAGCTAATCCACCAAAATATTTACTTAAATTATTAATCTCTAAAATATTTTCAGACATTTGATTTATTTGTTTAGTCTTCTGTGAATACTATTTAAAGTTTTTTCTAGAGATTTATAAAAACCTGCTTTAGTTAATTCTTTCACACCTTGTTCATTTAACCCTTTTGGCGTTTGAGACTCTTTTACTAAATTCTTTAAATTTTCTTTTGAATTTACTACAGCATCTTCAGATAAAGCTAAAAATAAAGAAGTAATATATTTTTGAGCATTATTTCTTTTTACCCCTCTTTTTACCAACCAATCAGTCATTACTCTCAACATCTCATAAAAAGGTGCCATCATGCCAGAGGTTGACCAAAAATTTATAGATGATTTTTCATTTTTAATTTCTACAGTTGTGCCCAAATTATTAAAAAATGCCTTAACTTTTGAATTAGGAGGGCAAATAGGCACTGGACCTTTCTTTAATGAAATTGGAGGTAGAGGTATTGCTCTTACAATTTTTGCTTTTACTTTAATTGCTTTTTTTAATTGAGATAAAGTAATTGTCGAAATAAAACTAACAATAGTTTGGGTCGATTTAAATTTTAAATCTTTAATAATTTTTTCGCCAACAGTAGGTGTAACAGATAAAAATACCCAATTAGATTTATCTACAATTTGTTGATTATTTTTAGCGATAACTATTTTTTTAAACTTTCTTTTTAAACCAAGAGCTATTTTTTTATTTCTTGGAGAAATAATAATTTTCTTATAAGAAATTTTTGATTTACATATTCCAGTAATCACTGAAGCTGCGATTTTTCCAGTACCAATAAAACCTAAATTCATAATTTTGGATACTTTATATTGATTATATTGAATTAATTAACAAAAAAAGAACCTCTAATTCTTAGTAATTCTCTGCTTAATTCCTTGTTTTCTTTGAAGGGTTTTCTTCCATGAAGCCAGAAATAATTATTTGCAATCACAGAGAATCCAACAGGTAATTTCGTAATTATTTTATTTTTACTTTCCTCTAATCCATCAGATAATCTTTGTAAAAAATTACCTTGTTCCATATTTTGAGGTTCTGGAAATTGATCTATGTAAGATATCGTTGGTCTTCCGTCTTCATCAGTTGAAAAGACTGGGTGCTCTACCTTGTAATCAATATTTTTACTTTTTGGTGACCCCCAAACAAAATTTTGTCTCCCAACTGGATCATTGTATAAATCATCACAATGCTCCCAGTCATCAAGGTGCAACATAGCTGTTTCACCACCTTCAACATTTTGCTCATCAATTTTTGTCATAATTAACCAATCGGTTACATCTTTCACATATGTTCCATCTGTATGAAGATCCATATTCCTATAAGCCTTTCTTAAATAAGAGTCGCTACTATCTTCATGTTTAACATGAAAACGAGCATAATATTTTCCTGCCATAGCATCATGATTAGGTACACCAATTAAATGAGCTATTGCAGTTGATAACTTAACTAAAAATGTATCATTAATTTTTGCAGTTATATTTTTTGGTCCAATAATAAAACAACCTGTAGATCTATCTCTAATAATTGAGTTCATTAATTCGCTTAACTTATTATTTGTTAAATCATCTAAACTTTTAGCTAAAGTAAATCTTGTAAATGGTTTTAGTTCTAAAGCTGTTAAATCGAATTTATTAAAAGGAAAAATTAATTTATCTATAATATCATTTTCTAAACTTATCTTTATAATCCTATTCGATTGATCATGTTTTTGAATGTCTATGCCTGTAATTTTTTGCATTCTAAATTTTATTTTACCTTATTTTATAAATCAATCTAATCAGATATAATTATTAAGTATTGCCATACAAACAGCAGAGAAAATTGTAGGATAAACAAAGTTCTTCTTTGAAATAAAAAAAATAACTAAAGAAAACAGCACAACAAGAAATCTACTTGAATAGCTAGCATCTACCAAAACACCAGCAGGAAAAATTATAGTTCTAGCTATTAGTGCTGCCAAGGTTGCATAGGCTAAACAATTAAACCACTTAAAAAGTTTAGAGGTTTCTCTTATACCTTCAGATGTTAAAGCACCTAAAAACCTAGATAAAAATGTCGCTAAAGAGGTAACTAAAATTGCGTAGACAATACTAGCTGACATTATACTCTCCTGCTAGATAAGCTATAGTTCCACCAATTATACCTGCCAACAAAATTGACCACTCTGGTGAGAGTAAATAAATAATTGGTCCCAATATAGTTCCAAACAAAACTGATAGAGTTACTGGTATAGTTTTAGATGCCCCAATCATCATACATAGAAAATAAACTGGATTAAGAATTGCTAAACCCAACATCATATCTTTATTCAAATATTCTGAAAAAGAGAAACCTATAAATGTTCCAATTACTGATACACTTACTGTTGCGCTTCCAATACCAATCCAATAATCAATTCTATGTTTTTTTGGTATGTTTTTATAATTGCTTTTCATGATTAGCCATGCGGATATAGCAATAAAATGACAAGAAAAGTAATACTTCCACTTAGGTTGACTTTTGTGCATCATTAACGGAAATAAAGATACAGCCATAGGGTAAAGTCTTGCATTAACAATCCATACCGCTAAAAAAATATTTAATAAAGATGCTCCAATTAACATGGACTCGGCCATTACTAGTGAGCCTGGTAAAGCATAAGTTAAAACAGTTGAAAAAATACTTTCTTGAATATTAAAACCTAAATTTTTAAAGAGAGCACCAATTGCTATAAAGCAACAAGTAAGAGCTATAGCTGGACTATCATGAGTAAATATAGATCTATATCCTTTAAAGAAAAAATTTTTATTAATCATTATCCACCTAGGAACAGTCTACCAACATCAGGATTTTGAAGTAAATCGTCTCCTTTACCTGCAATTGCAGTTTGCCCAGACACTAAAACGTATCCTATATCCGCAAACTCCAATCCTTTTTTGGCATTTTGTTCTACTAGAATGATTGTTTTTTTTTCATTTTGCTGAAGATCTCTTAATATTTCAAAAACCATCTCAATATATCTGGGTTCAAGTCCAATTGACGGTTCGTCTACTAAAAGCACTGAAGGTTTCATAACTAATGCTCTAGATATTTCTAGCAATCTTCTCTCCCCACCAGATAAAACTTTTGCTGGTTGGTTTCTTCTATTTCTTAACCTTTCATACTTTTCAAAAATTCTTTCAGCCTCTTCATATGACTCATCTGTTTTTTCTTTTATATATCCTCCCATTAATAAGTTTTCTTCTACTGTCATATCTGGAAATACAGAGTTATCCTGCAATATATAAGCTATACCAACTGACTTTAACTTTTCTGCTGGGGTAAGATTAGTAATTTCTTTTCCTTCAAGTTCAATTTGGCCTGAAAAAATATTTGTAAAACCATATATTGAGTGAAGAATTGTTGATTTGCCTGCACCATTAGGACCAATTAAACATAAAGACTGAGCTTTGTTTACGAATAAATCAAAGTTATGTAAAATTTCCATTTTTCCATAACCTGCATTTAAATTTTTAATAGTTAAATGAACTTCGTTTGGAGATAATTTTTTTAAATCATCTGGTGTTGGAGCTTTTCCTAATACCTCATATTGATTAGCCATTATTGTGCTCCTAAATACGCATCAATGACACGTTTATCATTTTTAATTTCATCTGGTGATCCATTAGCCAACATTTTACCATGAGCTAAACAAAAAATATTTTCTGCTAATTGCATAATCACTCTCATGTTATGTTCAATAACCAAAAGAGTTATTCCAAAATCTTGGTTAACTTTAATTAATCTATCAATAATACCATTTATTAATGTTGGATTAATTCCGGCCGTAGGTTCGTCTAGTAATAGCATTTCTGGTTCATTCATTAATGCCATAGCAAGCTCCAGTAATTTTTGCTGACCAAAAGACAGATCTCCAGCTCTTAGTTTTCTTTTTTGATACAATCCCACAAAATTTAATAGATTTTCTGCTTTTTCAGTTAATTCTTTTGGAATTTTAGAAAATATTTTCATTAAATTTGCATCACTACCTTTGTGACTAATAAGCATATTTTCTATGCAATTAAGTTTTCCATAAATTCTAGTTTGTTGAAAAGTTCTTAGCAGTCCTAACTTAGCAATTACTGGCACTGGTAACTCGGAAACTTCTTTACCGTTAAATTTTATAGATCCATTATCTATTGGGTAAGTCCCTACAATTGAATTAAACAACGTAGTTTTGCCTGAACCGTTTGGCCCAATTAATCCAACTATCTTACCTTTTTCAACATTCATTGAAATGTCAACATTAGCTTTAACACCACCAAATGATTTACTTACATTGCTTACTTCTAAAATACTCATTTAAGTTCTACCTGTGCTTTACGATCTTTTTCATCAACTACTTCACCAAATCGTTCTGGATATTTTTCTCTTAACCATCCCATAATTCCCTCTGGGAAATAAATTACAATTACAACAATCAAAACCCCAAGAGCAACATACTGCCAACCTAAAAAGAATGTCCAAAAGCCCTCTTTAAATATATGAAAAACAGTTGCACCAATTATTGGACCCCAAAGTGTCCCTTTACCACCAAGTATTGCCATCAATACCATGAATACTCCCATCTCTCTTCCGTCAAATGCAACGTCTGTAGAGTCAATGTATCCAACTAAGCCTCCCATAATTCCTCCAGCTAAACCACAGAAGAAAGCAGATATCATCCAACCAATAATTTTATACTTCATTGTTTCAATACCCATCGCCTCAGCTTTATCTTCATTATCTCTTATGGCATTAAGTATTAATTTAAATCTTGTAGAATAAATTGAACGCACTGCAATGAATGTAAGGACTAGAGTAAAGAAGCTTAGGAAATAAAAAAATTCACCTCTTGCATCTAAACTTCCAACATCTGGAAATGGTGGAGTAGTAAAACCTTGTCCAGCCCCAATGATTTCAATTCCTCCAGAAATTTCACCTGCTGCAACACCTAATCCTAGTGTACAAATTGCAAAATAATGTCCTCTAAGTCCTAAAATAGAATACCCAATTAAACCTGCTACAATGGTTGGTACAAGTGCAGCAACTAACAATCCAACAGCCATGCCTTGAAAAAATTGTGCAGGAGTATGCACAAATGTTTTCTCTCCACCACTTTCAGTCCACTCAGCTAGCGGGAAAAACATTCCAACTTGTACAGATGCACATAAATACATACCAAGGCCGTAAAAGAGAATATTTCCAAATGAATTATACCCCATTTCACCACCTTGAATATTCCAAGTAGTTGCAAGAACTATTAGTACACATAGTATTGATAACTGAACTTTAAAAGCTGGAAATACAAATGGAGCTGCAATACCAAAAATTAAAATTCCAATGTATAAAATTGAATTGTTTTTCATTATTTTAAGTACTCTCTTTTTCTAGAAAGCTTAAATCTTCTGTAAATAAGTATTAAAACTAAAAGCAAAAATACTGATCCTATTCTAAATTCTGTTCCTAAAATATAATCAGCAAATTCCTCAAATACACCCAATCCCATTCCTGACATTGCGACACCTGGTAAATTTCCAAGTCCAGCAACAATTACAATCATAAAAGATCTTATTGTGTAAGGTAAACCCATATAAGGATGTATGGTAAATGTTATAGATATTAATGCGCCAGCAACACCGCAAAGTGCTGCATTAATTCCAAATGTTGCTGCATAAACTTTTTCTGTATCTACGCCTAAAATCTTGGCTGCTCTTGCATTTTGTGCTGTTGCTCTTATTGCGCGACCTAGCTTAGATTTTTTCATATAAATTACTAAACAAATTGCAAATAAAATACTTATGAAAGCTGAAAATATTTTTGAATTCGGTAGCACAACATTATTATTAAATAACATAGTGGTTCCGTAATCTGAATTTGCAAGAACAACATCTGCTCCAAATGCAAAGTTCATTAATTGCATGAAAAGAATACTTATTCCAAAAGTCGCTAAAATAGAGATAAATAAATCTCTATCTACTACTTTATTAATCACAAGCTTGTAAATTGCTATACCAACAAAATACATTATTACTGGGGCAACGATTACTCCCCAGGCTGGATGGATTCCATATAGATACATAAAATAAGCAATGTATCCTCCTAAGATAACAAGATCACCTTGAGCGATGTTGATAATATTCATAACTCCCCATTGCAAAGCCATACCATAAGCAATCAATGCAAATAAAATCCCAAGAAGAATTCCATCCAAGCATGCTTGAACAGAAATCATTGGATATTGGAAGACCATGAAATCCATATTGAACCTTTTAAAAAAATACCCCCTATATAAAATATATTAGGGGGTATTTATAGACTTTTTTATCTTTTAGACCACGAAGGAATTGGGTGAATTAACTTAGCTGATGCCCATTTAGTTGGAGCAACAACTTTATTTTCACATTTTCCTGAATCGTCACACATTACTTGGAAAAGTACCATTGGCTTGTCAACATTCTGACCACCAGGTGCAAATTTTATGTTTCCATAAAAAGTTTGCATGTTAGTAGCTGCAAGAGCATCTCTTACTTTCTTTTGATCAAAAGAATTTGCTCTCTCGAATGCATCTTTAAATACCAATAGAGCTGCAGAAGATTCTGCTGCTTGATATGGAGGTGCATAACCAAACTCTTTAGTAAAGTCTGCATCATAAGTCATACCATCTTTAAAGAAATCATCTTTGTAAGTTAGTGTTTTGTGCCATTGAGAAGCGCATAAAGCGTACTGAGAGTTTTTACCATGTTGCTTTGATAGTTTAGCTGCATCACAGTGTGTCATAGCTAACATTGGAACATCTACTTTCATCTCAGATATTTGTCTGATAGCAGTTAGAGCACCTTTAGTATGACCTGAAACAACTAAAACATCTGGTTTCATTTGTTTTACTTTAACTAATGTAGCAGCCATATCATTTAGCTCTTTCGGTAATTTATCGTCAATTACTTTTTTAGAGCCAGTTCTCTTAATTGCATCTAAAACACCAAGCCTTACGTCTTGAGAAAATGCATCTTGTTCAAACGCCATAGCAACAGTAACTCCTTTTCCATTATTCTTTTCAACTGCTAGATCTATAGCAACATCAAGATATAAGTTAGCTGGAGCTAATACAGCAAATAGATATTTGTAACCTTTTGTAAACAAAGATCTAGATGCACCATTTGCTTCAACCATTGGAACACCATATTTCTCAGTTACTGGAGCAATCGCTTTAGTTAAACCAGAACTGTAAGGGCCAAGCATAAACTCAACACCATCTTGTGATATTAATCTTTCTGCAAGCTGTGCAGCTCTCTTAGGGTTTGATTCATCATCGTAATAAATAATATCAAACTTGTAAGTCTTTCCACCAACTTTCACACCACCCATGCTGTTAATTCTGTCAACGGCCATGTTATAACCATTTTGAGTATGAACACCATTAGATGAGTATTTACCTGTTAATGAAATTGCAGCACCTAAAATAATTTTGTCTCCAACAACTTTTGCAAAAGATGCAACTGAAGTTGAAAATAAAATTACTAATGCAGAAACAAAACTTAAAATTATTTTATTTAATCTCATTTTATTTCCTCTTTAATTAATTAATTATTAGTTGATTAAATAAAGAAATTTAATTTTATGCAAGAGGCAATAAAGACCAGATCTAATTAATATTGTTGAGTAACAACAATTATTGTAGCAATAATTAGTAAAACACTCGCAGAAATTGTATTAATTGTTTTTGGATTAGCAGTTATCCATTTTATTAATTTTTGTGCCAGCACTGCATAGCCAATTAAAGATAAAAAATCTAAAACGATGTAAGTTGTAATTAAAATTATAAATTGAACCAATAAATTTGAATTAAAGTCAATAAATTGTGGGAAAATAAAAGGAAAAAACATCCAAGCCTTAGGACTTGTACCAGCAACTAAAAAACCATCTCTAAAAAAAGATAAATTGCTTTTTTCTATTTCTCCTTCATTTGAAATACTTTTTGGTCGAGATTTATAAATATCGTAAGCTAAATATATTAAATAAAGTATACCTATCCACTTAAATATATTTATTATTGTTGAATTCTCTGAAAAAAAAGATCCAATTACAAAAATAACTAAAGTTGCTTGAATCAAATTCGCAGTTACATCACCTAAAGCAGACCATACGCATTTTCCAACACCGTAATTCATTGAATAAGAGATAATTACAATCCTAGGAGTTCCAGGAGTAATAAATAGAAAAATAATAATCTGTAGATAAAGTATAAAATCTAGGGGGAGCATAAAAAAAGATAGTCCTTAAAAACCGGGAGCTAAAGATGGCTAAGAAGGACTATCTAATACATAGTATCAGAGGCTAAAAAAAATGCATTAAATTTTTTTTTCAAATATAAAGGATTTATGAAAAAAAAAGGTCACAGGCCAATTACTAAAGTCAAAAATCCAGAGCCCAAAATGGACGATCCAGATTGGATCATTTGGGCAGCTTGGGCAGATCGGATAACTTTTGAGGAAATTGAAAAAAGAACTGGGAAGCGAGAGTCTGATGTTATAAAAATAATGCGAAGATCACTTAAACCATCTTCTTTCAGATTGTGGAGAAAAAGAGTAAATCAAAAAAGTATTAAACATCGAAAAAAGTTCGAATATTCTAGAAAAGAAATAACTAGTAAAATTAAAAAAGGTGACTATCTATAGTTCATGAAAAAAATTACCATGTATACAGGTCCATTATGCAACTATTGTGAAGCTGCAAAAAGATTATTAGCAAGAAATAACGCTCCTTATAATGAAATTGATATTTCAAAAGTTGCAGGTGCTGCTGACGAGATGATAAAAAAAGCAAATGGCAAAAGAACAATCCCACAGATCTTTTTTGATGACCAGCATATTGGTGGTTACGATGAAGTTAGAGCACTAGAAAAAGAAAATAAACTTCAAGATCTTTTAAAAAATTAATTTTAATAATTTACTCTTTTGGTTTAAAAATTAAACAAACGCCGTTATTACAAAATCTTTTTCCCGTAGGTTCAGGTCCATCATCAAATATATGACCATGATGTCCTCCACATTTTTTACAATGATACTCGGTTCTTGGGTAACCTATGTGATGATCCGTTTTGGTTTCAAATACATCTGGTAAAGAATCATAAAATGAAGGCCAGCCTGATCCACTCTCATATTTTGTTTTTGAGTCAAATAATTTTTCTCCACAATTTGCACAATGAAAACTTCCTTCTCTCTTTTCATAATTAAGTTCGCTTGAACCAGCGCGCTCAGTTCCTTCTTCGAACAAAATTAATTTTTGCTCTGCAGTTAAATTCGAATTTATTTTTTTTATCATGATCCTATATATTTAGCACAGGATTTATGTAAGATTGAATGTAATTCAACTAATTTATTGAAATCTTTATTGTAACCACCACCTAAAACACCACAAAATGGTATTCTTTTAGAAAAAAAGTTTTCAATAACAAGCTCGTCTCTAGATTTAATCCCTTCATCAGATATTTTTAATTTACCTAATCTATCGTTAAAATGAATATCTACTCCAGCTATATAGAAAACAAAATCAAAATTTTCTTGATTTAACTCATTTAAATAATGTTTAAGTGTCTTAATGTAAGCATCATCCTCTAAATTGTCTTCTAGCTCCACGTCTAAATCGCTATTAGATTTTTTAGCTGGATAGTTAGTTTTAGAGTGCATACTGAACGTAAAAACACTTCTATTTTCTTTAAAAATTTCTGAATTTCCGTTTCCTTGATGAACATCTAAATCAACAATTAATATTTTGTTAGCCAAACCTCGATTTAGTAAATAATGAGCAGCAACAGCTACATCATTAAAAACGCAGTATCCAGCTCCGCCATCATAGTTTGCGTGATGACTACCTCCAGCAGTATTACATGATATTCCGTAATTAATTGCAAGTTTAGAAGCTAAAACAGTACCACCAGTAGCTACTAATGATCTCTGAACAACACTATCAACAAGTGGAAATCCAATTTTTTTTACTTCCTCTTTACTTAATTTTTTATTTTTGATGTTAGAGATATAATCTTTTGAATGTGCGTAACTCAATGTTTCAAGCGAACAAGCATATGGTTTATGAAACTTTTTAACGATTTTATTTTGGATCAAATAATTTGCCAATTCTCCAAACTTGTTTATAGGAAATTTATGATCATCTCCAATTTTGGCAAAATAATCCTCATGATTAACCACTGGTAAATCCATCGTTATTCTAGAACACGTACTGGGTTTCCATCAACACAAGCCTCTAATCCTTCAATCATTTGATTATAAAAAATACTATAATTTTCTGCTGTCACATAACCTATGTGTGGTGTAAGAAGTGCATTAGGTAAAAATCTTAGTTTATTATTTTCAGGTAAAGGTTCTTTATCATAGACATCAATCCCAGCTCCTGCAATTACATTGGTTGACAATGCGATAATTAAATCATCCTCATTAACAATAGGTCCTCTAGAAGTATTTATCAAAAAAGCTGTTTTTTTCATTTTATCAAATTCTTTTATGGTAATACAGTCTTTGTACCTTTCACCTCCTTGAACGTGAATTGAAAGTACATCAGAATTTGTGATTAAATCATCTTTGCTACAAGGGAGTACATTTAATTCTTTACACTTGTCTAAGCTCAAGTTTTCACTCCAGGCCATTACTTGCATTCCAAATGCTTTTCCAATTTTTGCAACTTCTGTACCTACTCTACCTAGACCAATCAAACCCAGGATTTTTCCTTTCAATTCCACTCCAATTGTAGTTTGCCAATACCCTTGATACATATTATCAATCTCTTCTTTAAAATTTCTAGCTAAACCAAGAATTAATGCCCAAGTCAATTCGGGTGTTGGGTTTAAATTTATATCTGTTCCACAAACTATAATTTTTTTTTTCTTCGCAGCTTCTAAATCAATAGATTTGTTTCGTAATCCACTTGTAATTACAAATTTTAAATTATTTAGATTATCAATTAAATTTTTTGTAATTGGAGTTCTCTCTCTCATAATTAATAGGGCCTCAAAATCAGATAATTGTTCAATTGCATTAGCTTCATCTAGAAAGGGTTCGCTGAAGATTTTAAACTCGTATTTCCCAGATAGTTTTTCTAAATCTACAAACTGCTGGGCAACGTTTTGGTAATCATCTAATATAGCAACTTTAAGCATTTTTAACTTTCTTGTTTGATAACAGTATTCCTACAATGATAAAACAAGCGCCTAAAATATGATAAAACATAAATTTTTCACTAAAAAAAATCATCGCCATTATCGCACTTAAAATCGGCATTAAATGTAAAAAAACACCTGACCTATTAGCTCCAATCATAGATATTCCTTTTATCCATAAAAGAAAAGACGCCAAACCTGGAAATAAAACAACATAAGATAAAATTAAAATAAATGGGAGTTCTAAATTAATTCTAAAACCAATTTGGTATTCAATAAAATAAACTGGTATCAAAAATATTAAACCGAAAGTAATTACTACTTGAAGTAATGATATTTGAGTTAACTCATATTGTTTGCCTTTTAACAATGTTGAGTATAAAGCCCAAGAGAACATTGCTATTACCATGGTTATGTCACCTTTATTAAAGTCTAAATTTTTTAATATTTCCAAGTTTGCTTTTGTAATAATCATAATCACACCAGCAAAAGAAAAAATTACTCCTATAATTTGAAAAATATTTGTCTTTTCAATTTTTAAAATTGATGAAAACAACATTATCATTACTGGTATAGTTGAAATCATTAACACTCCACTGATAACTTGTGTAAAATTAAGAGAATAATAAACAATAGAGTTAAATACAGTTATGCTCGTAACTCCCAATATAATAAAAAGCTTATAATTGTTTAAAATGTATTTTCTTTTCTCTAATATTTCAGGGATCGTAAAAGGAGCTAAAATTAACCAAGCAAAAAGCCATCTGTAAAAATTTAGTGAAAAAGGTGGAACTTCATAAAAACTTGCGAGTTTACCTACTACAAAATTTCCTGCCCAGAAAGTTACTGTTAAAAATAGATATAAATAAGCTAAAAAATTATTATCTTTAGTCACTTAACTAAATCTAAGCGAACTATAAGGTTTTAAATCTAAATTTGTATTTTCGTTCGCTATCATCCCTGAAACAATCTTTCCAGAAATTGGACCTAAAGTCCATCCTAAATGATGATGCCCAAAACAATAATAAATATTTTTGTAATTTTTTGATGGCCCCATAACAGGTAAAAAATCTGGTAAAGTTGGTCTAAATCCTAGCCACTCATCCTCATGTTCGGGTAAATCACCAAGCATATATTTTGCATTATTTATCAAATTTTTAACTCTTGATTTAGATAATGGATTATCTAATCCACCAAATTCTACAGTTCCAACAACTCTTAAACCTTGTTCCATCGGTGTAATTCCAAATCCACGGTTGGAAAATATTACAGGTCTACTTAATAAATGATCACAATTTTTGAAATGGACATGATATCCACGTTCTGTATCTAAAGGTATTTTTTCACCAAGATTATCTGTTAATTTTTTTGAAAAAGCTCCACATGCTATTACCGCTTTATCAAAAACGTAGCTTTGAGTTTCAGTTTTAAAAACTGGTTTATCTTCATGAAAATTAATTTCATTAATATTTACTTTGTTAAATTTTCCTCCCTTTTGTAAAAATAAATCGAATAATTTTAAAAGAATTCTTTTAGGATTTCTTGCGTGTCTTGCATAAGGATAAAATACCCCTGCGTGATAAAATGGTTTAATGTGTGGTTCAAGATCGTGTATTTCAGCTTTTGTCACCAATTGTTGTTTAACACCTAATTCTTCTCTAACTTTAATTTCTAATTCTCTACTTTTTAAATCTTTATCATTCCATATATAAAGAATTCCCTTATTTTCGACTAAACCCTCCAGGTCTACCTCTTCAAACAATTCATCGTAAGCTGGTAAAGCCAAATCTAAAATTTGATGCATGTTTTTAGCAGTGTGCATCATCTTGGAATAAGTTGTGTTCATTATAAATTTTATAAACCAAGGAATCATTTTAGGCAGATAATTCCATTTTAAAGCTAGTGGACCTGAAGAACTTAACAGCATGGCAGGAACATCTGCAAGAACGTCAGTTCTATTTAAAGAGAGAGATGCATAGGGAGAAAAATGACCTGCATTACCATAAGAGGCAGCTTGGCTTCCTGGATTATCTCTATCAAAAATAGTTACGTTAAAACCTTTTTTTTGTAAAAATAGAGCATTAGATACACCCTGAATACCTGCTCCAACTATTCCCACCTTAAGATTTTTATTCATTGAATTGTTATACAATTAAAAATTATATTTTAAGAGTGACAAATTATGCAAATTTAAATTGTGTTAAGCAATCATTTGTTTATGATTAATTTTTGCACTTAATACTATACCAAAACCAATCATTGTAGCTAACATTGAAGAGCCACCATATGACATTATTGGTAACGGAGAGCCAACTATAGGTAGTAATCCTAAAACCATAGATAAGTTTACCACAATGTAAATAAATATTGCAAAAGCGTAGCCAAAACAAAAAAGTCTCGCAAAATTACTTCTTGAAATAGATCCTATTCTTATAATTCTAAAAATTATTATTGAGTATAATATTAAAAGTCCAACCGAACCTATAAAACCAAACTCTTCTGAGAATAACGTAAATATAAAATCTGTATGTTTTTCAGGTAAAAAATCTAAATAACTCTGTGTTCCTTTTAAAAAACCTTTTCCATCAAGGCCACCTGAACCAATAGCTATTTTTGATTGTATAATTTGGTATCCTGCTCCCAAGGGATCTCTATCTGGGTCTAAAAAAGTAAGTATTCTCAGTTTTTGATAGGGTTTTAAGAAAGAAATTATAAATGGTAGCGAAATTAAGAAAGTAATAAAAGAATATATAAAATATTTAATTTTTACACCTCCTAACCACAATATAATTAATCCACTTAAAGCAATAAGTATTGATGTGCCAAGATCAGGTTGAGAAACTACAAAAATAGTTGGAATTAATATAATCGATAATACTATTGTTATACTAGTATATGAATTAACATTTTCTATTTTTAACCTGTGATAATATTTAGCTAGACACATTATTATTGCTATTTTCATTAATTCGGAAGGCTGAAGTACAAAAAAATATACATCCATCCATCTTTGTGAACCTGAAGATTTAATACCAAAAAAAGATACCCAAACTAATAACAGGATAACAACTAGATAAATTAAATATGAAAAATTATGCCAAAATTTTATGTTAAACAAAGCTACAAAAATCATCAATGGGAAAAAAACTACAAGTTTTACAAAATGATTTTTAGTGTGAAAAAGGATATCACCACCATCTGTAGAATACATAACAAAAACACTTAGTACAGAAAGAAGGATAACAGAAATTAATAATATATAGTCTAAATTTTTAATTTTTTGAAAAAATGTTATCTCATTATTTAATCTATCGTGTTGAAACATTTAAATAGTAATCCTTTCAAAATTTGACTGCTGATCTCTTAAATCATGTCTATCAATAATTAATTTGAATAATTTTTTTGCAATAGGTGCTGCTGCTTTACTTCCGGATCCACCATGTTCAACAATTATACTTAGAGCATATCTTGGATTTATATATGGACCATAAGCAACATATAAGGCATGGTCCCTGTCTTTATAAGGTATTTGCTCTAATTCTAAATCTAATTCTCTTTCTCTTTTACTTATTCTTTTAACCTGTGCTGTTCCAGTTTTTCCTGCAAATTGATACTTGGGGTCATCAATTCTTGATTTATAAGAAGTTCCAAATCTCTCATTGGTTGAACTGAACATAGCTTCTTGAATAATCTTAATATTTTTTTTATCTTTAAATAATTTTTTGTCTAATAAAGACTCAGAATTAGAGTCAAATAATAAGCCACTTTCCATAGATTGCTTTGCATCTTCGTAAGATACTGGGTTGCTATCTACAATTATTTTTGGTTTGATCGCATACCCACCATTAGCTATTTGTGCTGTCATCATACAAAGTTGTAGGGGTGTTGATTGTATATAACCTTGACCAATGCCTGTAATTAGTGTTTCTCCTAATACCCAGCCCCTACCCAGATTATTTTTTTTCCATTTTGTATTTGGGAACAGTCCTTTTTTTTCAATATCAAAATATTTACCAAGTACTTTTTTACCTAAACCAAACTTTTCAGCTGTAATATTCAATCGATCAACACCTAACAATCTTGCAACTTCATAAAAATAGGTATCACAGGATTGTTTCATTGCATTTTTCAAACTAACCCAACCGTGTCCTTTTTCCTTCCAACAATGAAATGTTTGTCCGTATAACTCCATCTTTCCTGTGCATTTAACTTTAAACTTTGTATCAATAACGTTGTTTTCTAAAGCTGATAGAGCAACGATTGGTTTTATAGTTGAACCTGGAGAGTATAGGCCTGAAAGAGTTTTGTTAATTAACGGTTTTAAGGGATTGTTTCTAATTAATTGCCATTCATCTTGACTTATACCGAATAAAAATAAATTTGGATCATAAGATGGAGATGAATACATTGCAATTATATCTCCTGTATAAATATCCATTACACTTATTGATCCTGCTTTTTCATTTAACAATTCTGCACAAGCTTTTTGTATTTCTGTATCGACAGTTAAACGTATTTTTGATCCTTGCTGCCCTTTTTGATGCTCAAGTTGATTAATTCTTTTACCATAAGCATTAACTTCATATCTTTGAATTGCATTTGTTCCTATTAAATGATTTTCAAGTCTTTTCTCTAAGCCCAGTTTTCCAATTTTCATCCCAGGAACAAATCTTTCTTGGATAATTTGGTTATCTAAAATTTCTTTCTCGTTTGGTTGACTCACATATCCAAGAACATGGGTATAAACATCTTTGAATGGATAATTTCTGGAGATTGTCATTACGGGTTTAACACCTACAAGATCGTATAAATAATTATTTATTTTTACAAATTGACTCCAGCTTAAATTTTCAGAAACAATAATGCTATCCCATGGTTTTAGTTCTGCTTTTAATTTATTTATTCTTGCAATTTTAATGTCACTCAGATTTAAAAGATTTTTCAATCTAACTAATAAATAATTGAAATTCTCAACTTGCTCTGGAATTATATGTAATTGGTAAACTTTCAAATTACCTGCAATTACATTTCCAAAATAATCAACTATATTTCCTCTTGTAGGTGGGAGCTTCCATTCTCTAATTCTATTCTTATCTGACAGAGTGAGATATTTTTTATTTTCGTTTATTTGAAGAGAAAATAAACGGGCAACAATTCCAGTAAAAATTATTACTTTTGCTGCTCCAATTATGAACATCCGTCTATTAATTACATCAGTCTTTCTTATTCCTGAATTATATTTAATCATTTGTTTGATATGAAATTCTTTCGTTTAAAAAATTAAAAAATAAAAAAAATATTGGATAAAATAAAAAGGTAAATCCAGAATTAATTAAATAATTAGTGTAATCAACTTTAATTAAAAAGACTAAATCTAAAATAATTACTTGAATTGAGTTTATTAATAAAATTGTAAATAATAATGATATCCAGTCTTTTATAAAGTTTGGAGATAAAGTAATGTTTCTTAAATAAGCTGTTACTGAGCAAAGAATTAGATAACAGAAACTACTAATTCCAATTGGTATTCCAATTACAACATCATTTATTATACCAGCAAAGAAAATTGCAAGATAACCCAATTGATCAGGATTCCTCAAAGTCCAAAAGAAAATTAATAAATGAACAAAATTAAAAGCAAAATAGTCAAGTTTTAAATAATTAAAATCAAATTCATTAAATACAGAAAAAAATAAGATTATTATAGGAAGATAAGATAAAAATATTTTTAAAAAGGGACTTTTGTTAAGCGATGACATTATTTATCTCCCCCAAATTTATAAGAAACAATTTTTACATAGTTCAACTGAGTGAAATCAGAAAAAAAATTAATTTGACCTTCTGAACTACTATCAATTTTTCCTATAGGAATCCCTGGCTTAAATAACCCTCCTATTCCAGATGTGTAAGCGATAATTTCTTTATTATTTAATGTTTCTTTATAATCAATTTTAGTGTGTTCGATTGTTCCAAAATTGCTTCCTGTTCCAGAAACTACAGCCTGTATATCATCTGGTTCTAAAACAGAAGGTATTTTGCTATTTAGATCCGACAAAAGTAATGCTCTAGAATTACTGTAATTTACCTCAATAATTTGTCCCACCAAATAAACTTCATCAATAACAGCCATTCCAATTTTTACTTTATCTTTTGTGCCTTTATTTAATACTACTGATTTTAAATATGGACTGTCTTTATCAATTAAAACTCTGGCAAATATTTCTTGTGAATCTATTTTTTCATCAAGTAACTCTCTAAGTTTTTTATTTTCTGCAATTAAAAACTCATTTTGTAATTTAAGTTGCTCGGAATTTTCTATTTTAATAACTTCTTTCTGATGACTTTCATATAAATCAATATGTGATTGAAATTTGGAAGTTATTTCTTTAAATTTATTTTCTGGAATTGATGCAATATGAGATGATCTATAAATTACTTCATTAATTCCTAATTTAACAAATTGTATTGGTTTAAAATTAAGATTACTTAAGACAATTACAAAAATTGATACAAAAATTAGAGTTAGTAATGAAAATTTTTGTTTATCTTTTTTTTTTAAAAAAGCTGACCTGATGGCAATTACAAAATCATCTCTGCCAGTAGCCATTTTTCCTAATATTCAGATAACATAGTAGAAAAAGTTTCTTCTTGATCCAAAGCTTTACCTGTACCAACAGCAACACAAGATAACGGATCATCTGCTATATGAACTGGTAAACCTGTTTCTTTAGAAAACCTTTTATCGATATTTTTTAATAAAGCACCACCACCTGTTAAAGTTAAACCCATATCAACTAAATCAGCTGACAATTCAGGAGGTGTATTTTCTAATGCATCTTTAATCGCACCAACCATTTGTTTCATTATATCATTTAGTGCTTCTGCAGTATCTTCCTCAGTTATATTAACTTCTTTTGGAGTACCTGATCTTAAATCTCTTCCTTTAACTGGGTAAGTATTTGTTCCAGTTGGAACAGCTGTTCCCATTTCTTTTTTTATTTTTTCAGCAGTAGTATCACCAATTAACAAATTATATTCTTTTCTCATATAATCCACTATTGCAGTATCCATTGAGTCACCCGCAACTCTTAAAGATTTAGAGTAAACTAATCCACCTAAAGACATTACTGCGATTTCGCTTGTCCCCCCGCCTATATCTACAATCATTGAACCAGTTGCTTCAGAAATTGGTAGATTTGCTCCAATTGCTGCTGCAATAGGTTCCTCGATTAATTGAACTCTTCTTGCGCCTGCTGCTAGAGCACTATCTTGAATTGCTTTTCTTTCAACTGGTGTTGAACCAGTTGGTACACAAATTAAAATTCTAGGATTAGCAAATGTGCTTCCTTTATGAACTTTTTTAATAAAATGTTTAATCATTTCTTCAGTAACTATAAAATCTGCAATAACACCGTCTCTTAGAGGTCTAATTGCACTAATGTTACCTGGTGTTCTTCCAAGCATTGTTTTCGCTTCATCTCCAACTGCTAATACATTTTTTTTTCCTCCTTGATCAACTATTGCAACAACTGAAGGTTCATTAAGAACTACACCTTGACCCTTTAAAACTACAAGTGTATTTGCTGTTCCAAGATCAATTGCCATATCTTGGCTCCATATTTTTTTAACACTGCTAAATAACCCCATTATATCCCTCTTACTTTCTGACTTTCTTGCTCCATAGGAGCTGTTTTATCTCGTTTGATTATCATTTTATTTAATGCATTTATGTAAGCATTTGCCGATGCAACCAAAGTATCTGTATCAGCTGCTTGACCCACAGTTGTTTTGCCTTTCTCCTCAATTTTAACACTTACTGTTGCTTGTGCGTCTGTTCCTTCTGTAACTGCATGAACTTGATAAAGCTGTAAGTTAACATCATGAGGATACAAAGTTTTAATGCATTTGAATATTGCATCCACTGGACCATCTCCAGTTTCTGTTGCATTCTTAACATCACCGTAAACATCCAAAGTCATTTCTGCTTTTTGTGGTTCTCCTGTTCCAGCAAAAACTTTTAAAGATTTAAGAGTAATTGCATTCACTTTATTATCTACAATTAAACTATCATCCACTAATGCAATAATATCTTCATCGTAAACATGTTTTTTCTTATCTGCTAAGACTTTAAATTTTGCAAATGCATTTCCTACTACATCGTCAGTTAAATCTGGATAACCTAAACTGTTCAATTTATCTTTAAATGCATGTCGCCCAGAATGTTTTCCCATCACTAATGATGTTTGTTTAACTCCTACACTTTCGGGTGTCATTATTTCATATGTTTGTCTATTTTTTAACATTCCATCTTGATGAATTCCCGCTTCGTGAGCAAAAGCATTTTTTCCAACAATCGCTTTATTATATTGAACAGGAAATCCTGTTGCATTTGAAACAATTTTAGAAGCTTTACTTAAAAGAGTAGTATTTATTCCAGTTTCATAAGGCATTAAATCAGGTCTTGTTTTTATTGCCATTACAACTTCTTCAAGTGCAGCATTTCCAGCTCTTTCACCTAAACCATTAATAGTACATTCAATTTGTCTAGCTCCAGCTTGAACTCCAGCTAACGAGTTAGCTACTGCTAAACCTAAATCATTATGACAATGAGTTGATAAAATTGCTTTATCAATATTTGGAACTTTATTTAATAAAGTTTCTATAATTGTAGTAAACTCAGATGGTATTGTGTAACCAACTGTATCAGGAATATTAATTGTTGTAGCTCCATTTTTAATTGCAAGCTCAACAGTTTTACACATGTAATCCATATCAGTTCTTGTTCCATCTTCGCAAGACCACTCAACATCATCAGTAAACTTTCTTGCATAAGCAACATGTTTTCCAATTGATTCATAAACATCTTCTGGAGACATGTTTAATTTATGCTTCATGTGTAAAGGGCTTGTAGAAATAAATGTATGTATTCTAAATCTTGGTGCATGTTTTAGAGCTTCATAAGCTCTATCAATATCTTTTACTGAGTGTCTTGAAAGTCCTGCGGGAATAGAGTTTTTTAAAATTTTACTTACTTCTGAAACAGCTTCAAAATCCCCAGGTGAAGCTATAGGAAAACCGGCTTCAATTATGTCTATACCTAATTCATCAAACACTCTAGCGATTTGAATTTTTTCTTCTAAACTCATAGACGCGCCTGGCGATTGTTCACCATCACGCATAGTAGTATCAAATATAAAGACTCTATCTTTATTGCCCATAACTAAATTTTTTAGAAAATCTATAATACAATCTATGAGAGAGATTGCAAAATAATTAGTTAAGAAATCACTTTTAATGGACCATTTTAGGCTTACGAAAAATTAATTATAAATAGACTCAATTTTAGGCATTAATCGTAAAAGCTCTTTTGTATATTCATGGCTGGGTTTTAAAAATAAATCTTCAGTGTTTGAAACCTCGCATAATTTGCCATCTTTTAAGACTCCAATTCTATCACACATTTGTCTAACAACCGGTAGGTCATGGCTAATAAATAAAATTGTTAAATTTAATTGTTCTTGTAGATCTTTAAGTAAATTTAATATTTGGGCTTGGATACTTACATCCAAAGCAGATGTAGGTTCGTCACATACCAAAAGTCTTGGTTGTGTGGCAAGCGCTCTTGCAATTGATATTCTCTGTCTCTGTCCTCCTGAAAATTCATGTGGATATCGAACTGCGGATTTTTGAGTTAATTCTACAGACTCAAGTAAATCATAAATATAATTATTTAAATCTATATTTGATATGGATGGGTTGTGAAGTGTGATTGGTTCTGCAATTATATCTTTTACTTTTAATCTTCCATTTAGTGAAGAATAAGGATCTTGAAATATCATTTGAATTTGTTTTCTAAATTTCATTAATTCGAATCTTTGTTTTATTTTTGTAATACAAACGTTGTCAAAAAAGATATCTCCAGAAGTAGGTTTAAATAAATTTACAATCATCTTTGCAATTGTAGATTTTCCACTTCCACTTTCTCCTACTAAGCCAAAAGACTCGCCTTCTTTTATGTCAAAAGAAACATCGTTAACAGCCATCACAGAATTCTTAGAACTTTCTGTAAAAAAATTATCATCAAAACTTTTGCTCAAATTTTTTATCTGTACTAAATCTTGATCTTTTATTTCTTTTTTTGTCCATCGATTTAATATTTTGATATTATTTTCTTTTTTGTCACTGTTTTCTTTTTCAACTATTACAAATCTTGAAATTTTTTTGTTAGTTGGTGGAACTGAACTTACTAAACTTTTAGTATAATTTTCTTGCGGATTAGTTAATATTTTTTTTGTTTCGCCAATTTCAACTAAATTACCACTTTTCATAACTGCAACTCGGTCTGCAGTCTCAGCTATAACCCCCATATCATGAGTAATTAAGATGACTGCGAGGTTTCTTTCTTTTGTTAATTTTTTAATAAGTTCCAAAATCTGAGACTGAATTGATACATCTAATGCTGTTGTTGGCTCATCTGCAATTAATAATTCCGGCTCACAACATAAAGCTAAAGAAATTACTACTCTCTGTCTCATTCCACCTGAGAATTGGTGAGGATAATTATCAAATCTTGTCTCTGCATCTTTTATGCCAACCTCTTTTAATAAATTTATAGATTTATTTTTTGCTTCTTCTTTGCTCAATTTAAGATGAGTTTGAATTGTTTCAATTAATTGTTCACCCACTGTAAGAATTGGGTTAAGTGAAGTTTGAGGATCTTGAAATATCAATCCAATTTTATTTCCCCTGTATTTAACAATGCTTTCAGAATTTTCATGAATGTTAAGATCACCTAAAATAACTGACCCACTAGATACTTTACCTGGTTCATCAATTAAATTTATAATAGCGTTTCCTACTGTACTTTTTCCTGACCCAGACTCTCCAACTAATCCTAAAATTTCTCCTTTATTAACGTCAATATTTACATTTTTGGCAGCGTAAACTGTTTCTTTCCTCATTTGGTAATCAACACTAAGATTATTTATTTTTAAAAATGTCATTTTTTTAATTTTGGATTTAAAGTATCTCTCATCCAATCCCCTAATAAATTAATTGAAAATGCTAAAATAACTAAGAAAATTGCTGGAAAAAAAGTTATCCACCACTCTCCTGAAAATAAAAAGTCATTACCAAGTCGTATCAATGTCCCTAAAGAAGGTGTTGTTGGAGGTACGCCAACTCCTAAAAAACTTAAAGTAGACTCTGCTAAAATAGCAAGAGCTAAACCAATAGTTCCAATTACTAATACCGGTCTTAAAATATTTGGCAAGATATGTTTAAACATAATAATAATATTTGAAACCCCAATTATCGTTGATGCTGAAACATAATCTTTATTTTTTTCTACTAAAGTTGCAGCTCTAGAAACTCTTGCAAATTGTGGCCACTCTGAAATTCCAATAGCAAATATTAAAACATAAATTGCCATTTCATCATGCATTTCTCTTGAGATTAATCCTCTTGCTATTCCATCAACCAACAATGCCATCAAAATACTTGGTACTGTTAACTGAACATCAGTTAACCTCATTACTATCATTTCATATTTTCCACCAAAAAATCCAGCTGTTAATCCCAATCCAACTCCAAGAATTAAACTAAAAATTATTGCGGAAAAACCTACAATTAAGGAAATCCTACATCCATACAAAATTGTCGATAACATATCTCTTCCTTGTCCATCAGTACCTAAAATAAATTTAGCTAGACCATCTTCTGTCCATGATGGTGGTGTGAATGCATCCATAAGGGATAGGGAAGATGGATCAAAAGGATTGTAAGGTGTAATAAGCTCAACAAAGAAAGAACAGAAAAAAATTATAAATAAAATTGTAGATGATACAATTGCAGTAGGAGATTTAATAAAGCTATGATAAATATCACTATCTTTTATTCTTTCCCAAGTACTTAAAGTTTTGCTATCCACTTGCAGTATCTCCTTTAACTCTTATTCTTGGATCAATTAAATAATAAAGAATATCAACTATAAAATTTATCATTACAAAAACAAAAGCTATAAATACTAAATAAGCTGACATGATTGGTATATCTACAAATTGAACTGCTTGAATAAATAAGAAGCCCATTCCAGGCCATTGAAAAACAGTTTCAGTGATAATTGAAAACGCAATTAGAGTTCCAATATTTATTCCTGCTATAGTTATTACTGGTATCAATCCATTTTTTAATGCATGTTTATACTTGATACTATTTTCACTAATGCCTCTAGCACGTGCAAATTTAATATAATCTGTTTGTAATATTTCCATCATCTCTGCTCGCACAAGTCTGATGATATAAGTCATTTGGAAAAGACTTAATGTTACTGAAGGAAGTATAATTGCTTTAAGTCCAGAGACTGTTAAAAATCCTGTAGTCCAAAAACCTAAATCAACAACTTCTCCTCTTCCAAAAGAAGGTAATATTCCTAAAATTACCGCAAACAAATATATAAATAATATTCCAATAACAAATGTTGGGAGTGAAACTCCCAATAAGGAGACTGCCAAAACAAAATCACTTAAAAAGCCTTTTCGATTTATGCCAGTATAAACTCCTAATAATGTACCAGTTATTAGTGCAATTAGTGCAGAAATAACAACAAGTTCAATAGTTGCAGGCAATCTTTCAACTATTAATTCTGAAACAGGTCTTCTCAATTGATATGAAATTCCAAACTCACCTTTAGAAGCATTAACTATAAATCTTGAAAACTGAACATGAATTGGATCCATTAAACCTAGTGTTTCTCTTAATTCTGCTCTTTCCTCATCAGAAGTTTCTTCTCCAACCATGTTATTTATTGGATCTCCAACAAAATTAAATAAAGAGAAAGACACAAAAGCGACAACCAACATCACCAAAGCAGATTGAAACAGCCTTTTAAAAAAATATTTTATCAATTTGTGAAGATTTAAAATTACAAGCCCTTTAAAAATTTAAAGGGCTTGTAATAATTTTTAATTAGTTAAAACTAGCAGTTCTGAATAACGGTTCGTTATTCGGTCTGATAGGAACATTAACATTGCTTTTAGATGCCCAAGAAATTACTTGGTGATGTAAAGGGAGATAAGAAATATCATCTTTTACAATTTTCCAAGCTTTTGCAATTGCAGCATTTCTTTTATCTAAATCAACTTCACCTTCCATAACTCTAATAGCAGCATCAACATCAGCATTACTAAAGTTAACTTTGTTCCAGCTAGCACCAGATTCATATAGGTAATGGAAAACATAGTGACTATCTAAAGTTGGAACACCCCATCCTAGCATATAGAAATCACCTTGATTATCTTTAAGCTCTTTGAAGTGTTTACTTTTAGTTTGAGCAAATAAATTAACGTTAACTCCAATTTTACCCAACATTCCAACAACAGCAGTACATATTGCTTCATCGTTTACATATCTGTCATTAGGACATCTAAGTTCAACGTCAAAACCATTAGGATAACCCGCATCAGCTAAAAGTTTTTTTGCAGCATTAACATCGTAAGGTAATCTTTTATCAAGATCAGCTGTATATCCATTTACACCTGGAAAAGTTATAATTCCTGCTGGTTCACTTAAACCTCTCATAACTTTTTTCTTGATCGCTTCAATATCAATTGCTTGATAAAGAGCTTGTCTCACCTCTTTTTTCTTAAATGGATTATCACCTGTATTACCAGTCCTTAATTTGTCAGCTGCTTGATCCATACCTAAGAAAATTGTTCTCATTTGGGCTGTACTTTCAACTTTGTGACCTGAAGAAGATCCAATTCTTTTTAAGTCTTGAACAGGAGCATCAGTAACTATATCAATTTCACCAGATAATAAAGCTGCTACTCTCGTCGCTGCATTTTTAATAGGCATTAATTCAATTTGAGTTACTTTTTTGTCCTTCATTTCACCCCACCAATGTTTATTTCTTTTAAACACTGTTTTGGTGTTAGGCTCTCTTAAAGTTATTTTAAAAGGACCAGTTCCCATAGCATTAGTAGCAGAGAAAGTTTCTTGTCCTGCATCCCAATTTTGTGGAGACATTGCAAAGTTTTTCTCTGACCAAGCTTTAGACATTATAAAAATGTTAGATAATTGATTCAAAAGAATAGGGTTAGGTTTACTTGTAGTTATTTTAACTGAGTAATCTCCAACCGCTTCAACATTAGCAACAGTACTAATATATTCTTTAAAGTCAGATGTTCTTTGCTTTGCTCTTAATATACTAAAAACAACATCTGCTGATGTCATTCCAGAACCATCTGAAAACTTAGCATCTTCTCTTAAAGTAAAAATCCAAGTATTTGGATCAGTAGCTTTCCATTTTGTTGCTAAAGCAGGCCCTATTTTCATGTCCAAGCCTCTTTGAACTAGAGCTTCATAAACTTGTCTAGATACTTGAGTAGTTGGACCCTCATTTTGCGCATGTGGATCTAGTGTTAAACTGTCTCCCTGCATAGACCATTTAATAGTTTTTGCCCATGCTGAAGAAAATCCGAATACTAGAACTAATGACAATAATATTCTTACTATATTTTTAGTCTTCATTATTCCCCTCGTTTTTTAAATTTATTTAAAAAAGTATAAGTGAAATAATTGAATTATAGTAGCAATAATTTACTGATAAAATTTAACTTTTATCACTATCAACTAATTTTTTCTTACCAATCCAAGGCATCATAGCTCTTAATTCTGCACCAACTTTTTCAACTGGATGCTCGGCTAATTTAGCTCTCGTAGCAAGGAAGTTTTTTTGACCATTTTTGCATTCATCCATCCACTCTTTAGTGAATTTTCCAGATTGAATTTCAGCCAAAACTTCTTTCATTCTTTTTTTAGTTTCTTCTTTGTTAACTACTCTTGGTCCAGATTGATATTCACCATATTCAGCAGTATTCGAAATAGAATAATTCATATTCGCAATTCCACCTTCATAAATTAAATCAACAATCAATTTAACTTCATGAACTGTCTCAAAATATGCCATCTCTGGTTCATATCCAGCTTCAACTAAAGTTTCATAACCATTTTTGATTAATTCAACTAAACCTCCACACAATACAGTTTGTTCACCGAATAAATCTGTTTCAACTTCGTCTTTGAATGTAGTTTCAATAATTCCTGATCTTCCTCCACCAACTGCTGAAGCATAAGATAAAGCTAAGTCTCTTGCCTTTCCTGAACCATCTTGATGAACAGCAAATAAACAAGGCACTCCACCTCCTTTTTCATATTCACTTCTAACCAGGTGACCCGGTCCTTTTGGAGCAACCATAAAAACATCTAGATCTTTTCTAGCTTTAATTAAATCGTAATGAACATTTAAACCATGAGCAAAAGCGATACTTGTTCCCTCTCTTGCTCTCTGTTCAATGTGGTTTTTATAAATTTCCGCTTGTAGTTCATCTGGTGTAAGAATCATTACTACATCAGCCCACTCTGCAGCATCAGATAAATTCATTACCTTTAATCCTTTTGACTCTGCTTTAGCTGCACTCGATGAACCCTCTCTTAATGCCACAACAATTTCTTTTACTCCACTATCTTTTAGGTTTAATGCATGAGCGTGTCCTTGGCTTCCATAACCAAAAATAGCAACTTTTTTACTCTTAATCAGGTTTACATCTGCATCTTTTTCATAAAACATTTTCATATCGTCTCTCCTATTAAATTAATTAAATATTTTAGCACCTCTGGTCATAGCTACTGCCCCTGTTCTCGAAGTACTTATAAGTCCCAAAGGCTTTAATTTTTTATTCATTACATCAATTTCTCTTCTTAAAGCAGTTATTTGAATTACTGCTGAAGATTTTGTTTCATCTAATATTACGGGATTAAATTTTTTACAAGCATTTAAACATTTTTCAATTTTATTTCTCTTACCCACAATTTTAAACAAAGCCATTTCCTTAAAAATCACGTCCTTGTCCTCTCTTTTAAATTCTGCAACTTTATGAACAGGCACTAATTTGGTTAATTGAAGTCTTATTTGATCAATTACTTGAGGTGTCCCAGTAGTAACAATTGTTATTCTTGAAATATTTTTAACTGCATCAACCTCTGCAACAGCTAGTGACTCGATGTTATAACCTCGACCAGAAAATAGACCAACTACTCTTGCAAGAACTCCAGCCTCATTATCTACCCAAATAACAAAAATGTACGTATCTGGTTTTTGTTTCTTCGTAGGTACGCTATAAGCTGATTTGGATTTAACCATTTTGATTATACTAAGGCTTTGCCTTTTCCTTTAATTTTATTTTCCTCTTGATCATTTGGACCTAAGATCATTTGGTTATGAGGTTTTCCAGATGGAATCATTGGAAAACAATTCTCGTTAGGATCAACATGACAATCAAATATAACAGGCCCATCGTAATCAATCATTTCTTGGATCTTATCATCAAGATCTGCTGGGTTATCTGCTTTAATTCCTTTGCATCCATACGCTTCTGCCATTTTCATAAAATCAGGTAATGCTTCAGAATAACTTTCAGAATAATTTTTTTCATGAAGTAATTCCTGCCATTGTCTTACCATTCCCATATATTGATTATTTAAAATAAATATTTTTATAGGAAGATTATATTGAACTGCAGTAGACATTTCTTGCATAGTCATTAAAACTGAGGCTTCTCCAGCAATATCAATTACTAATTTTTCAGGATGAGCAATTTGAACACCGACTGCTGCAGGCAAACCATACCCCATAGTTCCTAAACCGCCAGATGTCATCCATCTGTTTGGTTTATTAAATTTATAGTGTTGAGCAGCCCACATTTGATGTTGTCCAACCTCGGTAGTAACATAAGTATCTTTATTTTTAGTTAATTCATAAAGTCTTTGAACGGCATGTTGAGGTTTTATACTTTCATCACTATTTACAAAATTAAGAGAATCTTTTTCTCTCCATTTTTCAATTTGTTCCCACCATTTAGCTATATTTGATTTATTTGACTTGCTGTGACCATTTTTTCTTTTAGCAATTGTTTTATTAATTTTACTTATTACACTCGTAACGTCTCCAACTATTGCAAGATCTACTTTGATAATTTTGTTAATTGATGATGGATCTATATCAATATGAACCTTTGTTGAATTTGGTGAAAACTCATCAATTTTTCCAGTAATACGATCGTCAAATCTTGCGCCAATGTTAATTAATAGATCACAATCATGCATAGCATTATTTGCTTCATAAGTACCATGCATACCAAGCATTCCTAAAAATTGATTATCATCACCAGGGTATGCACCCAATCCTTGAAGTGTTGAAGTTATAGGAAAACCAGTTAGCTCAACAAATTCTCTTAAAGCCTGACTTGCTTTTGGTCCTGAATTAATTACTCCTCCACCACTATAAATTATTGGTTTTTTAGCTTTGCTTAATAATTTTACTAATTCATCAATTTGATCTTGAGAAAATTTATTATGGGATTTTACATTTATTTTTTTTTCTTTATTTGGTTTTTTATATTTTGCTTTTGCAAACTGAATATCTTTTGGAATATCAATCAAAACCGGTCCAGGTCTTCCAGTTGTTGCAACTCTA
The DNA here is from genome assembly GCA_902588895.1 of uncultured Pelagibacteraceae bacterium. Taxonomy (GTDB): domain Bacteria; phylum Pseudomonadota; class Alphaproteobacteria; order Pelagibacterales; family Pelagibacteraceae; genus Pelagibacter. The sequence continues at coordinate 35,505 of CACIRC010000003.1, forward strand.
AAAGCTTCATGCATAACTTTTGAAAGATCATTTATATCTTTAACTAACCAATTATGTTTCGTACAAGGTCTTGTAATTCCCGTGGTGTCACATTCTTGAAATGCATCTGTTCCAATTAAATGTGTTGGAACTTGACCAGAAATACAAACTAATGGTACAGAGTCCATATAAGCATCTGTTAAAGCTGTAACAACATTTGTTGCTCCAGGACCTGATGTAACTAAAACTACACCTGGTTTTCCTGATGATCTAGCATAACCTTCTGCCGCGTGACCAGCACCTTGTTCGTGTCTAACCAAAATATGTTTTATAGAAGGATGGTTTTTTAATTCATCATAAATTGGTAACACTGCACCACCTGGATAGCCAAAGATATGTTCTACCTTTTGGTCCTCAAGACATTTGAATACAATTTCTGCTCCAGTTAATAATTTTGGCATTAGGCAATCTAGCTGAAGTTGTGCTCATTGGTCAAGTTTAAGAATGAGTATTTTAAATTTTTTTCAAAAAATTATTTATGTCTTGTGGCTTTAGCTTCATCCAGTTCATCATGTTGCCTCTAGCCCAAGTACTTTGTCTTTTGGCGTATTGTCTAGTTTTTATGGCTATTTTTTCTTTAGTATCATGCAAATCTTTTTGTTTTTTCAAATATTCTCTAATTTCATAAACTCCAATGGCCTTGTTAGCGCTTTTATCTTTTCTAACCCTTAGCTTTATGAAATTTTTTACTTCTTTTAGTGCTCCATTTTCTATCATCTCACTTGTTCTTACATTAATCCGCTCAATTAATTCTTGTCTAGGGTAATCAATGTAAACTTTAAAAAAATCATCTTCCATGAAGTTTGATTTTGTGTTTTTAAACCATTCATGTAGAGATTTTTTTGTAAACTTTTTTACTTCATAAGCTCTGATAGATCTTTGAGTGTCTGTAGGGTTTATTTTTCCTATTGAGGATGGATCTAATTTTAATAGTTTTTCATAAAACTTCTTTTGTCCAAGTTTTTTTTGTAAATCTCTAATTTGAGTTCTTAATTTTAATGAAATATTTGGTATTTTAACTAAACCATCAGTTAAAGCTTTAAAGTATAAGCCTGTACCCCCAACAAGAATTGGGGTTTTTTTTCTTTTTTGAACTTCACCAATTTTTTTAATTACTAGCTTAAGCCAATCACCTGTTGAAAAGTTTTTTGTAACATTATGAAAACCATACAAATGATGTTTTATTTTCTGGTATTTTTTTGGATCTGGTCTAGCCGATAAAATTTTAAGCTGTTTGTATACTTGCATACTGTCTGCATTAATAATTTCTCCATTAACTTTTTTTGCAAACTTAATTGCAAAACTTGATTTTCCTGAAGCTGTAGGACCAGATATTAATATAATCTTGGATTTTAAATCCATTATTAGTCTAGCTTAACACCAATGTATCGTCTTTGATTTTGATTATTATAGATTGCAAGTAAAACTGTCTTTTGATTTGAATTAAGAACTTCTTTAATAATATTTCTTAAGTCTTCAGCTGATCTGATTTTTTTCTTCTGAGCTTCAACAATAATACTATTGAGCTCTATTGAATTTGCTACAGGGCTGTTGTTTGCAATTTTTGTTATCACAAGTCCTGTTGTCTGATTTGGTAAATTTCTATTTTTAATATCTTCTTTAGTTAATGGTCTTACTGCAATTCTTAGACTTTCAATTATTTCTTCATTATTTTGTTTTTGAGTTTCTTGATTTTTACTTATTTTAAAATCATCCGAAGTTTCTAATCTTCCCAAAATAACATTTTTGATAATCTCTTTTTTATCTCTCCAAACTTTAACTTCAACTTTTTTTCCAACTTCTGTTCTTGCTACAATAGCTGGAAGTTCTTTCATTTGGTTAATTGTTTCACCATTAAATTCTAAAATAATATCACCAGCTTGTATTCCTGCTTTTTCTGAAGGGCTGTTTTCAGCAACGCTTGCAACAAGTGCTCCTCTAGCTTTATCTAATTTTTCAACTTCAGCAATTTCTTTTGTAACATCTTGAATTCTAACACCCAGCCAACCTCTTTTTGTTTCGCCAAATTCAATTAATTGTTTAATTACAATTTGAGCGCTGTTTGATGGGATAGAGAATCCGATTCCAATAGAACCATTACGTCCAAGAATTGCGGTATTAATTCCAATTACATTTCCTTCCATATCAAACAGAGGCCCACCTGAATTTCCTGAGTTTATAGAAGCATCTGTTTGTATAAAATCTTCATATCTTGATAAGCCAATTGATCTATTTCTTGCTGATATTATTCCAGCTGTTACCGTTCCACCTAAGCCAAATGGATTTCCAATTGCAATTACCCAATCTCCAATTCTTGCTTTATCAGAGTCACCAAATGCTACAGGGATAAACTTTTCATCTGTTTCTAATTTTAAAACAGCAATATCCATTAAAGGGTCAGCACCAAGAACCTTTGCTTTAAACTCTTGATCACCATTTACTCTAACAATAATGTCGTCTGCATCTTGGATAACGTGATTATTCGTAACCACAATTCCTTTCTCGTCTATTATAAACCCAGAACCTAAAGCAGCGGATTGCCTTTCCTGAGGTGTTCCAAATTCTTTAAACATGTCCTCAAAAGGAGACCCTGGAGGGAATTGAAAAGGAAAAGGATTGGCATTTGTTGTGATAGTGGTTGTTGTAGAAATGTTTACAACAGATGGCATTAATTTTTCAGCCAGATCTGCAAATGATGCAGGAACTGGTTTAGAATTTACATTCAATGAAAAAGTAAATGAAATAACTAGCGTTAAGAATATAAGTTTAATCTTATTCATATTAGCTCTTAATAAAATAAATAATTATAAAACCTATTAGTGCAAAAATAAGTCCACCTGATCTAAGCTGACTATCTTTAACAAGTTCTAATTTTTTCAACATACTTTTCATTTTTGCTGGAAATAAGGCGTACAAAATTCCTTCAATAAATAAGAAAAGACCAAAAGCTATAACTAGCTCACGCATTTAAGAATTATTGTTGGATTTCAGGTTTAATATTTCCAAAAAATTTAAAAAATTCACTATCAGGTGATAAAATTAAAGAAGTTTCACCACCAATAAGAGCTTTTTCATATGCTTGCATAGCTCTATAGAAAGCAAAAAATTCTGGATCTTGACCAAAGGCGTCAGCAAATATTTTATTTCTTTCTCCATCACCTTCCCCTTTCATAATCTCAGATTGTTTTTGAGCATCTGCTAAAATTACAGTAACTTCTTTGTCCGCAGTTGATGTAATCGTAACTGCCATCTCTGCTCCTTTTGCTCTAAATTCTTTTGCTTCTCTCTCTCTTTCAGTTTGCATTCTTCTATAAATTGCATCACTGTTAGCCTGAGGTAGATCTGCTCTTTTAATTCTAACATCAACAATATTAATTCCAAAGTTTTGTGCTTCGTTATTAACACCCTCTTTAATTAAAGCCATTTGCTTAGATCTATCTTTAGATAATAATGTTTGTAATTCTTCTTGACCTAGTACATTTCTAATTCTTGAATTTATAATTGTTGATAATCTTGACCTTGCAACTCTTTCATTTCCAACTGAAATATAAAACTTAAGTGGATCAACTATCTTAAATCTTGCAAATGCATCCACAATTAATCGTTTTTGATCTGATGCAATAACCTCTTCTGGTGGAGCATCTAAGTTTAAAATTCTTTTATCTAAATAAACAACGTTTTGAATGAAAGGAATTTTAAAGTTTAATCCTGGTTTCATTATAATTCTTTTTGGATCACCAAATTGAAGAATAATTGCTTGATTAACCTCTTTTACAATAATTATTGATAAAAAAGCTACTACACCAATTGCAACTAATACTCCTGCTAAAATTTTTCCAGCTTTCATTTTAATTTGTCGCTTTCTTTTTTAATTCAGGCAAAGGTAAGTATGGAACTACCCCTGAACCTGCATTTTTTTCTATAATTACTTTATCTATATCAGCTAAAACTTTCTCCATAGTTTCTAAATACATTCTTTCTTGAGTAACTACTTTAGCATTTTTATACTCGTTATAGATTGCTATGAATCTACTTGCTTCACCCTCTGCTTTAGCAACAACCTCTTTCTTGTACGCTTCTGCTGCTTGTAAAATTTTTTGCGCTTCCCCTCGTGCTCTTGGAATTACATCATTTGCGTAAGCTTCAGCTTCGTTTTTAGATCTTTCCATATCTGCTCTTGCAGCCTGTACATCTCTAAATGCGTCAATTACTTGATCAGGTGGGTCAGCCTTTTGCGTTTGAACTTGTGTAATTTGAATTCCACTTTCGTAATCATCTAATATACTTTGTATTATATTTTGTGTCTCAACCTCAATTTTAGATCTACCTTCTGTTAAAATTGGTTGAATATCACTTTTTGCAATCACTTCCCTCATCGCAGTTTCAGCAGCTGCTTTAACTGTGCCTTCTGGGTCTTGAATTTTAAATAAAAAATTACCAGCATCTTTAATTACCCAAAAAACTGAAAAGTCTATATTTACTATATTCTCGTCTCCAGTTAACATCAAACTTTCTTGTGGTACATCAGCAACCCCACCACCTGTAGAAAAACCACTGTCTCTTTCTGATCTAAATCCTATATCCATTCGATTAACCTTAGTAACTTTTGGTGTTTGAACAGTTTCAACTGGAAAAGGTATGTGATAGTTCAAACCAGGCTGTGTAGTTTTTACAAACTTACCAAATCTTAATACAACACCTTGTTCATCGGGTAATACTCTATAAAGTCCGCTCGCTAACCATACAAAAACTAAAATTAATAAAATTAGACTTATTGATTTACCTCCTGAAGATTTTCCACCAGGTAAAAATCTTTTAATTTTATCTTGAAGGTCTCTAATTAATGCGTCGACATTTGGTGGTGTGGGACCTCTACCTGATCCATTACCACTACCACCTCCACCAGGAGGTGCTCCCCAAGGACTTTGACCTTTAAAATCGTCTGACATATGCCAAAGTATATAGTGTCTTTATTACAAAAAACAAGTAATGATACTTTTATGACTGATAAAAAACCTGAACTTAGTGCCGCAATGAAAAGTAAGCTAGAGCCTAAAAAATTCACTAAAAATCCTATTCTTGGAACTAAGTTTACAATTGCAATCTCTAGCGCAAAAGGTGGTGTTGGAAAATCTACATTTGCAACGAATCTTGCTTTAGCTTTAAAAAAAATTGGATGCAAAGTTGGTCTTTTAGATGCAGATATTTATGGTCCATCAATTCCTAAAATGTTTGATATTAATGAAAAACCAAAAAGCGATGGTCAAAAATTAGATCCAATTACAAAATATGACATTCAATGTATGTCGATTGGTTTTTTAGCTGATCAACAAACTCCAATGATATGGCGTGGTCCTATGGTAACAAGTGCAATTAAAACCTTCACCCAAAAAGTGAATTGGAAAGATTTGGATTTTATTATTGTTGATATGCCGCCTGGAACTGGTGACACTCAACTTACCTTTTCTCAAGAAATTAAAATGGATGGTGCAATAATTGTAAGCACACCTCAAGAAGTAGCTCTTTTAGACGTGAAAAGAGGAATTAAAATGTTTGATAAACTTGGAGTAAAAATTTTAGGTTTAGTTGATAACATGAGTTTTTTCATCGGAGACGATGGAAAAAAATATAAAATTTTTGGAGAAGGTGGAGTTAAAAAAACAGCAGAAGAATTTAAAAAAGAATTTTTGGGTGAAATTCCAATTAATCCTGAAGTTGGCAAAACTGGAGATGAAGGAAAGCCAATTGTGGAAGCTAGCCCTGAGCATGAAATTTCTAAAATATATTTAAATTTTGCTGAAAAAATTAAATCAACTTATCTTTAAGTTCAAAAGCAATCATTAATTCATTCCACTCTCTTTTAGAAAGCCCAGAACTTTCAACATCTACATTTTCACCTCTGATAAGTTTTTGAATAATTAATTTTCCTTTTGCAGAAACCTCAGTTCCACCAACTCTATAATCCATAAAAGCATCATAAGTTGTAGGAACCCATTTTTTTACAGTATCCAGCATTATGTCAGCATAAACTCTAATTTCATATTGAGCATGACTATCAGCTCTTAATCTTAAAAAATTCATAAGGTTTAAAAGATCAGTTTTCCAATACCATTGGGTATATGTGTTTAAAGTCAAATTCATTCTTGCAAGTTCTCTTGCTAAACCTTTCTTATTTTCATCAATGGTTGTCCCATCAAACCTTTCATTAAGCATAGTCTCATAATTATCATAAGTTCTCTCTGCATCACTTTTTAAAAGTTCTAAAACTTCCTCTGCCTGTTTCCCTTTCAATACATCTCCTCTACCTTGTCTATTACTGGTAGATTGGGCGGCTAGGTTATCTTGAGTGGGTAAATAAAATTCTTTATCTAAAATTGAATATCTTGCAGAATATTCATTAACATTAGCAGTTCTATGTCTAATCCATTGTCGAGCAATAAAAATTGGTAACTTTATATGGTATTTTATTTCACACATCTCAAATGGAGTACTGTGCCAATGCCTCATTAAGTATTTGATTAATCCTTTATCAGTTGAAACCTTTTTTGTTCCTTTTCCATAAGAAACTCTTGCTGATTGAACAATTGAGGTATCATCCCCCATATAATCAACTACTCGGACAAAGCCATGATCTAACGCAGGAATTGCCTCAAAAAGAATACTCTCAAGCTCAGATACCGTAACTCTTTTAGTTTGACTGCTTTGAGATTGTTGATTTTTTATTTCTTCTCGTTGTTCTTTGGTTAATTTCATGATTGTTATTGAATCTATTGTAATTACTTTTATATTAATAACGTTGGTTTTCCAACTACGACGATAAACGAATTTCGTAATAACCATTGCGGACGTGGGGGCAGTACCCACCACCTCCACCATTACAACTTATGGGGGTGAACTAGATTCGACGGGTGACTAAAGGCTATTCTTTCGTTCGGGATTGTTCCACCGTAACGGGCTAATTTATAATTGCTAACGAAAGTTATGCACTTGCTGCCTAATTAACTTAGTTAATTAAGCAAACGGGGTATGGGGCACCTGGCAACAGAACGCCCCTTTTTAATTAAAACATCATATTTCTCAACAGCTATTTTTTTCAAAAGTCAAATGAGGTCTGAAAACAATATTAAGACGATATTTGGAGTGTAGGCTTTAGTTTTCATTTAGATTTATTACTCCGATAGATGCAGTATTTTCCATAAATAAATATAATTTATTGTCATTAAATCCTAAATCTCTAATTCTTTCAAATACTTTAACTCTATCCAGATTAATTATTTCTCTTTGTTCATTTAATTTAAAAAAATAAAGAGATTTATCTCTCAATGAACTTACAGCATATTTATTTTGTCCAATTTTAGTTATTTCTGAAATTCCAATTGAAGGAACAAATGATTTTAATGGTTCAATAAAACCGTATTTACTATGAGATTTATACAAAGGGTATTTTTTATATTTTTTCTCATTCGCTTTATTCTTTCCTCCATAATGTTCACCAGCAGATACGATCGCCCAACCATAATTTAATAGTTCATTTTCATTATTTTTATCGACTTCAATTAAATTAATTTCATCACCACCTTGAGGTCCGTGTTCAGTTTCTAATACAAAATTGTTTTCCTTATCAAAATATAATCCTTGTGGATTTCTATGACCAATTGAAACAATTTTATAACTTGAATTGTTAATGTTAATCTTAATTATTTTTCCATTTACGCTTTCTTTTTCTTGAGCAAGAAATCTACTATAATAGTCACCAACTGATAATAAAATATGATTATTATCAAAATTAGTAATTCTTCCCCCAGCCTGATGAAGACCAAATTCGCCATCTACATTATTAAAAGAATGAATACATTCTTTAGGTGAGAACAATCTATTAAAATTAATATTTTCATAATTTATATCACCATAAATTATACTTGTATTCCAACAATCTTTAGTAATTTCCTCAGTATAAGAAATAAAAATTTTATTTTTAATAATCTTTAAATCCTTTAATGAAGACGCTCTATCTTTATTAAATTGTTCTAAACCTATGAATTCATTAATGTTATTTTTTATTTGTTTAAACTTTACTTCATCAGTAGTAAGATTTTTTCTAAATGCTAAAACACCACGAGAAGATAAAATGAATATATTGTCTTCATGAAAATCAATATAACCACTTCCAGGTAGTGTGAGGAGTACTCCACTGTAAAATCCTGAATTTAATTTATATTTTTTTAAAGTTTTATTATTTGATAATTTAATACTACTTTCAAATATTTTAATGTCAGTATTACTTTCTTTTTTTGCTAATTCTAAATTTATCATATATGGTTTTATAGAATCTATAAACTGCTTTTGTTCAGATATCCTACGCTCTTGTACATTTATTAATTTATAAGGAAAAAAATATTTCTTTATAAGCTGTCTGTGTTCTTTGTTTTTAATAATGGTTTTAAATTTGATAAATCTATCATCATCAATAGTTAAATTTATTAAAAAATAACTACTTACAATAACAATTATGCTTAGTAGAAGTATTGAAAGTATTATATTACGTTTTTTTTTCATTTAGTTATTTCAAAAATTTAAGTGTACTGAAAATAGTGAAATTAAATTATCTTAATTATTCAAATGAGTGCAAGAAAAAGATTTAAGGAACTTGGATGCGATAAATCGCAGAAATATCAAAGTTTAATGAAGTATTTCAAAAAGTCTTTATTTTATATTATTAATTAAACTAAGTGGGACAGAACGCCCCTCTTTCTCAAAATAATCTAATCATATCAATTACTTTAATTATAAATTATTCATTTAAGAGCTATCAAAGATAAGGATATGAGAAAAATGTCAAATATAGTTAAAATTTAATTAGAAGATAAGTGAATAACTGGACTTAACAATGAAAATAAACCATAGAACCATAAACATTTTTTTCAAAAATATTAGGTTTTCTGAAAAATTTCAAATGTGAACCTATTTCAGCGTTATTCCAATGAGCATACCTTGGTCCCATAAGTAATCTTTTTAATAGTCTAATATCAGTTTCATACCTAACATATTTTTTGGATTTTTGGTTAATTTCGTCTGATTTAACTACTAATAAATTTTTATCTTTACCTAACATTAAACTCTTTCCATTAACTTTAACAAAAATATCTGATTTTAAGCTTACATTGTTAATAAACATTTTATCTAAAAACTTCTGATGTGCTTTTTTTGATAATTCATAAATTTCATCAAAACTTGGAATTTCATCATTTTCATAAGTAAGCAATTTATTACTTAACTCTAAATCAATATATGACTGATACTCTTTATAATTTATTTTTTGATAATTCCTATCATATTCCTTAATGTCTAAATCAAATGTGCTGCCAGTATTTAATTTTATTGGTCTAATACTATTTGATAATTTTTTTGATGAGTAATAATTTTCAAAAAAATTATATGCATTATCAATACTAGAAACACCTCTCAAACTTTGTAAATTAGATAATTTTCCTGTTAATGTATATGTACCAGCAAAAGGCAAATAATAATCTGGTTTAATTTCATCAATATATTTAATTGCTTGATTAAGAAATTGTTTTTCTTTTGATTGAGCGGCAGTTATTTTTTCCTCTGAATTTAGATTTTCAAAACATTGAGGATAAGGACCTGCTCCACCATAACCTGTAAGCAAAATATTTATTTTTTCATATTGTTTTTTTATATCCTTAAATGTTGAGTGTGCTAATTCGATGGGGCAATCATTTACATTCATCAATACATTCTTTCCATCATCAATTATAGAGAGTGTGTCTATTTGTTGAGAGTTGCCCTCTTTAGCAGTAAAATCCGCACAACCAGAAAATTTAAAACATAGTTCAGGGTTACAATTATCAGCAGCAAAAATATTTAGATAAGCATTTTTATCTAGTTTTGTTCTTTTATTGTTTTCAAGTTCAATTACTTTAAAACCAATTCTTTCTAATTTTAATTTTAAAAATTTTGAATGATATGAATGAATATAAATTGGAATTTCTTTGCTTATTTTTTTTAAAGTATCATCAGAACAATGGTCTGGATGAATATGACTTATATAAATGGCATTATAAGAATTAATTTCATTAATGTTCTTATTTAAATCATAATATGGATAATGAGACCAAGAACCATAATACTCTCCATCAGTCAACCAAGGGTCCATAAGTAATTTATAACCTCTTAAATTAAGACCAACTGTTGAGGATCTATATAATTTTATTTTCATTCACAAATTATATAGCAAATTGAATTTTCTTTCATATAATCAAAATAACTCACCACTAAGAAGATTTCAAAAACTTATATTTTCTATGTATAATAAAATTAATGTTATTCTACAGAACATACCTGATTAATTTATTTTTTTAAGTTCAGCTTGAGCAGCAGCTAACCTGGCAACAGGGACTCTGTAGGGTGAGCAAGAAACATAATTCAATCCTACTTTAGAGCAAAAAGATATACTATCAGGATCTCCTCCATGCTCTCCGCAAATACCTAATTTTAGATTTTTATTTTGTTTTCGTCCTTTTTCTACTGCTATTTCTACTAAATCTGAAACACCCTCATCTATCGAAACAAAAGGATCTACAGAAAATATTTTACTTTCTAAATAATCATTTAAAAACTTTCCACTATCATCTCTGCTAATCCCAAAAGTAGTTTGAGTTAAATCATTTGTCCCAAAGCTAAAAAATTCAGCATGCCTAGCAATTTCTTTTGCTTTAATTGCCGCTCTGGGTAATTCAATCATGGTACCAACTAGAAACTCAATTTTTAATTTATGCTCTTTTTGAACTTGGCTTGCAGTTCTAATTACTAAATCTTTCATAATTTTTATCTCTGCCTCTGTGGACACTAAAGGTATCATTATTTCTGGAAATGCAGATTTAATTTTACTTTTTTTAAGGTGTGTTAATGCCTCAAATATTGCTTTGCATTGCATTTCGTAAATTTCAGGAAAAGATATTCCTAAACGACAGCCTCTATGACCTAGCATTGGATTTTGCTCATGAAGCTCTTCAATTCTTGACACAACCTCTTTAACTGGAAGATTAACTATATTAGCTACCTCATTAATTTCCTTTTCTGTACGTGGTAAAAATTCATGTAATGGTGGATCCAACAATCTTACTGTGACTGGCAATCCACTCATAATTTTAAATATATCTATAAAATCTTTTCTTTGATGAGGCAAAAGTTTTTCTAATGCTGTTGCTCTGTCTTCTTTTGTTTTTGATAGTATCATTTCTCTTACAGATAAGATTCTTTCTTCATCAAAAAACATATGTTCTGTTCTACATAGTCCAATGCCCTCTGCACCAAAGTCTTTTGCTGTTTTAGTATCTTTTGGGGTATCAGAATTTGTTCTTACTTTTAGTTTTCTAAAATTATCAGCCCAATACATTAATCTCGAAAAATCACCAGATATTTCTGGTTTCACAGTCGAAACACTTCCGGCAATAATTCTTCCAGTTGAGCCATCTATAGTAATTATTTCCCCTTCTTTAATTTCCATTGAAGAAGTTTTAAAAGATTTATTTTCATAGTTTATATCAATTTCACTTGATCCTGATACACATGGTCTACCCATACCTCTTGCAACTACAGCTGCATGACTTGTCATTCCTCCTCTAGCAGTCAAAATTCCTTTAGCGGCATGCATTCCTTGAATATCTTCTGGAGAGGTCTCTAATCTTACTAAAATTGTATCTTGCATCATTGCGTTTAATCTTTCAGCCTCTTCTGAAGTAAATACAACTTTGCCACTGGCTGCACCTGGTGATGCTGGCAATCCATTCGCTATTACATTAATTAAGCTTTTTTCATCCAAAGTAGGGTGCAAAAGTGTATCTAGAGACTTAGGGTCAATTCTTAATACAGCTTCTTTTTTTGAAATTAATTTTTCTTTAACCATATCAACTGCAATCTTAACTGCTGATTTTGCTGTTCTTTTTCCTGATCTTGTTTGAAGAATCCATAGTTTATTGCTTTCTACTGTAAATTCTACATCTTGCATATCTTTGTAATGTTTCTCTAACTTCTTTAATATTTTTTGAAGTTCTTTAAAAACTTTTGGCATAGACTCTTGCATTGATAATTCTTTTACTTTCGCATCTTGTCTAGCTTTTGTAGTAATATATTGAGGTGTCCTTGTACCCGCTACAACATCTTCACCTTGAGCATTTATTAAATACTCTCCGTATATCTCATTTGATCCATCTGATGGATTTCTTGTAAACACAACTCCTGTTGCACAATTATCACCCATATTTCCAAAAACCATTGATTGAACATTTACAGCAGTACCCCACTCAGCTGGGATTTGATTTAGTTTTCTATAAACTTTTGCTCTATTGCTTTCCCATGATAAAAATACAGCACTTATTGCTCCTAGTAATTGTTCATAAACATCTTGAGGAAATTCTTTTTTGGCCTTTTCTCTTACTGTTCTTTTAAAGTCTTCAATTAATCCATCCCAATCACTTTCATCTAAATCTGTATCTAACAAAACACCTTTCGTAAGCTTATAATTTTCAATTAATTCCTCAAAATGATAACTTTCTACACCCATTACCACATTACCATACATTTGAATGAATCTTCTATAACTGTCTTTAGCAAATCTTCCATTTGAAGTTTTAATAGCTAATGCTTTAACTGTTTTATCATTAAGACCCAGATTTAGAATAGTATCCATCATGCCTGGCATTGATACTCTTGCGCCAGAGCGTACAGACAACAAAAGTGGATTTTTTAAGTCTCCAAATTTTTTAAAAACGTATTTTTCGATTAATTTTAATTCTTTTTTAATTTGAGAAATTAAATTTTTATTTAATTTTTTTTTATCCTTATAAAAAATTTCGCAAACCTTTGTTGATATTGTGAAACCAGGGGGCACAGGAAGACCCATTCTTCCCATTTCAGAAAGATTAGCGCCTTTTCCCCCTAAAAAGTTTTTAGGATTTTTAATTTTTTTAATATCATTAGAATTAAAGTTTAATATAAGTTTTTTCATTAATGGGAGTCGATAAAAGAAAAATTAACATAATTGTCGAATGTTTTACACATCATTTGGATTAGTTCCAGCCTATTTTTCTTTATAACCGGATCATCTTCGTTCACAATTACATTATCAAAAAAGTCAAAAACCTCTCTTTTGACGCTAGCTAGATTATCCAATGTTTGAACATAATTTTCATCTTTATTTATACTTGAAAAATATTTACTTAATTCACTAATTTTTTTAAATAAGTTTTTTTCTAATTCGGTTTTAAAAATACCAGGGTCAGTTGTATTTGATAATTCTATTTTATCATTTTTTATTTCGGCATCTAAAATATTTGAAGCTCGTTTATAGCTCGCAATAATATTTAAGCCATTTGGTTTGTTAATTATTTTATTTAAATATTTTGCTTTATTAAAAATAATAACTGATTGATCTAAATTAAAAGAATTGGTTGATGCTTGAATTATATCATTTCTAATATTTTCTTCTTTCATATGGAATTTTAATCTTTCCATTAAAAAATCTGATAATTCATTTTGTAAAGATTGGTTATCAATTTCAAAACCTTGATCTAAATACAGGCTCGAAGAATAATTTATAAGATCTTTTATTTTAAAATCTTTTTTATTTTCAACTATTATTCTGATTACCCCTAACGCCAATCTTCTTAGAGCATATGGATCTTTAGAACTTGTTGGCTTTTGATTTAAACCAAAAAAACCAACTAAAGTATCTATCTTATCAGCTAAAGAAAGGGCAATGCTAAATGGTTTTTTTGGGACTCTTGAGCCTGAACCTGTAGGTAAATATTGCTCACTTATGGCCAAAGACAAATCTGTATCAAAACCTTGAGCGTTAGCAAAATAACCTCCCATCACACCTTGGAGTTCTGGGAATTCACCCACTAGTTCTGATAATAAATCAACTTTACAAATTGATGCTGATAATTCAACTTTTTCTTTACTGATTAAAAGTTCATCAGATATCATTCCACCCAATTTTCTCATTCTTTGAGCTTTATCAAAATAACTTCCTAATCCTCTAAAATAATTCATTGATTTTAAATCAGTAACTTTTTTGACCATATTTTGAGATTTACCTTTTTTCCAAAAAAATTCTGCATCACTTAATCTTGCTTCAACTACTCTTTCATTTCCTAATTTAATTAATCCCTTTTTATCTTTTTTGTTTGCAACAACTAAAAACTCATTGGTAATATTTTCTTTATTATCAAATATAGGGAAATATTTTTGATGGTATTGCATGGTAATAATTAATATTTCTTTTGGAATATTTAAAAATTTCTTATCAAATTCACAAAGAAGGATATTTGGTTGATCTGTTAAATCTACAACCTCATTAAGTAATCTAGGATTATGTTGAATCTTAATATTTTTATTTTTTAATATATTGTTGAATTTTTTTTCTATTAACTTTTTTCTTTCATTGTGATCGACGATAATGTCCATTTTTTTAAAAAAACTTTTATAATTTTTAAATTCTAAGAATGACTTTTTATTTTCCTCAAATTCTTTATCAATAAAAGTTGAGTTAGAAGATGTTAGGTGATGAAAATTAAAATTTAATTTTTTTTTATCAAATACAGCTAGAATTGATTTTAACGGTCTCCCCCAATTTAGGTCAAAAGTTCCCCAATACATTGATTTTTTCCATTGAATTTTACTTAACAATATTGGGATAAATTCCTCTAGCAATTCATGTGTATGCAATTTTTTTGATTTTGTATTGAAAAAATAAAATTCTCCTTTGTCAGTTTTCTTTTGGTAGAGATCCTTTTTTACGATTTTATTTGACCTAACAAAACCCTCTATTGCTACCTCTGGTGACTTGATATTTGGACCTTTAATCTCCACAGATTTTAGTACAACATTTTTTTGAACTCCTTCAAACAATACCACTAGTCTGTTTGGTGTTGAGTATGATGAACTTTTTTTAAATAAAATTGATTTTTCTAAAAAAAAATCATTAAAATTTTTAAGTAAGTCTTCCCTTAAATTTTGTTGAAGATTTGAGGGTATTTCTTCACTAAATAATTCTAAAAAAAACTCTGACATTATTTTTGACTATCTAACCAAACGCCTGCTGCAGATTTTGTAATATCTCTTATTCTAGCAATATAACCTGCTCTTTGTGCAACACTGATTGCACCTCTTGCATCTAAAATATTAAACACATGACTGGCTTTTAAACATTGATCATATGCTGGTAAAGAAATTTTTTTTTCTACCAAATCTTTTGCCTCGGACTCGTGCATTTCAAACATTTTCAAAAGTGTTTCTACATTAGCGTGTTCAAAATTGTATGCTGAAAATTCTTTTTCGGCTTGATGAAATACTTCGTGATATTTTACACCTTCATCATTCCACAACAAATCATAAACGTTTTTTTCTTTTTGAGTGAACATACAAATTCTTTCTAAACCATAAGTGATTTCAACTGATACAGGTTTACAATCAAATCCAGCCATTTGTTGAAAATAGGTGAATTGAGTAATTTCCATTCCATCACACCATACTTCCCATCCCAATCCTGCAGCACCTAATGTTGGACTTTCCCAATCATCTTCAACAAACCTTATATCATGATCATTATGATCTATTCCTATAGTGGATAAACTATTTAAATAAAGTTTTTTTATATTTTCAGGGGAAGGTTTAATTAAAACTTGAAATTGATAATAGTGTTGCAACCTGTTTGGATTATCTCCATATCTTCCATCTGTAGGTCTTCTTGATGGTTGTACATAAGCTGCTTTCCATGGTTTATTTCCAAGTGATCTTAGGGTAGTAGCTGGATGAAAAGTTCCTGCACCAACCTCCATATCATAAGGCTGAAGAATAATGCATCCTTTTTTACTCCAAAATTTCTGAAGATTTAAAATTGTATCTTGGAATGTTTGAATTTTTTTTTTTTCTTTTTTTGTTTTAGAAACCATATCTTTGCCAAATTGATCTTTCATCTAAAATACTTGCTATTTGATCTACTTGATTGCTGGATGAAGAAAGTTTTTGACTTAACCATCCTTTTGGTTTTTCAAATTTTTTAATAATTACATCTTCACCAAATTTATCTTTTAATATTTTATGTGCGTTACCTATTCCGTCAATCAATCCTAAATTTTTCGCTTTACTGCCTGACCAAAACTCACCTGAAAAAAGTTCTACATCAGATTTGTTTAATTTTGATCCTCTGCTTTTTTCAACAACATCTATAAAGTCTTTATGAAGATCCAATTGAATATTTTTTAATCTTTCAATATCTTCGTTTTTTTCTTCTAAAAATGGATCAAGTGTGCTTTTGTTTTTACCAGCAGTATGAACTCTTCTTTCAACCCCAATTTTTTTTATCAACTCAGTAAATCCAAAAGAAGAATATATCACTCCTATAGATCCAATTATTGAACTTGAATTTGCATAAATTTCGTCCCCAGCACAAGAAATCAAATAACCTCCAGAAGCTGCTACGTCTTCAGCGAACACAATAACTTTTTTTTTGTGTTTTTTTGCTTGTTCTCTAATAAAACTGTAGATTAAATGAGATTGAACTGGTGATCCTCCTGGAGAATTGATTGATATAGCGACACATGCCGCTTTTTTCAAAGAAAAAGCCTTTTTAATTTGTTCTTCTTGACCTGCAAAATCAATACCTTGTTTAAATTTTCCTGCATTACCAATAACCCCGCTTAATTTTAAGTGAGCAACAATTTTTTTCTTTTTAAAAAAAGAGAACATAGGTAAGTCTTATAGAATTATTTATTGAATATAAAGACTACTTATAATTGAAGAAACTGGTGCGTCAATTGATAAGTAATATATATAAACAAATTATACTAATTTAAAAATGTTATGGGAACAGTTGTACAGCTTAAAAATCAGATAAATGATTCATATTTTCAGCTTAAAGACTCGGTTGAAGAAAAACTGGTTTTAACCGAAGAAAAAATAAAATCAAAATTATCTAGCGATGTACAGCTGGTTCAAAAAATGACAGATTATCATATAGAAACTGGAGGAAAAAGACTGAGAGCTTTACTGACATTGGGTAGTGCAAAATTATGCGGTTACTCTAAAGGCTCTAGAGATATAAATTTAGCTGCGTGTGTTGAATTAATTCACAGCGCTACGTTGATGCATGACGATGTAATTGATGAAGGCACTGTTAGAAGAGGGAAAGAAACTTTAAACAAAGTTTGGGATAATCATTCGTCAGTTTTAATAGGAGATTATCTGTTGAGTAGATGTTTTGAAATGATGGTAGAAGACGGAAACCTAGAAGTTTTAAAATTATTATCTTCCACTTCATCTAAAATTGCTCAAGGAGAAGTTCTACAACTTCAACATAAAGGTGAAGTTGATATGCTGGAAGAAACATATTTAAAAATCATCTCATCTAAAACTGCTGAATTATTTGCAGCAGCAACTAAAGTTGGTGCAATTTTATCTGATGCAGAAAACAAAGAAAAAGATGCTTTAGAATTTTATGGAAGAAACTTGGGATTAACTTTTCAAATAGCAGACGACACACTTGACTATAATGCTGAGCTAAAACTATTTGGTAAAAAAATTGGTCAAGATTTTTTTGAAGGAAAAATTACCTTACCAATAATTTTACTTTTTCAAAAATTAGGAAATGATGAAAAGAAAATTTTATCAAATATGTTTAAAAAAGCGTTAAGAACAAAAGATGACTTTAATGAAATTATTGCTCTTATAAATAAGTATAAAATAATTCAGGAATGCTATCAAAAAGCACAGCACTATATAAATTTAGCCTCAAATTCTCTAAGTGTATTTAAAGACTCTGAAGAAAAAAATATTCTTAAAAAATTAACATCTTTTAGTTTATCAAGAAATTTTTAAGGACTTAATAAAGACTTTATCCACTTCCCGGAGTTATCTTTATTATATTTTAATCTCTCGTGGATTCTATTCTCACCATCTAGCCAAAATTCAATACTATCTGGAGATAAAATCCATCCAGACCAGTGACTTGGTCTTGGTACCTCTGATTTGTTGCTATATTTTTTTTTGTAATCTTCTATAGATTTTAACAATTGTTCTCGCGAATTTAATTCTTCACTTTGCTTAGAAGCCCATGCTCCTATTCGACTTTCATACGCTCTAGATGAATAATATTCATCCGCAACCTGATCAGAAACTAATGAGACCTTTCCACTAATTCTTATTTGTCTTAAGAGACTTTTCCAATGGAAACACATCGCAGCATACGGATTTTCTTTTAATTCATTTCCCTTTTGACTATTTAAATTTGTATAAAATACAAATCCATCTTTGTTGAAATCTTTAAGTAAAACCATTCTAACTGAAGGAATGTTGTTTTTATCTGATGTGGCCAGAGCAACAGCGTTTGGATCATTTGGCTCAGTTTTCTTTGCTTCCTCCATCCACTCATGAAATAAATGAATTGGATCATCTATATCAAGAAAGCAACTATTAAGACCTAAAGAGTTTTTTTGATTCATAATTTAAACAAAATAATCTATATAATATAAATAATGTCATTTAATACTTTTGGAAAGCTATTTCGTTTCACAACTTGGGGAGAGTCTCATGGACCTGCAATTGGTTGTATTGTTGATGGTTGTCCTCCAAACATAAATCTTAAAGAACAAGATATTCAAATAGAATTAGAAAAAAGAAAACCAGGACAATCTAAATTTACAACTCAGAGAAAAGAGGATGATAAAGTTCAAATATTGTCAGGAGTATTTGAGGGTAAAACTACAGGAACACCTATTTCACTCATAATCTACAACAAAGATATGAGATCCAAAGATTATAGTAATATTAAAGATAAGTTCAGACCAGGTCATGCAGATTTTACTTATTTTAAAAAATATGGAATTAGAGACTATAGAGGTGGTGGCAGATCTTCTGCTAGAGAAACTGCAGCACGAGTTGCGGCCGGTGCAATAGCAAAAGTTATACTTCAAAAAAAATTAGGTAAAAAATTTAAAGTAATTGGTGCAGTAACTCAGCTAGGAATTCTTGGATGTGACACAAATCAATGGAACGATAAAGTAATTTCAAAAAATCCATTTTTTTGTCCAGATAAATCAATGATTAAATTATGGGAAAAATATTTGCTTGGTGTAAGAAAATCAGGATCCTCATGTGGAGCAGTGATTGAAATAAGAGCAAGAGGTATCCCAGTTGGTTTAGGTGCTCCAATTTATTCAAAATTGGATACTGACATAGCTTCAGGTCTAATGAGTATTAATGCAGTTAAAGGTGTAAATATTGGTGCAGGAATGAGCTCAGCACAATTAAGTGGAGAACAAAATTCAGATGAAATTTCTTCAAAAGGAAATAAATTAAAATTCAATTCAAATAAAGCGGGTGGAATTCTTGGTGGAATTTCTACGGGCCAAGAAATTATTGCATCTTTTGCTGTCAAACCAACATCATCAATTTTAAATAGTAGAAAAACTATAAATAAATTTGGGAAAAATACTTCAATATCTGTTAAAGGTAGACATGATCCTTGTGTAGGAATTAGAGCTGTACCAATTGGTGAAGCTATGATGAACTGTGTTTTGCTTGACCACTACTTAATGAATAAAGCCCAATGTAGTTAGCTTAAATTAATTTTTCACAACTCTTATTGTTTCCTTTTGAAACAAAATATCAGAAATTTTCTTAGAAATTTGAGAACTGTTTAATCCAGCTTTATCGTACATTTTTTTTGGATCATTTTGTTCAATAAACTCATCTGGTAAAGTCATTGATCTAAATTTTAAACCTTTATCAAATACTCCTCTTTCAGCTAATAAATTTTTAACATGAGAACCGAAACCACCTATTGATCCCTCCTCAATAGTTATCATAAGCTCATGTTCCTTAGCAGATTTTAGTATAAGTTCTTCATCTAAAGGCTTAGCAAATCTGGCGTCTATCAAAGTTGTTGAAACTCCTTTTGCTTTTAATTCCTCTACAGCTAACTTGCACTCCTCAAGTCGAGTACCGAGGTTTAAAATACAAACTTGTGACCCTTGTTGAACGACTCTCCCTTTACCAATTTCAATTTTTTCGTCTATTGAAGGGAGGTCAACACCTACTCCGGTTCCTCTTGGATATCTAATTGCAGAAGGTCTGTCATTTATATCTACTGAAGTATTAATCATTTTAACGAGTTCTGCTTCATCACTTGCTGCCATTACTACAAAGTTAGGTAAAGTTGATAAGTAAGTTATATCAAATGAACCAGCATGTGTTGATCCATCAGCACCAACTAATCCTGCTCTATCTATCGCAAATCTAACTGGTAAACTTTGAATGGCAACATCGTGGACAACTTGATCATACGCTCTCTGTAAAAATGTAGAATAAATTGCAGCATATGGTTTGTATCCCTCGGTTGCGAGACCGGCTGCAAAAGTTACAGCATGTTGTTCTGCTATTCCTACATCAAACATTCTACCTGGAAACTCCTTTACAAAAATATCCATACCAGTCCCTCCTGGCATCGCTGCTGTTATTCCTACTATTTTGCTATCTTTTTTTGCATGCTTAACTAAGGTGTTTGCAAATACTTTTGTATAAGCTGGAAGGTTTGATTTGCTCTTTACCTGTTCTCCTGTCTCAACATTAAATTTTGACACTCCATGATAATGATCATTTGCTTTTTCTGCATAAGCATAACCTTTTCCTTTTTGAGTTTTAATATGGATCATTATAGGACCCTCATGTCTTGATTCTTTTGCATTTTTTAAAATTGGAACTAGGCTTGATAAATCATGACCATCTATAGGACCTGCATAATAAAAACCAAGTGAACTAAACAATGTGCCTCCTGTTACTGCTGAACGGAAAAAATCCTCTGCTTTTCCTGCTTTGGCGCTAAATCTTTTTGAAAATGCAGATGTAATTAATTTTAAAGTTTCTCTAAGACTAAAATATATTTTACCCGTAAATAATTTTGCCAAGTAAGTTCTCATCGCTCCAACTGGTTTTGCAATTGACATATCGTTATCATTTAAAATAACAATCATTTTTGTCTTAGATGCTCCAGCATTATTCATTGCTTCGTAAGCCATACCCGCACTAATTGCTCCATCACCTATGACGGCTATTACATTTGAAGACTTATTTTCTAATTTATTTGCCTCAGCAATTCCTAATGCTGATGAAATAGATGTTGAACTATGGGCTGCTCCAAATGGGTCATACTCACTTTCAGATCTTTTTGTAAAACCTGATAAACCATCACCCTGTCGCAAAGTTCTAATCTTATCTTTTCTTCCAGTTAAAATTTTATGAGGGTAAGATTGATGACCAACATCCCATATTAATTTATCATTTGGTGTATCAAAAACATAATGAAGTGCGACTGTCAATTCAACCACTCCTAAACCAGCACCAAGGTGACCTCCTGTTTCTGAAACAGCACTTATCATTTCCTCCCTAACCTCATCTGCTACTTTTTGTAAATTATCTTCAGAAACTTTTCTTAAATCAGATGGAAAGTTGATATTATTTAAAAATTGATAATTTTTTTTCATTTTTTTCTATTCAATATATGGCCTAATGTTTCATTTATTTTTTCAGATCTTGAACCATATTTTCTTAAATTCTTATTAATATCTTTTATTATCTTATCACAATACTTAACTGAGTCATCATAGCCTATTAAATTTATAAGTGTTGCCTTGCCTTTTTTTTGATCTTTTCCTGTTTTTTTCCCAGCTTCCTTAGATTTACTTTTCAAATCAATTAAATCGTCAGCTATTTGGAATAAAAGACCAATTTTTGATCCAATATTTTCAAAAAATTTAATTTCTTGGATTGTTTTTTTTTTAATTATTGCTGGAGCTGCACAACAGAAACTAAATAACATTCCTGTTTTCTTTATTTCCATTTCTAATATTTTATTCCTTGATATTTTCTTTTTCTCATAGCTCAAATCTAAATATTGCCCACCAGCTATTCCTAAATGACCTGAACATTCTGATAATTTTTTGATTAGGTTGATTTTTATCTTTTCATTTAATTTCAGTTTATGACTTGATAAAATTTCAAAAGCTAAAGTTAGTAATGAATTTCCCGCTAGAACTGCTGTTGACTCGCCAAATTTAATATGAGTTGAAGGTTTTCCTCTTCTTATATCATCATCATCCATGCAAGGTAGATCATCATGAATAAGCGAATAAGCATGAATACATTCAACAGCTGAACCAACTATTATCAATGTTTTATAATCAATTGAAAATAATGACCCTAAGTCAATTAAGATTTTAGATCTTATTTTTTTTCCACCTGGAAATAAACCATACTTCATGGGTGACATTAACTGAGAATATTTCTGTGAATTAATATATTTTTTAAGAAATATATTTGTGTCCTTAGCTATTTTATTAAGCTGTTTTTTCATTTTTTTTATTTATTTCTTTAATCTTTTTATTCGTCTCTTCCCCAATAGATTTAAAATTTTTATAAAATTTCTTTTCAATAATATTATTTAATTTTAGAAGTTCTTGATAACTAACAACTGAATTGTTTAAATCGCTTTCTTTCTCTAGAGACTCTATAATCCTATTTGCTTTTTCTGTAAGTTCCTCTAAAGAGTACTGATCATAATCAAGTGGTAATATTTTATCTTTCATATAATAATAATTATTAATACATGAAATCTATTCAATCAAATATCAAAAAAGCAAAAAAATATTTAGATAATAATCATTGTATTGCAGTACCAACTGAAACTGTTTATGGACTGGCTGCAAACGCTTACTCGAACAGTGCTGTTAAGAAAATATTTAGTCTTAAAAAAAGACCATTAAAGAATCCGCTAATTGTGCATTATTATGATATCCTAAGACTTAAGGAGGACTGTGATATCAATGATAATTTAGTAAAACTTTACAAAAAATTTTCTCCAGGTCCAATAACTTATGTTTTAAAATTAAAAAATAACTCAAAAATATCAAAATTTGTCACCAATAATAAAAAAAGTATTGCTGTACGTTTTCCTAAACATAAATTGTTTAGAAATTTATTAAAAAATTTAGATTATCCAGTAGCTGCACCTAGCGCAAATATATCCTCAAGATTAAGTTCTGTTAAACCATCTGATGTAAAAGAAGAATTTGGTTCAAAAATAAAATATATTTTAAATGGAGGAAAAAGTAAAATTGGAGTTGAATCCACAATATTAAATCTTTTAGAAAAACCTTCACTTTTAAGATATGGAGGCCTAGATACAAAAAAAATTGAAAATGTTTTAAAAAAAAAATTATTAATTAATACAAATTCAAAAAAAAAACTATCTCCTGGTTTGTTTCCGTTACATTACTCACCAGGGATACCTTTAAGAGTCAATGTTAAAAAACCAAAAAAAGATGAGGCTTATTTATTAATAAAAAAAAGAAAATCAAAATTAAAAAACTATTATTATTTATCCAAAGTGAAAAATATAGAGGAAGCTGCAAAGAATTTATATACTACCTTAAGAAAAATTAAAAACGATGGTTTTAAAAAAATTGCAGTTGAGACGATACCAAACAAAGGTCTTGGCAAAACAATTAACGATAGATTAGAGAGAGCCTCTAAATATTAATGACAAATTCTATTGAAGTAATCAATCTATCAAAAAAATATAAAGATAAAGTAGCAGTAGCTAATATAAATTTTAAAATTAATGAAAATGAAATGGTTGGTCTATTGGGACCTAATGGATGTGGTAAAACTACAACTATTGGAATGATTTTAGGATTATTAAAACCAAGCAGTGGTGAGGTTTTAATCAACGGAGAGAATATTGAAAAAAATAAAATCTCGCTTCTTCATAAAATGAATTTTATTTCACCATATATTGAATTGCCCAAAAAACTTAAAGTTAAACAAAATTTAATTGTCTATGGAAAATTATATAATATTAAAAATTTAAATGACCGAATAGATCACCTTGCAAATAAACTTAGATTAACAGACCTTTTAAACAACATTACCGGAGAACTTTCTTCTGGGCAAAAAAATAGGGTAAGTCTTGCTAAAGCTTTAATAAATGATCCAGCGGTACTTTTGTTGGATGAACCCACTGCTTCATTAGATCCTGAAACTGGTGACTTTGTAAGATCGTTTTTAGAAGATTACAAAAAGGAAAAAAAAATATCAGTTTTGCTCGCCTCTCATAATATGGAAGAAGTAAAAAGATTATGTAGTTCTGTTTTAATGATGAAAGATGGTTTAATAGTGGATAGAGGAACTCCTGAAGAGTTAATAACAAAATATGGAAGAAGAAATTTAGAGGAAGTATTTTTAGAAATTGCGAGAAAATAAAAATGAATTTAATTAGAATTTACGGTCTTTTTTTAAGACACTTTTATTTAATAACTAGATCATTTCCAAGAATATTAGATTTGATTTATTGGCCTTCAATTCAAATTACTCTTTGGGGATTTATTTCTAATTTTTTTGCAGCTCATAGCTCTTATTACAGTGGTGCAGTAGGAGTTATTCTTTCATGTGCAATTCTTTATGATTTTTTATTTAGAACCAGTATTGGCTTTAATATGTTATTTTTGGAGGAAATTTGGAGTAGAAATTTTACAAACCTATTTATTGCACCGATGAAAATTAGTGAAATAATTGTTTCTCTTGTTTTTACTGCTTTAATAAGAGCATTAATTGGTTTGATCCCAGCTATACTATTAACTTCTCCATTGTTTGGTATATCTTTGCTAAAACTTGGTCTCCCTTTAGCATTTCTTTTTTTGAGTCTCTATTTATTTGGAATAACACTTGGTCTATTTGTTTCAGCAGGATTATTAAGATTTGGACCATCTTTTGAGAATATTGCATGGTCTACCATGTTTTTATTAGCACCTTTTGGCTGTATTTACTATCCGGTTGAAACACTACCAGAAATCTTCCAATCAATCGCTTTCGCACTTCCATTGGTTTATATTTTTGAGGAAACTAGAAATATCTTAGTCAATGGAATTGTAAATTATGAAAATATCATTAATGCAATCTATCTGAACGGGTTTTATTTAATTTTATCAATATTTGTATTTTATTACTCTTTCGAAAAAGCAAGAGATAAAGGAACTTTAATAAATATAGGTGAATAAACTGGTGCGCCTGCTAGGAGTCGAACCCAGAACCTCCTGATCCGAAGTCAGGCGCTCTATCCAGTTGAGCTACAAGCGCATATAGTATTAATATTATATTTTATGGAAAAAAACATTAATTTTATAGTCAAAGAGGATGAGAAGAATTTAAGGGTTGATGTTTTAATTAACAAAAGAGAGGTATTAATAAGTAGAACTAGAATTAAAAATTTAATTTTGAAAGAAAAGTTAACACTAAATAATGAAATAATTAAAAGTCCATCAAAAAAAGTCTCAATTGGCGATACTATAAATCTTAAGATACCAGAGCCTAAAATAGCATCCCTTAAACCTTACGAATTTAAATTAGAAATAATATACGAAGATAATGATCTATTAGTAATTAATAAACCCGCCGGAATAATCATGCATCCAGGGGCTGGAAACTATGATAAAACAATTGTGAATGCATTGATGCATTATGATAAGGATTCTTTATCAAATATAGGAGACGAGTTAAGACCTGGTATTGTTCATAGAATTGATAAAAACACATCTGGTTTAGTTGTAATTGCAAAAAACAATGTAACTCATGAAAGTTTATCAAAACAATTTAGTGATCATACAATTATAAGAGAGTACCAACTTTTAATATGGGGAAAATTAAGACCGACTTCAGGAAGGATTGAAACATTTATAACTCGTAGTTCAAAAAATAGACAACTTATGGAAGTTAGTAGTTCTAAAGGTAAGAAAGCTATAACAAATTATAAAACACTTGAAATTTTTGAAAATCAGAAAATACCAACTTTAAGTTTAGTTGAATGTAAATTAAAAACGGGAAGAACACATCAGATAAGAGTTCATATGAATTATAAAGGTAATAGTCTAGTTGGAGATGATAAATATAAAAAAAAATATAAAAAATTAAAAAATATTGATTTAGATATCCAAAATTCAATTACTAAATTAAATAGGCAATTCCTGCATGCAAAAACCTTAGGATTTATACATCCGCGTACTAAGAAAGAGTTGATTTTTTCCTCACTTTTGCCAAAAGATCTAAATAATATTCTAAAAATGCTTAGAAATACTGAAGAATAAATTATTGAAAATTAGGTATAATTAATTAAATAAACACTGCTATGAGTACAACAATTAGTAACAATCTACCAGCTCTATCGAACGAAGGTGGGCTATCTGCATATTTAGAGCAGATTAAAAAATTTCCCATGTTAGCTGCAGAAGAGGAATATATGTTAGCAAAAAATTGGAAAACGACAGGTAATATTAAAGCTGCAGAAAAATTAGTAACTAGTCACTTAAGATTAGTTGCAAAAATTGCTATGGGCTACAAAGGATATGGTTTGCCCATAAATGAAATGATTTCTGAGGGAAATGTAGGTCTTATGCAAGCTGTTAAAAAATTTGAACCTGAAAAAGGTTTTAGATTGGCAACTTACGCTATGTGGTGGATTAAAGCTTCTATCCAAGAATATATATTAAGATCTTGGAGTCTTGTAAAAATTGGAACTACCAGTGCTCAAAAAAAATTGTTTTTTAATTTAAAGAAAATTAAAAATCAAATTTCTCCAGAAACTGAAGGAGACTTAAGAGATGAGCACGTTGATCATATAGCTAATAAGCTCGATGTAAGTAAAGAAGAAGTTGTTTCAATGAACAGGAGGCTTTCTGGAAAGGAATTCTCCCTAAATGCTCAAGTTGGGGAAGATGGTGATGAATGGCAAGACTGGTTGGTTGATAAAGAACTTGATCATGACTTAAAATTTGCTCACCACGAGGAAATGGAGCAAAGAAAAGATTTGTTAAAAGACTCTATTAAAGTTCTTAACGATAGAGAAAGAGAAATTTTATACTCAAGAAGACTAAATGATGACCCAACTACACTAGAAGATTTAAGTAAAAAATATAAAATTAGCAGAGAAAGAGTTCGACAAATAGAAAATAAAGCATTTGAAAAACTTCAAAAGCATATGCTTCTACTAGCTAAATCAAAAAATCTTTTACCCGCAAGCTAAACTTCAAAAGGGTTTTCAATTAAAATAGTATCGTCTCTTTCTGGACTAGTTGAGATACTTGACACTTTTGCACCAATAAAATCTTCAATAGCAAAAATATATTTTTTTGCATTTTCAGGCAATGAGTCCATATTTTTGACTCCACTTGTAGAAACTTTCCAGCCTGGGAAAGTTTCATAAATTGGTTTTATTTTTATTTGGTCTTCTACAGCAGCAGGTAAATAATCTAATCTCTTGCCATCAAGATCATAAGCAACACACATTCTAATTTCATCTAATTCATCAAGTACATCTAGTTTTGTTAACGCGATACCATCAATCCCTGAAACTTTAATAGTTTGCCTCACTAAAACACCATCAAACCATCCACATCTTCTTTTTCTACTTGTAACAGTTCCAAATTCTTTTCCGCGTGTTCCTAAAAGTTCACCGATATCATCTGTTAACTCAGTAGGAAAAGGGCCTTCTCCAACTCTAGTTGTATAAGCTTTTGTAATGCCAAGAACATAATTTATCGAATTAGGTCCACAACCGGTTCCTGTCGCTGCACTTGAAGCAACAGTATTAGATGAAGTTACAAAAGGATAAGTTCCGTGATCCACATCAAGTAAAACACCTTGGGCTCCTTCAAATAAAATTTTCTTTTTTTGTTTTTTATATTGATCAATCTTTAGCCAAACTGGCTGAGAAAATTCTAATATTTTGGGTGCTATTTCAAGCAAATCAGATTTAAGTTGATCTTTTTCAAAAATTTTTTTTCCTAGACCTTTTCTAATCGCATTATGATGAACTAATACAGAGTCGAGTCTTTGATCTAAATTTTTTTCAGATCTTAGATCCATAACTCTTATAGATCTTCTTCCAACTTTGTCTTCATATGCTGGTCCAATTCCACGTCTTGTAGTTCCTATTTTGCTTTTTCCTGCTGCATCCTCTCTAATCTCATCCATTTCTCTATGAAAAGGCAAAATTAAATTTGCAGACTCTGAAATAATAAAATTATTTACATTTACTTCTACACCTTTAGATTTTATTTCTTCTATTTCCTCTAATAAAGCCCATGGATCTATGACGACTCCGTTGCCAATAATTGATATTTTGCCTGTTCTAACTATTCCGGATGGCAGTAATCTCAATTTATATGTAACACCATTAATCACTAAAGTATGGCCAGCATTATGACCTCCTTGGAATCTTATTACTACATCAGCCTGTTCAGATAACCAATCAACGATTTTTCCTTTACCTTCGTCACCCCATTGAGATCCAACAACAACTATATTTTTCATTATTTAAATTTTCTGTTTACTTTTAGGGAAGTGAGATGGTTAATTGGGCCATGACCTTTTCCATATTTCGGGTTAGATTTAATTGAAGAATTTACATACTTAATTCCTAGCTCACAAGATTTCTTTAATGTTTTTCCACATGATAAAAAAGTTGTAACTGAGCTAGATAAAGTACAACCTGTACCATGAGTATTCTTTGTTTTGTGACGCTTGCTTTTGAAGATCTTTATATCTTTTGCGTTTATTAAAATATCTATTACATTTTTATGTTTTAAATGACCACCTTTTATAAGTACATTTTTAGCTCCTAATCCTATAAGTTTATTAGCAGCAAAAATCATATCCTCTTTTGATAGAATTTTTGTTTTAGTCAAAATTTCGGCCTCGGGTATATTAGGGGTAATAAGTGATACTTTTTTAATTAGTTTTAATTTTAAAAATTGAATAGCTTTATTATCTATCAGTTTAGCCCCTCCCTTAGCAACCATCACTGGATCTAATATGATTTTTTTAACTTTAATTAAATCCAAAGCTTTTAGTACCATTCTAATAACCTCTGAAGAATGCAGCATACCAATTTTTATTGCATCAGGTCTTATATCTTTACAACTATAAATAATTTGATTAAAAATTTCTTTTGGATTAATCCTAACAATTGATTTTACACCTGTGGTATTTTGTGAAGTAACTGCAGTTATTGCTGTCATTGCATAAGAGCCTAGAGCAGTAACAGTTTTTATATCGGCTTGAATACCTGCTCCACCAGATGAGTCGGATCCTGCAATAATTAAAATTTTAGAATTTGTTTTCAATTTATTTAATTTTTTTCGCGATCATATTTACACATTTGTATACAAGAGCTTTATTCTCACCTTCTCCCATTACTCTTATTTTGGACTCTGTTCCTGATTTTCTTACTAAAATTCTTCCATTACCTTTAATTAATTTATCCACATTTTTTATAATTTTTTTTATCTCTGGTTTGTTAATAATATTTTTATCTTTTACTTCGATATTTTCTAAAATCTGAGGTGTTTTCTTAAATTGTTCAAAAAATTCACTTGCCTTTTTTCCTTTTCTTAAAGCAAAAAGAGCTTCTAAAGCTACTAGCAAACCATCTCCCGTGGTTGCAAATTTACCTAAAATAATATGTCCCGATTGTTCACCACCTAAATTAAAATTATATTTTTGCATTTTTTCTTTAACATATCTATCTCCAACATTTGCCCTTAAAAATTTTATTCCTTTTGATTTAAAATATTTTTCTAAACCATAATTTGACATTAATGTTCCAATAACTCCCCCTCTTAACATTTTTTTATTTTTCCATCTTGTTGCTAAAGCGGCTATAATTTGATCTCCGTCTATTATATTGCTTTTTTCATCACACATTATAATTCTGTCAGCATCTCCATCTAAAGATATTCCAAGATGTGCTTTGTATTTTTTTACAGCAGATCTAATTTTTCTTGGAAAAGTTGATCCACATTTTTTATTGATATTTAAACCATTTGGTTTAACACCTATTGCTATGACTTTAGCTCCTAATGATTTCAATAATTCAGGGCCTGCTTTATAACCAGCACCATTTGCACAATCTATTACTATTCTTAGCCCTCTTAAATTGAACTCTTTTGTAAAATTTTTTTTTAATATTTTAATATATTTTTTGGTACCTGTTTCTAATCTTTTAACTCTTCCTAATTTTTCAGAATGCGAAAGGTTTTTTGAAATTTTCTTATCTATAAGTCCCTCAATTTTTTTTTCTATTTTATCTGATAATTTCATTCCATCAGGACCAAACAATTTTAAACCATTGTCAAAATGTGGATTGTGTGAGGCGGTGATCATTATGCCCATATTAGCCTTCATTTCTTTTGTTAGCATAGCCAACCCATTAGTTGGTAAGGGTCCTAGGGTATAAACATGCATACCAGCTGAAGCTAAACCAGAAACAAGAGCTGGCTCAAGTGCATATCCTGACAATCTTGTATCTTTTGCAATTATTGCTGTTTGTTTTCTTTTTTTTTGAGATTTAAAGTATGTTCCGCTAGCAAGTCCAAATTTAAAGAACATATCTCCATTTATAAATTTACTATTAACTGCTCCTCTTATTCCATCTGTTCCAAAATATTTTTTTGTCATTAATTTTTGACTATCTCGTTAAAAACTTTAATACCTTGCTTAACTTCATTAACATCATGAATTCTTAAAATCTGAATTCCTTGCATTAAAAGATATATTGAAGAGGCCATAGTTCCACCGATCCTTGTTTTGCTATCATTTTTTTTTGATATATCTTTAATAAATCTTTTTCTTGAATTCCCTACTAGTATAGGAAAACCTAATGAATGAAAAATAGAAACACCTCTTATAAGATTCATATTATGTTTCAAATTTTTTCCAAATCCAATTCCAGGATCTAAAATTATATTATTATGATTAATACCCTTAGATCGTATTAACTTAATCCTATCTTCAAAATAATCATATATATCTAATAATTCATTTTTATATTTCGCTTTTTTTTGCATATTTTCTGGTGTCCCAACTGAATGCTGTATTATAAATGGAATTTTATACTTTTTTAAAATATTAATTGTTTTGGGATCATAACTTAATCCTGAAACATCATTAATAAGTTTAACTCCCATTCTAATACCATTTTCCATAATTGTTGACTTTCTTGTGTCTAAAGATATTGGTATTTTTTTTACAATTAATTTTAAGATCTTATTAATTCTATTCCATTCTTGCTTTTCATTTACAGGCTTCGACCCTGGTCTTGTAGACTCCCCACCAATATCTACTATGGATGCACCACTTTTGTATAAACTAATAGCATGAGTGATGCCTTTATTTTTTTTATTAAATTTTCCTCCATCCGAAAAACTGTCGGGTGTAAGATTTAATACTCCTAAAATATTTGGAATTTTTTTAAAATTAAAATTGGAAAAATTTATTTTTTTTGAACTTATTTTTTTAATATCTACATTTATTTTTTTTTTTAATTGATTTGGTAATTTCTTGATTTGATTTATAGAAATTCTTCTGATCTTTTTTCTTGTAATAATTTCAACCTGGTCAAAAGATATTTCTTTAATTTGATGTAACGGAATCGATTTTTTTTTATTTACTAAAATTTTTGATTGATTACCAAAGTAGAAATTACACGCTCTTGTGTAATATCTTTGCATTATTTATTAATGAACAATTTTAGGTTTCAAACCCATAGCACCCAAAGCTGAGTCTTGATCATCTTTTGTTTCTGGATTATCTAAAACTTTATCTTTAGGATATAAATTTTTATTAATTATGTTCTCTATTTCTTCACCAGTTAATGTTTCGTATGTTATTAGAGCTTTAGCGATTTTATGTAAGTCATCTATTTTTTCTGTCAAAATTTTCTTAGCTTGATTATATCCTTCATCAACAAGTTTTCTTATTTCTTTATCAATTTTTTTAGCAACCTCCTCTGAAATCGATTGAGTTTGCGTAACTGATCTTCCTAAAAATACTTCCTCTTGATTTTCTCCATATTCTACTGGACCCATTTCTTCACTCATGCCATATTTAGTTACCATAGCTCTTGCGAGTTGTGTAGCTTGGTTAATATCTGAACCACTTCCACCACCTGCCCCAGTTGATATATTGTCTTTTCCAAATATTAATTCTTCAGCAACTCTTCCTCCAAAACAAACTGCCAATCTTGCCTTTAAATATTTTATTGAGTAACCATGTTTATCTCTCTCTGGTAAATTCATTACCATTCCAAGAGCTCTTCCTCTTGGTATAATAGTAGCTTTATGTATTGGGTCGTAGCTAGGCATATTAAACGAAACTAAAGCATGTCCTCCTTCGTGATATGCTGTAAGTTTTTTTTCATCTTCAGTCATAACCATTGAACGTCTTTCAGCACCCATCATTACTTTGTCTTTAGCTTCTTCAAATTCTAATAATGTTACAATTCTTTTATTTTTTCTTGCTGCTAATAACGCTGCTTCATTAACAAGATTTGCAAGATCAGCTCCTGAAAAGCCTGGTGTACCTCTTGCTATTGTTCTTAAATTAACATCTGGTGCCATTTTTATTTTTTTTACGTGAACTTTTAAAATTTTTTCTCTTCCAATAATATCTGGATTTGAAACTACTACCTGTCTATCAAATCTTCCTGGTCTTAATAATGCTGGATCAAGCACATCTGGTCTGTTTGTTGCAGCAATAATAATAACACCTTCGTTTGTGTCAAAACCATCCATTTCAACTAATAACTGATTTAATGTTTGCTCTCTTTCATCATTTCCACCACCTAAACCAGCTCCTCTACTTCTCCCCACAGCATCAATTTCATCAATAAAGATTATACATGGAGAATTTTTCTTACCTTGTTCAAACATGTCTCTTACTCTAGATGCTCCTACTCCTACGAACATCTCTACAAAATCTGAACCCGAAATAGTGAAAAACGGAACTCCTGCTTCCCCAGCAATTGCTCTTGCTAACAAAGTTTTTCCTGTTCCTGGAGGACCAACAAGCAGAGCACCTCTAGGAATTTTACCACCCAACCTACTAAATTTTTTTGGATCTTTTAAGAACTCTACTATTTCTTCTACTTCTTCTTTAGCTTCCTCTACACCAGCAACATCATTAAAAGTAACTTTTCCTTTTAACTCATTCATCATTTTAGCTTTTGATTTTCCAAATCCCATTGCACCACCTTTGCCACCTTGCATTTGTCTCATAAAGAAAATCCATACTGCAATAAGCAGTAACATCGGGAACCATGATAAGAGCACACCAAACAATGAAGGCATTTTTTCGTCGAGAGGTGCTGCTGAAATACTTACACCTTTCTCTGATAATTTTTCTATAAGATTTGGATCATTAGGAGCATAGGTTGAAAAAGAATTTCCATTTGAATAAACACCTTTAATATTATTTCCTTGGATCTCAACTTTCAGAACCTCACCGTTCTCAACTGAATTTAAAAAATCTGAAAATATAATTTGATTTCCACCCCTAATATTAGACTGAGGATTTTTAAACATGTTATAAAGACCTATAGTTAAAAAAACTATAATTCCCCACATTGCGAGATTTTTTAAATTCATAGGTTTAAAATAAGAATTATTATTAAATTAACAAGTGACAAAATATCAGTTATTTCATCAACTTTAACGCTCTTTTGATACTATAACTGAATTATTTACCCTCTTTATTACACAGTTTCCTAAAGTGGTCTTGAATAAGTTATCATTTTTAATTTGATATATTAATTTGTCGATTTTTTTTCCTCTTACTGGATAGTATTTTTTACCAACACTTTTAAGCACCTCTGTGAGGGACCGAAAAACTACTTCCTCTGGCTGAAGAAAAAAATTTTTATTCAAAATAACAAACTTATTAATGTTTGAATTTGTTGAATTGTCTTTTAAATTTTTTTCTACAAAGTATTTAATTGACTCATTAGCAAATTTTAAATTTTTAATCGTTAGATTAAATTTATCATTATCCAATCCCTCTAATTCCAAATTTTTTATAAAATTTCTAATTTTTACTCTTTTAAATTCATCGTTTTTATTCGAGGGATCTTCAACATAATTTTTAAAAATTTTTTTTGTAATGTATTCTAAATTTTGTTTGGAAAATTTTAACAAAGGTCTAATCAAATTAATATTTTGTAGATTAGTTTTTTGATCAAATGAAACCATGCCATTTAAACCACTGCCTCTCAAAATTCTAATAAAAAAATTCTCTATTAAATCATCCTTATGATGACCTAATAAAATATTATTTATTTTTAATTTTTTTGCCTTATTGGTCATGAGCACATATCTTTTATCTCTTGCAACAGACTGAATATTACTTTTTGGTTTTTTTCCAACCCAGGTTAAAATCTCAAGATTAGTAGACAATTTTTTTAGAAGTAATTTTACAAATTTTGCCTCTTTTGTTGAATTATTTCTAAGTTTGTGATCAACATGCAAATATCTTACTTTTAGATGTTTTTTGATTGAATAAATTTTTGATAAAAAACATAAAGCTAGACTGTCTGGTCCACCAGAAACTGCAACTATAAAATCCTCGTTTAATTTAAGATTTTTTTCAAATTTTTTATAAATTTTAGAAGTTTGTTTATCTTTTAATTGATTTAATAAAAACTTATGAGTCTTGTTTGGTGCATTCAAATTTTTTGGACTCATATTTTGCTTTTTGTATTACAGACTGATTTGCATTAGGATATTGTAATTCTACACCATTTATCATTTTACATCCTTGATCTTTTTCACCAATTTGAACCATTGATACTCCAAGTTTTAATAGATTAATCGGAGCTTTTTTTCCTCTGGGATATTTTTGGTAACCCTCTAAATAAGCAGATGCTGCATCAGTATATAATTGTCTTATTCTGAATGTTTCTGCGTACCAATATTGTGCGCTACCTGCTAACTCATGATCAGGGTTAGATAAAACAAATTCCCTAAATGCTCTTTCTGCTGTGCTATAGTCTCCAACTTTTAAAAAACTCGTTGCAAATTCATATTGCTTCTCTGCATTTAAGTCCTGAGGAAGTATTTTTTCTTCAGACTGAAAGGTTTCTGTTACAATTGAAGCTGTAGTATCAACAGATTGAATTTGTTGTGAAGTTTCATTTGTTTCTGTATCCTGATATGAAATTGTTCCTAAATCTTGAGGTTGCGAACTTCCAGGCAAATCTTTTTGCTCAACTGTTTTTGGCTTTGAACTTAATTGATTTCCTTGACTACTTATATTTCCAGAGCTAATGTTATTCTCTATATCTTGAAATCTTATTTGATTATCTGCTTGAATTTTTGAAACACGGGTAGATAATTTATCCAACTTAAAATTTATTTCTTCAAATTTATTAGTGAGTTCTCTAAACTGATCCTCAACCTCAGATAATTTTAATAAATGTCTAGTTAAAACATCTTCCGAATTTTGATCCAAGTCTGAAACTGTACTATCATTGTTATCTGCTTTCACTTCTATAGATCCAGAATAAACTGCTCTTTCAAGAGTTTTAAGATCGTTTTTTATTATTTCCAATATTTCATAAATATTATGATTATCTGCAAAAGAAATATTAATAAAAACTAAATTTAAGATTAAAAATAATTTTAAAATTACTAATTTAAATATGAGCATCATTTAAATTAGATTTATGATTATAAAAATGGCAAAAAAAAGACCCTAAATCCAATAAAGGTTTTAGGGTCTTAAATTTTAAATAATTAATTTGCTTTAACAGTTACTGATCTTCTGTTTTTTGACCAAGCTAATGGGTTTGAACCAGAGTCAACTGGTCTCTCCTTACCATAACTTAATACTGTAATTCTGTCAGAAGATATTCCGTAAGTCATTAAATAGTCTTTAGCTGCATTTGCTCTTCTTTCACCAAGAGCCAAGTTGTATTCTCTTGTTCCTCTTTCGTCAGCATGCCCTTCAAGAACTACATTTATGTTTGGATTCTTTCTTAACCAAGCTGCTTGGGCTCTTAATGTTTCTCTTGATGCAGTTGTTAATATGGACTCATTTGTTGCAAAGAAAACTCTGTCTGGAACACCATCAGCTAAATATTCAACTGTGTCTGTTCCTGTGTAAACATCACCTTGCATTTGACCTTGAACGTCTGTTGCCACTTCTTTTTTAGTTGCACATGCAGATAGCACTAAGCAAGCTGTTAATACTAAAAGTGTGTTTTTTAAAATTTTGTTTAATCTCATTAAATTGCTCCTTGCTGCTAATTTCAATTTCTTAACTTTTTCACAACTAAATAGAGGTTTCAAGTCTAAAAATCAAGAAATTTACAAAAATTAATCTTTAATTACTTAATAAAGATGACCATGATGGGTCTGAAGCATCTGTTGGTGTCTTTATTTGCCTTTCATTATAACCCGTTAAATCTATAGACCACAATTTTGCAGAAAAGCCTTCTCCTTTGGAGTTAGTTTTTGTCTCTCTATAAAATATTAATACCCTTCCATTTGGAGACCAAGATGGCGCCTCTTGATAATAATTTTCAGTTAACAATCTTTCACCACTTCCATCGGTTCTCATTACGCCTATATAAAATTTACCTTTATGTAATTTTGTAAATGCAATTAAATCTCCTCTCGGAGACCATACAGGTGTTCCATATAAACCGTTACCAAAAGAAATTCTTTTTACATCACTTCCATCATTCTTCATTACATAAATTTGCTGATAACCACTTCTATCAGAATTAAATGTAATATATTTTCCATCAGGAGAATAAGATGGGGAAGTGTCAATTGATGGATGATTTGTAATTTTTTCAACAATTCTATTTTCTAAATCCATAGTATAAATATCTGACTTTCCGTCTTTAGCAAAACTCATAATTATTTTTTTACCGTCAGGTGAAAAACGTGGTGCAAATGTCATTCCAGGAAAATCTCCAACTACCTCTTGTGTACCAGTTTCTATGTCTAATAAATAAACCCTTGGCATATTTTTGAAGTAAGACAAATAGGTTACCATTTGACTTGCTGGATTAAATCGTGGTGTTAAAACTAACTCATTCCCTAATGTCAAAAATTTATTATTTGCTCCGTCTTGATCCATGATTGCTAATTTTTTTATTCTTTGTGTTTTTGGTCCTTCTTCTGATACATAAATTATTCTTGTATCAAAATAACCTTTTTCTCCAGTCAATCTTTCGTAAACTTTATCAGAAATAATATGTCCTACCCTTCTCCAATTGTTTGGGACTGTAGTAAAAGCTAAAGCCATCATTTCTTTGGCAGCTAAAACATCCCATAATCGAAACTCAACTCTTAATTTATCGTCAACATAATTTACTTTACCAGTAATGAGTGCTTGAGCTTTAATTAAATTCCAATCTTCAAATCTTGGTTTTAAATTTGCAATATCAGGAGCTTGTAAAAAAGCCTTTTTATCAAGAGGGTTAAATAATCCTGAAGTCCTCAAATTGTTCTCAACAATATTTGATATTTCAGAACCAATATTTTCTTTTTTAAGTATTTTTTCAAAACCTTTTCTAGACTCTTCATCAATTGATAGTGGGGAAACTGCTAATGGAAGTGGATTTAAATTTCCTCGAGTTATATCAACTTCTATTAAAGCATTTGCATTGATAGGTATTAATATGAATAATAAAATTAAAATTTTTTTTGTCATTTATATATACTATCCTTCTAACATCTCTCTTGCATCAAAATTTAATTGTAATTCTTTCCATCTTTCATATCCAGTTGTTGGAACTCTTAATGGCTGGCATAACTTGACAGCTCTCAAAGCACTTTCTGCTAAAACCTTATAAAATCCTTGGCCTGGTTTATTCATTCTTGCATGGTCCAAAATTTCTGTTTTTGATACTGTCCCATCAGGTTTTAATTTTAACTTTATTCTTACCAAGAGATTTTCATTATATGGTAAACCTAATGGAATACTCCAACACCCAAATATTTGT
Organism: uncultured Pelagibacteraceae bacterium; assembly: GCA_902588895.1. GTDB lineage: Bacteria > Pseudomonadota > Alphaproteobacteria > Pelagibacterales > Pelagibacteraceae > Pelagibacter. The sequence goes on from CACIRC010000003.1 coordinate 73,459, forward strand.
GCCTTAAGAGCATCCTCTTCGCTTAGTGTAAGACCTGTATTTTCTACATTTCTTTCTTGATCTTGAGTAATGTCATCATTTGTTTTTAAAACTTCTGCACTCTCTTCTTTTGATTTATCAATTAAAGCAGCAATATTATTTGGATCGAACAAATCTTTTTTTTCAAATTCTGATACCTGTTTAACTTCATCATCTACTTTTTCAGGATTTTGTTTTTTTTCCTCTTTGGTTTCGACTTTTTTTAAAGTTTTATCTGGAAGTGGAATTGCTTCAGGTGTTTCATTCTCTATTTTTTTATTATTTTGATCAGGAGCGAGAACGGTTTTTGTTTTCGTTTTTTCTACTTTTTTTGGTGGAGCTTGTTCTGAAACAAGTTTTTTTTCTTTCTCTTTTACTTTCTCAATTATTTTTTTAGCCTTAGGTGCGAATGGAATATTAGTTTTTTCTGCTATTTGAATTAGCTCAACTGATACAATTGGTGGAATATCAAGTGGTTTCTTTGCTAAAAAAGGTAGGCTCATAGCTGTAATAAAAATTAACAAAGCATGTAAAGCAGAAGAAATAATTAAACTTCTATTCACTTTAATTACCTTTGTTTATATGGTTCCGAAATCAATGCTACTTTAGTAAAACCAGATCCTGATAGTAATCCCATTATTTCTAAAACTCTTCCATAATTTATAGTTTTATCACCTCTAACATAAATTCTGGTATCAGTTCTATTTTTTGAAACCGCTAAAACCTTTGCAATAATATTATCGTATTCAACTTTTGCTTCTTGAATAAAAATTTCACCTTTTGCGTTAATTGAAAGTGTTAGAGGTTCTGACTCTTCTGGCAAAGAGTCTGCTGAACTTTCTGGTAAATCAACTTGCACGCCAACAGTTAACAGTGGTGCTGTGACCATAAAAATTATTAATAATACAAGCATTACATCCACAAAAGGAGTAACATTTATTTCACTCATTGGTTCTTTAGAAGAACGATTTAATTTAAATGCCATTTAAATAATTGTTAAAAATCTTTTTGAAAAATTTTCTAATTTTTCTGAATATTTTTTGGCATCATTATTGAATTTATTGTATGCCACTACTGCTGGTATTGCAGCCAATAGACCAAGTGCAGTTGCAAATAAAGCTTCGGCTATTCCCGGCGCAACGATCGCGAGACTTGTGTTTCTTGAAATAGCTATAGATTGAAAAGAATTCATAATTCCCCAAACAGTGCCAAACAATCCAATAAATGGTGCTGTTGAGCCTACCGTTGCCAAAAAAGTAAAACCTTTTTCGATTTTTGTCATTTGTTTTTCAATTCCAGCTTCTAAAGATGCGCTCATTCTTTCACTTAAGTTAGTTCTCGTTTTTTTTTTAAGTAATCCTTCCATTGCATCTTGAAACACAAGTGACATTGGATCCTCAAGTTTACTAGGTAAACTATTGTAAAAAGTTTCAGCAGATTTAGAATTCCAGAATTTTTCCTCAAATTCTTCTGAAGATTTAGTTATTTTTTTAAATAAACGAAACTTTTCAATAATTACAGCCCAAGAATATATTGAGCACAATATAAGTATAATCATTACAGACTTAACAATTATGTCTGCTCTAAAAAATAAACTGGATAATGAAAAATCAGTATTTGTTCCTAATTCAACTGCTTTTGCTGCTATATCTGCTTCCATGCTTACTCATCACACGTAAATGTGTCATGATTTTGTCTATTAATTTAAATTGATTATTCCTCTTTTTGATAAGTTTCGTAGAAAAAACTAGCTATTAGAATAGCATCTGCCTTGTTATTATCTTTTTTTTTTGACAATTGTGATGAAAAATATGGAAAAATTTCAATAGCTCTTGTTCTGCTCGCATCTTTTTCTGAATTAATAAGATTAAAATATTTTTTCCACTTAGCAGGCCTAACATAATAAACAGGTAAATGCATTGCGCTGCATATTCCTTTTAAAATACCAAAAGATTGACCAAAATTAAACATACTAGTAACGCCTTGGCCAGGCATTGCAGAAACTTGTTCAATCACAACCTTTATATTTTTTTTATCAAATTTGATTATCCTTTCACTAATTTCATTAAATATTTGAGCACCATTTACTTGTCGCTTATTCTTCTTGCCATCTGTCATGGTTGGCATTTCTATTACATCTTTTATTATACCGTCCTGAAAAAAACAAATAGATCCTGAGATACCTGGATCAATTCCAATAATCATCATTAAATACCACCTAAACTAACATTTGAATAAACGTTCTGAACATCGTCATCTTCCTCGAGAGTTTCTAAAAAATCTACAACATTGTCTTTATTTTCATTATTTACCTCAACACTATTTAATGGGACCCATTCAATTTCTGTAGAAATAAAATTCACAATAATTTTCTCAAGATTTTTTTTTACATTATATATTTCGCTCATTTGACACTGAACCTCATGATAATCCTCATAAGAAAAACATTCATCAGCTCCTGACTCAATCGCTAAATCTAAAATTTTTTCGTCAGATATCTCTTTTTTGTCAATTTTAATTATACCCAATTGTTGAAAATTATGAGAGGCAGAACCTTGAGTTCCTAAACTCCCTCCGCTCTTTTGAAAAATAGTTCTAATATTTGATGCGGTCCTATTTTTGTTGTCTGTTAAAGTTTCAACTATAACAGCAATCTTTTCTGGTCCAAACCCCTCATATCTTAAATTTTCAAAATTTGCTCCTGTAGCTGCAGAAGATTTATCTATTGCTCTTTCAATATTATCTTTGGGCATATTTGCAGATCTAGCAGCCTGTACTGCAGATCTTAGTCTGGGGTTCATTGCTGGATCTTTGTCACCAAGTTTTGCCGCAACAGTAATCTCTTTAGATAATTTTGAAAATATTTTTGATCTTTGCTTATCAGCCTTACCTTTTTTATGTTTTATTCCTGCCCAATGCGAATGTCCTGCCATGATCTTTAAATATTTTTTAGTTGATCTCCGTATACATAGCTTTTGATGTCTATTGCTAAACCTGTTTTTATATCACAATCTACTATAACACCACACAAAGTAGCATCTCCATTAGCGGGAAAGTGTTTCACTGAATTCTTTTTTAAAAATCTATTCAAGGAATTTTCTTTATTCATTCCAATGACTGAATCATAATCCCCACACATACCTGCATCGGTTTGATATCCAGTGCCATTATTAAGTATTCTGGCATCATTTGTTGGAATATGAGTATGGGTTCCAACCACGAGAGTTGCCTTTCCATCAAATAGATGTCCTATAGCGTTTTTTTCGCTAGTAATTTCACCATGGAAATCAACTACAAGTAAATCAAAATCCTTTTTCATTTCATTTTCTTTTAAAAATTTTTGAGAAGCTTCAAAAACATCTTCACACTTTTTCATAAAAACATTGCCCATCAAATTAAGAACTCCAATTTTTATATCATTCTTTGTTTTGTAAATCTGAAATCCTTTTCCTGGTGCAGGTTCAAATAAATTTTTAGGTCTTAATAATCTTTCCTCTTTATCAATAAATTCCATAATTTCTTTTTGATCCCAAACATGATTGCCAGTTGTGATAACATCAACTCCACAATTAAAAAAATCCTTACATATTTCTTTAGTTAGCCCCACACCTTGAACTGCTGCATTTTCACCGTTTACTATTACAAAATCGATTTTGTTTTTATCAATTTCATTTAATAAATTACTTGTTAATTTAGAACATCCTGAAATTCCAACAACATCTCCTAAAAATAAAATTCTCATTGTATAATTTTTTTCTCGGTTATTATTAAATCAAGTTTCTTATCATGCTTGTTGATAGGTATTTTTTTTATCTCCTGGTATGAAAATCCTAATCCAATTTTAAATATTTTTTTAATTTTAGATACTTTTTCTAAATAACGATCATAAAATCCTCCACCATAACCTAATCTATTCAAATCATCATCATAAGCTACTAAAGGAACAAATATTATATCTGGGTAAATTTTCTTTCCTAAAGTTGGCTCAGCAATTCCATACTTATTAATTTTTAAAGGATCTTTATTTGTCCATTCAAAAAAATCCATTTGGTTATTTTCTCTAATTATTGGTAGGGAAATATTTGCCTTTTTGTTTCTTAAAAAATAAATCATATCCAAATCATCAATCTCATGATTACAAGGGTAATACCCTCCTACATTTTTGAAATTAATTTTATTTTTTTTTAAAAATCGATAAATTCTGTCAGGATTGAGGCTAAGTTTTTTATTCGAATTTTTTTTTCTAAGATTTAAAATTTTACTTCTTAGCTTAGATTTACTCACAGACCTACTTTGAAATGTTTTCTAATTTTGCTTTTTTTACAAAATTTGATATTTGATCAGCAGCTTCATCAATTAAATTTTCGTATTTTTTTTGATTATCGTCAATTTCTTGTTTTAAATTTTCATGATCAAGATTTAGTTTTTCAATTTCAGATTCTTTTGTGTCCTTATAATCGTAAATTAGAGATTTTAGTTCTTTAAATTTTTTTGATAGATCATTTAATTCTTCTTTTTTTTGATCTACTTTTTTCTTAGTTTCGTAATATTCATCCATTATTTTTACAGCTGTAATTAATAATAATTTATTTTCACCTAGATTTCCCAAATCATTTTTTAAATTATTAAACTTTTTGTTAATCTGAATTAACAATTCTTCTAAGTGCTCCTCTTGTCCATCTTCGCAAGCGAGCAAAAACTCTTTATTGTTAAATTTTATACTTACATTTGCCATTTATCTATTTCATCCAATAGTGTGTCAGTTTCTTGATTAAGTTCGTCAATTTTTTCGGAAAATTCAATTTGTTTTCTTTCTTCCAACTTTTCTTTATTTTTTAAATCCTCAAGTTTTTTTGATAAATTTTCATGTTCCTCGAGTAACGTTTTATATTTTTCCTCAATCTGTGTTTTTTCAATTTCTAATTGATTTTGTTTTGTGCTTAAATTTTCGATATTTTTTTGTAATTCAGGATTTGTTAGATCTAAATTTTTTAATTCCTCTAATGCAATATTTAATTTTTTTTCTTTTTCGTTTATAGAATTCATATATATATATTTATATTATTAAATAGATTCTTCTTAGTCTAGTCAGGATAATTTTGAGCAAACTACACAATGATTTAGCTAATTGCATCAGATTTTTATCAATTGATGCCGTTCAAAAAGCAAATTCAGGTCACCCAGGAATGCCAATGGGTATGGCAGATGTTGCAACAGTGTTGTTCAAAAATTTTTTAAGATTTAATCCAAAGAATCCAGATTGGTTAAATAGAGATAGATTTGTTTTGTCTGCTGGTCATGGTTCTATGCTTTTATATTCTTTGCTTTACCTAACGGGATATAAAAGCATATCAATAAATAATATCAAAAAATTTAGGCAGCTTAATTCTATTTGCGCTGGACATCCTGAGTATCATCCGAAAACAGGTATTGAAACTACAACGGGTCCTCTTGGACAAGGTATATCTAATGCAGTTGGTTTTGCAATAGCTGAAGAAATTTTAAAAAATAAATTAGGTAAAGATTTAATTAATCACAAAACTTATGTTTTAGCTGGAGATGGATGCTTAATGGAAGGAATAAGTCATGAAGCGATGAGTTTAGCGGGACATTTAAAACTTAAAAATTTAGTTATGCTATTTGATAACAATTCAATTTCAATTGATGGTCCAACAAATCTCGCGGTTTCAGATAATTTTAAAAAAAGATTTGAAGGATATGGTTGGGATTATATTTCTATCAACGGTCATAATGAAAAAGAAATTTTTAAAGCACTAAAAAAAGTTCAAAAAGCTAAAAAACCTACTGTGATTTCTTGTAAAACTAAGATTGGATATGGTTCACCGAATAAATCAGGAAAAGCATCGTCCCATGGAAGTCCATTGGGAGTAGATGAAATCAAGCTTGTAAGAAAAGCCTTAAATTGGAAAACCAAACCTTTTGATATCCCAAATAAAATTTTAAATGAATGGAGAAAAATTGGCCAAAGAGGTGAAATTTTAGAAAAAAAATGGAACAAAGTATTAAAAAGAAAAAAAATAAAATTTAATCAAACTTTAAAAAATAACTTTACTACAGTGCTTAAGAAAGAAAAAGAGAATGCAATAAAGGAGCCAAAAAGTTTAGCTACTAGAAAATGTTCAGAAATGACATTGAACGCACTAACAAAACAAAAAAATAATTTGATTGGTGGCTCTGCAGATTTAGCGGGATCAAATAATACAAAAACTAAAAACCATAAAATAATTAAACCTGGAGATTTTGCTGGTGACTACATTCACTACGGAGTGAGAGAACACGCAATGAGTGGGGTTATGAATGGTATCGCACTTCACAGTAATCTAATTCCCTATGGAGGTACTTTTTTAATATTTTCTGATTATTGCAAACCTTCGATCAGATTGTCTGCCTTAATGAAAAAAAGAGTCATTTATGTAATGACTCATGACTCAATTGGGCTCGGAGAAGATGGCCCTACCCATCAACCTATAGAACAGCTTTCGGGCTTACGTTCTATACCTAACCTAAATGTATTCAGACCTGCAGACAGAATTGAAACTATCGAGTGTTGGGAACATGCATTAAAAAGCTCAAAAACACCTAGCGTGCTATCTTTAACAAGACAAAACTTAAATCCAGTAAGAAAAACATACCCAAATAATAACTTATGCTCATTAGGTGCTTATGAAGTTTTAAGAACAAATAAAAAAATTAATCTAACAATATTAGCTAGTGGATCTGAAGTTAATCTAGCGTTGGAGGTTAGCCATAAATTAGCCAAAGATAAAATATATTCCAAAGTGATATCAATGCCTTGCATGGAACTTTTTGAATTACAATCAAAATCTTATAAAAATAAAATTTTAGAGGAAACAAAATTTAAAATATCCATTGAAGCTGGATCAAGCGATTGTTGGAAAAAATATGTAGGTGATAACGGTATTGCTTTTGGAATTGATGAATTCGGAAAAAGTGCACCCTATAAAGATATTTATAAATATTTTGGACTAGAGAGTACAAACATTAAAAGTATCACTAAAAAATTATTAAATAAATAAAATGACAATTAAAATTGGAATTAATGGAATGGGACGGATTGGTCGTATGGTTGTTAGATCGATTGTCGAAAGTAAAAATAAAAATTTAAAAATTAATCATATAAACAACAGGTCAAATTCAGAAACTACATCTAAATTAATCAAATATGATTCTATACATGGAAAATTAAATGCTGAATTAGAATATGATCCAAATCATTTAATAATTAATAAAAATAAAATTACATTTTCTCAAGAAACAAAAATTGAAGACATAAATTGGAAAAAACATGATGTTGATTATGTTTTCGAATGCACTGGAAAATTTAATTCGAAAGAAAAACTTCTTGCTCATATAGAAAATGGTGCAAAAAAGGTGATCGTTTCTGCTCCATGTAAAAATGCTGATAAAACAATAGTATTTGGTGTTAATGAAAATATAATTACTAAAGAGGATAAAATAATATCTGCAGCTTCATGCACAACCAATTGTCTAGCACCAGTAATCAGTGTTCTTGATCAAAATTTTGAAATTGAAAAAGGTTTTATGACTACAATTCATGCATTTACTAGCGATCAGAGAATTTTAGATAACTCTCACAAAGATCCCAGAAGAGCGAGATCTGCAAGTCAATCAATAGTTCCTACCTCAACAGGAGCTTCGAAAGCAATAGGAGAAATAATACCAAACTTAAAAGGGAAACTAGAAGGTGTTGCGATGAGGGTGCCCACTCCTAATGTTTCTCTTGTTGAATTAGTTTTTTGTACAAAAAAAGATATTAACATAAAAAAAATTAATGATGCCTTTGAACAATCATCAAAAAATAAATTAAAAAACATCTTAGAAGTTACTCATGAAAAATTAGTATCTATAGATTTTAATCATCATCCTGCTTCTGCAATAGTAGATGCTTCTTTAACAAATGTAGTTGGAAGTAATATGGGTAAAATATCAGCCTGGTATGATAATGAGTGGGGCTTTTCTAATAGAATGTGTGATATCGCTGAAACTTTGCATAAAATCTCTTAATGAGAAGCATTATAAACGAAAAAAATCTAAACAATAAAAAAATATTATTAAGACTAGATTTGAATGTCCCTTTGGAAAGAAACAAGATAACAGACACAACAAGAATCGATAAAATTCTTCCTACATTAAATTTTTTGATTAAAGAAAAAGCTAAAATTATAATTTTATCTCATGTTGGAAGACCAAAAGGAAAAGTTGTTAAAGAGCTCTCCCTAAAACCAATTTGTGAAGAATTGCAAAATAAATTGGGAAAAAAAATAAGACTTATTGATGAAAATATTAAAGAAATAAAAAATAAAAATTTTTTCAATAACTACAATGAAGATATTTTTATTTTAGAAAATATTAGATTTTATTCAGAAGAAGAACAAAATGACAATAAGTTTGCTGAACTCCTATCAAATCTTGGAGATATGTATGTCAATGATGCTTTTTCTTGCTCACATAGAGCGCATACTTCTATTTGTGAGATTCCTAAATTCTTACCCTCGTTTTCTGGATTACAGCTAGACTTAGAAGTAAATGCACTCAATAAAATAACTTCCGAAATTTCTAGGCCAATTACTTGTATTATTGGGGGGTCTAAAATTTCAACTAAGATTAATGTTATTAAAAATTTAATTCTTAAATTTGATAATATTATAATTGTTGGGGGTATGGCTAATAATTTTATAGAATATTTCGGAAATAGTGTTGGAAAATCTATTAAAGAAAAAAATTGTCATAAAATAGTCGATGAAATTATCTCTCTTTCAAAAAAAGAAAAATGTAAAATAATTTACCCAGAAGATGTGATTGTATCTAATGATTTAAATGGATCTCCTCAAAAGAAAGAATTGAACGAAATATTATTTGATGAAATGATATTAGATATTGGTCCAAAAACTATAGATAAGATAACAAAAATTATTGATAACAGTAAAACTATACTTTGGAATGGACCCGCAGGATATTTTGAAAATTCAAATTTTGCTAATGGAAGTATTCAAATAGCAAAAAAAATAATTGAAAATAATAAAGCAAACAAAATTTTTTCAGTTGCTGGTGGTGGAGATACAGTTTCTTTATTAAATAATTTAAAGGCAGTTAATGAATTTAATTTTGTTTCAACTGCAGGTGGAGCTTTTTTAGAATATCTTGAAGGTAAAAACCTTCCTGGTATAACCGCATTAAATTAAAATGTCTGAATTAAATAAAATTGCACTTAAAATAATTTCCAATGGCAAAGGCATTCTTGCAGCTGATGAAAGCAATGGAACTATGACAAAAAGACTTGAAGCAGTAAATGTCAAATCAACACCAGAAAATAGACTTGCCTTCAGAGAAATTCTTTTTTCATCAGATGGAATGAAAGATTGTATTGGTGGTGTTATTCTTTACGATGAAACCATAAATCAAATTTCAAGCACAGGAAAATCAATAACAGATTTAATATCTAGTTTTGGTGCAGTTCCTGGAATTAAGGTTGATACTGGTGCGAAAGATTTAGCAAATTCCCCTAAAGAAAAAATTACAGAGGGATTAGATGGACTTAGAGATCGATTAAAAAAATATTATGATATTGGAGCAAGATTTACAAAATGGAGAGGCGTCTATTCTATTGGTGAAAAATATCCAAGCAAACTTGCAATCAGTAGTAATGCTCATGCACTTGCTAGGTACTCTGCACTGGTTCAAGAAAGTGGAATGGTTCCAATAGTAGAACCTGAGGTATTGATGGATGGAAACCACTCTGCAGAAATTTGTTTAAACAAAACATCAGAGGTAATTAAAAAGTGTTTTGAGGAACTAATTTTACACAAAGTTGATCTCTCAGGAATAATATTAAAACCAAATATGATTTTGCCTGGCAACCTATCAGAAAATAAAATTTCTAATGAAGAAGTTTCTATCAAAACATTGGAATGTCTTAAAAATTCTGTACCCAATGAAGTTCCAGGGATAGCTTTTTTATCTGGAGGGCAATCTGAAATTGAGGCTACAGAAAATTTAAATTTAATAAATAAAAATAACAACACTAATTTTATAATGACCTATTCATATGGAAGAGCTCTTCAACAAAGTGCTTTGAAAGTTTGGTCTAAAGATATTAAAAATGTAGAGGCAACTCAAAATACTTTTAATCATAGAGCTAAAATGTGTACCTTAGCTGCTCAAGGAAAATGGTCGAGCGAACTTGAAAATAAATAAAAATAAATTTATTTATCTTATTTCGCCTAACAAAATACCTAATTCTTTCTTTAGCAATCTAAAGTTGGTTTTAAAAACTGGAAAAGTAAGTTTTTTTCAGCTCAGACTTAAAAGTTACTCTCAGAATAAGAAAATAATAATTGGAAAAAAAATTAAAAATATTTGTAAAAAAAATAACGTAAGATTTATAATTAATGATGACCCTTTACTTGCTTTAAAACTAGATGCTGATGGTTGTCATCTAGGTCAAAAAGATATGAATATTAAGGCTGCAAAAAAAATACTTGGTAAAAAAATTATAGGAATTACTTGTCATAATTCTATGATTTTGGCGAAAAAAGCAATTAAAGCTAAAGCTGATTACATTGCCTTTGGTGCTTTTAATCAATCTAAAACTAAAAAAACTAAGTATGTAGCTTCTGTAAAGATTTTAAATAAAGTTAAAAAACTTACAAAAATACCCACAGTAGCTATTGGTGGAATTAATGCTGTTAATTATAAAAATCTATTATTGAATAATGCGAATTTTTTAGCTATCTCAGGCTACATTTGGAAAAATAAAAAATATAAACCATTACAAGCTGTAGAAAGATTAAAATGAAAATTAATGCTGGAGAAATAAGAGTTGGAATGCTCTTAGAATATAAAAATGACTTATGGCAAGTTTTAAAAACCCAACATGTAAAACCAGGAAAAGGTGGTGCATTTGCTCAAGTTGAAATGAAAAGCTTAAACAAAAATACAAAGTTAAATGAAAGATTTAGATCAGGTGAAACAGTAGAAAAAGCATCATTAGAGGAAACGAATTTCAATTATCTTTACAGTGATGAAGCTAATTATTTTTTTATGGATCCAAAAACATTTGAACAAATAGAAATAAAAAAAGAAACTGTAGGTGACAAAGGTAAACTCTTAACTGAAAACTTACAAGTTTCTGTAAATTTTTATAATGAAAACCCGCTATCAATTGAATTGCCTAACCAAGTACAGTGTAAAGTTGAAACTACTGATGCAGCCCTTAAAGGACAAACTGTGTCATCATCTTACAAGCCAGCAACTCTTGATAATGGTTTAAATATTCAAGTTCCTCCGTTTATTGAAGCAGGTGATCAAATCGTAGTTGATACTAGAAATTTAGAATACATTAAAAAAATCTAAAATGATCTCTATATCTTCAAATTTAAATATTATGATCAAAGCTGCTGAAAAAGCCTCGAAGTCTGCGATAAGAGATTTTGGAGAAGTTGAGAAATTACAAGTATCTAAAAAAGGACCCCGAGATTTTGTTACAAAAACTGACAAACATGTAGAAAAAATTTTAATTGAAGAACTTTCTAAAACAAAAAAAAATTATTCTTTTTTATCTGAAGAAGTTGGTTCAATTAAAAACAAAGACAAAGATAATATTTGGATTATAGATCCAATAGATGGTACAACAAATTTTCTACACGGCATTCCCCATTTTGCAATTTGTGTAGCTCTTGAATCTGAAAAAAAGATAATTAGTGGTTTAATTTATGATCCTATTAAAGATGAAATGTTTTATGCAGAAAAAAACAAAGGAGCATATCTAAATAATCAAAGATTACGAGTATCAAACAAAAATTTAATAGATGAATGTTTGTTTTCAAGTAATCATGAAGGTGTCAAATTTAGCAATTTAAATATGAGATACAGCGGATGTGCAGCTTTAGACTTAGCTTATGTAGCTTCGGGTAGATTAGATGGTTTTTTTCATAATAAAATTAATATTTGGGACGTGGCAGCAGGAGCCTTGTTGGTAGAAGAAGCAGGTGGAATAGTTAATGATTTAAATAAATTCGATCAGAATAATATAGATATTCGAGCATCAAGTGGGGCAATTAATGATAAAATGCTTGAAAATTTAAAGAACTTTTAATTGTGTTCTAAGTTTCTTTTGCTATAAGTCTCGATATGAAAAAAGATATACATCCAAACTACCACACTATTAAGGTTGAAATGACTGATGGTGCTCAATTTGAAACTAAATCAACTTGGGGCGCTGAGGGTGATATATTAAAATTAGAGATAGATCCTAAATCTCATGCGGCCTGGACTGGTGGAAAGCAAAAATTAATGGATAAAGGTAGAATAAGTAAATTTAATAAAAAATTCCAAAATTTTAAATCAGAAAAAAATAGCTAAATGTCAAACGCACCCTTAATGCCAATGGCAACTGCCGTATGGTTAGTAGAAAATACCACATTAACGTTCAAACAAATTGCAGTTTTTTGTAAATTACATGAAGTTGAAATACAAGGAATTGCAGATGGTGAAGTAGCAAAGGGTATTAAAGCATATAACCCCATTATTTCTGGTCAACTTTCAAGAGAGGAAATTGAACTATCTTCAGAAGACGAAAATAGACCATTGAATATTAAAAGTAGTGATATTGAAATTTCAAATAACAAAAAAAAAATAAAGAAATATATTCCTCTATCAAAAAGGCAAGATAAACCTGATTCTGCTTTATGGTTAATTAAACAACACAACTTATTAAAAGATTCTCAAATAGCTAAGTTGGTTGGCATTACTAAAAATTCAGTGACATCAATTAGAAATAAGAGTTATTGGAACTATAATAATTTAAATCCAAAAGATCCAGTTGCTTTAAATTTATTTACTCAAAAAGATTTAGTTGAAGCTATTGAAAAAGCAGAAAGAAGAATAAAAAGAGAAAAAAAAGAAAAAGAAAAACAAAATAAATCAACCCAGGCATCTGTTTGATTAATAAAATTAATAGACATAAATTTATAAAAGTGCTATTGAAGCGCTTTTTTGGAGGTAGTTATTAAAATAGAAGTTAAAGATAATAATGTTGAGCAAGCTTTGAGGGTTTTAAAAAGAAAACTTCAAAGAGATGGTTTTTTTAAGGTTATTAAATTAAAGAATACTTATGAAAAACCATCTGAAAAGAAAAAAAGAATTCTTCAAGAAAATATAAAACGAGTTAAAAAATTAAATAAACTCAAAAATAGAATTTAAAAATACCGCGGGGTGGAGCAGTCTGGTAGCTCGTCAGGCTCATAACCTGAAGGTCGGCGGTTCAAATCCGTCCCCCGCAACCAATTCAATTATATCTTAAAATTAGATTTTCTACTATCAACTAAAAAAGCTTTAACAGTTTCAGTTGTTAGCTGGTTAAATGTTTTCCCAAATTTTTCTATTTTTTCAATAACTGAAGGTGGTATTGTTATGATGTGACAACCCAATTGTTTTGCTTGAGTAAAGTTGTAAGGCTCTCTTACACTTGCCCACAAAATTTCAACATTTTTAAATTTTTTTGCCATTTTAATACTTTTTTTAAATTCAGGCAAAGGGTCTTTACCTGTATCTCCTGCTCTACCTGCAAATATAGAAATTATTACTTTTGTTTTCTTATTTATTTGTCTCAAAATTTTTTGTGTTTGTTTAGCTGTGTATACTGCAGTTATATTTAATTTTATATTTTGACTATTTAATTCTTTAATTACTCTCCCTGTAAATTTACTCTTTGAATTTACAACTGGAACTTTTACATAAATATTTCTACCCCATGTATTTATTTTCTTGCCTTGATAAATCATGCTACTAAAATCATCTGCAAATACTTCAAGTGATATTGGCTTATTTTTACATACTTTAAGTATTTGTTTAGAGTATGAACTATAATCTTTTGCACCAGCTTTTCTCATTAAGCTTGGATTAGTAGTAAAACCTCTTACAATTTTTTTTTTATTAAATTTTTTAATAGAACTTAAATCTGCAATATCACAAAAAATTTTTGTATTCATTTTTTACTAAAGGTTTTTTGTTATATCTTCCGTCATTTTTTTAGCATCTGCAAACAACATAAGGGTATTTTCTTTGTAAAATAAATCGTTATCAATGCCAGCATAACCTGGTGACAAACTTCTTTTAACAAATAATACAGATTTACATTTCTCAACATCAAGGACAGGCATACCAAATATTGGACTTTGAGGATCGGTTTTTGCCACTGGATTAGTTACATCATTGGCTCCGATAACAAAGGCAACATCCGCATTAGCAAAATCATTATTTATTTCTTCTAATTCAAATACTTCATCGTAAGGTACATTTGCTTCAGCTAACAAAACGTTCATATGGCCAGGCATCCTGCCTGCAACAGGGTGAATTGCATAAGATACTTTAATATCATTTTTTTTAAGCGTATCCACCATTTCCCTTAAAGCATGTTGAGCTTGAGCTACTGCCATTCCATATCCAGGAACAATTATGACTGACGAAGCATTTTTCATTAAAAAAGCAGCATCATCTGCATTACCACTTTTAACCGGTCTTTGTTCTTTAGTTGGATTATTTGTATTATCCTCCGTTGCTCCAAACCCACCTAAAATAACATTAAAGAATGAACGGTTCATTCCTTTACACATTATGTAGGATAAAATTGCACCTGATGATCCAACAAGCGCTCCTGTGATAATTAAAGCTGTGTTTTCTAAAGTAAACCCAATCCCTGCTGCGGCCCAACCTGAATATGAGTTAAGCATAGAAATTACAACAGGCATATCGGCTCCTCCAATTGGAATTATTAAGAGAAAGCCTATTAAGAAAGAAACTGCTAAAAGCATCCAAAATAAATTTGATGATTGAGTTGAACACAATAAGTAAATTAAAATAACTATTGATATCAAAATAATTGCATTCAGAGGATGTTGACCCTTAAATGTGATTGGTGATCCAGACATTATTC
>CACIRC010000004.1 GCA_902588895.1 uncultured Pelagibacteraceae bacterium
TAAGCAAAATTAATTATCAAGAATTTGATAATGCTTTAGGAAATTGTTTAAGAGAAATTAGTAATCGGTATGACTTTAAAGGACTTCATATTTCAATTGAGCGAAAAGATAAAACGGTCACTACCAAAGCACCTGATGAATTAAAATTAAAGCAAGTTAATGAATTATTACAAACCCATTTAGTTAGAAGAAAAGTAGATCCCAGAGTATTAGAAGTTAAAAACTCAGAAGGAGCGTCAGGAGGATCTGTTAGACAATTAAGTGAACTTAAAGAAGGTATTAGCCAAGAAAATGCTAAAAAAGTAATTGCAGACATTAAAAAACTAAAACTTAAAATTCAGATTAAAATTCAAGGTGATGAATTAAGAGTAGATGGCAAAAAGAAAGATGATCTTCAAGAAGCAATGGCTGCAATCAAGACAATAGACATCGGGCTTCCTATTGATTTCGTAAATTTTAGAGATTAGTCTTTTTAGAAATTATTTATTGTATTTGGTATAAAAAGATATAAGCATCCGATCAATTACTTAAATATATATCTTTCCTACATAATGAATTTCTCTGATTTCAATATCGAAAACAAACTAAAAAAATCAATTGAATTAGCTGATTTTAAAATTCCGACACCTATTCAAAATCAATCAATACCGATCAGCTTGGAGGGAAAAGATGTTTTAGGAACTGCACAAACAGGCACGGGTAAAACTTTAGCATTTACTATTCCAATGATTAATAAACTTCTTAAAGACAAGCAAGCGATGGCACTAATTATTTGCCCAACAAGAGAACTTGCAACACAAGTAATGGAAACAGTTTTAAAGTTGAATGTAAGAGAAATAGGAATTGGAAATGCTCTTTTAATTGGTGGCGAGAGTATGCAAAAACAACTTAGGCAATTAAATAAAAGAGCAAGAATTATTGTTGGAACACCGGGAAGAATTAATGATCATATAGAGCGTAAAAGTTTAAATCTATCAAAAGTAAATTACCTCGTTCTTGATGAAACCGATCGAATGTTAGACATGGGTTTTACTCCACAAATAGAATTGATTTTAAAATTTGTACCAAAGAAACATCAAACACTATTATTTTCAGCTACTTTACCAAAAAATATTTTAAAAATTTCACAAAAATATCTTAATAATCCTAAAAGAGTTTCAGTTGGATCTTTATCAACACCAATTGAAAAAATTAAACAAGAAACTTTTCAAATTACACCTGACAAAAAATATCATGAACTAATTAATCAGTTAGTTGAAAGAAGTGGTTCTATTTTAGTTTTTGTTAAAACTAAACATGGTGCTGATAAAATAGTTAAGCGATTAAAATATGACGGGCATAAAGCTGATGCTATCCATGGAAATCTAAGACAAAGCAAAAGAGACAGGGTTATAAGAGGATTTAGAAATGGTAACAGTAGAATTTTAGTTGCAACAGATGTTGCAGCAAGAGGATTAGATATACCTGTTATAAAACACGTCATAAACTACGATCTTCCACAAGTTCCAGAAGATTATATTCACCGAATAGGTAGAACTGGTAGAGCTGGAAAAGATGGTTCAGCTTTAACCTTTTTAACTAACAACGACAGAAATATATGGAGATCTATCCAAAAACTAATTGATCCAGACTTTAAAGTTAAAGAAGAAGCAAAACCAAATAATCAAAAAGGAAAAAAATTTAATAAAAAAAATAAATTTAAAAATAAATTTTCTAATAATAAATTGAATAAAAAAAAGAAATTTAAAAAATTCGAAAATAAATATAATAAAAGAAAATTTAAAAATAGAAAAAGACCTAAAAATTTTAGATTTAAGAAAAATAAACGTAAATAAAATTATACTTTTTGAATTAGGGAAGCACTGTTATTTGTGGGTTTATTAACGTCTTTTGATACTTCATGAAAAATTAAATTTGGAATTTTACGTTCTTTTAAAAACGCTGAACCTTGTAATTCTAAATTTAAATAACGATTAATATCAGCTTGATTTAAAATAACTGGTTGTCTGTGGTGAATTTCATTAATTTTTTCTTTTGCTTCCTCTGTAATTAAACAAAACTGATCATTTTCAAAAATACCAGCAAAATAAATAGTGTTTGTGTCTTCACGAGTAAAATAATGGGGAATTTTTTCTTTTTCCTCTCTTTTCCATTCATAAAAACCATCTGCTACAGCAACACATCGTTTGTTTTTAATCAATTTTTTAAATGAAACCTTTTCATCAATGGTCTCAAGTCTTGCATTAATCAAAGCTTTAAAATCTTTGTCTTTAGCCCATCCTGGAACTAAACCCCATTGAAGATTTTCTAAAGTATTTCCATTTTTATATTTTTTTATTACAGGGAGTTTTTGATAAGGATGAGCATTATAGTTTTCAGTATCTTCAACCTGAATTGCAGATTTAACTAGTTTATTTGTTTTTGTTACAGGGTTTTTTACTACGTATCTTCCACACATTATATTGTTTGCTGTTTCATTAATTCTTCTATTTGCTTAATCATTATTTTTGGTGATCTCATAGCAGGATAAATTTCTTGCGCTTGTTCATAGCTTCTAATCGCTTTTTCATAATTTTTAAGTTGAATATTTACTAAACCTTGTCCTGCTAAAGCTCCAAAGTGTCTTTGTTCTAAAGCTAATACTTGGTCTATATCATCTTGAGATTTTTGAAATTCTCCTAGCATATAAAGCACGGTTGCTCTTTTATTCCAAGCTTCGGCCCAATTTTGGTCAAGATTAATAACTTCAGTAAAAATATCTTTTGCTTTTATATAATTTTGATCTCTCACAAATTGAGAGCCCTCCTCTAATCTTGCAGTAAGTTTCTCATCTGTTGGATGTGTGCTCCATAAAACCCAAATTTCTTGTTCGATTATAAAAGCTACTTTTGATTTATTTGCTTTTAACTCATTAAACAATTGGTTCAATCTAGTGTCTCTCTCGTTTGCTGAAGTGTTAACCTGTGAAAATAAATAAAACAAAATTACTAAGAATAGCTTCTTCATATTTAGATATTATCAAAAATTAGAATTGAAGTCTTTGGTCTTAAGTGTCTTTGTTGTTATTTTTACAACTATAAAATGAAATATCTTTTTCTTTTTCCTCTTGTTTTATATTAGTTGTAATTTCGTGAATAAGCTCACCAGTTTTTCTAGTATAGACTGCAGACTCAGAATAATTCCTCTCTTTATCGAATGCTTGAATTAAAAATATATCCTTATTCGATATTTTAACCTCTAAATTAATTTTATTAAAAAATTCTGATAAATTTTTAACAATTAGAATGTCAGGTGTTTTTGACTCAATTATTAACTTATCAATATCTTTTCTTTTAATTTGATCTTTTGTGAAAGATTCAAAGTTATGGTCTGGATTTTTTAAAATTACTTTTTCAAATTTACAATTTAAATTCAAATCCAAGTTTAAGGTAATATTTGTATTCTGAGCTTTAGCTGAAGTCAAAATAACTAAATAAAAAAATACAATTAAAAAATTCTTCATTGTTAAAATTAAACAATACTATTTTAAAATTTCGGTTAAACTATTTATTTCTCCAATCTTAAATATCAGCGCATCTTCTTTTTTAAATCCATATTTTTCTGCATTTTCTTTAAACCTTATACGTGGTTCCATGATTGGTTCTAAAGACAAAACAAAAGTACCCCAATGCATTCCTATAACTTTTTTACTTTTTAAATCTCTTGCAATACTTAAGGCTTCCTCTGGATTTGTATGAAAAGTAGATTTATCTCTATAAGGCATTATTGGATAAAAATTATAAGCACCAATGTTTATTATTGAGATATCTATAGGTCCATATTTTTCACCTATTTCTTTATATATGTTCCCTATTCCAGTATCACATGCAAAGAGAATTTTTTTACCCTCATATTCAATTAAAAAATTGCCCCATAAAGTTTTATTTGTATCAGTTAAACTTCTTTTAGACCAATGAACTGCAGGTAAAAAAGTAATTTTTAAATTTTCATTAATTACAATCTCATCATACCAATCCATTTCATTAACATCTCTGTAACCATTTCTAGTAAAATACTTTCCTAATTTTAAAGGAACTAATACTTTAGCTTTTTTGTAAGGAAATCTTCTTATAGTCATCATATCCTGATGGTCGTAATGATTATGTGTAAGCAAAAATAAATCTATAGGTGGAATTTCTCTTAATGTTAATGCAGGTTTAGTAAATCTTTTTGGGCCAAATATTAATGGTCCTGCATTTTTTGAAAAAACTGGATCAGTTATAATTGTGGTGCCTCCTAATTTTATAAGAAATGTAGCATGCCCGATCCATCCAATATAATCACTTTTTTTTAACTTATTTAGGTTAGAAATGACTATTTCTTTTTCTTCAACATGATCATTAGGAATTGTCATATCAAGTTTCTTTTTCTCTTTATTGAAAATTTTAAAAGACCATTTAAAATTAGAATCTCTTTTTGGAGATCCTTCAGGATTTCTAAATGTCCCATCTGGTAAATGATGGTAAGGTTTTTTTTCCATAGCAATTGATACACAATTTAAAGTTAAAATTAAAATTAAAAAACTTAAAAAATTTAACATAAAAACTACTTTTAATTTAGATCGTTATTTTATTAAATTTTTTAACTCTTTTATCTAATGACATCAAATAAAGTTCAATTTTTAAATTTGGAAACTTTTTCTTAATAGTTTTTTTAATTTTAAAAAATGAATTTAAGTGAATTTTCATTTCATCAGATGCTTTAAATTCTTTTTTTTGATTTGCAATTTTAGCAGCACCACAATCTTTATGATTAATTACAATTAATTTTTCTATTTTATGTAATTGAATGGAGGTTGCTAAATTGTCATAAAACGTTTTATGCCATTTTTTGAATTTATTATGTGTAACTCCAACAGCTGCACCTGCAATTGTGAATGCACTATATTTTCCTGTTAATTTTTTTTTCTTTAAATGATTATGAACTAAATATTGAAATCTTGGATCCATGCAAGATAACACCATTGCTTTAAATTTTGATTTCATCAATTTAATTCAACCTTAAACATAGCCTCGTTTCTTCTGTTCATTGGAAGGGTAAATGGGCTATCATAGGTTGCTCTAATAGGTGAGCTTATAATTGATATATTGTTTTTTTGTAACTCTTTTTCTAAAATTTCTTGGTGTTTAAGAAAATTTCCATCTGATGCTCGTCCAGAATACCTAAGCACTGCGTAGTATCCTCCTTCAATATTAACTATTTTAACGTCTTTCCTGCTTGGATTTGGTACATTTTCAGAGTTAAATTTAGAGGGTAAATAAAATTGCATACTCATATTTCCATTTTTCTCAACCTGTGTGACTGGAGTTGTCATTTTAATTTTCTCTTGAGTATCATTTCTGCCTGAGATGTAATTAAATAATTTTCTAAAATTACTATCTATTCCAGATGTCATAGTTTCCACCGCTAAACGATCAGAATATTTTCTAATCTCATAAACTTCGTTTTTAGAGACAACTTCATAATTTGCTTCTTCGTAAGCCATAACTGTAGAATACGGTAAAATAAATAAAGAACAAAATACTATCAAATAAAATTTAATAATTCTCATTGTTACATAACTTTATATTCAAAATTTTGAGTGGTTTCATTAATTTGGATTAATTTAGCACCATTTCTTTCATGAAAGTTGGTTGCCATTTCTGTTAGTGGTGAAAGAGTTACTAATCTATTTAAATGATTAGATTTTTTTATTTTTTTAAACACTTCTTTTACAATTAATTTTCCCCCACCCTTTTTTTTGGACCAGACAGTATAGGCAATGGCTATTTGACCGCCTGACTGATCTCTCATAGCTGTTTGTAAAAACGCATCAGTGCTTAATTTTTCTAACTCTTTAACACTTTTTGGAATTTCATTTGTGTAAGCAAAACACATAACAGCATGAATTTCTCCTTGATATTCAACACCAAAAATTTTTCTTCCATATCCTGTCCTAAACTTATTATCCAACTCAGGTCTAACAGGATCCTCTTCAGGATTACACTCTTTAAGTTCAACAAGTTTTGCGCCTCTTACCCAGCCAAAAAAGTTATCAATATTTTTACTTAAAACTTGTCTATTTTTTCTTAATCTTGCTTTAATTCTTGGGTTAAATTTTTTTTTCATTTTAATAATAATTATCTATCATTTATTTTAAAGTTTAAATGCGCAATTAAATCATACCAGATAATCGTACAAAAGCTTTGCACTAGTAACAAAAATTAAAGCATATAAAATATTGTAAAATAATTTCTCTTCAATAATTTTAAGTAATTGATATCCAATTAATATTCCAATTAATGCAACTGGAAATAATGTTACTGACTGTTTAAAAGACTCAAAGTTTGTCATAGATAAACTAATGTACAATGGAAGTTTTATTAAATTTACGAAAGTGAAAAAAAATATTCTTGTACCTACATAAATTTCTTTTTTCATTCTAAGCGGGAGTAAATAAAGACTAGTTGGAGTTCCTCCTGCATGTACGCAAAAACTTGTAAATCCTGCCACAACTGAGCAAGCACCACCTTTAAAAAAGTTTTTTTCTGACTTTTTTTCTTTATTTTTTTTAAAAAAAAAGTAATGACCAGCAAACAAGAAGCCCATAACTCCAATAATAAATTTTAATAATTCCTCTGAAAAATATGAAAAAGTTAATGATCCAATAAATATCCCAATTGCTGCAAATGGAACCATTAATTTTAAAGTTCCTAAGTCAAATTCCTTTCTATATTTATAAACAGCAATAAAATCTGAAAATATTAATATTGGCAAAATAATTCCTAAAGCTTGATTTAACGGCATCACTATTGTCATTAAAGGAACGGAAATTAAAGTCATGGATCCACCTAGGCCTGATTTTGCAATTCCATATAAAATTATGGCTGGAACAACTGTTAAAAAAAATAATAAGTTTATTTCCATCTATTTAATGATTTTAATAATTTCAATCCTAAAGGGCTTATCGGTTCTTGAAGTATTATTTCTTTTCCAGTTTTTTCTTTTACTAATTCTAATAATTTGGTTGCTAATCCTTTTTTTCTAAAAATTGGATTAACAAAAATATACTCTACCTCTCCTATCTCATTAAATCTAACAAATCCTATTGTTGTATTTTCATTTTTAAAGGTAAAAACTCCATCCGTTTCCTTTATTTCAAAATTTGAAACGTCAAGAATGTTCATAAATCCTAGTAATTAAGGAGCAAAAGAATTACCGCTATTGCAGCAATTATGGAGCTAACGACAATATAATTAAGCTTAATATTGAATTTTTTTTCTACAAATTCGGTAATTTTCTCCCAGAACAAAACAATCAAAAAAATAATAATTGCTGGAAGAATATATTTAATCATTATTTATGCTTTTATATTATAACCTTTTTTAAGAAGAGTTGTTACAATCACTATACAAATAATCAAAAAGCTTAACATTAAACCAACACTTATCCATATATTAAAATCTGATACTCCATAAAATGAAAATCTTAATCCATTGATCAGATATACTACTGGATTAAAATATGTAACTATTTGCCAAAATTCTGGCAGCATGTCTAAAGAATATAAGCTTCCACCTAAAAAAACCATCGGAGTTATAACAAGAGTAGGTATGATTGACATTTGTTCGAAATTAGAACTCATCAATCCAATTAAAAAACCAAACAAAGCAAAAGTAAATGAAACTAATATTAAAAGAAAAATCATTAATATTGGAAATTGTACTTCAACTTCAACAAAAAAAGTTGAAGTAATAAATATCATACAACCAACAATTAAAGTTTTGGTTGCTCCTGCACCAACAAATGCAAGAACTATTTCTAGAGTTGAAATTGGTGCAGCTAAAATTTCATAAATTGTTCCATTAAATTTAGGAAAAAAAATACCAAAGGATGTGTTACTTATTGATTGGGTTAATAATGTAAGCATCAACAAACCAGGTACGATGTATGACCCATAACTAATGCCATCAATATTTTCAACATATCCTCCAATTACTGAGCCAAAAACTATAAAATATAAAGAGGTAGATAAAACTGGTGATAATAAAGATTGCATCAATGTTCGTCTAAATCTATCCATCTCATGAAGATAAATTGCTTTAAATGCGTAATAATTAAATTTCATTGTTTTCCTTTACTAAACTTACAAAAATTTTTTCTAGTGTACTCTGTTCTGTTTTTAGATCCTTTAGTTTAAATCCTGCATCTTTTAAATCTTGAAGTAAATTTGTAATACCTGTTTGTTTTGCTTGAACGTTATAAGTATAATCAATTGACATTTTATCTTTTCCAATCTCAAGATTATATTTTACTAAACTACTTGGTATTTTTTTGACTTCTTCCTGTAAGTCTACCGTAAGTTTCTTATGACCCATTTTCTTTAATAATTCTTTTGTTTCATCAACAACTATTATTTCTCCTTGATTGATAACTCCCACTCTATCCGCAATAGCCTCTGCTTCTTCTATGTAGTGTGTGGTTAAAATTATTGTAACGCCAGTTTTTCTTAGACTCTCAACAACTTTCCACATGTCTTGTCTTAACTCAACATCTACTCCAGCAGTTGGTTCATCTAAAAACAAAATAGTTGGTTCATGAGATAATGCTTTTGCAATCAAAACCCTTCTTTTCATCCCTCCAGACAATTGTCTAAGTCTTAAATCTTTTTTATCCCATAAACTTAAATCTTTTAAAACTTTCTCAATATGTTTTGCGTCAGGTTTCTTTCCGTACAAACCTCTGGAATAGGAAACGTTATTAAATACGGTTTCAAATTGTTCCAGAGTAAGCTCTTGTGGAACTAAACCAATTTTTGACCTTGTTTCTCTATAATCATCAATTATATCAAATTCGTCTACTGTAACTTTTCCAGAAGATGGTCTTACAATCCCACAGATAATACTTATTAGAGTTGTTTTTCCTGCGCCATTTGGTCCAAGCATTGCAAAAATTTCACCTTTTTTAATATTAAGATTTATGTTTTTTAATGCTTCAAAACCATTGTCGTATACTTTTGACAGGTTATTTATGCTTATTTGATCGTTTGACATGTAGATAAGCATATATAGAGACAATTTATGGTATTACAATAAATTTTAATTTTCCTAAATTATGACAATGAAAAAATTTTTAGTACTTATCTGTTTTGTATTAACATTTAGCACCAAAGCAATTGGAAAAGAAACTACTTACAATAAAGAATTGTTCGATAAAGCTCTATCAGAGGGAAAAATTGTTGTGGTGAGTTCTTGGATCAAATATTGCTCATCATGTGCAGGTCAAATGGAAGTGTTAAAAAAAGCAAAAAAAGATTTTGATAATATGGAATACTTTGCTTTTGATGTAACAAATAAAGAAATTGCTCAATTTTTTAATGTTCAATATCAAACAACACTTTTAATTTTTAAAGATAATAAAGAAGTTTACAGAAGTATTGGTGAGACCACCAAAGAACTTATTTATGACGCTTTAAAATCGTCTATCTAAATTTAATTTTTAAAATTATTGCAGGCAAGAAAGTTGCAATCAAAAAAGATAAAAATAATAAAGATTGAGCTACAAAAGGTGAAAACAAGTCTTTAGACAAAAATACTCCCACTAATAAACTTTTAGAAAAGTCTGGAAATGGAAACATTAAAAATCCAGCAACTAAACCAATTATAATTGAAACATAAGCGATTTTTTCATCTATTTTATTATAGAAACTATAGAAAACAGTCACTACAAATGCACAACAAAATAAATCTGCAAGTAAGAATAAATATAGAATATCAAATCCTTTTGAAGCAACTCCAAAAGCAATTACAGACAAAATTAAAATGAAATATTTAGATATTTTAAAATAATCAGTTTTTTTATCTAAGTTAAAAGTTGCTTTACCATCAACTACAAATAAACTGGAAATAGCATTAACTAAAGTATCAACAGTCGAAATTGTTAATGCAAGACCAAGGATAATGATCAATAAGGATAAAATTTCTGTTTGATCTTTTAATAATAAACTAAAAAATCCTAAATCAGGTCTAACGGATGGATCCATTGAAAATGAAACCATCCCAATAAAACCCATTAAAAAAACTATTGGAACTATAATAAAGAAAGAAATTATCAAACTACTTTTTAATGTTTTATAATTTTTTGCTGCATATACTCTTTGCCAATTTCCCTGATGAAATAAATTTGTTGCTGCAACTGCTATAAAGAAAGTTAATCCAGCAGTATACCCTGGAATATAATTTGAACTTATAAGTTGAGGGTTTTTCTCATTAATTAAAGAAAATGAAAAATTATTTCCTGAAGAAGAACTAATAATTGAAATCAAAATAAATAATAAAACACCAATTACAATCATTTGAATATTATCAGTAAATATGGATGCTCTTAATCCCCCATAAAGGGTATAGCTTAAAGTAGTTACCAAAACTATTAATGCTGTAACCCACAATTCTGTTCCAGATATATAATTAATTAATACAGCCACCGCAGTTACTTCTGCGCAAAGAAAAATGAACATATAAAATATTGTCATTAACAAAATTAACTTAAATAGACTTTTGCCAAATTTCTTTCTCATAAACTCAACCAAAGAGGACCCTTTTGGAAACTCTTTTCTGATTTTTTTTCCAAGATAAATTAAGAAAATCATTGGAAAAGCTGTGCCTAATGCATAACCAATAACAGCACCAACTCCGCCCCACGTTGCAGCTGCAACGGGACCAAATAAAATCCAAGCTCCTAAAGCTGATGCTACAAGGCTTGTGGTAAGTGAAAATAAACCAATGTTTCTATTTGCAGTTAAATAATTATTAATTCCTTTAAATTTTTTAGAATGAAGAATTCCTAAAAAAGCAAATATTAAACTTATTGCTATTACTAATATTAATGATGTTGATTGATTTAAAAAATATGTTTTATCCATTTTATCCCTTTCTGAATTACCGGACAGGTTCTTTGGGTATAATCTCAGTCTGTTAAGACACCCCTTATAAATATACTTAGTACATTTTGTTTATTATGGAAAGTGTTATTAAAATTTATTATTTCTGAGTTTTATGATTCATTATTTCGACCATACATTGTGTGGCGTATTCTCTCCACTCAGATGAAGTTTTATTTTTTAAGCTATTTAAATGGTTTCTGTTACTTTGAATGTCATCTTTATGCTTAATATAATCAGCTCCATTAAGGTTTTTTTCCATTTCAGACAAATTAGTTTCCATTGCCTTTATCCACTGATTTCCAAGTTCAACGCATTTTTGGTCATCTTTTTCATCACAAATTTGCTTAAAAAAATTAAAGATTACATCATCAGTATTAACTGAAGTATTCATTAATTATTGTTTGCAGGTACTTATAGACTCAGGACCACAAGTTTGACCATTAGTCCACGTAGCTCCAGTTAAATTAGCTCCATCAAAATTAGCATTGGTAATGTTAGATGATGTAAAGTTGGCTTCCATTAAATTAGAGTTTTGAAAGTTAGCTTCGATTAATGTTGCACCCATAAAATCGACTCTAGTTAAGTTAGCTCCAGTGAAATTAGTTTTTTCAAAATTTGCACCTATAGAAACAGACTCATAAAGATTAGCTCTTACAAATGTAGACTCTGGAAAAGTTCCAAATGATAGATTTGAAGTCATCATAATACTTTTATCAAAATTAACTTGAATAAAACTCGCAAATGAAAGATTTGAATTTGGAAGATAACTACCTTGTAAATCTTGAGAGTCTGAAAATCTACAATTAGAATAATCAACTCCTTCAGTTAAAGGATCGTCACACGCAGCATTTGAATTTGTAAAAAATAAGAAACTGAATACTACAAGTAAGATAATTTTTTTCATAAGAAAAGTTAACAAATAAAATATGTCAAAACAATGAATGATTTAAAGTTTAATAAAAATTTTATATTCTTACTTTTTTGCCAGTTTTAGCACTTTTTGTTATTGCAGCAAAAATTTTAAGAGAAATTAAACCATCATTTCCATTTACTTTAGGCTTAACTTTTTTTGAAATTACATCAGCAAAGTGATCAATTTGATTAACTAATGTATTATCATCTTTTTTATTTTTATCTTCATTAACAAATATCTTATTCCACCAACTTCTCTCTTTTTTATAAAACCAATATTTAAGGTTAGGAAACTGTAGAGAACCTTTGGTACCACCAATCATATATGCAGATTGGTTAGTAATTGGATAAGCGGGATTTTCTCCTGCAGTTAATTCATAACTCCATGGTGCAACAATTGTATCTGACAAATTTAGTGTACAAAGGGCTCCTGAATTAAAGATCAAGCTTATTGTTGCTGTATCTTCAACTTCAAATTTTCTATTTTTATTAGTTGTAAAGGCTTGAACGTACTTAATAGATCCAAGTAAATAACAAATCATATCGATATCATGGACTAAATTGATCCCTAGAGGCCCTCCTCCTTTACTTATTCTCCATTTTTCTTTGTAATAAGCTTTGTGTTTATAAAGCCAACACAACACATTTGCTGAAACAATTTTTCCTAATTTTCCTTTGTCGATAAGACCTTTTACCTTTGATACTATTGAGTTATGTCTTCTGTGATACCCTATCAATAACGGTGTTTTATTTTTATTAGCACTACTAATAATTTTTTTAGCTGAATTAATATTATCTGAAATAGGTTTTTCTAATAACACTGGAATTTTTTTCTTTAAAAAACCGACTGTATGCTTTTTATGGAGTTGATTTGGGGTAGCAACAATCACTGCATCTAAATTTTTTGAGTTTAAAAGTTCATCTACATTTGAATATAGTGGAATTTTATGTTTTTTTGATAAATTTTTAGCGTTATTACTAATATCTACTATTGAATGGAGATTAGCTTTTTTTGATTTTAAAATTGCCTTTATGTGCTGCAATCCCATTAATCCAGTTCCAATAATTGATATGTTTATTTTTTTATTCATTTTATGAAATATTTATTTTTGTAAAGTACTTATAAAGTTTTTGGGGTTTAATTAAAGTACTTGGAAAATTTTTATTATTCGGTGCATCTGGATAGTGTTGAGTTTCCAAACAAACACCCTGGTAAGGAGTAAGTTTATTTTTGTATCGCAAACCCTGACTAGTATAAAGTTGTACCCCAGGAAGATTTGAATAAAAATCTAATTGAGTATTGGTTTTTTTATTTTTTAATGAGGCTAAATAATTTTTGGAATTTTTTTTAACACAAAATGTTAAATCAAATCCTAATGCATTTATTTTATTTAGTATTATTTTTGTTTTTTCGTTTTTGATAATATTTATTTTTTCTCCAATATTTTGAAACTTATTGAAATCATTAATAGTATTTTTAACTTTTTTAATTTTGCCAGTTGGGATCAATTTGTTGTTTACTTCAAGATATTTTTCTGAATTAATTTTTAAATCATGATTAAAAATTGTCTCTTTGTTATTTTTATTTAAATTCCAATAACTATGATTTGTTAAATTAACATGCGTTAATTGATTTGTTTTATATTGGTATTTAATAATTAAAGTTTTATTTTTAATTTCAAAAATACACTCTGAATTTAGATCTCCTGGAAAACCTTGGTCTAAATTTTTAGATAGCAGTTGATAAATAATTTTAGTTTTTGAATGATGTTTTATTTTCCATTCTAATCTATCAAATCCTATTTTTCCTCCATGCAGTGTATTTCTTCCTTCATTGCCATCGAGTTTGTAAGTTTTATTTTTAATCTTAAATTTCGAATTTGATATTCTTCCTGCGTACCGACCACACGTAGCACCTACATAAAAATTTTTACTGCTGTAATTTTTTGTAGGGCCTAAATTTAAGATTAAATTTATCCTCTTTTGCTTGTCAAAAACCTCATACAGACAGGCACCGATGTTAATTGATTTAATTCTTAGATACTTATTTTCTATTATTGAGCTTTGTACTTTCACAAAGCCTATTACAACCAGCCTTTATCAACAATATAAGATTGATTTGTACATCCACCTGATTGTTCTGATGAAAAAAACAATACTGCTTGAGCAAGCTCATGTGGTAATAATCTCGATTTTAAACATTGGTTTTTCATCAAGTCTTTTTCAGATTCCTCATTTAACCAAAGATCGATTTGTCTTTGTGTTAATACCCATCCTGGCACTACTGAATTAACTCTAATATTAAATTCTCCTAAATCTCTTGCAAATGATCTAGTTAAACCAACTACCCCTGATTTTGCGGCTGTATAAGCAGCCATACCACCTTGTCCAACCATCCAAGAGGAAGATCCTATATTGACAATTACACCACCCTTATTTTCAATCATTGATTTTTTAACTGACTGAACTGTGAAAAAATAATGTCTTAGATTTACATTCATTCTTTCATTCCAATATTCTTCTGTAACATCATCAATTTTGTGTCTTGTGTCATTAGCAGCATTATTGATTAAGATATCAATTGGACCTTTTTGATCAATGATGTCCACAATTGTCTTTTGGAGTTGTTTTATATTCAATAAATCACATTCAATAAAAGTTGGTATTGAATATTTTTTATTTTTTATATCTTCAATTAATTTTTCAGCTTCTGACACTTTAATATCTATAAAGTAAACCTCAGAACCTTGTTCACAAAAATGTTCAACAATTGAAGCCCCAATTCCAGATCCTCCGCCTGTTACAAATACTCTTTTGTTTTCGAGATCGTAATACTTTACCTTCATTATAATTCTAATTCTTCAGCAAGATCGCCAATTTTTGCACCACCTGACATCAATCTTTTTACATCTTCACCACCAAGTTCTGAAGATAATCCTGAACCAATTACTTCTCCTAAACTTAAAAAAGTATATCGATCAGCTATAAGGCGTGCATGAATTTCGTTGTGTGTAATTAGTATAATTGCAATATTTCCAAGCCTTTGAACTTTTTTTATTGTTTTTAAAACTTCCATTTGCTGCTTTTGCCCTAATGCTGAAGTAGGTTCATCTAATATTAGTATCTTTGCACCAAAGTAAATTGCTCTTGCAATAGCCAAAGTTTGTCTTTGTCCACCTGACATTGTTCCAACTGGTTGGTTAGGGTTTGAAATGTTAATTCCAATTTTAGACATTTCTTCTGTTGTTATTCTATCCATCTCATCCATTTGCATTAAGCCAAATGGGCCAGGTCCTTTTTTTATTTCACGTCCAAGAAAAAAATTTCTTGTTACTGATGTTAGAGCATTGAGTGCTAAATCTTGATAAACTGTTCCAATACCTGCATCAGATGCTTGACGCGGTGTAGAAAAATTAACAATTTCTCCATCAACTTTTATTTCCCCACTTGTCATAAGATGAACTCCGGATAACACTTTGATCAAAGTTGACTTTCCAGCTCCATTATCACCTAAAAGAGCGTGAACTTCTCCTGGATAGACATCTAATGAAACACCATTTAAAGCGGTAAATGTTCCAAATTTTTTTACTACATTCTTTAGTTCAATTAATGGTTTTCTATCCATTAGATATTTCCCATAATTCGTTTTCTAATATTCTCATTTGTGAGAGCAGCAGTAACAAGAACAGCTCCAAGGAATACTCTATAGAATGATCCATCAATTCCTGGAATATAAAAGAAGGCTTCTTTTGCTATTCCAAAAATAATTGTACCTAGAATAATTCCACCTATTGTACCAAAACCTCCTGTTAGCACGACACCACCAATAACTGCTGCAGCAATCGCTTCTAATTCCTTTAAATTACCTTTAGCTGTATCTGCTGTATTAACTTCAAATACTTGACATGCTGCAAACATTGTTGCGCAGAATGCAGTATTCACAAATAATGAAATCTTAACTTTGTTTGTTGGCACACCATTAGCCTTTGCAGCACTAAGATTTCCTCCAGTTGAATAAATCCAGTTACCTGCTTGAGTTTTGCTTAAAATAAAATAAAAAATTAGAGCGATAAGTGCCCAAATCATTAAGCAAGAATACATTCCTTTAGCAAAAATGTTCCCATAGTTATTTACATTCCAATCTGCTGTAAAATACAACCAGTTAAAAATTGGTTCCATAATATCGCCTCCAAAGAAGTTAGCGACTGGTCTTGCGGTATATATTGTGTCAATATAAGCTTTTGCTATATCAATATCAGTAACTGCTTTTGCTGCAACTTCAGGAACATTAACTCCAGCTTCTATTTTCTTTGTCAAAATTTCCACCATTGAATCATTGCCAGATTTTTTTGCTCCAGCTAAAGATTTTTCTAAAGTTGCAATCATTTTTTCTGAGTTTGAGGCAGTCTTGAAAGCTGCAACTTTTTCGTTAATATATGTTAATCTTTCAGTTAATTTTGCAACCGTGCTTGCCGGCACAGTGCTAAGAATTTCTAGTAATTGATCATTTGGTAAAGCTTTAGCCGCATCCCGTTCCATTTCCCCATGACCTGGTACATTTATAATGTTTTTAATATCTGGTAAATCTGTAACGGTTGTTGATCCAGCAGTTTGATCAGGAGCTCTGTTAAATGCTCTATACGATACTTCAGTTAAACCTCTTAAAAAGAAAAGTCCACCCAGCGTAACAATGAAAGAAGCTATACCACTTTTAACTATTATCCATCCCTGAATCCATCCAAAAGATAGAGTCATGCATAAAGTAATTAATATTGCTAGTAGTGGCGAGACATCTCTTATTTCAAATAACCTTAATCCCTCAAAATGAAAACCTCCTTCAAAAGATATGTAAGGAATAACAACAGCAAAACCCCACTTTAATATCATTGCCATACAACCGCCAGCAAAACCGATCATTGAACCAACGGAAAGATCAAATTCACCTGCTATAATTAACATTCCAGCAGCAAGTGCTACGATTCCTAATTGAGCAATTACCCTAAAATTATTCCTAATTCCTAAAGCATTAAATCCTTCACCAGAAAAAGGATTAAGAGAAAATTGTCCTTCTGGAATTGAAAAATATCCCAACATACAAAAAAGTAAAACCATCACGCCAAAAGGTCCAATCTCTGGACGAGAGGTTAACGCAGAATACCATTTTTTTTCACCTTGTCTGTCCGACTCTTGTCTTGATTTTTTTGCTGTTGATGTATTCATTTATAAAAAGACTTATTAATTTATAAAAAAAAAGGGCCGATTGAATAATCGACCCTTTAAATTATTAGTGACTATCTGTCAATTCCTGCTAAAGCAGCAACTGAAGAAGCGTTAGACTTGTCAACGAAGCCAGGTCCTGATGGGATGTTAGCTCCTGGAAGAAGTCCAGCACTGTTGTTGTACAAGTGTAATACAATAATTGGCATATAACCTTGTAATCTTTGTTGTTGATCGATAGTGAAAGAAACTCTTCCAGATCCGATTAAGTCCATAACTGCAGGACTCAAGTCGAAGCAAGAGTGGTGTACTGTCATACCAAGATCAACTAAAGCTTTATCAACAGCTTCACATACGTGTGGTCCTACTGAAAGGATTGCATTGATATCACTATTAGCTTGTAAAGCAGCAGTAGCTCTAGTTTGAATAGTTGCAGGGTCAGATGTAGTATCTGTCATTTGCATAGGAACAGCAGAACCGTAACCTTCACATCTGTCTACAAGAGCTGTGTTGTATGCTTCTTGAATCATACATAATGCTTTAGTAGCGCCTTCAGCTTTTGCTCTTTCACCAGCTTTTTGTCCAGCAAGCAATTCAGGCTGACCAACGTGCATTAAAGCACCTAGCTTAGCAGAAGACTCTAAACCAGAGTTCATTGTAATTACTGGAACACCAGCAGCAACAGCAGCTTTAATAGCTGGTCCTAATGCATCGGGGTCTGGTAAAGAAATTACCATACCATCTGGTTGAGTAGCTGCAGCAGCTTGAATTGAGCTTGCCATATCAGCCATATCAGCAGAAGGGTTGTAGATATATTCAAAGTCAGCACCGATTGCACGAGCTGCATCTTCACCACCTTTTTGAACTACTGGCCAAAAAGGATCTTTTCCTTCACCATGTGTTACCATGACGTATCTCTCAGCAAATGCAGAACTTGCAAATAATGCTAGGGCTGCAATCGAAAGTATAAGTTTTTTCATTTTTTCCCTCTTAAGTTAATTTAGTTAATATATATATATATTAATTATCTGGTCGGGATATAAACATATCCGAACATAATTCGTAAAGTAAAAAATAAAAAATTATCTAAATTTTATATATAATGTCTATACGTAATTCTATCTTGGTTAAGTTGATATTGATTCAACCCTTAGTTGATATTAATTTTTTTTAAATTTATATGCTATTTAAAGTATTTTTTAAAAATTATTTTTTTTTATATTAAATTATGAATTGAATTTTCTAATATGTTGTGCTTCTTCCTAATCTTGCCGCACCTCTAACACCACTAGCATCTCCGTATCTAGGTTTTAAAAAAACACCTTCGTATTCTCTCCCTATAACAAATTTTCTAACTAGTGAATCTATTTCATGTAAAAAATCTATTTCATTTGAAACACCACCTCCAAAAACAAAAGCATCAGGATCTAAAATATTTATGATACTTGAAAGAGACATAGCTAAATTTACTTTAAAATCATCTATAAATCTTTCGGCATCTAAATCATGTTTTCTATTTAATTCAAAAATTTCGTTTGTTTTTAAATTTTTTCCATAAAGTTTATTAAATCTTTTAGCTAAACCTAAGCCAGATAAAAAACTCTCGATCTCTGCTTCTCTTGCATTGGTTGAGTCAAAATTTTCTTTTTTAGCAGCAAAGTAAGGAATTTGATTATGACCCCATTCACCTGCAACACCGTTGGGGCCACTTACTATTTTTTTATCAATAACTAAACCTCCCCCAACTCCAGATCCCAAAATTATCCCATAAACAATTTTGTAATGTTTACCTGATCCATCTATAGCTTCTGATAAAGCAAAACAGTTTGCGTCATTTTCACAAAATACCTCTTTTCCAAGTGCTTTACGTAAATCATTTTGAAAAGGTTTTTTTTCTAACCAAGTAATGTTAGGAGCATTTTTTACTAATCCTGTTTGAGGAGAATGAACTCCTGGATGACAAACTCCAATTGGAAGTTCTTGTTTAAACTCTTGTTCTAATTTTCTATGAATATCTCTTATCGCTGTAATGATTTGGGTATAATCTTTTGGGGATGGTATTCTAGATCTATGTTTTTCTTGTCCATCCTTTTCAAGCACAACACTTTCTATTTTGGTTGCGCCAACATCAATACCTACTTGCATAACTAATATGTGGCTCTTCCACCACTTAAATCAAAAACTGCTGCAGTTGAAAAAGAATTTTCTTCACTTGATAACCAAGCGACTAAAGAAGCTAATTCCTCTACTTTAGCAAATTTATTTCTTGGTATCTTTGAAAGCATATAATTTATATGTTCCTCGGTCATTTGATCAAAAATTCTAGTTTTTGCTGCAGCTGGAGTAACACAGTTTACTGAAATATTATTTTGTGCAAGTTCTTTACCTAGGGATTTTGTTAAACCTATAACACCTGCCTTAGATGTACTGTAAGCGCTTGCATTTGGATTTCCTTCTTTACCTGCAATAGAAGCAATATTAACAATTCTTCCATAGTCTTTTTTAACCATAAATGGAACAACTGCTTTACAACAATAAAATACTGCATTTAAGTTAAGGTTGATTATATTGTTCCATTCTTCTATTGGATACTCTGCAACTGTTGCATTAATCCCGGCTACTCCCGCATTATTTACAAAGATATCAATCTTACCGTGGGATTTTTCAACTTCAGATAATTTTGAATTAATTATTTCATAGTTACTTACATCAACTATTTGATAACTTAAATTTTCAGAATTTATTTTTTTTAAAGCTTTTTTAACTTCCCCTTCGTCTATATCCCAAATTATTACTTTAGCACCAGATTCGATAAATCTTTCTGTGATAGCTAACCCAAACCCTTGAGCTCCACCAGTTATAATTGCTACTCTATTTTTTAAATCGAATTTAATCATCTTTATTTTTTAAATTTTTTTGATCTTATTAAAGGAAAAGCTAAAGCAATTAAAGACAAAATAAAGAATGTTAAAGCTATTGGTCTTGTTAAAAACATTAGCCAATTTCCATCAAATATTACAATTGATTGTCTCAAAGTTCCTTCTACAAGTTCTCCTAAAATCAATCCTATAATTACAGGCACTACAGAAAAACCATATCTTCTCATAAAAAAACCTAGAACACCAAAAAACAACATTATCCATACATCAATTATTGATTGGCTTAATGAGTAAGTTCCGCAAACTGAAACTGCAAATATCATTGGCCATAAAATTTTATTAGGAACTAAAGTTATTCTTGCAAATATTTTTGCTCCAAAAAATCCAAAAATAAAAAAGAGAATATTAGCAATCAACATCGCACCGAAAATTCCATATAAAAAATCTGGTTGCTCTCTGAACAAATCTGGTCCTGGTCTAACACCATGAATAATCAATCCTGTAAGAATTACCGCGGTTGTTGCACTACCTGGAATTCCAAGTGCTAAAGTCGGAACCATTGCACCACCTGTAGCAGCATTGTTTGCTGCCTCTGCTCCTGCAATTCCTTCCACAGAACCTTTTCCAAATTCCTCGGGATTTTTTGAAAATCTTTTTGCCTCTGAATAACCAATCAAAGAGGCAACTGTTCCTCCCTCAGCTGGTAATACTCCTATAAATGATCCTATTCCACTAGATCTTAGAATTGTTTTCCAAGTTTTTTTATAGTCCTCTTTAGTTGGAAGTTTTACAGCTTTTAAAGCTACTCTCTTAAATACTTGTTCAAGCAATGTAGATTGAGTTAGCATTTCACTTATCGCAAATAACCCAACAACAACTGGTATAAATCCTATACCTACTGAAAGTTCGTTAATACCATAAGTGAATCTATCTATTGAAGTCATAAAATCTTTGCCAACTGTTGAAATTAAAATTCCAAAAGCTCCTGCTATTAAATTCTTTATTGGACTACCGTCCCCTATTGAAGCTAACATTGTTAAACCAAAAATTGCTAAAGCAAAATACTCGGGTTGACCAAACTCGTATGCAAGATTTGCTAATATTGGTGCAAAAAATACTAATACGATTACACTAAATATTCCACCAACTGTACTTGAAACTGTTGCCATGCCTAAAGCTCTACCTGCCTCACCTTTTTGAGCTAATGGATATCCATCTAAACAAGTTGCTGCAGCTGCGGGTGTTCCTGGTGTATTAATTAATACAGCAGTAATCGCCCCTCCATATGTTCCAGCACAATAAATTGAGGTTAATAAAACAACTGCAGACAGAGGATCTAAAGTCATTGTAAAAGGTAATATTAATGCGCCGCCTGTTGTAGGCCCTAAACCAGGCAGAACTCCTAAAACTAATCCAAACAAAGTTCCAAATAACAAAACTAATAATAGTTTTGAACTAAACAAAGGAGCCATCATTAAAATTAAATTGTCCATTTTAATAGTAATAAATATTAGTGATTATTCCAGGAGGAAATCTTAGTCCTAAAATCATTTCAAAAAAAATAAAAACAACTAGTGGGAAAATTATACTTACTAGTAATAAATAAAAAATTCTTCTTTCACCCCAATGATAAGATACAAAAACTGATAATACTGAAATTGCTAGAAAAAAATCTAAAGTTTTTGAGATGATTATAAAAATAATAAAACTTAAAATTGTAAGAAAAAAAGGCTTTGGTAAATTTTTTTCTTTTTTCCAAGGTTTTTTGAAGGATAAGTAATAAATTATTGAAGTTAAAACTATAATTATGACAAGTAATCCCTTTGGGAATGTTGCTGGTTGAATACCTCTGTTTAAAATCGGTGGAACGGTATCAAATGAAAAAGTTGATATTAGTAAAATTGTTGAAACTAAAATAATTGTAAAAAAAACTTTAAATTCTGTCCTAAAAAAAAAGGGCAAACTTTTGTTTGCCCTTTTTTTATCACGTACATTATTCATATTGAGAAATGTACTTAATTTAAATTAATTGATGTAACCTAAAGCTTTTAGTTGAGCAGTCATTTCTGCAAGCATAGTTTCCATTTGCTTGCCCCACTCATCAGCTCCAACTACACTAGTTGAATCAAGACCAATGTCAGTTAAAAAACTTTGGAAATATTTATGTTCCATAGCTTTTATCATTGCATCCTCTAATTGTTTTTTTCTGTCTCCAGCAACACCTTTTTTTGTAACAAAACCTCTAACTGTAGATAAAACAACTGGAATTCCTAATTCAGTAGCAGTAGGAACATTGCTTAATTTTTCCATTCTGTTACTTGCTAAGACAACCGACACACATAAAGTACCATCTTCTATTTCAGTAACAGCTTCACCTAAGTTTAAAACACCTACATCAATATCTCCTTTGATAAGGTTAGTTTTAATAGGTCCTACACCTTTATAAGCTACGATTGTTGGATCTGTAAGTTTACCTTTTTTAGTAAAAGCAATAGCACTTACATCATCAATACCACCTACGTGAGTTGTTCCATACTTTAATGATTTTGATTTTTGAGCACTAATAAATTTTTTAGCGTCTTTGATATCATTTTTGCAATTTACTACGAACAATTGTGGATCGTCTGTTCCTCTTGCTAACGGTTGCATATCACTTAATTTAACTTTGGTTTTTCCTAAAGCCATAGAAACAGCATGTCCGGTAGTCCAAGTTAAAGTATGATTTCCGTCTGCTGGTAAAGTCATCATATAATCCATAGATGCGGCTCCACCACCACCTTTTTTGTTAACCAATTGCATATCTTGTTTTAGATACCTTCTTGTTCTTAATAACATCATTCTAGTAGTAACGTCAGTTCCACCACCAAAACCAGCGTGAGTAATTGCTTGTATTGGATGACCATCAGCTTTAGCTGAAGTGATCATTAATGGAAGAGCTACAACAAAAAATTCAGTTACTAGGAAAGCAGCTGCTAAAAATAGTTTAAAGCTTTTTTTCATTATTTCCCTCTTTAGTTAATTTATATTTAATAATTTAAACATAATCTGATACAAGACGTAAAGAAAAAAATGTCTGAAAATAAATCTAACATTGCTATTCTTCTTGGTGATCCAGCTGGGATCGGACCAGAGTTAATTTCAAAGCTTTTAAAAGATGAGATTACAAAAAAAGCAAACATAGTCATCATCGGTGAAAAACAAGTGTTTGAAAGTGGAAATAGTATTACAGGAATTTCACATAATATAGATGTTGTTGAAAATTTTGATGAAATTGATTTTAATGAAGCAAATAGGTTTCTACTAGATATTTCTAAAGGAAAAAATCACAAATATAAAATAGCAGAACCTTCAAAAGAATCTGGTGAAAGTGTTTTAGAAGCTTTAGATTTAGCTTTAAGTCTTGCTAAAGAAAAAAAAATAGATGCAATTAATTTTGCACCTATGAATAAAACAAGTTTAAAACTTGGAGGAAATAAACATTCAGACGAATTACAATTGATGGCTGAAAAGCTTGAGGTAAATAGTTTTTGTTGTGAGTTTAATGTTATAGACAATTTCTGGACAGCAAGAGTAACATCTCACATACCAATAAAAGAAGTTGCTCAACACATTACAAAAGAAAATATCTTAAAACCAATCAAATTAATAAATGAAGTTATGGAATTGAACGGTGTAAAAAATCCTAGAATAGCAGTTCAAGCACTTAACCCACATGCAGAATTTGGTAATGAAGAAAAAAATGAAATTATTCCAGCAATAGAAGAAGCGAAAAAACTTGGATTTAACACTGATGGCCCATTACCATGTGATACATCTTTTGTAGTTGCTTATAAAAATAAAAATCATGACTGTATGGTTGGCATGTATCATGATGCACTTCAATCTGGACTTAAAGCATTTGGTTTTGATCGAGGGGTTACTGTTCAAGGTGGATTAACAGTTCCTGTTACAACAACTGCACATGGGTCTGCATTTGCAATAGCTGGAAAAAATGAAGCTAACTTAGCTCCAATTTTAA
The DNA here is from genome assembly GCA_902588895.1 of uncultured Pelagibacteraceae bacterium. GTDB lineage: Bacteria > Pseudomonadota > Alphaproteobacteria > Pelagibacterales > Pelagibacteraceae > Pelagibacter. The sequence goes on from CACIRC010000004.1 coordinate 23,987, forward strand.
ATTCATTTAAAATTGCATTATCAATGGCTGAAAATAAAAAGAAGTTAAGCTAAGCTTTAAATTAAACCAGCATCTACTGTAAAATTTTGTTTAGTACATCCCGATGAAACATCTGATGCCAAATATAAAACCATTTTTGAAACATCCTCAGGTAATATTTGCTTTTTAAGACACTGTTGATCTAAAATTTCTTTTTTAAATTTTGGATTTAACCATAATTTTGACTGTCTTTTAGTTGCAACTGATCCAGGTGCTATGGAGTTAATTCTAATATTATGTTGTCCTAAATCTCTAGCTAAAGATTTGGTTAAACCATAAATGGCAGCTTTTGCTGTGCTGTATGCTGGAAACATGACAGCTCCTCTAATCCAGCTAACTGAACCTAAATTTATTATTGATCCACCTTTGTTTTTAATCATGCTTTTTTTAACTGTTTGAATAGCGAATAAATAGTGCTTTAAATTTATTGCCATTCTTTCATCCCAGTATTTTTCTGTAACTTCCTCAAGAGTGTGCCTTTGATCATTTGAAGCGTTGTTAACTAAAATATTAATTGTTCCCTTCTTTTTAATAATGTTCTGAATTAGAGTTTTGTATTTTTTTATATTTTTAATATTACAGAATTGAAAAGTAGGTATTTTTTGTTTTTTCTTTTTAATTTTTGAAATTAATTTTTCAGCTCCTTTTTTATCTATATCGAAAAAATAAACCTCAACACCTTGTTCACAAAGGTGTTCGACAATTGATGCGCCAATACCAGATGCTCCACCTGAAACTAGTGCGCGTTTATCTTTTAAATCAAAATATTTAACTTTCATTTAAATTAGAATTTATAATTAATTTAATATTTTTTTTATTTCTTCTAAAGTAAAAGGTTTTGGTTTCTTGCAAGTTGTCTTTATTTCTTGCGGAATGCCTGTTTGAGAGGCTCTCATTGTTGAATCTATGATATCTAAAACATGCAAAGAAAGCTCTCCATTACATCTATGTTCTAAATTATTTTCAATTGCATAAGCCATCTCTGATAGACCAGCTCCTCTATAGTTTGCATTTGTTGGAGATTCATTTGCTCTTGAGCTTTGACTTTTAATATTAATTCTTCCTAAAGGCATCATATCTGTTTTATGTTCACCCCAATTACCACCAGCGGTTACTGAAACAAAAGCAGATCCTCCAAACATATTTGGATCAGGAACAATAATTGATCCTTTATTACCATAAAGCTCTATGTGGTTTCTTTGATGAGCAACCACATCAAAAGATAAAGTAATCTGTATGATGCAATCATTTTCAAATTGTATAGTTGCAAGATAAGTTGTTGGGGTTTCTACTTTAAATTTTTGATCTTTTTTTGGACCTATTCCAATTTCTCTTTCTTCAAAAACTTTTGTACATCTTCCTTGCACTTGTTTTGCTGGACCAATTAGATTTACTAATGCTGTGAGATAATATGGTCCCATATCTATTACAGGGCCCCCTTCGTTTTCAGCAAACCAAGGTTCTGGATTTGGGTGATATGACTGAACACCTGGGAAAGCAAAAATTGCATTACCCAATTTTATTTCACCAATCACTCCATTATCAATTAGCTCCCTAGTTTTTTGAATACCTCCACCCAAAAAAGTATCAGGTGCATTTCCAATATAAAGATTTCTTTCTTTAGCGAGCTCAACTAATTTTTTTCCATCTTCAAAATTAACAGACATAGGTTTCTCGGCATATGAATGCTTACCATTTTCTAAAGCCATTTTTGAAACTTCAAAATGTGCTCTAGGAATTGTAAGATTTAGTATTATTTCAATCTCTTTATCTTTTAAAAGTTCTTCAACAGTTACTGCTTCAATATTATAATGAATTGCACACTTTTTTGCTGCTTCCATGTTGATATCAGCACATTTAATAATCCTAATATTATTGAAATACTCTTGAGCTCTAAAATAAGTTTCTGAAATATGGCCACAGCCTATTAAACCTACTTTAAATACCTTGTTCATAAAAGACTAAATACCTTGTCTTTGTTTGCCTTTTCCTTCTTTATAAAGTTTTAAAGCTTCTTCATTTTCTTTAGTGGTTGGAATTTCTAAAGTTGGACTATCCCAAAAAGATGAACCCTCAACCCATTTATATGCATGAGTTTTAATTGATATAACATAAGTCACATCAGATGCTTTTGCTCTTTTAAACGCAGCCTCAAGATCTGATATTGATGTAACGTGTTCAGATTTTGCACCCATACTTTCTGCATGTTTTGCAAAATCTACATCAACTAAGCCAGGTGTATTAGAACTTTTTAATAAATTGTTGTATTCTTTACCACCTTTAAATAACTGTAACCTATTAATAACTGCATAGCCTCCGTTATCACAAACAATTATAATCAATTTATTTTTTGTGATTACTGAAGAATAAATGTCAGTATTATTTAATAGATAAGATCCATCTCCTACAAAAGAAATTACCTCTTTATCTGGATTTGCCATTTTAATTCCTAAAGCTCCAGATATTTCATAACTCATACAACTAAAACCCCATTCTGTTTCATGAGTATTAAGTTCTCTTGGTCTCCAAACTTGAATTACCTCACCTACCAAACCTCCTGCAGCAGTAACCGCAATATCTGTTGGATCAGAATTTCTATAGATTGCGCCGATTGCCTGGACATAACTTGGGACTTCCTGATTAGTTGGAGCACTCTCTTTGTCTATATGTTCATTCCATGACTTAAGCTCAGCTTGAGATTTTTTATTCCAATCTTCTCCTGCTTTCCAATCACCTAAAGCTTGAGAAAGTTCAGTTAAAGAAACTTTTGCATCTCCAACAACTGCTCGTGCTAAATGTTTATTGGCATCATATCTTGATACATTGATAGAAACTAATTTGAAATTTTCGTTTTCAAAATTTGCCCATGATCCTGTTGTAAAATCAGCAAGCTTTGTTCCAACCGCAATAGCAAGATCAGTTTCTTTAGCTAATGTGTTTGTATTTTTTCCTCCCAGTCCTCCAATTTGACCTGCGTAATGAGAATGATCTCTCTTCATTGTTGAATAACCCATTACAGTTTGTGTAACTGGAATATTATGTTTGATTGCAAATTGACTTAATTCTTCCATTGCATCTGAATAAAAAACTCCACCACCAGAAATTATAATTGGATTTTTAGATGACTTAATTTTTTCTGCTGCCTCTTTAATTTGAAATTCATCTGGTCTTGGTCTTCGAATTGTGTGAACTCTTTCTTGAAAAAACTCCTCTGGATAATCAAAAGTTTGGCCTTGAATATCTTGACTTAACGCAATACATGCAGGACCACAATCTGCAGGATCTAACATTGTTTGAACTGCTATTGGAAATGATTGAATTATTTGTTCAGGCCTTGTGATACGATCAAAATATCTTGTTACTGGTTTAAAAGCATCGTTTGCAGTTGTGCTTGGGTTGTTAAAATGTTCAACTTGTTGCAATACTGGATCTGGCATTCTGTTTGCATAAGTGTCTCCAGGTAAAAATAAAATTGGTAACCTGTTACTCATAGCAACTGCAGCAGCCGTAACCATATTTGTTGCTCCAGGTCCAACAGAGGATGTTGCTACGAAAATTTGTTGTCTTCTTTTTGCTCTAGCATAGCCAATTCCTGTAAGAGCCATATTTTGTTCATGATGCCCTCTATATGTTGGAAGTTCTTTTTGATTTTCCTCTAGTGCTTGACCTAAACAAGCTACATTTCCATGTCCAAAAATTCCAAAGACACCAGGAAAGAGTGGTTCTTTTTTGCCGTTAATTAATATTTTTTGAGCAATTAAATATTTAACTATCGCATGAGCACACGTGAGAGTAATTTTTTTCATAAATATGTTTATCTTTTAATATGTATAGTGTTTATATATAATTCTATTTATAAATTAAAAAACCTAATTAAGTAAACTTAAAAATAAATTCTATGTACGAAAAATTTGGACAATTCATTGATGGTAAATGGCAACAAGCTGAAAAAAAAGAAACTTATGATGTAATTAACCCTGCAACTGAAGAAGTGATTGGAAAAGCATCGAAAGCTTCATCTATTGAAGTACAAAAAGCATTAAAGTCTGCAGAGAAAGGTTTAGAAATTTGGAAAAATACTGCACCATGGCAAAGAGCCTATGTGCTAAGAAAAATTGCTGATCTAATGAGAGAAAAAAAAGATGTTATTGCAAAATGGTTAACTCTTGAAGTTGGAAAACCTCTTACAGAAGCAGTTGGTGAAGTTGGTGGTGGAGCTGATATTTTTGAGTGGAATGCTGAAGAAACAAAAAGAATTTATGGTCAAACACAACAAAGTAGATTTCCAGATACTAGAGTTCATGTTTATTATCAACCCGTGGGAGTTGTTGCAGCTTTAGTTCCATGGAATTTTCCAATAGTTTTAGCGTCTAGAAAAATTTCTACTGCATTAGCAGCGGGATGTTCAGTAATTTGTAAACCCGACGTAATTACTCCTGGTGCTGTGATGGAATTAGTAAACATTTGCAAAGAGGCTGGAGTACCAGATGGAGTTGTAAGTCTTTTGTCAGGTGATCCTGCTGAAATATCAAATGAATTAATGGAATCTGATATAATAAAAAAAGTTTCAGTTACCGGATCAACTAGAGTTGGTAAAATTATTTTAAAAAAAGCAGCTGATAAAGTTCAAAGAGTTACTATGGAGCTTAGCGGACACTCACCTTTTATTGTGTGTGAAGATGTGGATATGAACAAGGTAGCTGATATAGCTATAACCGGTAAATTTAGAAATAACGGTCAAGTCTGTATTTCACCAAATAGATTTTATATACAAGAAAATAGAAAAGATGAGTTTGTTGATGCTTTTATAGAAAGAGCAAAAAAATTAAAAATTGGAAACGGTATGGATAAAGGTGTGGATCTAGGACCTTTAACTACTGCTAAGAGATTAGAAGAAATAGAAAAACTAGTTGAAACTACCAAAAAAGAAGGAGCTAAAGTGTTAATGGGAGGACAAAAACCTTCTGGTTTCAATAAAGGATATTATTATGAACCTACAGTTTTTGATGATGTAAAAGATAATTTTACAATAATGAAAGAAGAACCTTTTGGTCCACTAGTTCCAATTTTAACTTTTAAAACTTTTGATGAAGTAATTGAAAGAGCAAATGATAATGACTTAGGATTATGTAGTTACCTTTACACTAATTCTATGGATAAAGCTCATATTGGATCTGAAAAGCTAGAGTCTGGTTGTGTTGCGGTTAATACTGGTGTTGTTGCTATTGCCGAAGCTCCTTTTGGAGGAATAAAGCAAACTGGTTATGGTCGTGAAGGTGGTTCTGGCGCAATAAAAGATTATCTAAATGTGAAATACACTCACATGGGATTAAAAATCTAGAAAATGAGAAAAAATAAAATCAAACAAATGATGAAGGAAGGAAAAACTGTAATTAATGGTTGGTGTGCAATACCCAGCAGTGTCTCAATCGAAGGAATGTCCGGTCAAGGCTGGGATTCTCTAACAATTGATATGCAGCACGGATTAATAGATTACAGTAATGCACTTCCTATGCTTCAAACAATATCTGCAACAAATGTAACACCTTTGGCTAGAGTTAATTGGAATGAACCAGGTCAAATAATGAAAATTTTAGACGCCGGTTGCTATGGTATTATTTGTCCAATGGTAAGTAATAAAAAACAAGCAGAAAATTTTGTACAAGCGTGCATGTATCCTCCCGAAGGCTACAGAAGTTTTGGTCCTATTAGAGGATTAATATATGGAGGCTCTGATTATGCTGATCATGCTAACGATGAAATATTAAAATTAGCAATGATAGAAACTAAAGAATCTTTAGAAAAACTTGATGAAATTATGTCAACTCCTGGGTTAGATGGTATATATATTGGACCTGCAGATTTAAGTTTAGCGTTAAATGAAAAACCAGGTTTTGACAGGTCTGAAAATACAAAGGCTTATTCAGAAATTTTAAAAATTTTAGAGCATGCTAAAAAAAATAAAATTTTTGCAGGTATACATTGTGGCACAACTGAATACTCATTAAAAATGGTAGAAAAAGGGTTTAATTTTGTAACAATTGCGTCTGACTTACGAATTCTAAATTCTAAAGGAAAATCGATAGTAGATGAAATGAAAGGTTCGGACAGTAAAAAAGAGGTTTCCTCTACTTACTAATCGAGTTGACCTAAAAATTCCTCAAATTGTTTTTTTTCTAAATTAGAAGATTGTTTTTTTCCTGGAAATTTTCCATTCATTGAATCTTTTTTAAAAGCCTTAAGAGCTTTTACTCTTTCTATTTTTATTTCATTTCTAAGTCTTAATAAATTCCCATATGCTTTTGAATGTCTTGGGAGATTTTCTGCATCACCACAGATATCTTCCATAAATAAATATATTACATCAGCGTTTTTACCTGAACCTAATGAAACAGTGACTATTTCTGTACGCTTTGAAATTTCACCCATTACATTTTCTGGTATTACCTCACACTCTGCCGAAAAAGCACCCGCATCTTCTAATCTTTTAAACTTTTGAAAAAGTTCGTACGCTTCATCAGCAGTTTTGCCCACTGCTCTCAAGCCACCAATCCAAGTAGATTTTCTTGGAACTAAACCTAAATGCCCCATTACTGGAACATCTTCCTTAGCCAGCATTTCAACTATGTCCATACTTCTTGGTGTCATAACTGCATCCGCACCATTCTCTAATGCTTTAAAAGCTCCACGCATAATATCTTCTGCAGTTACAAACTCATTCAATACCAAAGCAGCTGTTAAAAATAAATTTTTTGAACCTTCTCTTACAGGAATTACATTTTTTGCATTTGATATAATCATATCAAAGCCTGCTTTTTCAGCTGCTTCGGCTTCTTCAACACTATTCGCTGTAACTTGTGTAAATTTTCTTTTTCCTTTTGCTGCTTTTAAATCCCCAACAGTCAAAGTTCGTTTTGCCGGTTTAGCAGCCCAAGTATAGATATTCTTCATTTAATTCCTTTATATAGAATATCTCTCCTATCAATAAATTCCTCAAAGGTTTTAATGGTAATTACTGAAGGTAAAATAAATATAGATCTTTTGTCTCTCTCGTTTCTTATAATTCTAAAATAACCTTTTTTAATTGCTGTATCGATATAAACGTTCGAGGTCAAATATGATTTCTCGATTACTTTAAGTAATTGATTTTTAGTAATTGATTTATTTTTATAATAAGCAAGCATAACCATATGCAACATTATCCAATGTTGTGGGGTTAAGGAAAACCAATTCAATAATTCATTAGCTAATCTTCCTTCAAAATCTCCAAGTGATATTTCTGCTAATTGAATTCTTTTTTGAGTAAGTTTTGGAATTTTTTTTTGTTCTTCAAAGTGCTTAGGATACTTGAACTGTCTTTTCATTTAAATAAATTTAAACTCATTGAGTTTTTATTCAATACTATTTTTACTTAATAGTTCTTTATAAATGTTATTAACTCTATGTACTTCTGTAGCGGTATTAAAATAACCTTCATATTCTATTTCATCAGGTGATACATCAAAATGATAATGTCCTGCATCCCTTTCATGTTCGTAAGAATGAAAATGAGTATGTTCACCAGACTCTCTTAGATTTAATTCTCCTCCAGTAGGATCACCAGTCCAAAGAACAGTATAACATTGTAATTTTGGTCCAACTGGTTCATAAAATTGAAGAAAATCTTTTACACATTTCATTTGTTTTGGATCGTAATACTCGTGTTTAATATCTTTATAATCAGGTTGCACATGCGATCTTATTTTTCCATTTAATACTCTAAATACGCCAGCAAGAGACAAATGTTCATTATCTTTAATTTTCAAATTTTTTGATAAAGAAGACCTCATTGCTTGAGGCAAAGAACCTTGTTCACCATTTCTACCTTTGATTTTTATTTTAATAACTTTTCCCTGTTTACCATCTGTATAATAAATATTTCCAAGTCCACCATGTTTTTTTGCAGAATACTTTTCAACAATACATTTTTTGTCTGGACTTACTCTTGCTATTATTGATTTAGACTCATCAGTTATTAAGTTTTCATTAATAACTAATTCTCCACAATGACCATCCAAACATGACATTGCACCTGATCCAGCTCCTAAAGCATAAGATTTTTCAGAATCAATCATTTTAGATATTTCTTCATAGTCAAATTCTGCACCAATAAATTTTGGATCATGCATATAAGGCTCTCCACCAACATCTATTATTTTTTGATTTCCACTTATTCCTTCAGATGGACAATCCCAATCTCTAAGATTAGGGCAATCTACCACTTCTACTTCAACGTTTTTGAAATTTTCAGACAATCCTTTTCTCAATGCATCTGAAATATCTTTTAATGAATAATCTTTAAAAGTTCCTTTTTCTATTTTTAATTGCATGAGATTAGTAAGCTATAATTTATTTTGCATAATGTCTATAGATAATATATATAATTTCTATACATAAATAATTTGAAATAAGGTAACGATGATTAACAAAGATTTGAAAGTAGCTGTCCTTGGTGCAGGAGCGATGGGTTGCTTGTTTGGCGGTTTGCTTGCAGAAAAAGGTTTAAATGTAATTTTAATTGATGTTTGGAAAGAGCATGTAGATGCAATTAATAAAGATGGTTTAAAAATGGATGGACATGGCGGTGATCGAGTAATAAAAGTTAAAGCCACTTCAGATCCATCCTCGTTAGATAAAGTAGATGCTGTAATAGTTATGTGTAAAGCTACAGCTTTAGAGCCAGCATTAAACAGTATTAAAAATATCATAGGAGATAAAACAGTATTCATGTCTTTTCAAAATGGTATTGGTCATGAAGCAATTATTCAAGGTATTGTTGGTAATGAAAAAGTAATTGGTGGAACAACTACTCAAGCTTCAAACATTTTAGGACCAGGTCATATTATGAATCATGGTTCGTTACCATCTTGGATTGGTGAGTACGAGGGAGGAATTACTGATAGAATTAAAGAAATAGCAGATACTTTTACAGCACATAATCTTGAAATGATTGCTGCAGAAGATGTAAAGAAAAGAAAATGGATGAAGCTTTTTGCTTTAACAGCAATTGGACCATTATCTGCAATTTTTGATCTTCATCATACTGATTTATACATAAATAATAAAGCAAACGAAGTATCTCGAGGATTGGGTAAAGAAATAATTTTAGAAACTAGGGAAGTTGCACTTGCTGATGGTGTAAATGTGTCTGAAGATGAATGCTTATTTATGTTTAATAAAATTGTAGATTCAATGCAAACTAACAAGTCATCTATGGCTTTTGACGTTCAATACAAAAGAAAAACTGAAATAGATTTTATTAGTGGTGCAGTTTCAAAAATAGGTAAAAAACATGGTGTAAAAACACCTTTAAATGATCTTATGTATAAAATGATTAAAGTGAAAGAAGGTATGTACAGCTAAATGCTCAGTACAAATAAATTAAAAAAAATCAAAAGTAACTTTCCTGTTTTAGTTGGAGACAACGTTGTTTCAAAAAATATCTGTAATTTATTAATTAAAGAAATAAGTAACTCAAAATCATTTGATGATATGATTATGGGAGGTAGAAGCAGGATAAATAAAGGTTCTAAAAACTTCAATTTATATATTAATAATTCAGTTAACTCTGCAAAACTTTTTAAGCTTTTTAATAGTAAGTCTTTTTATAAAAAAATTGAAAATCTTTTTACAAAAAATTTTAAGGATGGATCATGGTTAAATTTATATAAACCAAAATCATTTAATCCTAAAAGGTTCACTATTAAAAAAAAATTAAATTCTAGTGAATTAAAAAAAATGCTGGGTAACAATTATACTAATCCTAAAGTAAATTTAGATATAGATTTTTCGGTATCAAAAGGAGGGTATAGATTAAGACCTCATCGGGATGATATAACTAGGTTATATAATTTCTTAATTTATTTAACAGACATACCAAAAAAGAATGGTGGCTCTCTTACTATCTATAGGAAAAAGGCCAAAAAAAATTTAAGAAAAAGTTTTAGAAGATTTCCAAAAATAACTGAACTTGAAATAGTCAAATCTTTTACACCCAAAAAAGGGACTGTTGTTTTTTTTCAATCTACTCCAAATTCCTATCATGGAGTAAAGCGCTTTATAGAGAAAAATTGTCCAAAACGTTTTTTTATTTATGGAAGTTATGCTTTAAACAAACCAGTTATATGGAATTACAAAGGGATCTCATATTATCCTCACATAATTAGCACAAAAAAAAGAATGCTAACCTCTTTTCATGATGCGAACTATTTAACCACAGCACCAAAACATTGAAATTAAGTGTATGATAAAATAAATTTTAATGATGACAAATAGTCTTCAAAAAAAATTATATGAGAATGGGTACCTGGTTGTTAAAAACGTACTCAACTTTAGAAGAGACTTAAAACCAATTCTAAATGATATGGAATTTGTCATGGATTGTCTCATACAAAAATATGCAAAAAAAAAGGAGGTTAAAAAAGTTCTTAATTTCGATTTTAAAAAAAAATACTCTTATATTTCAAAGCTTAATATTTATGATTTGGATCAGTATTTTAACACTCGATTACCAAGAGACCATGTAAAAAAAGATAGTGATTATTTTGCTACTCAATCATTATGGAATTTAATTACAAATAAAAACATTTTGGATGTTGTTGAAAAAATTTTAGGAAAAGAAATAATGTCTAACCCTGTTCAAAATACTAGAATTAAACAACCTGAAAAAAAATTACCCAAGGGATCAATTCATGATGGTTTAAGTGGTAGAACACCGTGGCATCAAGATGCTGCTGTACTAAATACAAGAGGACAAAAATTAACTGACATGGTTACTGTATGGATCCCCTTTACTAAAACTACTAAGAAAAATGGATGTATGATTACAGTTAAAGAAATAAATAAAATGGGATTATTAAATCATGTATCAGGATACAGGGGGCAAGTAGAGTTAAAGAATAGTAAATTGCTTGACGATATGGATCACATTTATTTAGAAGCAAATGTGGGTGATGTAATATTATTGCATAAACATTCTATACACTGCTCTTTACCAAATAGATCAAATGATTTTAGAATAAGTGCTGATCTTAGATATAACGTTGCTGGACAACCCTCTGGAAGAGAGCCGCTTCCAAACTTTTATGTTAGAAGTAAAAATAAAAAAAATCTTAAAGTTCAAAATTTTAAACAATGGTTATCTCTATGGGAGAATGCTAAAGATAGACGTATTGGAAAATATGCCTTTAAATATCCTCTGCCAACATATAAGAATAATAAAAGAGACTTGTCTAATTTAGTTTAATATTAAAAAAATTAATGACCAAAATTTTAATCACAGAGTTTATAAACCAGGATAGTTTAGATAATTTAAAAAAAAATTTTGATGTTTTGTATAATGAACAGTTGTGTGAAAACAAAATTGAGCTAGAAAAAATAATAAAAGACTATGATGGATTAATTGTAAGAAATAAAACCCAGTTAAATTCTGATTTGTTGAAAAATACATCTATCCTTAAATTTATTGGAAGATTAGGTGTTGGTTTGGATAATATTGATACAGAATATTGCAAAAGTAAAAATATTCATGTTCAACCAGCTACAGGAATGAATGCAGACTCTGTTGCTGAATATGTTGTTTCTTCATCAATGTCTCTTATAAAAAAAATCCCAATGTTTCACAATGGAACTATCAAGGGTGAATGGCCAAGAACAACAATTAAGTCGACAGAAATAAAACAAAAGAATTTAGGAATAATTGGATTTGGTACAATTGGAAAAAAAGTTGCTGAGTATTCTTTAAAAAACGGTTTAAAGATTTTAGCTTATGATCCTTATGTTAAGGAAATAAATGATAAAGAAATTGATGCTAAATTATCAAGTTTAAATGAGATATATGAAAAATCAGATATCATTTCAATACATCTGCCTCTAACAGATGAAACCAAAAATATAATAAATAAATCGTCATTTTCTCAAATGAAAAATAAACCTATTATAATAAATACCTCCAGAGGAGGCATCATAAATGAAAGTGATTTAATTGAAGCTTACCATAAAAATATTATTTCTGGCTTTGCTCTAGACGTATTTGAAAAAGAACCAATAGAGAGTGAATTTTATAACAAAATAAAACCAGGTATGAATTGTATATTAACACCTCATATTTCTGGTGTAACAACAGAGTCAAACATTAGAGTAAGTGACTTTATAGTTAAAAAAATTACAGATTTTTTTAACTAATTATTTCTTCTAGATTTATTAATCGACCTTGTTTTATTGATTGTTCTGCAGCCTCTCCCACAGCAACAGCAATTAAACCATCTTCTAATGAAACCTCTGGATCTGAATTACTTTTAATAGCTTTCAAAAAAGCCAAGTGTTCGTAGTAAGTAGATCCATGATGGTGGCCGGCCTCAAGGATCTTTTTATCTACATCAATATTTTCGATATGTGTTTTACCATCTCTCATTCCAATTCTTATATTTGATGAGGTTTTACCTGAATCATCAGAGGGGACTGAAGTTTCAATTTTTCCTTTATTTCCAGTTGCTACAAGCTCTTCTTGCATTTCAGAATTTTCTGCAAACATACAAAGCTCAAGCAAACTTCTTGCTCCATTTTCAAAATTTACAATCACATAGGCATTATCAATGATGTCTGGTTTTTTGCCATTATACACTTCATCTAAATGGTTAACGTCTTGACCACCACTTGCATAAACACTGAGTGGCTTACTTTGTATAATCAATCTCATTAAATCAAAGAAATGGCAGCATTTTTCAACAAGTGTGCCACCAGTATTTTCTTCAAAACGATTCCAATCATTTACTTTTTTTAAAAAAGGAAATCTATGTTCCCTTATGGTTAAAGTTTTTAAATCACCAATTTTGTTATTATGAATTTCATTAATAAACTTTGAAACTGGCGGCATATATCTATACTCCATCGCAGTCCAAAATACTGAAGGATAATCTTTTGTAAGTTTTTTTATTTCTAAACAATCTTTTGTATTAGTACATAATGGTTTTTCTACTAATATATGTTTTTTAGTTTTGATTACATCTTTTAAGATTTCTATATGAGTAAAGTTAGGAGATGAAATTAAGTATACGTCAACAATATTTTTCTCAATCATTTCTAAATGATTTTTAAAACAAGAAACGTTTGTTTTTAAAATTTCTTTACATTTATTTAATGAATCTTGATTAGGGTCCGCAAGTGCAACCACCTCAGTATTATCAATCAAAGATATATTTAAAATATGTTCTTGAGCCATTGTCCCTGCTCCAATAATTCCATATTTTATTTTTTTCATGTCCTGTTTGTATCAGTTTAATTTAAAAACTTAATCAATACTTAGCCCACTTGGCACTTTATCTGGTTTACCTAGTGGTCTCTGATTTCCACTTCTACCAGTTAAAGATTCTAAAAAAGAAACAAGTTGATCAATTTCTATATCATTTAGTTCTACTGGCTGTATATCAATGCTCGATAAAATTCTGTCTTGCTCTCTTTTGTCTGAAAAAGTTACAAAATCAATTTCCTCTAACCAAGGTGCTTTAGGTAAATTTGCATATTCAGGTTTCCAATTCTTATTCATTTTTATTGGATTTAAATGATGTTGGATTATTGATTTTAAAGTTGGATAAGCCCCATTATGACCGTAGGGAGCTGTTAAGGAAACATTTCTTAATGCTGGCGTTTTAAATTTATACATGTCGTTTATATTGTCCGTTTCGACCATTCGTCCAACGTCACGTGCATAAGGATCAAAAGGCCGTGTCCTTCCAGGACCAAATTGGGGAATTCCTATTGAATGAAATTTTTGATCTGACAACAAAGATCCTGAATGACAAGAACTACAGTTTGCTTTTCCATAAAATAAATTCATCCCATTTATTTGCTTTAAAGTTAAAGCTTGTTTATCTCCATTTAAATATTCATCAAATGGAGAGTCAAAAGATGTCCATTCATGAATTTCAAATGCAGCAATCGAATTAACAATATGTGTAATGTTAATATCTAAGGCACTGTTTACATCATCAAAAGCATTTTTAAATAATTCAACATATTCTGGAATTCCTCTGACCCTGTGGGTAATTACAGGCCAAACTCTATCAATTCTCATACTATCTTTTCCAACTTTTGAAACTAAACCTATAATTTCATTTTCACCTGGATTTCCTGCCATCTCAAACTGTCTAGTCATCGGAAATAAAGCTTGAACTGCAACTATATTATCAAGTCCTATAGGAAGAGCTTCTTGAGCAGGTGTATTAAAACCGTTACCAAATATATTCGATTTAGTTACTCTTCCATCATGTAACAAAGTAGTAATGTCTTTAAATCCTAAATTCCATAAAGCTAAAGCATTTCTTGGAATTCGTTTTTTTATTTTATCATCGTCCTCACCTGCAGTTCTCTCTAATCCTATACCTTGACCTCCTTCACCAATACCTAATGAAAGTCCATCTGAACCTCCTTGATCATGACTATGGCAGGTTGCGCAAGCAATGTTTCGATTTGCAGATAAAATTTTATCGTGAAATAAAAGTCTTCCAATTTTAACTTTTTCTATATCAACTTCATGGAAATCTTCGCTCTTTAATGGTTTTGGTAAATCAGTTGCGTAAGTTTTATTTACTGAAATTAAAAATAGAATTATAAATATTATAATTTTTAAATGATTAAATATCTTTTTATACTTTTGTTTCTTCCATCCATAGTTTTTGCAGAAATAGAAAATGCTCGAGATTTGATGGAAGAAGGAAAATTTAAAGAAGCTATGGAAGAACTTATGCCGGCAGCTAGATCTGGTAATGCTGATGCTGAAGAGCTTATTGGAATTATGTACGCTATGGGTCTTGGTGTTGAAAGAGATGATGTTAGAGCTTTTGAATGGTATCTCAGATCTTCTATGAAAGGTCATCCTGGCGCTCAATCTGGTGTTGGGTGGTATTACGAAATTGGTAGAGGACTTCCTGCTCCCGATCTTATTAGAGCTTATATGTGGTATGGTTTGTCTGCTATTGGTGGAGATCCTGATGCTGCAATTTCTCAGGAAGAAGTAATTAAAAAAATGACTCCTGAACAAATTGAAAAAGCTCATATTCTCATAAAAGATTATAAATCCTGGATATATCCTTTTAGATAATGAGGCGAACTAAAATCCGCCCCATTATATTAATTTGAAATTACAAATCTTTTTTGTATGCGCTCGATGCTTTTTTCTCTGCTTTAGCTACTGCCTTAGTTAAAGCGTTGAAAATTTCTTTTCCACCTTTAACATTGTCTTTAAACCAATCATACACTGGGCTAGCTTCTTTTTTAAAACTTGCTTTTTGATCGGGCGTTGGAACATATAAATCTCCACCACCTGCTACAAAGTCTTCGTAAGCTTTGATTGATTTTCTCTTAGGCGAAGCAAAAGTTGCTTGCTGCAAAGCATAGAAACCATCAGTCACTACTTTTTTAAGATCTGTTGACATCGATTGATATTTTGCATTGTTCATCCACCATAATGCTCCCATGTATGCATGACCGTCTAAAGTAACATATTTTAGACCTGCATCAGGAAACTTCATATTCATAATGTCAGTAATTCCATTTTTAGAACCTTCAACTACACCAGTTTGAAATGATGTAAACAATTCAGGCCATGGAATAGGAGTTGGAGATGCACCTAATGCCCTTACAAGTTCCTGGGGTAAATCAGCTACAACTGTTCTGATTTTTAAACCTTTCATGTCAGATGGGTTAGCAACTCTTCTTTTTGTGTTAGCAAAATTTCTCCATCCACCAGTATTTCCAATTGTCATCAATCTGATTGAATCATTAGAATCTTTTAGAGCCATTTTTCTCATTGTTCTTACAAAATCACCTTGCATTACATCTTCAGCAATTCTGTCATCAGCCATTAGATAAGGTAAATCTAAAACTTGAACATATGGGAATACACCTGCTGCACCTCCAGAAGTAGAAATGTAAATATCTATACTTCCATCAGATACACCTTGTAAACACTCAGCACCTTTTGAACAAAGCTGCGTTCCTACAAATAGTTCTACAGCTATTTTTCCATTTGAAGCTGCTTCTACGTAGTTTTTAAATACTACAGCACCATCATAATCTTCATCTTGATCATTAGAGTTCATTGTCATTCTCAAGTTATAATCTGCAGCTGAAACAGAAGCAGTAAAACTAATTAAGAATAATAATGAAAAAAATGATTTTATTATTTTACTCATAATTATTTCCCTCTCATTAAATATTTATGTATGAAAACTATACTTAAATTGAATTAGAGAGTCTATCGACTAGTAAAAAAAATATTCAAATTTACTTTGCGAATCCAGTAAGCAAAGGAATTGTCATCGAGATTGATGGAAAATATGTTATTAAAAATATAACTATAGCTTCAACTGCTAGGAATGGCAATATAGCTTTTGCTATTGTTTCAACTCTTTCCCCAGAAACAGAAGATGCAACAAATAATACAAGACCCATAGGTGGAGTTGCTAAACCGACTGTCAAATTAACCGACATTATTATTGCAAAATGCACAGGATGAACTCCTAGCTCAACAAAAACTGGTCCAAGAATTGGTCCTAAGATAATTATCGCTGGGCCTGCATCTAAAAACATTCCAACAACAAATAATAAAATGTTTATAAGAAACAATAAAACATACGGGTTATCAGTTAATCCTAAAACGAACGCAGCAAGATGCTCAGGTGCATGAGATAAACTAACTACAGTTTTAAAAGCCATTGCAGCACCAACTAAAAGAAGTACAACGGAAGATACCATCGCAGCTTTTGTCATTACTTTAGGAACATCTTTCCATTTCAATGATTTTAAAACAAATAGACCGATAAACATTGCGTAAGCAGCTGCTACAGCTGATGCTTCTGTTGGTGTAAAAATTCCACCAAGAATACCACCTAAAATTATTACTGGTGTCATCAAAGGAAAAAAAGCTTTTAGAGATGCCTTACCTCTTTGACCCCAGGTTGTTTTTTCGGTTACTGCTGGAAAATTATATCTCTTGGCCATAAATTTTATTGTGACCATCAAACTAACTCCTACTAAAATACCAGGTACAATTCCTGCTAAAAATAATGCTGCAACACTCTCACCCATTACATACGCATAAATAATCATTATCCCTGAAGGTGGAATTATGGGTCCGATTACTGAACTAGCTGCAGTAATAGCTGCTGCAAATTTTTTTGTATATCCTTGTTTTTCCATTGCAGGAATAAGCATTGATCCAATTGCTGAAGTATCAGCTACAGCTGAACCAGATAAACCAGCAAACAACATTGAAGTTAGTACATTGACATGAGCCAATCCACCTTTTAAGTGACCCATCATCGCTTGACTAAATTCAACAAGTCGATGAGTTATTCCTCCTCTGTTCATTAACTCCCCTGCTAACATAAAAAATGGAATTGCCATCAAAGGGAAGCTATCTATTCCATTATAAATATTTCTATAAAGCATTGCGCCATCTCTGGCCTGATCATTTAACCAAAGCAAAATTCCTGGTGCAGCTAACAAACCAAAAAATACTGGTAAGCCAATTAATAAAAATAATAAAAACAAAGGAAGAAACCAAACTAACATTATTGTGTCTCCAACTTTTGTTTATCGTAATCTTCAGGTAAATCTAACTTAGTAAAATTAGTAAGAATATTTCTCAAAATTAATTCAATATTCACAGATATTAAAAAAATAATACCAACTGGTAATGACATATACATCCAAGCTAATTTTATTGGTTCTGCTTTTCCACCAATTAAATGAAAAGGAATTTTTATCGATGAAGAATTAAATATCCACCCAGCATTAATATGTTTAAAACCTAATTCTAGACCTACAACTAAGACAAAAAGAGATACAATTAATAAAAACAAAGTTAAAAATGTGGAGATAATTTTTGGTAAAAATCTCTCTAATAAATCAATAGAAACAAATCCACCCCATCTATATGCTGAGGGTGCAATCAATCCTGTCATCCATAACATTAAAAATCTAGCAACTTCATCAGGCCATGGCAGTGCATTATTTAATACATACCTAAAAAATACTTGTACCAAGATAACAATCACCATCAAAAATATTGCTATCCATGCAAACTGTCTACCAATTCTTAAAAAAAAAGTATTTATTTTCTCAAGGATATTAAAAACAGATAGGAGAATATTAATTGTCAAATTCACAACTAAATTTATTTTAATTATTTAATAAATACAACTTTAATCAAAAAACTAATTTACTTTATATAATAATTCTCGTATTAAAAACGCTCCCTAAAAAATTAATATATAATTATGAGTAATAAAAAAAAGATATTAATAATTCAAAAAGTCCATGAAAAAGGTATGGAATTAATTAATAACCACCCCAATTTTGATGTTGAAGTAACTGACGACACCTCAATTGAAAATTTAAAATCAAAATTAAAAGATTGCGATGGTGCATCAATAAGAATTGCAAACCTTCCTGGAGAAGCGTTTGAAGAAGCAAAAAATTTAAAAATTATTTCAAGACATGGTGTTGGTTACGACAATATCGATTTAAAAAAAGCTAAAGAAAAAGATATAAAAATAGCAATAACAGCTAATGCTAATGCTGTTACAGTTGCAGAACATGTGATGTTCATTTTGTTAAATATTGCAAAAAGAAAAGACTTATTTGACAAAACAGTAAGAGAGGGAAATTTTAAAGACAGAAATAAATTACCAAAAACTATAGAAGTATGGAAAAAAAATTTTTTGATAATGGGTTTTGGAAGAATAGGAAAAGCGCTAATCAAAAGATGTTTGGGTTTTGAAATGAATGTATTTGTTTATGATCCATTTGTAGAAAAAGATAAAATTGAAGAATTAGGAGGAAAAAAAGTCGAAGATCTACCTAAAGCAGTAAAAGATATGGATGTTATTTCACTACATATGCCTTTGACGGACAAAACCGAAAATTTAATTAATTATAATTTATTAAAAACAATGAAAAAAACTTGTATTATTATTAATGCAGCAAGAGGTGGAATTATTCATGAAGAAGATCTTGATAAGGCACTAAATGAAAATTTAATTTTTGGTGCTGGTATTGATGTATTTAAAAAAGAACCACCTGATGAAAATAATCCACTTCTTAAAAATGAAAAAGTTTATCTAAGTCCACATACAGCAGCTTTTACTGACGAATGTATGACAAGAATGGGTAAAGAAACAATTCAAAATATTATTGATTTTTTTGATGAAAAATTAGAAAAATCTAAGATCGTAAAATTATAATATAAAAATAATTTTAAATTTTTATTTTAAATCGCTTTGCTTTGCTCCTGAGATCAGAGAACTAACTTTTATTTATAGACGGTCAGTTATTATAAATATCAATGTTACTATTATTTAAAGTTTCAGTTAAATACTTATACCCTTTTTTTGCATATTCAAATGGGTTTGCTTTAGATGGATCTTGTTCTGCCTCTACAACTAACCATCCTGAATAATTTTTTTCTTTCAATACATCAAACAATGGATTGTAATCAATACATCCATCACCTGGAACTGTAAATGCACCTTCTAAAAATGCCCCTCTAAAACTTAAGTCTTCTTTTAAAGATTTTTCTAAGACACTTTTTCTAATATCCTTACAATGCATATGAATTAATCTTTCGCTAAAGTCGTTTAGTATTTTTAACGAGTCTCCCTGAGCAAATAACATGTGGCCAGTATCTAATGTAAGTTTTACACTATCATGAGTGTTCTCAAGCAATCTTATTGTATCTTCTTCTGTCTCTATTACAGTGCCCATGTGATGATGATAAGCTAGCGGCATACCTTCATCTTCAAGATATTTGCCCATCTCTGAAATTTTTTCATAGTATTTTTTTGATTCTTCAAGATCCATTTGAGGTCTTGTAGACAATTTTCGATCTGGATCTCCTTGAATTGAACCAGAAACTTCGGCAAAAACCATACAAGGTGAATTACAATCTTTAAAAAGTTTAAGCTGATCTTGAATTAAATCTTTTTCTTTATCAATACTATTTGTTCTTAAATTAGCTCCATACCAACCTGAGCAAAGATTTAGATTAAATTCTTCAAGTTTTGGGATCAGTTCTTCTGATTTTTTTGGAAATTTACCGCCAGACTCAATTCCAATAAATCCTGCCTGACTAGCTTCAGACAAGCATTGTTCTAAAGATGTATCACCACCCAATTCAGGCATATCATCGTTACTCCATGCAATTGGTGCTATTCCTAATTTTACTGACATACAAAATTTATTAAAAAATTAAAACATTTTTAAATGATGATGTTATTTGCATCAAGAAAATTATATTTTCAATTGATGTTTAATTGATCGTAAAAAAATGTTTCTTGATTTTATTTTTTAATTCTGTTCTATTTTATTATGATTAACTTTTCTTTAATGGGAGCAGGGCGGATTGGAAAAATGCATGCTAAATTTATAGCAACACATCCAAAAGCAAAATTAAAATACATATATGATATTAATTCTGAATTCGCTGAAGAAGTAGCAAAATCAACAAATTGTTCAATAGTGTCTTCACCAGAGGACGCAATTAATGCAGATGATATAGACGCAGTTCTTATAGCTTCTGCTACTCCAACTCATACTCAATTTATTACAATGGCAGCAAAAGCAGGAAAAGCAATTTTTTGTGAAAAGCCAATTGATTTGAATATCAATAAAGTAAATGAGTGTATGGAAAATATCAAAGGAACAAACGTTCCTATTCAAATTGGCTTTAACAGAAGGTTTGATGCCAGTCATGCAAAGGCACAACAGGCAAGAGTAAAAAAAGAAATTGGTGAATTGGAAATGCTTGTTATTACTAGTAGAGATCCTGAACCTCCTGGAATTGACTATTTAAAAGCTGCTGGAGGATTTTTTAGAGATACTACTATTCATGATTTTGATTTAACTAGATTTATATTGGGAGATGATCCTATAGTTCAAGTATCTGCATTTGGAGGTGCTTTATTTGATAAAAATTCACAACAAGTAAAAGATCTAGATACCGCTATGTTTATTTTAAAATCAAAAAATGGTGTTTTAATTCATATTAACAACTCTCGACGAGCAGTTTATGGGTATGATCAAAGAGTTGAGGTATTTGGTAGTAAAGGAATGGTAATCTCTGATAATCAAACTCCTACTTCTTTAGAAAGATATACAAGCACATCAACAAATGAAAAAGAACCTATACATTTCTTTTTTATTGAGAGATATGAGCAAGCTTACAGAGATCAATTTAATGAATTTGTAAAATGCGTTGAAAATAAAACAAAACCATTAGTAGGATTTGAGGATGGAAGAAACGCTTTGATTATAGCTAATGCAGCATATGAATCCTTTGAAAGTGGTAAAGTAATAAATATAAAATTCTAATATGTCTAATAAATATATATCTGAACAATCTAACCAATTTAAAAACAAAATAATAATTGTAACAGGAAGCACCCAAGGAAGTGGAGCTGAGACTGCAAAATTACTAGCAAACAGAGGCGCTAAAGGAATAACTATCTGTGGAAGAAATAATAAAAATGGAAACAAGGTAAAATCTGAAATAGAAAGCATAGGCGCAGAATGCCTATACGTTCAAGCAGATTTAGAAAAACTTGAAGACTGTAAAAAAATAGTTTCTGAAACTGATAAAAAATTTAGCACAGTAGATTCTTTTATAAATGTTGCAGCTTTTACTGAGAGAGGAACGATCTTAAGCACAACAGAGGAAAATTATGATAAAAATTTTAATGTAAATGTAAAAGCTCCTCTTTTTATGATGCAAGACGTTATAAAAATAATGATCAGGGATAAAAAAAAAGGAACTATAGCTCATATTCTATCAATGGCCGGATATAGTGGTATGCCTTTCTTAACTGCTTACAGCTCTTCTAAAGCAGCATTAGCAGTAATGATTAAAAATGTTGCAAATTCAGTTTCTGGTCATCAAATAAGAGTGAATGGAGTAAATCTAGGTTGGACAGATACACCAGCAGAAACAGTAATTCAGAAAAAATTTCACAACGCAGATGATAATTGGTTAAAAAAAGCTGAATCAAAAGTTCCTTTTAAAAGATTAAACAAACCTTTGGATGTTGCAAAGATATTGGCATTCTTGTGCTCAGATGAGTCAGGAATTATGACTGGCAGTATTGTTGATTTTGATCAGACAGTTGCAGGATGGCATTCTTATTCAGCATATGACACCAAGGTATTAGATGATAGTATTTTAGGTGAGTGAACCTAATTAAAATTAATTTGTGAAAAAAAATAAAATTAAAGATACTGGTTTGGAAGTTACAGAATTAAGTTTTGGAACATCCTCTTTGGGGAGTATGCCAGATACTTATGGTTATGAAGTACCAGAACAAAGGGCTCAAGAAACGTTAAAAAGATTTTTTCAAGGTCCAGTAAATATGCTTGATACTTCAAGAAATTATGCAATGGGAGAAAGTGAAAAAAGGATTGGAATAGCAATAAAGGAAAATGAGGGTTGGCCAGAAAATTTTATCTTATCAACAAAAATTGATAGAAATATGGATACGCTAGTTCTTGATAAAAAAAGAACAAGAGAGTCTATTGAAGAAAGTTTAAAAACTTTAAATGTAGATTCTGTGGATATTTTATTTCTTCATGATCCAGAATACGTAAAAGATGTAAATGATATTACTAAAAAAGATGGGGCATTGGATGAGTTATTTAAAATAAAAGAAGAGGGTTTGGCTAAGGCAGTTGGTTTAGCTATGGGAAAAATAAATATAATGTTTCCTCTTTTAAAAAATTGGGACTTTGATGTGATAATTAATCATAACAGATATACTTTATTAAACAGAGAAGCGGATGAAATGTATAGCTATGCTCACAGTAAAAATATATCTATTTTTAATGCTGCTCCTTACGCTGGTGGTGTTTTAGCAAAAGGTCCAAGTAACTTTAAAAAAATAACTTATCAAGATGTTACAGAAGAAAAACTTGCACCTGCTAGAGAAATAGAAAAAGTTTGTAAAAAGTATAATGTTGAAATGGGTGCAGCTGCCTTACAGTTTTCAATGAAAGATAAAAGAATTACCTCTACTCTATGTGGTGTTACTAGTATTCAGAGTATTGAAAAAAACCTGTCTTGGGCTAAAACAAGTATCCCAGAAGAATTTTGGAACGAAGTTTTAAAATTACCTTACTCAAGCAAAGATCCAGAATCTGAAAGAAAATATACACCTGGTTAAATTTTAAAAAAATTATAAATAAGATAATTATATATTTATTTTGTTAATTTAATTATCAACAATTTCTGGGGATAATTTTTAATTGTAATCAATTTTAAAAATACATAATCTATCAAACATAAATTAAAAAAGGAGCATAAATGAAAAAGGTTATTATCTCATTAATAATGATGTTTGGAATAATCTCTTCAACTTCATTTGCTGGTACTTTGGTGATTAATACAGATACATCTGATGCAGCACCAAAAGAAGCTTTTGAATATATTATTAAAAAATTTGAAGAAGAGAACCCAGACGTCACAGTAAAATGGAATGTTTTTGACCATGAAGGTTACAAACAATCCATAAGAAATTTTTTAAACACTGATCCACCTGATGTTGCAAACTGGTATGCTGGAAATAGAATGTTACCATTTGTAAGAGCAGGTTTGTTTGAAGATGTCTCTGATATTTGGAAAGACTCAGGTTGGGTGGACGGAAACCTTTCTGAAAATATGGAGCATGCTAAAAAATCTATGACGATTGGTGGTAAGCAATGGGGTATTCCTTACACTTATTATCAGTGGGGCGTGTATTACAGGAAAGATTTATTTACAGCAAATGGAATATCTGTACCAAAAACATGGGATGATTTTGTAGCTGCATGCGCTACGTTAAAAGCTGCAGGTATTACACCTATTACAATTGGATCAAAGTATCTTTGGACAACAGCTGGTGTTTTTGATTATTTAAATCTTAGAACAAATGGCTATGAGTTCCATATGGATTTAACACTAGGTAAGGTTCCTTACACAGATCCAAAAGTGCAAGCAGTATTTGATAAATGGGATGAGCTTGTAAAGCCTGGTTACTTCTTAGAAAATCATGCAGCACTTAGTTGGCAAGAAGCTTTAACTCCTATGGTGAACGGTGAAGCAGCAATGTATGTAATGGGTAACTTTGCTGTTGCTCCTTTAAAAGAGGCTGGCTTAAGAGATTCTAATTTAGGTTTCTTCCAGTTCCCTGAAATCACACCAGGTATCCCAATGGCTGAAGAAGCACCTACGGACACTGTGCATATACCTTCTAAAGCTAAAAATAAAACTGATGCTAAGCGTTTCTTAATATTTATGTCTCGAGCAGATGTGCAAGAAGAGATCAATAAAATATTAGGTCAGCTTCCTATTAACAAGAACTCTAGTGTTAAAAAGGGAGATCCATTCTTAAAAGCAGGATTGAATATGCTAAATAATGCTTATGCAATGGCGCAATTCTACGATAGAGATGCTCCAGCTCAAATGGCATCAGAGGGTATGAAAGGCTTTCAAGAATATATGTCTAATCCTGACAGAAGACAAAAAATCTTAGAAAGATTAGAAAAAGTACGTCAAAAAGTTTATAAATAAACTTTTTGCTTAACTGTGGGGCTTACTGGCCCCTCAGTTAAAAATTCGATTTCATCAATTTTTAAAATATAATTATATGGAACTAAATAATTCAAAAGCTAAAAGAATTACTTGGTGGCAAAAAAATCAAGTTAAAATAAGCCCATGGATTTTTCTAGCTCCAGGATTAATATTTTTTTCCATTTATGTAATAGCCCCGATATTTGTATCTATTGGCATTTCCTTTTATCAATGGGATGGATTATCTCCATCTATATATGTTGGTCTTCAAAATTACATTGAACTTTTAGATGATGAATATTTTTATATTTCACTTTGGAATAATCTTAAATGGTTAATATTTTTTATGTTAGCAGTTCCTATTGGCTTAGGACTAGCAATATTTTTAAATCAAATTGTTTTTGGAATTAGATTAATTAAATCTCTATTTTTTTTTCCATTTGTTATTTCTCAAGTAGTCATTGGACTTATTTTTACTTGGTTTTACCAACCAAATTATGGGGTTATTGCACCCTTTCTAAATTTAATTGGATTAGAAGGATTTTCAATTCTTGCAAATGAAAATACTGCAACTTATGGGATAATATTTGCAGGTCTATATCCACAAATTGCTTATTGTTTAATTTTATACTTAACAGGACTTAACAATATTAACCCTGAACAAATTGAGGCTGGGAGAATGGATGGCGCCAAAGGATTTCATTTATTTTGGAATATAGTGCTTCCGCAACTAAGGCACGCTACCTTTTTAGCAATTGTAGTAACTGTGATTGGTGCGCTTAGAAGTTTTGATATGGTGGCAATAATGACTCAAGGTGGACCTTATGGTTATTCAAATGTCTTAGCGTATTACATGTTTGAGCAAGCTTTAAGTGAATACGGTTACAGAATGGGATACGGGTCAGCGATAGCAACTGTTTTGTTTACAATAATGATGTTTTATATTTTATTTTTTATATACAGAATGTATCGAAACGAGAGGGAGGATAATAACTAAATGTTCCCTACTCCAATTCATCAAAGACCAATCGTAAATCAATATATTTATAAAATATTTTTACCTATCTCATTAATTATTTGGTTGATACCGATTTTTGGTATTTTAATGACATCAATAAGAGGTTTAGGAGATATTACTGCTGGAAATATGTGGGGAACACCAAGTGAATTTTTACTTTTTTCAAATTTATACGATGTTTTCACTAACACTCCAATGATCAAATACACTCTAAATAGTTTTAAAGTAACTATACCAACAATGTTAGGAGCGGTTGCTTTAAGTTGTATGACTGGCTTTGCTCTTGCGAATTATAAGTTTAAGACAAATTTAATAATATTTTTTATTTTTATAGCCGGAAACTTTGTTCCATTTCAAATTTTAATGATACCGGTTAGAGATCTGACTTTTAAAATTGGTCTCTACAACACTATTACAGGATTGGTTTTATTTCATGTAGCTTTTCAAACAGGTTTTTGCACACTTTTTATGAGAAATTTTATTAAAGCGTTACCTCAAGAGCTTATCGAGGCTGCGAGAATGGATGGAGCATCTGAATTTAGAATATTTTGGAAGATAATATTACCTTTGACTAGACCAGCTATAGCAGCACTATGTGTTTTAATTTTTACATTTATATGGAACGATTATTTTTGGGCAACCGTCTTAATACAAGGTGATCATGCAATGCCAATTACTGCTGGATTAAAATCATTAAATGGTCAATGGATTACAGCTTATCACTTGCTATCAACTGGATCTATTGTTGCTGCGATACCTCCTGTTATTATGTTTTTTTTAATGCAAAAACATTTTATTGCTGGATTAACTCTTGGAGCAACTAAAGGTTAGTATGATTAAAGTTACTTTTATTGGAGCAGGAAGCACTGTATTTATGAAAAATATACTTACAGATATTTTGCTTGAAAAAAATTTCAGTAACTGTGAAATAGTTTTGCAAGATATTGATGATAGAAGATTAAAAACCTCAAATTTGGTTGCAGAAAAAGTTGCAAAATCAATAGGTGCAAATCCAAAGATTATAATGGAAAAAAATCAAAAAAAAGCACTTAGTGGAGCTGACTTTGTAATATTAATGTTTCAAATAGGAGGTTATGAGCCCTCTACAATTATTGATTTTGAAATTCCGGCAAAGTATGGACTAAAACAAACTATTGGTGATACTTTAGGAATAGGTGGGATCATGAGAGGATTGAGAACTGTCCCCGCTTTATTGTCAGTTGCAAAAGATATGAATGAAGTTTGTCCAAGCGCAACTATGTTGCAGTATGTTAATCCTATGGCAATTAATTGTTTAGCATTGTCTAAATTTGCACCTGAGCTTAAATATGTTGGACTTTGTCATTCTGTACAAGGAACTGCTGAAGATTTAGCAAAAGATATTGGCGAGGATATAAAAAACATTAGTTATGAATGTTCAGGTATCAATCATATGTCTTTTTATACTAAGTTTGAAAAAATTAATCCTGATGGAAAAAAAGAAAATCTTTATCCTAAAATTTTTAAAGCTGCAAAAGAAAAAACATTTGGTACCAATTGGGATGGATGCACAAACGAAGTTAGATATAAAGTTTTAGAAAAATTTGGATATTTTGTTACTGAATCATCCGAACACTTTGCAGAATATACTCCTTGGTTTATTAAAAATAACAGAGAGGACTTATTAAGTGAATTCAATATTCCAATTAATGAATATATTCGAAGGTGCAAAAAACAAATTAAAGAGTGGGATCAACAAGAGCAAAATTTATTAGATGGAGAAAAATTTGTTTGTGAGAAATCTTTAGAGTATGCTTCACGGATAATTGTATCAATTGTTGACGGAAAAGAAGACACAGTTAATGGAAATGTTTTGAATAATAAGTTAATTTCTAATTTACCAGATGATTGTTGTGTTGAAGTACCATGTAAAATAAACAATGAAGGAATTAACCCTCAAAAAGTTGAGGATTTACCTATGCATTTAGCAAACCTAATGAAAACTAATATAAATGTACAACAATTAACTGTTGAAGCTTTAAGAACCAAAAAAAAAGAGACCATTTATCATGCGGCTATGTTAGATCCACTTACTTCTTCTTTATTAAGTTTAGATCAAATTAGTTCTATGGTAGATGAGTTATTAAAAGCTCATAAAAATTGGATACCAGAATTTAACTAACATGAAAAATAAATTTCCTAATGATTTTTTTTGGGGAACGGCTACAGCAAGTTACCAAATAGAGGGTGCTACAGATAAGGATGGAAAAAGCAAAAGTATTTGGGATACTTTTACACATATACCTGGAAAAGTTAAAAATAATGAAAACGGAGATACTGCTGTAGACCATTATCATAGGTACGAAGAAGATATTGAGCTGATGGCTAATATAAATTTAAATTCATATAGATTTTCTTTAGCGTGGACCAGGATTATCCCTGAAGGGATAGGTAAAATAAACCCTAAAGGAGTAGATTTTTATTCAAGGTTGATAGACAAGTGTTTAGAAAAAAATATTGAGCCTTTCATAACTTTATATCATTGGGACCTTCCTCAATCACTGCAAGATAAAGGGGGTTGGGCAAATAGAGACATAACAAATATATTTTCAGATTATTCAGAGGCTATTGTTAAAAATTTTGGAGATAGATGTAATCATTTTATCACATTTAATGAACCACAAGTTTTTACTATTCATGGATATGTAGATGGTTACATGGCTCCAGGATACAAAGATTTAGAAAAATACTTTGCATCAATACATAATGTTAATGTTGCACATGGCAAAGCTTTTCAAGCAATGAAATCTTTAAATAACAATATAAAAATTGGCTGCACTTTTAATATGGCACCATGTATTCCTGCCACAAAATCAAGTGAAGATCTTCATGCAACTAAATTATTCGATACTTATTGGAATAGATCATTTGCCGACCCTATGTATCTTGGAAGATATCCTGAATTACTAATTGATGATGTCTCAAAACATATTCAACAAGATGATATGAAAAATATTTTTCAAAAAAATGATTTTATTGGATTAAATCATTATCAACATATTAGAATTAAAGCTGATAATAAAAGTTTACTTAAAGCAAGAGGAGCATTCAATGATGAATTGCCTTTTGGTCTTGAGGGCAAAGATGCAAAGTTAACTCTTATGGGATGGGAAATTGTTCCAGATGCTTATTATGATCAAATTATGGATTTAAAAAATAATTATGGAAATCCAGATATTTATCTAACTGAAAATGGTGCAGCATATCCAGATTTAATAGAAAAAAAATGGAGAAATAAACGACACCGATCGTATTGATTATTTTAAAAAATATTTAAGTGCTGTAAAAAAATCTATTGATGATGGAGCTAAAGTTAAAAGTTACTTTGCATGGACATTCATGGATAATTTTGAATGGGCGTTAGGATTTGAAAAGAGATTTGGAATAGTGCATGTTGATTTTAAAACTTTAAAAAGAACACCTAAAAAATCGTACTATTTTTTCAAAAAGCTTGTAGAACAAAATTCAATTCCTTTTGATTTTTAATTTATTAAATCTAAATAAAAACTTACTTAAAAAGATAAATTATTTAAAAGCTAAATTATTTTCGTCAAATAAATGACATTTATTTAAATCAAAACTTAAGTTTAAATTGTCTCCAATATTAGCTGAATTCTCACCATCTGTTTGAACAACTAATGGTTCTCCATCTTTCTCTAAATATAGAAATGTAGATGAACCCAATTTTTCAATTACGAACACCTTGCTATTCCAGCATTTTTCACCAGTATTAATTAATATATGTTCAGGTCTGATACCAATCTTTACACTATCGCCAGGTGAAACTTTATCTGAAGTTTTTGGAACAATAATTTTTCCTTGTCCTGAAATTTCAACTTCAGTTCCAGAGCTATTAGAGCTTATAACTTTAGAATTGATAAAGTTCATCTTTGGTGAACCAATAAAACCACCAACAAATAAATTTTCTGGTTCATTGTATAATTTTAAAGGTGATCCTTTTTGAGATACTATTCCATGATCTAATACAACTATGTCATCTGCAAGTGTCATTGCTTCAGTTTGATCGTGAGTAACATAAATCATCGTTGCATTTAATTGGTCATGTAATTTAGCAAGCTCTACTCTCATCTGAACTCTTAAAGCTGCATCTAAATTAGATAAAGGTTCATCAAATAAAAATACTTTTGGCTTTCTTGTAATTGCTCTACCAATTGCAACTCTTTGTCTTTGTCCTCCTGACAACTGTTTTGGTTTTCTCTCCAAGTATTCTTCAATTTGAAGAATTTTAGCAGCCTCCATAACTCTCTCTGTAATTTCTTCTCTAGATTTTTTTTCAATCTCTAAACCAAAAGCCATGTTATCGAACACTGTCATGTGTGGATACAAAGCATATGATTGAAAGACCATTGCTATATTTCTTTCTGATGGTGGAAGATCATTAATAACTTGTCCATCAATTGAAATTGTTCCTGAGTTAACCTCTTCTAAACCAGCAATCATCCTTAGCATTGTTGATTTACCACAGCCACTTGGTCCAACAAATACAGTGAAAGATTCACTTTTAATTTCTAAAGACACATCTTTAATTACATGTGTGGACCCAAAAGATTTATTAATTTTCGAAATATTTATCTCTGCCATCTTAAGTTAATATTATTTTTAAGTATTTATTAATAACCTCTAGTTTAAATTTAAGTTCTATTAAAATTTAAAATAAAAATAAATCTATATATAAAGGTGCACAACTAATATGAAAATTTAAAATACTATCTCAAGTTGTAATTTCTCAAATATTAATTTTAAAATTAATATATTTAAAATCAACATAACTAATATTTAATTTTTTCATTAATTATTTTTCTTCTATAATGTTACTTTATAAGTAGGAGGTAACTATGGCTAAATTTATAGTAATGGGCAATTATACAGCTCAAGCTTTTAAAGGATTTATAGGTAATCCAGATCAAGACAGGGCTGCAGCAGCTACTGCTTTATCAGAGGCAGTAGGAGGAAAGATGGAATCTTTTATGATCACAAGAGGAGCTTATGATTTTGTAGGAGTTGTGAGTGGTAGCATTGGATTTGAAGGTGCAGCAGCAGTTAAGCTAGCAGTTGAAGCTTCTGGAGCTATAACAAATTTTACCATATTAGAAGAAATGGATATGGGTAAAGCTGCCGGCATGGCATCAAAAGCTATGGCTAATTATAAACCAGCAGGTTAAAGCTAGATTTTAAGTTAATTCTATCATGATTAATTTTATTAATTATGATAGCTTTAACTTAAATGAAAATGTTAAGAGATAGTTTTGGTAGGTCTTTTCCATATATAAGACTTTCGATTACCGATGTATGTAATTTTAAGTGTGGGTATTGTCTACCTAATGGTTATCAAGTTGATAAGAGCGATAATAGAAAATTTCTTCACTTAGAGGAAATTAGACGTTTAGCAAAAGTTTTTTCAAAATTGGGTGTATGCAAAATTAGACTTACTGGAGGTGAACCAACGGTAAGAAAAGATTTTTTTGATATAATCAATATCTTAAAAAATGAAGCTGGAATAAAAAAAGTTGTAATTACCACAAACGGTTATCATTTAGATCAAAAAGCAAAGATGTTAGTAGATAGTGGCTTAAACGGTATTAATATTAGTATTGATAGTCTAGATAGAAATACATTCAAAAATGTTACAGGTCATGATCGATTACCAGAGATTTTAAAAGGAATTAACATCCTACAAGATTTAAATTTTGAAAATATTAAAATTAATGCAGTTCTTTTAAATGGAATAAATGCATCAGAAAAAGATTTTAGGTCTTGGGGAGAATTTATAAAAAAGAACAAAGTGGATTTTAGATACATAGAACTAATGCAAACAGGTGATAACCTAGATTATTTTAGAAAATATCATGTATCTTCAAAAATTTTTAAAGAATACTTAAATAAAAATAATTGGATTTATCAAACCTTAGGTAAAGATGCTGGGCCGTCACTAAATTATATCAATCCAGAATACAAAGGGAAATTTGGAATTATAGCGCCCTACTCTAAAGATTTTTGTAGAAGCTGTAATAGATTAAGAATTACATCAAGAGGGGATCTTAGATTATGCCTATTTGGAAATACTGGAATAAGTATAAGACATTTATTACAAAAAGATGATCAAATTGAAGAATTACAAGATCTTATAATGGGTCAAATGAAATTTAAAAAAGAATCTCACCATTTGGAACTAGGCGAAACTGGTTTAACTAAAAATTTATCTACCACGGGTGGCTAATGTCAAAATTAAAAATTATAAATCAAGAAGAACTTAAAGATTGGGCGAAAGAAATATTTCAAAAAAACTCTTTCAATATGGTTGATGTTTCTTCAAAAAAAGAAACTTTTAGAAGAGCACTTGCGTCAGGTAAAATTTATGTTGGAAAAGAGGTTTTTGATCTAATTAAAAATAAGAAGATGCCTAAAGGAGATCCTATTACTTTAGCTGAGGTATCAGCTGTGTTGGGTGTAAAAAAAACAAGTGAACTTATTCCTCTATGTCACCCACTTCCAATTGACCATACAGCTACTAAAATAATTATGAATGAATTAGACAGTTCATTAGAAGTCTTTTGCGTAGTTTCTGCAGTAGCAAAAACAGGTGTTGAAATGGAAGCTATAATGGGTGTTAACTCTGCCTTAATCACAATTTATGATTTAAGCAAAATAGTAAATCCACATCTTAAAATTGATAACGTAAAATTATTAATTAAAGAAGGTGGAAAAAGTGGATTATGGAAAAACCCTGATGGTCTCCCAGATTTTTTAAAAAATATTTTTTAATGAAAATATCAGTTGAACTGTTTGGCGCAGCTAGAGAATTTAGTACTAAATCACATTTAGATTTTGAATTAATTGAAAATTCCTCAATAAAAGATCTTAGAAACCAAATGATAGAGTTTATTGATATTAAATTTAAAGGAAATGAAACTTTTAAAAAAATTATAAAATCATCGGCTTTTTGTTCGTCTGATGATAAAATTGTCTCAGACAATTATAAAATAGTTAAAAAACAAAACTTTAGCATTATACCTCCTATAGGAGGCGGTTAATGCTACATACTAAAATTATTGATGCTTCAAAAAAAGAGAAGATAGAAATTTCAAAAGCAGAAAATTTTTTAAATCAATCGAAATTTGGCGCTGTAATATATTTTGTTGGGACTGTAAGAGATTTAAATGAAAATAAAACAGTTACTGGTATTACCTATGATGCCAAAGAAAGTATGGTTATAAAAAGTTTTGAAGAAATTTATGAAGAAGCCGATAACAAGCTAAATATTAGAGAAAAAGCAGTATTTATTGAGCATGTTAAAGGATATGTAGGTTTAAAAGAAAAAAGCATCATTATTGGTGTAGCTTGCAAACATAGGGATCAAGCTTTTGTATTATCTAGATATATAATTGAAGAAATTAAAAAAAGATCTCCTATTTGGAAAAAAGAGCATTATGAAAATGAGGACAGTGAGTGGTTAAAAGGAATATCTCTAAATAATTAAAATGATAAAATTTAAAAATTCAGAAATTACACCAGAGAATATTTATAAAAAAAGAAGATCTTTCATTAAATCTATAGGTCTTAGTGCAAGCACATTAGCAATGTCCGCTATACCCTTTGTAAATAAATCTTTAGCAAGTGAGAGAGATAAATTAACAAGTTATAAAGACATAACGACTTATAATAATTATTATGAGTTTGGAACATCAAAGAGTGATCCTCATAGAAATTCTCAAATATTTAAAACAACTCCTTGGGATATAACTATTGAGGGTGAAGTTGAAAAACCAATAAAATTATCTATGGAAGAAATCTCAGAAATGTTTATTTCTGAGGAAAGAATATATCGATTAAGATGTGTTGAGGGTTGGTCTATGGTTATTCCATGGATGGGTTTTTCTTTAAGTAAATTACTATCAAAAGTAAATCCAACTAATAAAGCAAAATTTGTTGAATTTGAAAGTGTGTATGACCCTGCACAAATGAAAGGTCAAAGATACCCTGTTTTAAACTGGCCTTACAATGAAGGTTTAAGAATTGATGAAGCCATGCATCCTTTGACAACAGTAGTGACAGGTTTATATGGCAAGAAACTACCTAATCAAAACGGAGCACCACTAAGAATTTTTATTCCTTGGAAGTATGGCTTTAAAAGTGCAAAAGCTATTGTTAAAATTAAATTTGTCGAAAACATGCCTACCTCATCATGGATGTGGGCTTCGCCTAGAGAATATGGATTTTACTCAAATGTTAATCCCAATGTTGATCACCCAAGATGGTCTCAAGCAACTGAAAGAATAATAGGCGAAGGTGTTTGGGCACCTAGAGTAAAGACCTTAATGTTTAATGGTTATGGAGATGAAGTTGCAAGTCTTTATAGCGGCATGGATCTAAAAAAAAATTATTAAATTAAATTGAGAAGATATTATAAAACTCTAGTTTTTTTTCTCTCTCTTTGGCCACTTTATGTAATTTCTTATCAAATAATTTTTAATCAACTAGGTCCGGAGCCTGTTGATAGAATCATAAATCACTTTGGAGAATGGACTTTGATTTTTATTCTTTTGACTCTTTCAATGACACCGCTTAAGAAAATCACAAAGTCAGTAGAGTGTATCAAGTTTAGAAGAATGCTTGGTTTGTTCACGTTTTTTTATGCATCTATTCATATGTTAAGTTATGTTGGTCTTGATTACAGATTTGATTTTGAGCCGCTAATAAATGATGTTTTGAAGAAGAAGTTTATCTTTATAGGATTTTCAGCTTGGCTATTATTAATTCCACTTGCTATAACCTCATCTGAGAGAATGGTTAGACTGTTAAAACAAAATTGGAAAAAAATTCATAGATTAATTTATATAATTGGGATTTTTGGTGTACTTCATTATATTTGGCTATCAAAAACAATATTTTTTAAACCACTAATATTTTTAATACTTTTAATTATTCTTTTACTTTTTAGGATTAAAATTACTAAATCAGTTTCTAAAATCTGAAACTTTATCAAAATCTTTAAAGGATTTAAGGCTGCTTGTATTAATAAAATTTGTTCTATTTTTAAGCCTTTTAACCATAAATTTTGCTCCAAACTGACCTTTAATATTTTTAAATTTTTTTATCAAAGAAATATCAAAACCAATGGGATTACCTAGTCTATTTTTATAATTTAATGCGTGGACTAAAAATTTTTTAGTTTTTATAGATCTGCAAATTTTATTTATATCTGATAGTTTAACAAATGGCATATCTGACTGAGCTACAATAAAGCCATCGTCGTTTTTAGATATTTTTTTTAATCCCACTTTTATAGAAGAGGCCATTCCTTTTTTGTAGTTTTTGTTATAGGTAAAAATAATCTTTTTATTTTTTTTTATTATTTTTTTTACTTCTTTAAATTGATGACCAAGAACTATAATAATTTTATTTGCTTTACTTTTTTTTAATACATTTAGTGAATAATTAATTAGAGGTTTTTTTTTATATAACTTAATAAGTTTATTTTCTGATTTCATTCTTTGAGATAGACCAGCAGCAAGTAATATAACTTTAATCACTTTTTATAAGTTTGTGATACTAATTGGGCTATAATAGATAAAGCAATTTCTGGAGCAGATTTACCACCGAGCTTAATACCAATTGGTCCGTGAATTGAATTAATTTCATCATTATTAAATCCAGCTTCGGCTAATCTTTGACATCTATTTTCGTGAGTTTTTTTACTGCCAAGTGCTCCAATATAATAAAATTTATTTTTTAATGCGTATTGCAAAGCAGGATCATCTATTTTTGGATCATGTGTTAAAGCTATTAAGGCTGTACTTGAATTTGTTTCAATTTCTTCAAAAGCTTCTTTTGGCCATTTGTTAATAACTTTAATTTCAGGAAATCTTTGCTCAGATGCAAAATATCCTCTTGGATCTATGATACTAATTTCAAAATTTAAACTTTTTGCAAAATCAACTAAATATTGTGCAATATGCACAGCCCCAACAATAATTACTTTTATTGGTTTTATATAAGTTTCAACAAATATCTCTGAATTTTCTATAACGCCGTTTTTTTTTGATTTAAAAAAATTTTCTATTTCATCAGCATATTTTGAAAATTCTCCTTTTGGAGAAGTGCCGGGTAAATAAATTTCACTATCACCATTTTCTAAATTTGTAAGAATTGCAAACTCAGTTTTTGATGATTTTTTTTTTAATATTTCTTCAAGTGTTTTAATTTTCATTAGTGTATCTGCTCAATATATACCGCTATTTCTCCGCCACATGCTAGACCCACTTCCCACGCGCTCTCATTCGAAACTTTAAACTCTATTTTTTTACAAGGCTTGTTTTCTTTAATTAATGATAGACATTCGCTCACAACTGCAGACTCCACACATCCTCCAGAAACTGATCCTGAAAAATCTCCTTTTTCGTTCACAATCATTCTGCTACCAACTTGTCTAGGTGATGATCCCCAGGTTTGAATTACTGTTGCTAAAACTACTTTTTGATTAGCGTTGATCCAATCTTGAGCTTCGTCTAATATTTTCTCATCAAATGAATTTTTCATCTGATAAAATATAGTTTCTATCTAACAAGCATCAACGGCTTTTTTAGCCTGAGTGACAACTAAACTAGCTCTAAATTCTGCAGAAGCATGCATATCAGTGTTCATTTCTGAACTATCTAGATCCATTCCATCTATTGAAGAAGAGGAAAAATTACCCGATAGAGCTTTCGACATTTCTTTATCATTATAAACACATGATTTTGCACCAGTAACTGCAACGTTTACATCTCCTTTATGTTTAGCCACATATACTCCAACGATTGCATATCTAGATGCAGGATTAGGATGTTTTTGATAGCTAGATTTTTCTGGTATTTGAAATTCTATAGCTTCAATTAACTCACCCTTTTTTAAAGCTGTCTCAAACATTCCTTTAAAAAACTTTGCCGCTTCAATTTTTCTTTCGTTCGTATGTATTGTTGCGTTTAAAGCTATACATGCAGATGGATAATCAGCTGATGGATCGTTATTTGCAATTGAACCACCTATCGTTCCTCTATTTCTTACTTGTGGATCACCAATTCCTTCAGCCAAACTAGACAATGATGGAATTGCTTTTTTAACATCTTTAGAATTTGAAACTTCAACATGTTTAGTTGCAGCTCCTATTGTAACTGATTTGCCACTTACTTTTATACCACTTAATTTTTTAATATTTTTTATATCAATTAAATCTTTGTAAGTAGCCAATCCTAATTTCATTGAAGGAATAGTAGTCATTCCTCCTGCTAGAAAAGCAGAACTAGATGAAGCAAGTTTAGATGCCTCTTTACTATCTTTTGCTGAATGATAATTAAAATCTTTCATAAACCTCCTATGCTGCTTTTACGTTAGATTTTTTTAGATTTTTACAAGCCTTCCACACTTTTTCAGCTGTAGCTGGCATAGTAACCTCTTGTCCACCTAAGGCATCAATTACAGCATTCATCACGGTAGGTGGTGCTGCTATTGCTCCCGCTTCTCCACAACCTTTAACTCCTAAAGGATTTGTGGTTGCATGTGTACAAGTATAACCAATGTTGAACTCAGGAAAATTATCTGCACGTGGCATCGTATAATCCATATAAGATCCAGTCATCAACTGACCTGTTTCATCATACTCTGCATTTTCATACAATGCTTGACCAATACCTTGAGCAAGACCACCATGAACTTGTCCTTCGACAACCATTGGATTAATTATTCTTCCAAAATCATCACAAGCTGTATATTTTTCTAGCTTCACATGACCTGTTTCTGGATCTATCTCAACTTCAGCAATATGTGTTCCTGCTGGAAAAGAAAAGTTTGAAGGATCATAAAAAGAAGTTTCTTTTAAACCAGGCTCATCACCCTCTGGCAATGGAGATTTCATTTCATCTCTTACACCCGGTAAATAACAAGC
The DNA here is from genome assembly GCA_902588895.1 of uncultured Pelagibacteraceae bacterium. GTDB lineage: Bacteria > Pseudomonadota > Alphaproteobacteria > Pelagibacterales > Pelagibacteraceae > Pelagibacter. Next base: position 61,655 of record CACIRC010000004.1, read on the forward strand.
AAAAGCTACTTCTCCTATTGTTTTCTTTTTATTTGATTTAGAAACAATAAATTCACCATCTTTAAACTCAACATCTTCTGGATTTGCCTCTAACATTTTTGCTGTAACTCTTTTACCTTTTTCAACTATTTTTTTACAAGCATTAACGATTGCGATACCACCAACAGCTAAAGATCTAGAACCGTATGTTCCCATACCAAATGTTCCTTTATCTGTATCTCCATGAACGACATCTATATTTTCTATTGGTACACCTAATTCATCAGCTGCTATTTGAGCAAAAGTTGTTTGGTGACTTTGTCCATGACTATGTGAACCTGTGTAAACAGTGACTTGTCCAGTTGGATTAAATCTAACCTCTGCAGATTCCCATAATCCAACTCCACATCCTAAAGACATTACAGCAGCCGAAGGAGCAATACCGCATGCTTCAAAATATGAAGTAACACCTATTCCTCTTAGTTTTCCTTTGCCTTCAGACTCTTTTCTTCTGGCCTCAAAACCTTTGTAGTCTGCCATCTGTTTTGCCTTTTCCATTCCAGCAACATAATCGCCAGAATCTACAGTATGAACTAATGTTTGTTTAAAAGGAAATGCTGTAGGGAAATTTTTAATTCTAAGTTCAGTTTTATCTATCCCTAATTCCATTGAAGCTTTTTCAACTAATCTTTCAATAGTGTATGTAGCCTCTGGTCTTCCTGCACCTCTATAAGCATCTACTGGAGCTGTATTTGTATATACGGCTTTTACATTTGTATAAGCTGCTGGAATTTCATAAACTCCAGTTGCACAAGGTCCAAATAAATAAGTTGGTGTAACTGTGCCGAAAACTCGAGCATAAGCTCCAAGGTTTGCTATGGTCTCATTTTTAAAACCAAGAAACTTTCCATCTTTAGTAACCGCTAATTCTGCATGAGTTACATGATCTCTTCCATGTATGTCAGTTAAAAAAGACTCTGATCTTTCTGCAACCCACTTTATAGCTCTATTAATTTTTTTAGCTGCCCAGCTACAAACAATATCTTCGTTGTAGACATTAATTTTTGAACCAAAACCACCGCCAACATCTGGAGCTACAACTCTTAACTTATGTTCAGGAGCTACATTTCCAAAAGCAGACATTATCAATCTTGATAAATGTGGATTTTGACTTGTTGTATATAAAGTAATCTCTTCAGATGCTGCATTGTAATCGGCAACACATGCTCTTGGCTCCATTGCATTTGGAATTAATCTATTATTAATGATATCAATAGAAATTACTTTATCAGCCTTGTCAAATGCATCTTTAACTTTTTGTCTATCGCCTAATAACCAGTCAAAACAAAGATTTTTATCAATCCCTTCATGAATAGTATCTCCATTCATTGCATCAGCAGTACTTGTTACTGCTTTTAATACTTTGTAATCAACTTCAACTTTTTCTGCCGCTTCTTTTGCTTCTGCTAAACTTTCAGCAATTACAACAGCAACAGGATCTCCAACAAAGTTTACATTATCTTTAGCTAGTGGAGGGTTTCCTGGACATTTCATTTCAGTTCCATCTTCACTTCTGATTGCCCAACCTGCTATCAAACCTCCAATTTTCTCATCAGCTATTTCTTTGCCAGTAAGTATACTAACTACTCCTGATGATTTTAATGCTTTATCAATATTTAATTTTTTAATAGATGCTCTTGCATGTGGAGACCTAACAAAAATTGCGTAAGTTTGATTTACTAAATTAATATCTGCTGTATATCTTCCTTTACCAGTTAAAAATCTTTTATCTTCTTTTCTTTCAACTCTAGAACCTACTAAACTTGCCATTTTATATTTCCTCCTTAAAATTACATTTTTGTTGCTGCTTCTTTAACTGCTGCAACAATATTTTGATATCCAGTACATCTGCAAATATTTCCTTCTAACCAATCTCTAATTTCTGTATCTGATGGTTTTTTGTTTTTTTGCAAAAGATCAACAGCACTCATAACCATTCCTGGAGTACAAAAACCACACTGTAAACCATGAAGTTTTTTGAACGCTTCCTGCATGGGATGCATTTTTCCATTTGTTTCTAAACCTTCAATTGTTGTAACTTTTGACCCATTAACATCAGCTGCTAAAGCCGTACAACTTTTTAAAGAATTTCCATCAACATGAACTACACATGCTCCGCATTGGCTAGTATCACATCCGATATGTGTGCCTGTTAGCTGTAAATGCTCTCTTAAAAATGTAGATAATAAAGTGTTATCAGGAGCTTCTTTTTCAACTTTTCTTCCATTCACTTCTAATGAAATTTTACCCATAATCTCTCCTTAAAATTATATTAAGATTTAATCATTTTGAGATTATGAAGGCAAGTATCAAATTAAACACTACTTGGGCTAGAAATTTATTTTAAAAATATCCAATAAATTAAGAAAATTCCTAAAACTACTGCAGCTGTTAAATATCTATAATTAATTTTTGTTTCAGTTACTTTTGGATTATCTGACTCAGTTATCTCGATAGATTCATTTTTTTCAGAGGAAATTAATTCAGAAAATTTACCAAAAAAAATATCTGCCATTTTTTTTGCTGTCATATCTATAAGTCTTGAGCCTACTTGTGCAATTTTACCACCTACTTGTGCTTCAACAGAATAAATTAAATTTGTTCCATTGTCTGTATCCTCAAGTTTAACTTCAGCTTCTCCTGAAGCAAAGCCAACTAAAGAGTTTCCAGATCCTAATATCTTATAGCTGTTAGGAGGGTTTAAATCTTTTAACTCAATATCACCAGAAAATGTTGCATTAAAAGGTCCAATTTTATTTGTAGCTTTTGCAGAAAATTCAGTTTCAGATTTTTTATTAAACTCTTCACATCCTGGGATAGCTTGTTTTAGTATTTCTGGATCATTTAATGCTTCCCAAACTTTTTGTTTTTCTAAATTAATTTTATAAGATCCTGTTAATTTCATAAATTAAACATATAATAAATTATGGACGAAAATACAAAAAAAGAATTACAATCTGCAGCTTTTGAAAGATTAATTTCTCATCTTAGGGAAAGAAAAGATGTACAAAATATAGATCTAATGAATCTTGCAGGTTTTTGTAGAAACTGTCTTTCTAAGTGGTACAGAGAAGAAGCAGGAAAAAAAGGAATTGAAATTTCTGATCCTGATGCAAGAGAACATGTTTATGGAATGCCTTACTCTGAATGGAAAGACAAATATCAAAAATAATTATTTCTCTTTAAGTCTTGGAAATAATTCTACAAAATTACAAGGTTTATGATTAACATCTAGCTGATGCTTTAATATTCCATCCCAAGCATCAGTTACACCGCCTGAGGATCCTGGTAATGCAAATATGTATTTACCATTAGATAAAGCTGCACATGCTCTAGATTGTATAGATGATGTTCCAACTGTTTTTAGACTTATAGTTCTAAAAACCTCACCAAATCCAGGTATATGTTTATCTGCAATTTCATCAACTGCTTCAGGGGTTATATCTCTACCTGTGAGACCTGTTCCCCCAGTAGTAATAATGACATCTATCTCTTTTTGATTGGTCCAGTCTTTTAAAATTTTTACAATATCTTCTTTATTATCTTTGCAAATTTTTCGATCAATTAATTGATGTTTGGCTTCTTTGATTTTTTCAACCAAGATTGCACCCGATTTATCATTATCAAATGTTCTTGTATCTGTTACAGTTAATAAAGCTATATTTACATCCATAATTTAAAAATGATTATATTATCAATTCTTTTCTTTGTAACTGCATTAATATACTCAAGTGTTGGTTTTGGTGGAGGTTCAACATATCTTGCAATACTTTTAATTTGGGGTGTACCTTACACAATATTTCCCGTTATAGCTCTTGTGTGTAATATTATTGTTGTATCTGGTAATTCTATTAATTTTATAAGATCTAAAAATATAAATTTTAATTTACTTTTTCCTTATTTAATTGGCTCTATTCCATTTGCATTTATTGGAGGATCAATAACAATTGAAAAAAGTTTATTTGAGATTTTATTATTTTGTGTTTTGTTGGTTGCAGGCATTTTTTTATTAATTGAGAGTAAATCTTTTAATAAAGAGAAAATTAAAATTAACCAAATACCAAGATTAATCTCAATTTCTATTGGATCGCTAATTGGCTTTATGTCAGGATTAGTAGGAATTGGTGGAGGAATTTTTTTAAGCCCCCTTCTATTTTTAATGAAAGCTGGATACCCAAGACATATCACCAGTAGTGCATCTTTATTTATTTTAATCAATTCTATCTTTGGAATAGCTGGACAGCTGACGAAAGATCAGGTTTTAGATCAGGTTACTAACTATTGGCCATTGTTTTTAACGGTGCTTATTGGAGGACAAATTGGTAGCTTATTAAACATTAAATTTTTATCGAATAAAATTTTAGCTCTACTAACTTCTTTTCTTGTGATTTTTGTTGCAATAAGAATTGGAATTAAACTTATAGCTTAATTAATTAACATTTTTATAATCAGCTTTTCTTGCTAAATATATTCCAATAAATACAGCAATTAATGCAACTATAATTTTTGATGTAATTATTTCGTTAAGAAATATGTATCCTAAAATAATTCCAAATATTGGAATGATATAAGAAACTTGTGAATGAAATATGAGACCATTTGTTTTTAAAATTCTAAATCTCAATAACCATGCTATCCCAGTAGGAAAAATTCCTAAATATATTACCGATATAATAGAGTCTGTTGAAGGATTTAACATCCAAGGTTTTTCAAAGATTAAAGTGAATGGAAGAAGTATAATTGTCGACCAAATTAAAATTGAACCTGTAACATTTTCATTTTCTTTATTGCTTATTTTAAGGGTTATTACTCCTCCAATTACATAGCAAGTAGATCCAAGCAGAATTAAAAGTGCAGCAACAAAGTTATTTTCATTAATTAAAAAGTTATCTGAAAACAAAAATACTATTCCTGAAAATCCTATTAACAATCCAATTGTTTTTAATAAGTTAAATTTTTCTCCTTTTAAAAAAAAATGAGCTAAAACCGTTGAGCTTAATGGTGTTGTTGACATCAAGATAGCTGCTAAGTTACTTTGAACAAAATTCACTCCATAAGATATAAGTATAAATGGAATAACTAAATTTACTAATCCAATGATTGCAAACCACTTCCAGTCTTTTGAGAATGCTTCAATTTTTATATTTTTATAAAAACATAAAATTAAAACTGGTATAGCTCCTAAAAAAGATCTTAAAAAACCTATTGTAATAGGTCCAAATGAGTATGTGGCAATTTTTATATTAAAAAAAGCAGAGGCCCATATTAAAGACAACAATGTCAACAACAAATAATCAACTAATTGTGGTTTTCTCATTCTGTTATTTCGTTTATTTCACCAGAGGTTAAGGCAATTAAATTTTCAAAATTTATTTCGAATACTGCATTAGGATGACCTGCTGCTGCAAAAATAGAAGAAAATCTATTTAAAGTTTCATCAATAAAAATTTTTATTTTTATTAAATGTCCTGTTGGAGATACTCCGCCAATTGTATATCCAGTAATTTTTTTAACATCTTCTGGGTTCGCCATTGAAACATTTTTTTCATCTAAAATTTTTTTTAATTTATTTAATGAACACCTTTTATCTCCAGAAACTAAACATAAAACATAATTATCCCCTGCTTTAAAAAGTAAGCTTTTAACAATTGCCCCTACTTTGCAACCTAAAGCTGTAGCTGCATCGTTAGCTGTTCTGGCAGTTTGCTCTAAAACAATCACTTTAAGATCTGGGTTAAATTGTTTTAGCGATTTTTCTGCTCTTAAAACTGGCTCTTTATTTAATATTGAATTCACAGGTTTAATAAATTTATTATTTTAGTGACTAATTACACTACTTATGTGAAAATTGCATAGGTGTTATTTATTAAATAAGCAATATTTTTAAGTATTTTTTTGCTAATTAGGCCAAACAAAATTACATAGGAGACAAAATGAGTGCAGCAAACGTTTTAAAATTTATCAAAGAAAAAGAAGCAGAGTTTGTAGATCTTAGATTTACTGATCCAAGAGGAAAACTTCAACATTTAACAATGGATGCTTCAATAGTTGATGAAGATATGTTGAATGAAGGTGTATTTTTTGACGGTTCGTCTATTGCTGGTTGGAAAGCAATTAATGAGTCTGACATGATTTTAAAACCTGATACTGCAAGAATGTTCATGGATCCTTTTACGTCTCATAATACTGTGGTTTTGTTTTGTGACATTCTAGATGCAATTAAAAAAGATCCTTATGAAAGAGATCCAAGAGGTGTTGCTAAAAAAGCTGAAGAATATTTAAAAGCTTCAGGTATAGGTGATAAAGCTTTTTTTGGACCTGAGCCAGAATTTTTTGTTTTTGACGATGTAAGAATTAAAAATGATATGAATGAGTGTGGATTTAAATTAGATAGTAAAGAAGGTCCTTACAATTCAGGAAAAGAATATGAAAATGGAAACATGGGACACAGACCTCAAATCAAAGGAGGATATTTCCCAGTGCCACCAGTTGATAGTGAACAAGATATGCGTGGTGAATATCTAAAAAATTTGAAAGAAGTTGGTATTAAAGTTGAGAAACATCATCATGAAGTTGCTCCTAGTCAGCACGAACTTGGTATGTATTTTGGAACTTTAGTAAACCAAGCTGATAATGTTCAATTATATAAATATGTTGTTCAAATGGTTACACATTCATTTGGAAAAACTGCAACTTTTATGCCAAAGCCAGTTGCTGGTGATAATGGTTCAGGAATGCACATCCATCAATCCATTTGGAAAGGTGATACGCCAGTATTTTCAGGTGATGCGTATTCTGGATTAAGTGAAACTGCATTACATTATATTGGTGGAATTCTAAAACACGCTAAAGCAATTAATGCTTTTGCTAACTCCACAACAAACAGTTACAAAAGATTAATTCCAGGTTTTGAAGCTCCAGTTCTTCTTGCGTATTCAGCAAGAAATAGATCTGCTTCTTGTAGAATACCTATTACTTTAAGTAAAAAAGGTGCAAGATGTGAGATTAGATTTCCAGATGCTGCAGGAAACCCATATTTAACTTTTGCAGCTATGTTGATGGCTGGAATTGATGGAATTCAAAATAAAATTCATCCAGGTGAATCTTTTGATAAAGATTTGTATGAATTACCTCCGGAAGAAGTTAAAGCTATCCCAACAGTTTGTGGTTCTTTAAGAGAAGCAATGGAAAGTTTAGATAAAGACAGAGAGTTTTTAACTCAAGGCGGTGTCTTTACTGACGATCAGATTGATGCTTACATTGCTCTTAAGTTTGAAGAAATTCACAAATTTGAACATGCACCTCATCCTGTAGAGTTTGAGATGTATTACAGTAGCTAATAAATTTAATTACTGTCTAGTTGTTGCAATTGTATCTTTGTTAACACCTTTTTTGACAACGTAATCTTGTGTTCCGTTAGCACCGGTTTCCACTTCTTTACGTAGTTCTTTAAAGAAAGTTTTTTCTTTTAAAGAATCTTTCAAGTTCTTAACAAGATTTTTAAACTCAAATTTGTTCATAAAGAATCTATACATCAGATATGCATATAATGCAATACAGATATGCAATTAATGGGATAATACAACTTACGATATTTTAAAGGACTCTCCGCAGCCACAACGCTCAGTTTCATTAGGATTATTAAACACAAATGACGAGGACAATTCCTCCTTTTTATAATCCATTTCTGTTCCTAGCAGATACATAATAGCAGCTGAATCAACGAATACTTTCACGCCTTTATCCTCAATAACTTCATCATTAGGATTTAACTCTTTTGTATACTCCATTACATAAGACATCCCTGCACAACCACCTGATTTAACTGATACTCTAACACCAATAGAGTCTTTTTCAGCATTGGCCATTATTTCTTTTATTCGTAATGCTGCGTTATCACTTAATTTAATTATTGGGTTCATTACAAATTCAATTCCAATTTTGCTGCTTCTGACATCATATCTTTATTCCATGGCGGATCCCAAACTAACTCAAGATCAACATCCTCGATACCTTCAACTTGCATTGCGCCCTCTTTAACCTCTTTTGGTAAACTTTCAGCAACTGGACAGTTTGGAGTTGTCAGTGTCATTTTGATAATAGCAAACTTTTCGTCTTTTACTTTAATATCATAAATCAAACCTAATTCGTAGATATTTACAGGTAACTCAGGGTCATAAATTTTCCTTATTTCCTCAATTATTTCATCTTTTTTTGTCATAATTTAATTCTCAGTTTTTACTTCCTCTATTTTTTCATCAAAAGCCGAAACCATTGTATGCCAGGATAAAGTTGCACATTTAACTCTCATTGGATATTGCTTAACACCAGATAAACACATTAGTTTAGTTTTTTCATCTTCGCTCAAATACTCAGATTTTAATTCAGGATTTTCTTTAATCATGCCTAAAAAATCCTCAACTATTTCTTTAGCCTCATGTTCATTTTTTCCTTTAATCAAATCTGTCATTATAGAGGCTGAAGCCATAGAAATGGCACATCCACTCCCTTCGAAGGATGCATCTTCTACAATTTTTTGTCCATTTAGTTTTAAGTAAACATGAACATTATCACCACAAAGAGGATTATTACCTTTAGCGTCTTTATTAAAACCTTCTGTCTTTCTAAGATTTCTAGGATTCTTACCGTGTTCTAATATAATTTCTTGATATAGCTCTTTTAAATTCATTATAAATTAAATATTTTTTTACAGTTGTTTATTGACTGGTTTAGCTGATCTAAATCTTCTTTTGTATTATAAATACCAACTGATGCTCTAGCACTAGCTGGAATATTTAATTTGTCATGTAGAATTTGACAACAATGATGTCCTGCTCTTATTGCAACTCCGTCTTCATCCAAGATAGTTGCAATATCATGAGGGTGAACTCCTTCTATAGTGAATGATAAAACCCCTCCTTTATTTTTTGGATTTCCGAGAAGTTTAACTGAGTTATTTTTTTGTAATAGCTCTTGTCCATATTCAACTAGGTCTGCTTCGTGTTTCATAACATTTTCTATGCCAATGCTTTCTAAAAATTTTATTGATTGGTCGAAAGCAATTACTTGTGCTGTGGCCATAGTTCCTGCCTCGTATTTGTTTGGCAATTCACCATAGGAAATCCTATCTTTTTTAACTTCATTTATCATTCCTCCGCCACCTTGGTATGGAGGTAATTCTTCTAACCATTTTTTCTTACCGTAAAGAACTCCCAAACCTGTAGGTCCATACATTTTGTGACATGAAATTGCATAGAAATCACAATCTAAATCTTGCATATCTAATTTTAAATGTGGCGCTCCTTGACATCCATCGACTACAACAATTATTCCTTTTGAATGTGCAAGCTGGGTAATTTCTTTTACGGGTAAAATTGCACCTGTCACATTCGAAAGATGAGTAATAGAAATTAATTTTGTTTTTGGAGTTATTTTTTTTTCTATTTCCTCAATAGTGATTTCACCTTCTTCATTTATTTCAGCAAAATTAATTTTTATATTTTTTGATTTCCTCAAGAAATGCCATGGTACATAATTTGAATGATGCTCTAGTTCTGTAATTAATACTTCGTCACCTTCCTGTAAGTAGCTTTGACCCAATGTATTAGCAACTAAATTTAATGCTTCAGTAGCACCTTTTGTAAAGACGATTTCATTTTTATCTTTAGCGTTGATATATTTTTGAACAGATGATCTGGTATTTTCATACAAATTAGTAGCAGCAACTGCAAGATAATGAACACTTCTACCAACATTTGAAAATTGTTTGGTATAAAATTCATTAATTCTATCCACAACTATCTTAGGTTTTTGAGATGAATTCGCACTATCTAAATAAACTAGATCATTATTTTGAATTTTTTCATCAAAAATTGGAAATTCTTTTTTTATCTGATCAATGTTCATTCTTTAATTCCAATCATATTTTTTATTAAATTTTTTATTTCTGAGTCTGTAATTTTTTCAACAACATCCAGCAGAAAACCATTGATTAATAGCTCTCTTGATTGCTGATAACTCAAACCTCTAGACATTAAATAAAATATAGAATCTTCATTTAAACTGCCTGAAGCTGAACCATGCGAACATTTAACGTCATCAGCATAAATTTCTAATTCAGGCTTGGCATTAAACTCTGACTCTTTATTCAGCAATATTGCTTTACTCAATTGATATCCATCAGTTTTCTGGGCATCCGAATTTACAAATATTTTTCCTTGATAGACTGCTTTAGAACTTTCATCTAAAACACTTTTAATTAGTTGATAACTTTTTGTATTTTCAGTTAAATGATTTATTATTGATCTGATTTCGTGATGCTTGTGATTATTCAATGAAAAAATACCATTTACAAAAGCTGACGCGTAAACTCCATTTAAATTACAATTTATCTCATTTTTAGAAAAATTTGATCCAGAAGATAAAATAAATGTTTCAGAAATACTGTTCTTACCTTGATCAATATTGTTAAAAGAATACTTGATATTTTTATTTTCGAATTTATCTACTTTATAATTTTTTAAAACTGCATTTTCCTTTAATTCAAAGTTATAAAATATATTTAAAAAATTCTTTTCAGATGTATCATTAAACAAATCAATTAATCTTAATGAGCTATCTTCATCTAGTTCAAAATTAAGTCGTAAATTAATGTTTTTAGACCAAATTTTTGAATTTGTTGTATTATAGATAATTAGAGGTTTTATTAACTGATAACCTTTTTTTACCAATATTTTAAAACATTTATTAGTAAAAGCATTGTTCAAGTCAGATAATGAATTGCTATTTTTAAATTCATTAATAGTTTCTGATTGATCAATTATTTCTATTTGATCTTTTTTTTCATATTCAAAATCAATTTTTTCAATTCTACCATTTATAAAAACTATTTTATTATGCTCCAATCCATCTACAAATACAGATGTATCAACTTTATTAGTAGATGTTTGGTCATTATAAAAACTAAGTTCTCCAATATTATTTTTTATTATTTGATTCAAATCTGAAAATTTCCAATCTTCTTCTTTTCTATTTGGAAAACCTTTATCTATGAAATTGTCTAAACAAAATTTTTTTATTTCAATATCTTTTTGAGATAAACTTAAATTTTTTATACTATTATCAAAATCTTTTTGTAATTGTTCTTTCATTTAATTAAAATTTTCATATCCTTTTTTTTCTAATTCTAAAGCTAAATCTGGGCCACCAGATTTTACAATTTTTCCATTCATCAAAACGTGAACAAAGTCAGGTTTTATGTAATCAAGTAATCTTTGGTAGTGTGTGATAATTAAAAATGAATTGTTTTTATCTCTCAACGTATTAACTCCATCTGCAACAATCTTTAAAGCATCAATATCTAAACCAGAGTCAGTCTCATCTAAGATTGATAGTTTTGGAGCTAACAACGACATTTGTAAAATTTCGTTTTTCTTTTTTTCTCCTCCAGAAAAACCAACATTTAGTTGTCTGTTTAGTTTTTCTTCATCAAATTTTAATTCTTTAGATTTTTCTTTAACTAATTTTAGAAATTCAATAGCATCCAACTCTTTCTCGCCTCTCGCTTTTCTTACGGCATTCAAAGAAGTTTTTAAAAATATATTTGTATTTACACCAGGAATTTCTAAAGGATATTGGAAAGCTAAAAATATACCCTTGTGTGCTCTTTCCTCTGTTTCAAGTTCAAATAAATCTTTTTCTTCAAAAAGAACTTCCCCTGAAATTTCATAGCCTTTTTTTCCTGATAAAATGTTGGACAAAGTACTTTTTCCAGATCCATTAGGACCCATAATTGCATGAACCTCACCAGGATTTATATCTAAGGATAGCCCATTTAAAATAGACTTATTATCAATCGTTGCATTTAAATTATTTATTTTAAGCATTAGCCTACACTTCCTTCCAAACTGATACCTACAAGTTTTTGTGCTTCTACAGCAAATTCCATAGGCAGTTGTTGCAACACTTCCTTACAAAAACCGTTAACAATTAAGCCGACAGCTTCCTCTGGATTTAATCCTCTTTGTTGGCAATAATGTAACTGCTCTTCACTTATCTTGGATGTGGTTGCCTCGTGAGCAATATTGGACTCAGAATTTTTATTTTTTATATAAGGCACAGTATGAGCTCCGCATTTGTTACCCATTAATAAAGAGTCGCACTGAGTATAATTAGTTGAATTTTTTGCTTTTGATGAAATATCAACTAAACCTCTATAAGTCATATCTGAACTACCAGCTGATATTCCTTTCGAAATTATTTTACTTTTAGTATTTTTGCCTAAATGGATCATTTTGGTACCTGTATCTGCTTTCTGGTGGTTGTTAGTAATAGCTATTGAATAAAACTCACCAACAGAATTATCTCCTTTTAGGATACAACTAGGATACTTCCAGGTAATTGCAGAACCTGTTTCAACTTGTGTCCAGGAAATTTTAGAATTTTTTCCTTTGCACAAACCTCTTTTTGTTACAAAGTTATAAATCCCACCTTTTCCATCTTTATCGCCTGGATACCAATTTTGTACGGTTGAATATTTTATTTCTGCATCATCAAGTGCAATTAATTCTACATTAGCAGCATGTAATTGATTTTCATCTCTCATTGGAGCTGTACATCCTTCTAAGTAACTAACATAACTTCCTTTATCTGCAATAATTAAAGTTCTTTCAAATTGACCAGTATTAGATGCATTAATTCTAAAATAAGTTGATAGTTCCATCGGACATCTAACACCTTCTGGAATGTATACAAAAGAACCATCTGTAAAAACTGCTGAATTTAATGTTGCAAAAAAGTGATCACTTGTTGGGATTACAGAGCCTAAATATTTTTTTACTAATTCAGGGTGATTTTGAATTGCCTCTGATATAGGGCAAAAGATAATTCCTTGTTTGGTTAATTCATCTTTAAAAGTAGTAGCTACAGAAACTGAATCAAATACAGCATCAACAGCTATTCCATTTAATCTCGCTTGCTCTTGCAAAGGGATTCCAAGTTTTTTATAAGTTTCTAAAAGTTTGGGATCCAGTTCATCTAAGCTCTTGGGTTTATCTTTCATGCTTTTAGGGGCAGAGTAATAATATAAATCTTGATAATCTATTTTTGGAAACTTAGGTTTCTGCCAATCCGGTTCTTTTAATACTTGAAATCTTTCAAAAGCTTTTAATCTAAACTCAAGCATCCACGCAGGTTCTTTTTTGATATTGGAAATAAATTTAATAACATCTTCATTCAAACCTTTTGGGGCTTGAATATTTTCAATATCCGTAGAAAAACCATATTTGTAGTCTTTTAAATTATTTATTTCTTTTTGTCTGTTATCCATTCTAAACTCTTGTTTCTTTGTTGTTGTTTAATAAATCTTTTAGGCTTTTATTTTCAAAGAATGTATTTATGTGTATCTCTAATTCGTCCCATAAATTATGAGTAATGCACTTTGTGGCTTTGCCATTGCATCCTCTTTTTGATTCTTTTTTACATTGAACGGTTTTTACTTTTTCATCCACAGCGTTTAATATATTTGTTAATTTAATGTCGTTTGGGTTTTTATTAAGAACATATCCTCCCTGAGTTCCTCTGATACTTTTAACAATTTCGTTTTTTTTTAATTTAGAAAAAATTTGTTCTAGATAATCTAAAGATATACCTTGTCTTAATGATATGTCTCTTAGCGAAACCGGATTGATATTATCAAACCTAGCTAAATCCACTAATGCCATTACCGCGTATCTGCCTTTTGATGTAAGTTTCATTTTTTACCCTTAAATTGTGGATTTTTATACATACCTGACTAAAATGGTCAAGATTAGATTACAAAAAAAAACTAACATATTGTCGCTGACTTGTGATAAACGTACATTTTTTTTGAGAATAATAATCAATATCGCTTATGGATAACAAAATATTAGAAATATTTATTCCTGGTCCCGCAGGAAGACTTGAGGCTAAATATTATAAAAGTAAAAAAAATACATCACCAATTGCTTTAGTATTACAGCCCCATCCTCAATATGGAGGAACTATGAATAATAAAGTAGTAGTAGATACTTTTCATGCATTTATGGATAATGATTTTTCAGTTTGTAGAGTAAATTTCAGAGGTGTAGGTAAAAGCGATGGAGAATTTGATAATGGCCAAGGAGAACTTGCTGATGCAGCGGCAGCTTTAGATTGGTTGGAAAGAGAAAATTTTGACAATTCTCAATGTTGGGTATCGGGTTTTTCATTTGGTTCTTTAATCGCAATGCAGTTATTGATGAGAAGACCGGAAATAAATAGATTTATAGCTATTTCACCACAACCGAATGTTTATGATTTTTCTTTTTTGTCTCCATGTCCAACTTCTGGATTGGTTGTTTATGGTAAGAAAGACGAATTAGTGCCATTAGAATATATTACTGAACTAGACAAAAGATTAAGTATACAAAAAGGAATAAAAGTAGAATTTAATGCAATTTCAGAAGCTAATCATTTCTTCTCAAAAACAAGTAATACTTTAGTTAAAAATCTTGATAAATATATAAAAAAAGAAACAGCGCTTTATTAAAAATTTTTTGCGAGTTTACCACCAACAGTAGATTCTTTGCATCCGGTAGTAGTACTAAAAGAAATTGGTAAATTTAAAAAAGACCTTATAGCTAAAAATGCAAATGCCTGAGATTCTATATTATCACCATTTAAATGGTAATTATCTATATTTTCCAAACCAATTTTATTTTCGTTTGATATATAATTTTTGATGCTATTTATTAAGTATTTATTTTTTCTTCCACCACCGCAGAGTAAAAATTTAATACTGTTTTTTTCACTAATATGTTTTAATCCTTCTGCAATTAAATATGCTGTAAAATCTGTTATAGTAGCACAACCATCCTCTAAAGATAAACCTCTTGCAAAAGATACATCAAAATTTTTAACATCTAATGACTGAGAGTAAGAATTTATTTTAAAATTATCTATTGCCTGATTTAAAATTAATTGATCAACTTTCCCTGCTTTAGCTAATTCACCATTTGTATCAAATTTTTTATTGGAATTATTTCTTACCCATTCATCAATTAAACAATTACCAGGGCCTATATCAAAAGCAGAAAGGGTATTTTTAAAATTATCTGAATCATTAATAATTTTTGTAACGTTTGCTATACCACCAATATTCAAGAAACCAATTGGAAATTTAATATTAAAATTTTGATTAATTTTTTTTGATAAAATATAATGAAAAATTGGTGTTAAGGGTGCACCTTGACCATCATTTTGAATATCCGCTTGTCTAAAATCATATACAACTTTTTTTTTGACTATTTGAGATAACAATTTCCCATCTCCTAATTGATTGGTAATCTTCTCGTGTGGGTTATGAAAAATTGTTTGACCATGAAAACCTATCAAATCAATTGGATTTCTATATTTTTTTAATGTTTGATTAACTGCGTTAGCATGAAAAAGAGTTAAATTACGCTCTAATTCTCTTAAATTTTCAGAATTTTGTGAAAGGTCCTTCTTTGTTAAGATTAAATCTCTTAATCGAACTAAATGATCCTGAAGATTTTTATCATACTCATAATAATCATCTAAAATGTTTGAAAATTCATCGTATCCATCTGAACTAATTATAGATAAATCAATACCATCCATAGATGTTCCGCTCATAAGTCCAATTGCGGTATATAATTTTTTTTTCATTGATATGTTTTTTAAAAAAAATTTGTATATTGTAATTATAAACTTATGAATAAATTTTTAAAAGAATTTAAAGATAGAGGTTTTTTCTATCAATGCACAAGTGAAAATGAATTATCTAAACAGTTAGATGAAGAAAAGATAAAAGGTTATATAGGTTTTGATTGTACAGCTGAAAGCTTACATGTGGGTAGCTTACTGCAAATAATGTGTTTAAGACTACTTCAAAAAAATGGACATCGACCAATAGCTTTACTTGGTGGAGGAACTACAAGAATAGGGGATCCATCTGGTAAAGATAAAACTAGAAAAATATTAAGTGAAGAAGAGATTGAAAAAAATATTAAAAATATCAAAAATATTTTAAAAAAATTTTTAGATAATGATGATCCAAATACAAAGCCAATATTTGTAAACAATTACACTTGGCTTAAAGATTTAAATTATATTTCATTTTTGAGAGATATCGGAAAACATTTCACTATAAATAGAATGCTAACATTTGATAGTGTAAAGCTCAGATTAGATAGAGAACAATCTCTGAGCTATATGGAGTTTAATTATATGATTTTACAAGCATATGATTTTCTTGAATTAAATAAGAAAGAAAATTGTGTCTTACAAATCGGAGGTTCAGATCAATGGGGAAACATTGTTAATGGTGTTGAGCTAATTAAAAGATATTCAAATAATCAAACCTTTGGTTTAACAACTCCGTTAATTACACTAGCAACTGGTACTAAAATGGGAAAAACTGAAAGTGGAGCTATTTGGTTAGATGAAAAATATTTATCAGCTTATGATTATTGGCAATTTTGGAGAAACGTAGATGATAGAGATGTAATTAAATTTTTAAAAATGTTTACTGAAATTGAAATTAAGGAAATAGAAACAATTAAAAATAAAGATATAAATGAATTAAAAATACTACTTGCGAATAAAACCACAGAAATGTTACATGGAAAGGAGGCAGCTAAAAATTCTGAGCAAGCAGCAAAAGAAGCTTTCTCCGGAAATACTTTGGGTTCAAACCTACCTAAAGTTAATATTCAATCAAATAAAATAGAAGAAAAAATAAATATAGTAGAGCTTGTATTATTATCTAAACTAGAAAACTCGAAAAGCGAAATCAGAAGACTTATAAAAGGCAACGCGGTAAAAATAAATGACGATGTTATTTCAGATGAGAAATTTGAAATTAATAAAAATTTATTTAAAGATAATTATCTTAAACTTTCCCTTGGAAAAAAAAGACATATTAAAATAGAATTAAATTAATTTTTTTTAATTTTCTCTAAAGTTCTAGTAATAAACCTGGGTGTTAAACTTTTTATAGGATTTACAGTAGTTTCTAAATTTTTAGGGGGACCTTTAATTTTAAAGCTGACTCCAAAAACACCATCGCCCACTTTCTTTCCAATCAGTAGATCTCCGAGTAAAGGTAATGAAGCAATAGATCTATTTATTGTTGTCGCTGGAACCAAAGTTCCTCTTAAACTAATTAATTTATTCTCCTCAATGTATCCTTCCAATAAAATAGATATTGCTGGACCAATTGCATATAACTCTTGAATTTTCATAAGTTTATCTTGATTAGTAAAATTCATTTCTAAATCTGTGAATCTAATCCCCTCTCCTGTAAGTAAGTCTGCTATTCCTTGAAGAGATGCAAGAGCTAACAACTTGGCTAGCGCTGGAATTTCTTTAACTTTGAAATTATCAATTACTAATTTAGAAGTTGAAACTCCGTCTTTTTTTAAAGAGTAAAAGTCTAGATATCCTTCTCTATCATCTTTAAATCCTTTAATGAATTTATATCTATCCACTAAGGGTTTTGCCTTAGATGAGAAAAGAGTAGTAATTTTTTCACCTTGCTCATTTGATTTAATTGTAAATTTTATATTTTGTGAATTGTTATAAAAGGCTAAAATATCTGCTTCTTCAACTTTATTATTAACAATGTTAATCTTTCCAGTTAAATTCTTCACAAAGTATATTTTATCCAAGTAAACTTCGTCAAAATTTAGGTCTATACTTACGTTATTTTCAAAAAGATTATTTTCTTTTTTATCATCAGCATTTAGTAAATTAGAAATTAAAGAATTTGCATTAAATAAAGTTCCATCAATTAAATAATTTTGGCCCTGTACTTTTTTTATATTGTAATTATTTTTTCTATTATCTGAATCTAAATAATTAAAATTCGCCTGATCAATTTTTATTATTTGATTAGAATCGTTAAGAAATAAATTCTTAATTTTAATGTTATTATTTTCTTCATTGATAATAAAGTTATTTATATTAAGGTTTTTATTATTTTTTATTTCCCCATTAA